>DASSOB010000038.1:0-74523 GCA_035701045.1 Sphingomicrobium sp. | reverse complement strand
AGCTATGTCACGGACCGCGGACGAACTCAAAATCGGCGCCCGCGACACCCGTCGGAACACAGGCCTCGATTTCGCCTGAAATCGTCCCTACCTGGCGCGCCTCTCATGAATACGACTACTCTCCCGAAGCCCCCGCGCGTGGGCCTGGTGTCGCTCGGCTGTCCCAAGAATCTGGTCGACAGCGAGCGGATCATGACCAAGCTGCGCTCAGACGGTTACGACATGTCGCCCGATTACGCGGGCGCCGACGTGGTGCTGGTCAACACCTGCGGGTTCCTCGACTCGGCGAAGGAGGAGAGCCTGGAAGCAATCGGCGAGGCGATCGCCGAGAATGGGCGCGTGGTCGTCACCGGCTGCATGGGCAAGGAAGCCGACGTCATCCGCACACGCTTCCCGGACGTACTCGCCGTCACCGGCCCGCAGCAATACGAGGAAGTCGTCGCCGCGGTGCACGACGCCGCGCCGCCGATTCCCTCGCCCTTCATCGATCTGGTGCCGGAGGCCGGCCTCAAGCTGACTCCGCGCCACTACAGCTATCTGAAGGTTTCCGAGGGCTGCAATCACCGCTGCGCCTTTTGCATCATCCCGCACCTTCGCGGCGATCTCGTCAGCCGCCGCCCCGACGCGATCTTGCGCGAGGCCGAGAAGCTCGTCGCGGCGGGAACGAAGGAACTGCTGGTCATCAGTCAGGACACCTCGGCATACGGCGTCGATCTCCGCCACAAGGCCTGGCCGTGGAACGGTGGCGACGTCCGCGCGCACATGACCGACCTTGCCGCCGCGATGGGCGAGCTCGGGGCCTGGGTCCGGCTCCACTACGTCTACCCCTATCCGCACGTCGACAACGTCATTCCGCTGATGGCCGAGGGAAAGATCCTCCCTTATCTCGACATCCCGTTCCAGCACGCGTCACCCAAGGTGCTGCGCGCGATGCGCCGCCCGGCGAACGATGCGAAGGTGCTCCAGCGCATCCGTTCGTGGCGCGAGCAGGTCCCCGATCTCGCGATCCGCTCGACCTTCGTCGTCGGCTTCCCCGGTGAGACGGACGAGGATTTCGCTTACCTTCTCAGCTGGCTCGAAGAAGCGCAGCTCGACCGCGTCGGTGCGTTCAAGTTCGAGGCCGTCGAAGGCGCCCCCGCGACCTCGATGGACGAGCAGGTGCCAGAGGACGTGAAGCAGGAACGATACGAGCGCGTGATGGCGCTGTCCGCGCACATCTCGGCCGAAAAGCTGGCGAAGAAGGTCGGCACGACCATCGACGTGCTGATTGATGCGGTCGATGCCGAGACCGGCGGCGCAACCGGCCGCTCGAAAGCCGACGCGCCCGAGATCGACGGCGAAGTCCACCTGCGCGACGCGGGCGGCCTGAAGTCCGGCGATATTGTATCGGTGAACGTCGAAGAGTCCGACGAGCACGATTTGTACGGCGCGCCGGTCTAGGCCTGCTCCATCGCCGCCTGGGCGCGCGGATCCATCACCCGTCGCCAAAGAGGCGGAACGAGCGCGGTAAGCAGCGCGGCTGCATAGCCTGACGGCAATTCGGATTCGGCGGACACCGGCCCCAGCCCCTCATAGGATCGCGTCATCGCCCGATGGTGGTCGCTGTGACGGCCCATGTTGAACAGCGACGCATTGTTCATCCGTCGCCCGCTGTTCCAGCTATGGCGTTGGGCGAGGCGCTCCGGCCGGCCGTTTGGTCCGATGCGTCGGACCAGCCCGTAATGCGCGACGTAATTGAAGCTCTCGAGCAGCGCGACGGCGATGCACGCAACCGCGGCCAAAAAGGCCAGCGCGCGCCAGCTGGCAAGTGCGACCGCCAGCAGGAAAAGGGCCTCGACCGCCAAATAACGGACCATGCGATTCCCGCGCCGCCGCGCCTCGAAGCTCCACGCTTCGCGGAACTGCCCGGCGACGGAGCGCGGCAGAAAGGCATAGAGGCTTTCGCCGAGCCGAGCGGTCGCCGGATCGTGCATCGTCGCCGCCCGCCGGTGGTGCCCGTACACATGCGAGATTCGGAAATGCATGTAGAAAACGCTTCCGAGGAGCACGAGGCCGAGCGCCCGCTCCTTGCGATCGCGGCTGTGGATCATTTCGTGGGCGGCGACGAATCCGAACACGCCGGTGAGGACACCTGTGGAGACTGTCAGGCCGATCGTTTCGAGAATGCCGGTCGCGGGATTCGCCACCAGAATTGCAGCCCAGGCGATCGCGGCGAGTTGCAGAACGATATAAGCCCTCGGCAGCCATCGCGGGGTGGAGCCATTCGCCGAACGGCCGCCCGGCTCGTCGCTCCCCAAAGCCACGTCGAAGCCGACGAGACAAATCGGGGTTGCGACTACTGCAAGGAACGTCCACGCTCCGCCCAGCCAGCCGCCGAGCGGCAGGAGCGCGAGGAAGGCGAAAGGCGTGGCGTATCTGAGCGGCACCGGACTGCCCGTTGATAGCTTTCCCTGCGGCGCCGGCAACGCCCCACACCGCCATCCGTTGCGCCATTCATGAAAATTGGCGCGATTCCCGAGTCCGCGCTCGAATGGTTGGCGCTCAGGCTCGACCTGGCGCCTCGCCCGCTGGTCGATACGCATGCCGGCATGTTGCTTGCTCGCACGATCATGGCCGGCGCCGAGCTCAAATTATTCGACGCGCTCGCTTCCGGCGCGCTTACTGCCGACGAGATTGCCGCCAAATGCGGCTCCGACCCCGTCGCTACAGCGCTTCTCACGGATGCCCTAGCCGCTTGCGGCTATCTGACCTTCCGGAACGGCCGCTTCGATCTCACCCGAGCCGCACGGCGGTGGCTGCTCGCCGACGGCTCCTCGTCGGTGCGCGACAAGCTTCTCCTGCAAATCGCCGAGTGGCGCTGGCTGGAAACGCTGGAAGAGTTCGTGCGCAGCGGGCGGCCGCTCGATTTTCACGATGCCATGACGGTCGAGGAACGCGACCTGTACCATCGCGGCATGCGCGCCCTGGCGGGAATCGCGGGGAGCGAGGCGGCGCGGCACATCCAGGTGCCGAGCGGCGCGCGCAGGATGCTGGACCTAGGCGGCTCGCACGGGCATTTCGCTGCCGAAATCTGTCGCCGTCATCCCGGTCTCAGCGGAGAGATCATCGACCTGCCGGAGGCGATCGAGGCGGCGGCGCCCCTGCTTGCCGCCGAAGGCCTCGGCGACCGGCTCGTCCACCGTGCCGGCGACGCCGTCAGCGCCGATCTTGGGGTCGAGCAATACGATCTCGTGCTGATGTCGAATCTCGCGCACCATCTCGATGCTGCGCAGAACCTCGATCTCGCGCGGCGCGTTGCGCGGGCACTGAAGCCGCGCGGGATTTTCGTAATT
Source organism: Sphingomicrobium sp. (assembly GCA_035701045.1). Taxonomy (GTDB): domain Bacteria; phylum Pseudomonadota; class Alphaproteobacteria; order Sphingomonadales; family Sphingomonadaceae; genus Sphingomicrobium. Next base: position 71,191 of record DASSOB010000038.1, on the reverse strand, counting down.
CAGGAGCCGGCGCGGGCTGAGCGCCCCGGGCGGGCGGGTCAAATCCCCGCGCTCCTGGGCCTGTATTTCGCTATGCAAAGCCGCCTGGGCGTTCGCACCTGGACGGTCACCGAAATGCGGGAGTGGCAGGGATCGGCTGGGCTCAAAACAAGGCGCGCCAGACGCCTCCGCACCGCGCCCGGATGGGTCCAGCAGGTGGCGATCCGGCCTTAGGTCGGCAGCGCGTAAGCGATTACGCTATCGCCTTCGGGCGTTTCCATGAAATGATGGCCGCCGGCGAACATCACCAGATATTCGCGCCCGTCCTGCTGATAGACGATCGGAGTCGCCTGTCCGCCCGCGGGCAAGGGAATTGACCAAAGGACCTTGCCCGTTCGCTCGTCGATCGCCCGCAGCAGATCGTCCGTCGCGGCGGCGATGAAGATCAGCCCGCTCGCCGTAGTCACCGCGCCGCCGTTGTTGGGCGTGCCGATTGCGAACGGCAGGAAGGTCGGCATGTTGAACGGCCCGTTGCGCCGCGCCGTGCCGAGCGGGCGGTCCCAGATCGTCTTGCCCGTCGCGATGTCGATCGCCCGGATGCCGCCATAGGGCGGCCGCGTGCACAGGAGCTTGGTGAACGGCATCCGCCAGCCGGCATTGACGTGGACCGCGTAAGGCACGCCCCATTGTGGGTCGACCGCATGTTGCTGGGTCGAAGCGATATCCGTCGCAAAGCGGGGCTTGATGCCCCTCTTGTTTGCCAGCGCGCGTGGCATCAGCCGCACATAATTGGGCATGTTGTTGTAATTGGCGATCGCGACCCCGCGGATCGGGTCGATGGACAGGCTGCCCCAGTCGTTGCCGCCGTTGTATCCCGGATATTGGATCGTGTATTTGTCGGCCCGCGGCGGAGTGAATTCGCCGCGATAGTCCGCCTGGCGGAACTGGATTCGGCAAATCATCTGGTCGATCGGCGACATGCCCCACATGTCGGATTCGACCAGGTTCGGAAATTTCAGCGTATGCCAAAGCGAGACGATCTGGCGCGGCACACGCTCGGTCGGCTCCACGCCGCCTGGAGGCGCCGCGATCGATCCGATGGGCGCCAATGACTTCCCCGTCGCTCTGTCGAGGACGTAAAGATCGCCCTGCTTTGACGCGACCAGCAGCGCCGGCGTTCCCTTATAGTCAATTAGTGAGGGCTGGCTGCCGACATCATAATCCCACACGTCCTTCTTCACCATCTGGAACACCCAGCGCGGCTTGCCGGTGGTGACGTCGATCGCGACGATCGAGCTCGACACTTGGTTCGAGCGAGGCGGGCGGCCGGTCGAGATATAGTCGGCGGCGTAATTGCCCATCGGGAGGTAGACGAGACCGAGCTTCTCGTCCCCCGAGCTGCTCATCCAGCTGTTCGGCGTGGCCTTGGCCCACGTCTGCCCCGCCGGCGGGTAGCCGGTCCATTCGGGATGCTCGACGTCCCATGCCCAGGCAAGCTTGCCGGTTTTGGCGTCGAAGCCCTGAATCACCCCGGAAGGCGAGCAGCGGCATTGCCCGTCGAGGATCTGGTGCGGGACGACGACGATTCCGCGCACGATCGTCGGCGCCGAGTTGATCGACGCGAGTCCCGGATAGACCGGCCCCATCCCGATCTTCGTGTCCTGCTGACCCGTGCCGTTGAAGTCGGTGCACGGCTTGCCGGTGAGCGCGTCGACGGCGAGCAACCGCGAATCCAGCGTCCCTTCGATGATCCGCTTCGCGCAAAGCGTCCCGGCGGCCTCCCCGGGCACCTCGTAATAAGCGAGTCCGCGGCACGCGGTCGTGTACGGAATCCACTTGTCCGGCACATGCGGGTCCACGCGCCACACCGGCTTTCCAGTCGCCGCGTCGAGAGCGATGATGATGTTCTTCGCGGTGCAGGTGTAGAGCAGGTTGCCAACCTTGAGCGGCGTGTTTTCGGTCCCATAGAGTTTCAGATAATCGGGATTGGTCGGAAGCCCGCCGGTGTGGACTTCCCATACCCTCCGGAGCTTGCCTACGTTGTCCGGCGTGATCTGCGTCAGCGGCGAGTAGCGCCACGCGGCGTTGGTGCCGCCGTAATCGGGCCAGTCGGCTCCCGTCGTCCTTAGCGACGGATCGACCATCCCGGGCGAAGCCTGCGCGGGAAGAGCGAGGGCAGCGGAGCCGCCGGTCGTACCCAGGATCGCGAAGCTCGCCGCGACGAAAATGACGCCGAGGGCGATGCCGCCTCCCGCGAGCTTCCACCGGTTCGCGGCAGCGGTGAGAGTCGGCATCACCAGCAGCACAAGAATAAGGATCATCAGCGGCGCGATCAGCCACGGCACCATCGCCCAGGGATTGCCGCGCGATTCGGCAAATCCCCAGATCGCGCTGAGGATGAACAGTGCGATGTAGATCCACCCGCCGAGTAACCGTCCGCGGAACAGGAACCAGGCCGACGCGAGCAAAGCGACGCCCGCGATGAGATAGAAAATCGACCCGCCGAGCAATGCGAGCCACACGCCGCCAGCCAGCAGAACGATCCCGATGATCGCCATGATGATTGCGAGAATCGTCGCCGCCCAGCCGCCTCTCATGCCGTGTCTCCCATGTCGCGTCGCGTCCCCGTAACGGTCCGTCGAGCCGCGGCGTTCCATCAATAGATGCGCCATGAAAGCTGGGAGTTCTGCGGATTTCATTACAATCCCGCTTTACTGCTGAAGCGCCGCGGCTAGGCTGGAGCGATGCTCAAGTACGCCTCCGCCCTGCTCGCGCTTTTAGCCATTCCCGCAACGGCCCAGCCGCTCACCCCGGCAGAAACCGCGAAGATCGACAAGCTCGTCACTATGACGCTCGCGAAATCCGGCGTTCCGTCGGCCGAAATCGCCGTCGTCCGTGACGGCAAGATCGTTCTCGACAAGGCCTGGGGCAAAGCCAACGAGACGCTGCCGGCGAACCCCTCGCTGCCCTATCAGATTGCGTCCAACTCGAAGCAGTTCACGGCGATGGCTCTGCTGCTGCTCGAGGACGAAGGCAAGCTCAGCCTCGACGACCCCGTGTCGAAATACATTCCCGGCGTCACCGAGGGCGACAAGATCACGATCCGCCAGCTCCTCAGCCACACCTCCGGCATCGAGGATTTCTGGCCGCAGGATTACATGTTCTCGGACATGGATGTGCCGACCACGCCACAGCACATCGTCGACAAATGGGCGAAGAAGCCGCTCAACTTCCAGCCCGGCGACCAGTGGCAATATTCGAACACGGGCTATGTCGTCGCCGGGATGATCGCCGAGAAGGTCAGCGGCGAGCCGCTCCTGACCTATCTCCAGCGCAAGATTTTCAAGCCGCTCGGAATGACCAGCGTTCGCGATCAGGACACGACCAACACGCCTGCTTTTCCGGCGCCCTACACCCGCTACGCGCTCGGCCCGATCCGGCTGCAAAAGCCGCCCGCCAGCGGCTGGCTTTATGCCGCGGGTGAGCTGTCGATGACCGCCGCCGACCTCGCGAAATGGGACATCGCGCGGATCGACCGCACCGTCGTCCCCGCCGACGACTGGCAGGCGCAGGAAACCGAGGTGAAGCTGAACGACGGCAAGGGGACCGGCTACGGTCTCGGAGTTTCGATCCGCACCGACCCGCGCCGCATTACCCACACCGGCGAAGCCGTGGGCTTTCTCTCGATCAACACCGTCTATCCCGCTCAACGCGCGGCCGTCGTCGTGCTGACGAACAGCTGGAACACCGGGAGCGCCTACGTCGACATGGCGCGCGAGATCGCGCAGATCGTCCTTCCGACGCCGTCGCAGGACGCCGTCGCCGCCGTTCAGACGGAGCGCGCACGCACGGTGTTCGACGAGCTTCGCGCCGGAAAGCTCGACCGCGCGCTCCTCACCGCCAACGCCAATTTCTATTTCACGTCCCAGGCGATCGCCGATTTCCATTCGAGCCTGGCGCCGCTTGGCGATCCGATCAGCTTCGAGCCGAGCGGGAAGTCGGTGCTTCGCGGCGGCTTTGTCATCCAGGGTTATTCAATCGAATATCCGACCCGGGCGCTGTCGCTATCGACCTTCTACGAGCCGGGCGCGAACGGACGCATCGAGCAGTTTCTCGTTTCGCCCGGGGAATGAGCGTTCGGCGAGGGGGGAAGGCATGCGATGTTGACGACCGATGCCAAGCGTTCCTCTCGATCCCGGGCGTCGGGCTGCTTCTCCAACAGCCACAATACGTAATCCGTATTGTCCCATCGGCGATCCACATAGCGCGTATCCAGGAGCTGCATGCCAACTTCTTGCAGTAGCTGGACAATTAACCGTTTGTCATGAACCACGACGTCGCTGCGCGGGCCAAGCCAGGCGCGGCCGAGCGAACGAACAAACTGAATCGGTCGGAACGCCAGCCGCAGAATGTCCCAGGGCAAGGGGCGTACGTCCGTCAACGGCGATACGTACCTTATTCCGATAAGCAACTTGTCGCGGCTGAGACGCGCCAGCTCGGCGAGGACCAGCTTCAGCCCGTTCGCATCGACCATGTTGAGAAACCGAAGACAGACGACAAGATCGAATGAATCGTCGGGATGGGGAACAGACCGAATATCGCATTGCTCGAGCCGGACGTGACAGCCAATCGAGTCCGCCCTCTCCCGCGCCTTGGCGAGCATGTCGGACGAAACGTCCACGCCGCAGATGTCCAACCCGCGTGCGTCGAAATACGGAAACAGGCGTCCGGTCCCGACGGGGCTGTCGAGGATGGCGGAACCCCTACGAGCATAAGCAAGAAGCTGTCGGATCGCACGATGCTCTGCGTCCCAGGTTCTGCCAGCGCGCACGCGGTCATATTGTTCGGCGATTTGTCCGACGTATTTCGTCGACAGCTTTTCGAACGACAAGGAATCTCTCCGGCGCCTGAGCGAGCGCGACGGAGTGTTGTCACCCGAGCAGAGCCCTCAAGTTACAAGGGGCCAATATGCATTACAAAGGACCAATGAACCGGACGGGCCGCGCTCGCCCGACTGTCACGTTCTTGCTTCCGCTTCCGTCTGTCCCGGATGCCGGCCGGGCCGCTGCGGCAGCAAAAGCACGAGCACGACGATGATCGCCGCCAGCACTGCGGACGCCAGCGGTCGGCTCCATTCCAGCCCGCCCTTCGCGACCGGTTTGTCGAGGAAATCGCCGACCGTGGCGCCAAGCGGCCGGGTGAGAATGAAAGCGGCCCAGAACAGAAAGACGCGGTTCGCGTTCGTGGCAAAATAGAGGATTGCGAGGATGAGCAGTCCGGCACCGAACACCAGCGCTCCGCCGGAATAACCGAGCCCCGCATCGGCGATCCAGTCGCCTAGTGCCGTGCCGAGCGTTTGCGAAAAGGTGATCGTGATCCAATAAAAGACTTCTTCCCGCGGCTCAGTGACGGTGTTCACGTCGACACTCCCGAGCGCCTTGTACCAGGTGAAAAGCGAGAGCAGCACGCAGGCGAGCAGCAGCAGCGAGCCGCCCGGATAGCCGATGCCGAGCGAGCGGTCGGCGAAATCGGCCAGCGTGGTACCGCAGGTCGTCGATGCGACAATCGTCGCCCAATAAAGCCAGGGATTGAATCTGCTGGCCCTGATCTGCGCCCAGATGAGCACGACCAGCAAGAATCCGAAGATCGCCGTTCCGATCAGATAACCGTTCGGCACGGCGTGATCGGTCGTTTCACCGAGCCAGGTCATGGTCACCGTGTCGCCGCCCGTTTCACCCAGCGTGGTCGCGAGGATTTTGATGATCCAGAAACCGAGCGTGACCGCCGGAACCTTGGTAAGTATGTCGCGGGCGGTCCGTGCGTCGGTCATCCGGCCTCCATCTCCTCTGTTGTCATCCCGGAACGGGAGTCCGAATCCACAGCGGGAGCGCGGATCTGCGGAATCTCGATCACCGCCGAGAGCCCCGGCGAGCAGTTCCTCAGAATGAGCTGTCCGCCATGGAGCTTCGCGACCGCGCTGACGAGACTGAGGCCGAGGCCGTGGCCCGCGGTATTGCGGCTGCTCTCGAGCCTCGCGAAGCGCTTCGTGATCCGGCCCAGGTCAGCTTTCGGCACGCCAGGTCCGTTATCCATGACCTGAAGGTTCACGCTATTTCCCGAGGATGACACCGTCAGCCGCACGACCGCGTCGTCGGGCGTATGCCGCTGCGCATTCTCGAGGAGGTTGACCACGGCCTGGGCCAGTAATTCCCGATCGCCCTCCACCGTTAGACCGGGTTCGATCGACCATAGGAAAGCCCGCCCCTGGTCCTCGAACGCGAGCGCGTAACTCTCCGCCACTTCCGTCAGCAAAGCGCTTATGTCCACGGCCGCGAAGAACTGCTTGGTTTCGCCGCTTTCCACCTCCGCGACCCGAAGAATTGCCGCGAACAGCGACAGCACTTCGTCGAGCTGGTGGATCGCGTCGGCGATCAGCAGATCGTCGCCACGCGTCTCTTGCGCGCTCTGCTCGAGGCGGTTGCGTAGCCGCGCGAGCGGCGTTCGCAAATCATGCGCGATGTCACCCGACACCTGTCGCAGATTATTGAGCAGCCCCTCGATACGGTCGAGCATGCGGTTGAGCGTCGCCGCGAGCTGGTCGAACTCATCCCTTCGCGTGCCGACCGGCATTCTCCGGCGGATGTCGCCCCGGATGATCGCCTCGGCCGAGTTGCTGATCGACTGAATGCGCCGCTGCAGATAGGACCCGAGGATCACCGCTCCGCCGAATCCCACGAAGACCGATCCGAGGAAGGCAATGGTGAATATGGCGATCATGAGCCGCTCGACCTTCTCGAGCCAGTCGCTGTCCACGGCGACGACGAGACGGCGGTCAGGCGCAAGATCGATGGTCATCGCGCGAGCCGCGTCGGGACCTTCCTTGGGGTCCTCGAAGACGATCGAACGATTGCCTAGCGGCGGCCGCTCGATTGCCAGCGATCCGTAAATGCGGCGTCCGTCCGGCGTGAAGACGCCGTAGAGCATCCGGGTCGGCAATCTCGATTTTTCGCGAACGGCGATCGCTTCGGCCAGTTCCCTCTCGCCGCCGCTCGTATATTCATTCTGCAGGATTCTCGCATTTTCCCGTACCATCGAATTCAGTTGACGGGAGAATGCAACATGCATCGCCGCGAACACGACGACGCCAAGGACGGCTAGCCCCGTCGCATAGGCGCCGAAGTTGACGAACGCGATTCGGTACGCGGCGCTCGACCGCCACCTACGCATCGCCGGCAATCCGGTAACCGACCCCGCGGACAGTCTCGATCAAATCGGGCTTGCCCCCCTCGTTCAGCTTCGACCGCAACCGGCTGATATGCGTCTCGACGATATTGGTCTGGGGGTCGAAATGATAGTTCCAGACCCGCTCGAGCAGCATCGTCCTGGTGACGACCTTCCCTTCCTCGCGCATCAGTTCCTCCAGGATCCGGAACTCGCGCGGCTGGAGCAAAATGGGCGCGCCGTCCCGAAACAGCTGGCGCTTCAGCAGGTCCATCAAGATTCCGCATCGTTCAAGCTGTGTCGGCTCGGCCTGCAGCGGCTTTCGGCGCGCGAGGGCGTTCACCCGCGCCGCGAGTTCCGAGAAGGCGAATGGTTTGACCAGATAATCGTCGGAGCCGGCCTCCAGCCCCGAAACGCGATCCTCGATCCGGCCCAGCGCTGTCAGCATCAAGACCGGGACGTCGATCTCCGCCGCCCGCGCCCGGCGGACGATCGACAGACCGTCGAGACGCGGCAGCATCCGGTCCAGGATCGCGACATCCACCTGCTCGGTCGAGAGAACATGCAAGGCATCGAGACCGTCCGAGGTAAGCACGACGTTGTGACCGAGTTCGCGCAGCCCCCGACGCACGAACTCGGCCGTGTCATGATCGTCTTCGGCGACGAGAATCCTCACCTCTGACGATGCTCCTTCCTAGTCGCGGTCAACCTTGCCCTCGGACTTGTTTTCCACGACTTTGCCAGTGAGGCCATCGATTCCGATTTCCTGGACATGGCCCTTCTGCTGAATATCGAAGGACCAGCGCCAGACGCCGCCCTCATGTTCATATTCGCTAGAGATGATTTTGCCCGGCGCAAGCTTGAGCGCCATCTGCTCCGCGCGTGCCTTTGAAATCTTTGGTGCCGGTGCGTTTGACGCCACCGCGACCGTTCCGAAGCCGGCCAGGGCTACGGCGGCAACTAGGTGCAACTTATACATTTTTTGCAGTCCTCTACTCGTTTACAGGGGGACTCGCTCTATCCGCGACCGCGCGTTGGCGCCCGATTGCTGCGTTTATACAATCTCCCAAGCTCGCGCCCGGGACGGCGACCGATTGGGATCGCCTGAGTGAGCGGCGCGGCCCGCCGTCCACTTTCGGGACAGTGCGAAACATTGGGAAAGCTTAACTTTCCGGCCGGGACCTCAGGCGTGAAGTTCGCCTCCGACGTGCATGTAAGCGGCATGGGGCGGTTGCTAGGTGAAATTCGACAGGCTCTCACCGAAGGTCGGCAGGCACTCGGGCGACCATCCGGTCGGCACCGCGAGCCGCCAGCGTGAGAGCGCCTTTCAGTCGCACCGCCCGAAGCCGAGGCTGGACAACATCGATCTGCTGCGCGCGATCGCCATAGTGGCGGTCATTCTGTATCATTACACGACGCGCCGTCCCGCCGACTTCTACCAGGCCGCCGAGATGCCGTTCACCTTCCCGTGGGGACGGCACGGCGTCGATCTCTTCTTCACCGTCAGTGGCTTTTGCATCTTCATGACTCTCGACGGCTCGAGCAGTCTCGAGAATTTCTGGGCTCGCCGAATCGCGCGCCTCCAGCCAGCCTATGTGGTCGCGATCGTCATCACGGCGGCTACGATGATGGTTGCGGACCTTCCCGGACTCTCGACCAGCTGGGCAATCGCGATTTCGAACATGCTGTGGTTCAACATCATCCCGCATTGGCCGCAGGTCGACGGCGCTTATTGGTCGCTGGTCGTCGAACTGAAATTCTACTTCCTCATCGGTCTCATCTATTATGCGATGCGCGGCCGCAACATTTCGGTGGCGTGGCTGACTGTGTGCGCGATTGGCGCCGCCGGCCGTCTCGCGGGCGAATATTCCTCCATCACCGATCAGCTGCTCATCGCTGACTACGCGCCTTGCTTCCTTGCCGGCATTCTCGCCTGGGAATGGACGCGACTGGATCGCTCCCAAGCCTATTCCATGGCGCTGATCACTTGCATCCTGCTCTTCATCAGCCCCCGGTTCAGCGACGGGCCCGCGCTCGGTCCGATCATTGGCGCTGCCGCCTTCGCTGTCCTGAGGATGAGCTGGCTCCGGATCCCCAAGGCCATCACTTTCATCGGCCTGATCAGTTACTCACTGTACTTGCTTCACGAGAACATCGGATATGCACTCATCCGGGCGCTCCCCTTCGGTATCGATTTCCGCCTGGCCGCGGCCTTCCTGATCGTCACCGCGCTCGCCGCTTTCCTGTACTGGGCTGTCGAGCGCCGGTGGGAACGGGCCGTGCAGCGGCACAGCGAATTGCTGATCGGAGCCGGTCGCCGGTCGTTGCACCTTCCGCCGAGACCGATTCTCAAGCCCTCGCTTCCGGACGAAATGCGCGCCTGGTGAATATGGGACTCTCGCGCCCGGTCCGCTAAGGGCCGCTCATGACTGAATTCGCTTCCCTCCTTGCGGCCGATCGCGGCCAGAACGCACGCCCCATCCACCTCGTCGACAAGACGAGCATCGACGATTGGCTGAAGGGCCGCCCGCCCGAGGATCGCGCGCTCATCGAGGTACACCGGTTCGACGGGAAGGCAGCGGACACGTTTGTGATCCTGCCGCGCGGCGGCGAGTTCGAGGTGGTGGCCGCTGTCAAGGACGTTGCCGCCCTTTCTCCCTGGAGCCTCGCGGCGCTCGCCGGGAAGCTGCCTGAGGGCGCCTACAAGCTTGCCTCGGGTGAGCCTGGCAAGGCCGCTCTCGGCTGGCTGCTCGCTCAGCACCGGTTCGACATCTACCGCGCGAAAAAGGACGAACCTCAGCGCGGACCGAGGGTGCTGGTGACCGCCAAGGCTGCCACGATCGATCACACCGTTCGGCTCGCCGAAGCGACCGCGCTCGTGCGCGATCTCGTCAACACGCCCGCCGGCGCCCTCGGTCCGGCCGAGATCGAGCAAGCGGTGCGCGAGATTGCGGCAGAAGCTGCGGCGCAGGTACGGGTCACGTCCGGTGACGAGCTCTCGGTGGGTTATCCGCTGATCGCCGCCGTCGGCGGAGCCGCAACCGCCGAGCGCGCCCCGCGACTGATTGAGCTCGAATGGGGCAAGCCCGAGCATCCGCGCGTTGCGCTCGTCGGTAAGGGCGTCTGCTTCGACAGCGGCGGTCTCGACCTCAAACAGCCAGGCGGCATGCGGCTCATGAAAAAGGACATGGGCGGCGCGGCCCACGTGCTGGCGCTGGCGTGGCTGATCATGGCCGAGCGGTTGCCTATCCATCTCCACCTCCTCATTCCCGCCGTGGAAAATGCGGTTTCGGCAAGCGCTTACCGTCCTGGCGACATCGTCAAATCGCGCAAGGGCATGTTCGTCGAGATCGACAATACCGACGCGGAAGGCCGGCTGATCCTCGCCGATGCGCTGGCCAAAGCGGCCGAGGACAAGCCCGAGCTGATCGTCGATTTCGCAACCCTGACCGGCGCGGCGCGAGTGGCGCTCGGCCCCGATCTCCCGGCGACCTTCACCAATGGCGACGATCTCGCGGCCGATCTCGACACCGCTTCGCGCGAAGCCGAGGATCCGATCTGGCGGATGCCGCTGTGGGACGCCTATGACGACATGCTCAAGAGCGACATCGCCGATTTCGCCAATGCCGCCAATTCGACGATGGCCGGGTGCATCATTGCCGCTTTGTTTCTCAAGAAATTCGTCCCGCAGGATATTTCCTGGGCGCATCTCGACACCTTCGCCTGGCGTGACCACGAGAAACCGGGGCGGCCGAAGGGCGGCGAAGCCCTTGGTCTTCGGGCCGTCTTCTCGATGCTGGAGCGACGTTACGGCGGCGTCTGAGACCGCAGTCGGTCGAAAATTCAGGGCGGTTCAGTCACGGCTCTGCAACAATTCGCCGCCTTACCGGTTTAGAATGGACGCTAGGCCGCCACGGGAGAGTTGCAGGGATGGGCGAGGTTTCGCTGACCGGCTGGATGAAGGCGCTCATCGCCTATGTCCGCTCTGGCGAGCCCGATCTCACCAATCGCCAGATGGCTTTGCTGATGCTCGTCTATCTGACCCCCGGTCCGCATACGGTACGCGGACTCGCTCGGGTTCTGGGTGTTTCGAAGCCCGTCGTCACACGCGCCTTGAATACGCTCGGCGCGCTCGGCTATCTCCGCCGCGAGAGGGATCAGAAAGACCGGCGCAACGTCTTCGTTGTCCGGACCAGCAGCGGGACGGAATTTCTTGAAGGCTTCAAGCGCAACCTCCGCGAGAGCGACAGCTCCGCGGGCCAGCGGCCCATCATCGGCCAGGCGCCGGCCTACGCGCATCAGCGCTGACGAAATTACGCTTTCCGGTCCGTCCGACCCGCCAGACCCACTCTTCAACGCCTATCGCGCCGACCTCGCCGACGTCGCCCTGGCCGGCCGAGTTATCGCGTCGCACTTCGCCGAGCCCGTTTTGCGCGCGATCGCTTCGGCGACAGAACTGCGGCTGCGTCCCGCGGCGGATGCTGAGATCGTCGGCGCGCTGGACTCGGGCGAACCGTTCGACTTGCTGGACGAAAGCTTCGGCTGGGCGTGGGGATATGCCGGAAAGGAGCGTCGTGTCGGTTATGTCCGAAGCGACACTCTAAAGACTTACTGAACCACGGAAGTCTGGAGCCATACCAGCTCGTAGAGGCTGGTGACGACCATCAGCGCGATCAATGCCCCAATCGACCAGTCGCGTGCCGGCCAGCGAGGCCGCCGGGTCGGGAATAGCAGCCAGCCCGCCAGCGCGCAGAGAATCAGCGTGCCGATCGCGCTGTTCCGGAGAAAGACCACGACCGATGTCCGGACGTGCTCGGTACCCTCCGCCACGACATCGCCATGCGGACTCATCAGGAACGCCGTTCCCCAGGCGATCACCGCGCCGAACAGCAATATCCCGCCCATGAACAATCGGCCCCGTCCGATCCCGCGGTTGCTCACATCTGCCCCCGCTGCCGGCGGATCGCATACCATTTGGCGACATTGGCCTGCTGCTCGGCGAGCGTCTCGGCGAAGACGTGCCCGCCGGTGCCGTCGGCGACGAAATATAGCGCCTTGGTGTCGGCCGGGTGAAGCACCGCTTCGATGCTCGCCTTGCCGGGATTGGCGATCGGGCCTTCCGGGAGGCCCGCGCGTTCGTAGGTGTTGTAGCCGTTCCGAGCGTGCAGCTCCGATTTTAAAATGCGGCGGCCCAGTGGCTTTCCCTTGGTCACGGGATAGATAACCGTCGGATCGGCCTGGAGTGGCATACCGATCCGCAGCCGGTTGCAATAAACCCCTGCGACGATCGGCCGCTCGCTTGGCTTTCCCGTCTCCTTCTCGACGATCGAAGCGAGGATGACCGCCTGTTCCGGCGTCGCGAGCGGACAATCGGTGCTGCGCTTGGGCCAGAGCTGCGCGAGCGCCTTGGTCATCGCCTGCTGCATCCGCTTGACGACCGCGGCGCGCGCCTCTCCTCGCTGGTAGCCATAGCTGTCCGGAAGCAGCGAACCCTCGGCGACCTCGGGCACCGGGCCTGTCAGGAAGCGGTTCTCCGCGAGCTTCTCCCGCACGATGATCGATGGCATGCCTTCGGTGACGGTGATCAGCCGCTGCAGCGGTTTTCCGTGCTGCAGCAGGTCAAGGATCGACGCACCGCCCATTCCCTTCGGAATCTCGAACTCGCCCGCCTGGATCGGATCGCTCGAACCGAACAACCGCGCCATGACGTAGTAGGTCTGCGCGGTTCCCGGAATCGCGCCCTCCTTCTGGAGCTGACGCGACACCGAGCCGATCGTCGAACCTTCCTTGACGATGATGTCGTGCGGGCCGGCTTTCGGACCCGGCGCCCACCACAAAGCATAGATGAGCGCGAGCGCGGCAAGGATCAGCGCAGCGGCCACCCTGAGGAGCAGAGTGCGCTTAGCCATTGAGTTCCCCGGCGAAAGCCGGCGCCCAGGGCGCTGCGGCAGCAGCGCTTGAGCGCTCCTGGACCCCGGCTTTCGCCGGGGAGCAGGAGGTCACACCGCCCTCATGATGAGGCTCGCATTGGTCCCGCCGAAGCCGAAGCTGTTGTTGAGCACCGCGCGCACCGGTCGCTCCTTCGCCTTGTGCGGCACCAGGTCGACACCTTCGGTACCCTCGCTCGGATTGTCGAGGTTGAGCGTCGGGGGGACGATCTGGTCGCGCATGGCCAGGATGCAGAAGATGCTCTCGACCGCCCCGGCGCCGCCGAGCAAGTGGCCGATCGCCGACTTGGTCGAGCTCATCGAAAGCGACCCGATGGCATTGCCGAACAGACGCCTGACCGCTCCGAGCTCAAGCTCGTCGCCGAGCGGAGTCGAAGTGCCGTGGGCGTTGATATAATCGATGTCGGAGGGCTGCAGGCCCGACTTCCTGATCGCCATTTCCATCGACCGGTAGGCTCCCGATCCTTCCGGATGCGGCGCCGTCACATGATAGGCATCGCCCGAAAGCCCGTAACCGATCACTTCCGCATAGATTTTCGCGCCGCGCGCCTTGGCATGCTCATATTCCTCCAGCACGACGACGCCCGCCCCCTCGCCCATGACGAAACCGTCGCGGTCGCTGTCCCACGGCCGGCTGGCTTTTTCCGGCTGATCGTTGAAATTGGTGCTGAGCGCCCGCGCCTGGGCGAAACCGGCGATCCCGATCGGGCAGATGGTCGCCTCGGCGCCGCCCGCGAGCATGATGTCGGCATCGCCGTCCTTGATCATCCGGGCCGCGTCGCCGATCGAATGGGCGCCGGTCGAGCAGGCCGTGACCACGGCGTGATTGGGGCCCATCAAACCGTATTTGATCGAGACCTGGCCGGAAATGAGATTGATCAGCCGCCCGTGCACGAAATGGGGGCTCACCCGGCCCGGACCGTTTTCGTGGAGATTGACGCTCTCCTTCTCGATTCCCGGCAAGCCGCCGATGCCCGAGCCGATCGACACGCCCGCGCGCAGCCGCATCGCCTCGTCCATGTCGGCGAGGCCGGCATCCTCGATCGCCTGGCCGGCGGCGTCGATCCCGTAGATGATGAACGGATCGACCTGGCGCTGCGTCTTATGGTCGACGCGCTTTCCCGGATCGAAGCCATATTCATGGTCGGCCGGCTTCACCTCGCAGGCGATGCGGCATTTCTGATCGCTGGCATCGAATCTCGTGATTGTTCCGGCGCCGCTCTTCGACGCCAGGATGTTCTTCCAGCTCGTCTCGACGTCGCCGCCAAGCGGCGTCACCAGACCCAGACCTGTCACGACGACACGACGCATCATCTAAACTCCAGTCAATTTCACCAAAACAAACGGCCTCCCGCTTGTGTTCGGGAAGCCGTTCGTGCCGCCTTTCAAGGCGCAACTCAGCAGCAGAATCGGTCTCCCGATCAGCCCTTGTTCTGGTCGATATAGTCGATCGCGTCGCGCACCGTCGTGATCTTCTCGGCGGCGTCGTCGGGGATTTCCACGCCAAACTCTTCCTCGAAGGCCATGACCAGCTCGACGATGTCCAGGCTATCGGCGCCGAGATCGTCGATGAAGCTCGCATCTTCGGTCACCTTGTCGGCCTCGACACCGAGATGTTCGACGACGATCTTCTTCACCCGATCGGCTGTCTCGCTCATGGAACGCTTCCTCCGTTTTGCTTTTGCCGCTGCCCTAGCGATGCACCGTTAAGCCCGCAAGTAGCGCAGCAAGTCGTCCGCCGCTACCGCGGACTGCATGCGCTCCCGGCATCTCACACCCGGCGAAATTGCTCTCGCGCGATCTGTCTTCGGCGACGCCCTCGACTATTCGAAAGTCAGGCTGGTCAGGGGTAAATGGTGGCCGTTTCAGCCGAGAAACGCGGCGATGGCCCCGTGCGGCGACATCTGGTTCCACCCGGACGCGGGCGGCTGGTCGGAGGATTTCTCGAAAGAGCCGCTCGGCCGCCAGGGCTTCTTCATCCATGAAATGACTCACGTCTGGCAGGCGCAACACGGCGGCCCGCTCTACCTTCCGCTGATGCGGCACCCCTTCTGCCGCTACAGCTATCGGTTGAAGCCCGGCAAGGCGTTCAGCCGCTATGGGATCGAGCAGCAGGCCGAAATCGTCCGCCACATCTTCCTCGGAGAGCACGGGCTTCCGACGGACCAATCTTCCCCGCCGCGTCAACTTCTGCCGTTCTGATTTGAGCGCGAGCTGAGGCTTACCACTGGCTCCATTCACCGAAGACCGTCCCGTCCATGGGATTCTCGATGGCCACCCGATCGAACCTGGCTGAGACGATGCAAACCGGCGGCCCCTCCGCCGCGGCGCAATGGATGGCGCGCCCGTCGGGGAGCTCGGCGAGACGACCGGCGATCACCAGGTCGAGACCCGCACTCGGCTGCGCGTTAGGCGCGACGGACTTGGTGATTTCGTAGGATCGCTCCGGCCTCTGGACCCGCGAATCCCTGCTCGTGAACAATTGGGCGATGGCGATCGTCGGGCCACCCCAGCGCGCCGAACGAAATTCGGGGGCTGGGCACCCAGCCGCAAGCAGCATCGGCTTGTCGATGGTGAACCCGGCGACGCCCTCATAACCTTTGAGAAGGAGATCGCTCGCCGGTACGCTCGTCGCCGACAGATCGGCGCTGATGTGCGCCCGGAGCACCTCCGTTTTCTCGTCGTAGCTCCAGCGCCGCGAGGGATTGGCCGGAAAGCCCGGACAGCCGAACCGCAGTCGAATTTTGAACTCGCGCCCCTTGAGCGACTGCTGCCCTTCGACGTCGGCTTGCCCGAGCGCCGCTGCCGACATGGCCCGCATCGCGGCGAAGATCATCTGTTCCCGATCGAGCTTCGGCCTGGGCAAGGGAATCGGCACCGCGGGTTTCGGGGCAACCGGCGGCGGCGCGGCGGCGTTTTGCGGCGGCTCGGCCGGTTGCCGTTTGCATCCAGCCGCCAACGCCAACAGCGAAAACGTTCCGATCAAAACGGCCAAGCGCCTGTCCACCATCGCCCCTCTGTGCCAGAAGCAGCGCTGGCACGCGAGTAGAACAGGGAAACGGCCGTCCAGCGATGACCTTCGATCAGCTTGTTACCCTCGCCGTGCTGGTCGCCGTCATCGCCGCGCTCATTCTCGACAAGGCGCGCGCCGACGTTGTGGCACTGTGCGGCGCGGCAGTATTGCTCATCACCGGCGCGGTCCGGCCGGTCGAGGTTCAGGGCGCCTTCGCCAGCCCCGCGATCATCGCCCTCGCCTCGCTGTTCGTCATTGCCTACGCAATGGAGCTCTCCGGCCTTCTCGACGCCGCCATCCACAAGGGCGTGGCCTTGTGCCACCGCATCGGCAAGGCCGGCATCTGGCTACTCATCGGCTTCGCGGGCACTGCATCGGCCTTTCTCAACAACACGCCGATCGTCGTGCTCGGCGCTCCGGTCGTGCGCGACGTTGCGAAGGCTCTCGACTTGCCGCCCAAGGCGTTCCTGATGCCGCTCTCCTATGCCGCAGTTCTGGGCGGCTGCTGCACGCTCATTGGTACTTCGACCAACCTGTTGGTCAGCGACATGGCAGTGGTCGCGGGCCAGCCGCGCTTTTCGATGTTCGAGATCACTCCGGTGGGCGTCGCGGTAGCGGTGGTCGGCGGCCTTTACCTGCTCCTCTTCAGCGGGCGGCTGATGGGCAAGGTGGCTTCGGAACCGGAGGAAGAAAAAGCCCAGTCCGACTCGTTCGAGCCCGGGCTCGCCGGCGCGCAGGTCGGAAGCATCGTCGCATTCGCATCCGCGCCAACGCTACAGCCGGCTAAGGCCCTCCTCTCGGCCGGGGTTTTCGTTGCCGTTATCGCCGCGGCGACCTTGAATCTCGCGCCGATCGCGGCCTGCGCTTTTGCCGGCGCGGTGCTGCTGATCGTTCTTCGAGTCATCACGGCGGACGAGGCCTATCGCGGCCTACGCCCCGACATCCTGATCCTGATCGCCGGTATGGTCGTGCTGGGTATCGCCCTGGAAGTGACCGGGCTCGCGGACGAAGCGACTCGGGCAATGATCGGCTCGCTGATGGGTGTGTCGCCGATCGTCGCCCTTATCGGCCTCTACGGAGCCACGTTGTTCCTGACCGAATTGCTCTCGAACGCGACCGTGGCCGTGCTCGTCTCACCCGTGGCTGTTGCTCTGGCCCAGGCGCTCGGCGTCAGCCCGCGGCCGTTCCTCGTCGCCGTGATGATCGCCGGAAGCGCGGCCTTCGCTACACCGTTCGGCTACCAGACTAACGTCATGGTCTATCAGATGGGCGGATATTCCTACGGCGACTTTCTGAAGGTCGGCCTGCCGCTCAACCTCATCACCTGGGCCGCGGCGGTGATCGCCATCCAGGCCTATTTCCCGTTCTGAGCCGGTCGGTGCTAAGCTGAACCGCTGCTCCGATGCGCAGCGCCATGGGGGAAATCGACATGCTCGGAAGACTGGCGACGCTGTTCATCCTCATTGCGGCCGCCCTCACCGCTCCTTCGTCCGCCGAACAGCGCAGCGGCCATTATCTGTTCGTGCTGAGCGGCGATCAGAAGAGCGCCGGCAAGGATTTCCTCGCCGTCATCGATGCCGACCCTGCATCTTCAACTTATGGGCGGCTCGTCACCTCCGTCGCAACGGACCAGGTGAGCGTCAGGCCGCATCATACCGAATATGAGATGCCCGCCAGCGGCATGCTCTTCGCCAACGATTTCGACAGCGGCCGCACCTTCATCTTCGATCTCAGGGATCCGCTGCATCCGAAAGTCGCGACGGAATTTTCCGACCTCGACGGTTTCGCCTTTCCGCACAGCTTCGTTCGCCTCCCCAACGGCCATGTTTTGGCGACCTTCCAGTACAAATCAGGCGCCATGCCGATGCACGGCAATATGATGGACGGAGCGACGGAGCGCAGCGGAGCGATCACCGGCGGCCTGGTCGAAATCGATGAATCGGGCCACGCCATTCGCGCCGCCGGAAGCACGGATGCGGCCCTTCCCGGCGCCGCGCTCCAGCCCTACAGCCTGGCCGTTCTGCCGAACATCGACCGGGTGCTGGTCAGCAATTCGCCGATGCAGAACGATGGCCTGCTCCGGTCCAATACCGCCCAGCTCTGGCGATTGTCGGACCTGAAGTTGCTTAAGACCTTCCGGCTCGATCCAGGTGAGCAGCTCTATGCGCATCTCAGCCCGGAAGAGGTCCGCGTCGGCCCCGACGGCGTCGCCTACATCCAGACTCTGGCGTGCGGGCTCGAGCGGGTCACCGGAATGGACAGCGATCAACCCAAAGCCCAGTTGGTCTACACTTTCCCGGGCAGCTGGTGCGGCGTGCCGACCTTCGCCGGCCATTATCTGATCGAGAGCGTGCCCGACATTCACGGCTTCATCGTGCTAGACATGACTGATGGCGTTCACCCGCGCGAAGCGTCGCGGCTGGTGATCAGCCCCGATTATGCCGCCCACTGGACCGGGCTGGATCGGAAGACCGGCAGGATCGTGATCACTTCCGAGCGGGCGGGTGACCGCACCTATCTGCTGAAGCTCGATCCGGCGACCGGCGCCCTCTCCATCGATGCCGCCTTCCGCGGCGAGGACGGGCTGCCCGGCTTCAGCTTCGCGGAGCGCAAGTGGCCCCACGGCTGGATCGGCGCGGGCCGGCCTCACGGGGCCGTTTTCTCCCGCTGAGCGGCTAGTCGGGCCTCTTCGCCACCCCGACGAGCGCAGGCCGAAGCAGCCGGTCCTTCATGATGTAGCCGGCCTGCATTTCCTCGACGATCGTGCCTGGCTCCGCGTCCGCGCTCGGGATTTCGACCATCGCCTGGTGCCGGTGCGGATCGAGCTGCTCGCCAATGGTCTTGATGCGCGTAATTCCGTTGCGCTGGAACACGGCGTCGAGTTCGCGCGACGTCGCTTCGATTCCGTCGAGAAACTGACTGGCGGTCTTGTCGGCGCGCAGATCGTCGCCCACCGCCGCGAGCGCGCGGTCGAGATGATCCTTGATCGCCAGCATGTCGCGCGCGAATCCCGCGGCGGCATAGCTCGTCGCCTGCTGAAGCTCCTGCTCGAGGCGGCGGCGTACGTTCTGTGTCTCCGCTGCCGCGTAAAGCGCCTTCTTGTTTGCCTCCTCGAGCTGTTCCTCCAGCTCCGCGACGCGGTCATGTTCCGCGACCTCGGGAGCGCCATCGGAAGTCTCCTTGCGGAGCTCCTCGGCATTCTCGTGAAGCTGGTCTTCGTCCTTGGCCGTTTCCATCATGCCATCAATCTCGTCAGTGCTTTCGCCGTGAAATCCACCATGGGGACCACCCGCGCATAGTTCAACCGCGTGGGACCGATCACCCCAACAACGCCGACCACCTCGCCATGGCTCCCGCGATAGGGCGCCGCGATGACGGATGAGCCGGAAAGCGCGAACATCCGATTCTCCGATCCGATAAAGATCCGGCACCCGGGGGCGTCCCGAGCACCCTCAAGCAGCTGCACGATCTCCTGCGCTTCCTCGAGCTCGTCGAGCAATTGCCGGATGCGCTCCAGGTCCTCGGCCGCGGTTGCGTCGATGAGGTTGGCCTGACCCCGGACGATCAGCACCGGTCGCCGGGCATAATCCTGGCTCCAGGCAGCCAGCCCCGACGCGACCAGTTCGGCAGCGGCGGCGTCCACCGCCTCCTTGCGCTCGCGAATCTCGGCCCGCAGGCGCGATTCCGCTTCGGCGAGGGTCAGCCCGGCGAGCCGTGCGTTGACGAAATTGCTCACTTCCATGAGAGCGGCGGCCGACGTCGTGTCGTCGAGCGAGACGATCCGGTTCTCGACGCTGCCGTCGGCGCCGACCAGCACTGCGAGTGCGCGGCGCGGGTTCAGAGGAACGAAGCTCAGCTGCTTCAGAATCGTCTCGCGCTTCGGCGCAAGCACCACGCCGGCCGCCTGCGAGAGTCCCGACAGCGCGGCCGATGCGGCGGCGAGTGCGTCCTCGATCGGCTGATCGCGAACGATTCGGCGCTCGATCTCGCGCTTCTCCCGCGGGTCCGGGGCTGAAGCCTGCATGATTCCGTCGACGAACAACCTCAGGCCGCTATCCGTCGGGATTCGGCCGGCCGAAGTGTGCGGATGCGTGAGCAGCCCGCGCTCTTCCAGTTCCTGCATGACCCCGCGAATCGAGGCCGGCGAAAGGCTGATCGAGCCCGCAAGCGCCCGGGAACCGACCGGAAGCCCGCGATCGAGATAGGCCTCGACCACCTGCCCGAAAATCTCCCGCATCCGGTCCGTCAATTCGCCGATGGGCTGGGTCATGGGTTACATGTAGTCGCCACCCCTCGGGTCGTCATCCCCGCGAAAGTGGGGATCCAGCCCCAAACAAAAACAAGGTTCCCGCTTTCGCGGGAATGACGAAGAAGGCTAAGGGCGCGTCAAACCACAAAGGAGACGCCATGCGCCCGTCCGGACGCGCCCCCGACCAAATGCGCGAACTCAAGTTCGAGCCAGGCTTCACCCGCCATGCCGAAGGCTCGTGCCTCGTCAGCTTCGGCGACACGCGCGTGCTCGTCACCGCCAGCGTCGAGGACAAGGTTCCTCCCTTCCTCCGCGGCAAGGGCCAAGGCTGGGTGACGGCCGAATACGGAATGCTTCCTCGCGCGACGCACACCCGCGGCAACCGCGAGGCCGCCAGGGGTAAGCAGTCCGGCCGGACTCAGGAAATCCAGCGCCTGATCGGCCGCTCGCTCCGCGCCGTCGTCGATCTGCCCAAGCTTGGCGAGCGCCAGATCATCGTCGATTGCGATGTCATTCAGGCCGACGGCGGGACTCGCACGGCGTCAATCTCCGGCGGCTGGGTCGCGCTCCGGATCGCCATTGATAAGTTGCTGGAAAGCAAGGCTATTCAGACCGATCCGATCCGCACCCAGGTCGCCGCCGTCAGCTGCGGAATCCATAATGGTGCCGCCGTGCTCGACCTCGATTATGAAGAGGACAGCCAGGCCGGGTGCGACGGCAATTTCGTCCTGACCGCCGACGGCTCCATCGTCGAAGCGCAGGTGACCGCCGAGGGCGAATGCTATGACGAGGAAGGCCTGCTGCGGCTGCTCCGCCTCGCGCGCATCGGCTGCACCGAAATCTTCGCGGCCCAGTTGAAAGCAGCAGGCCGGTGAGGCCGATCGGCGAGCGTCTGGTCATCGCCACCCACAATCCCGGCAAGCTGCGCGAAATTACGGCGCTCTTGCAGCCCCTGGGGATCGCCTGCGTGGGGGCGAAAGAGCTGGACCTCCCCGAGCCCGAGGAGATCGGTAACAGCTTCGCCGACAATGCCGACCTCAAGGCGCGCGAGGCCGCCGACCTCTCCGGCCTCCCCGCCCTCTCCGACGACAGCGGCCTGTGCGTCGATGCGCTTCACGGTCGTCCCGGCATTTTCTCGGCGCGCTGGGCCGAGGACGAGAACGGCAATCGCGACTGGATGCGCGCGATGGAGCGGGTGTGGGACGAGGTTCAGGCCATCGAGCCCGACGCCCCGCCCGCCGCGCATTTCGCCTGCTCGCTGGCGATCGCCTGGCCCAACGACGGCCAAGCCGAGACGTTCGATGGGCGGGTCGATGGAATCCTCGTCTGGCCGCCGCGCGGCGACAAGGGCTTTGGCTACGACCCGATGTTCGTGCCCGTCGGCCATGACCGGACATTCGGCGAACTCGATCCGGCGCTGAAGCATTCGATCAGCCATCGGGCGGATGCGTTCCGGAAGCTGGTGGAAGCGCTGAAGGAATGAGTGGCGAGCCGCTCGCCCTCTACATCCACTGGCCGTTTTGCGTCAGCAAATGC
Organism: Sphingomicrobium sp.; assembly: GCA_035701045.1. Lineage (GTDB taxonomy): Bacteria > Pseudomonadota > Alphaproteobacteria > Sphingomonadales > Sphingomonadaceae > Sphingomicrobium. Next base: position 49,245 of record DASSOB010000038.1, on the reverse strand, counting down.
CCCTATTGCGATTTCAACAGCCACGTTCGCGCGAGCATCGACCAGGACCAGTGGCGCGACGCGCTGCTCGCCGACCTGGCACACGAGGCGCGGCTTCTGCCGGGGCGCACACTGACGTCGATCTTCTTCGGCGGTGGAACGCCGTCGCTGATCGAGCCCTCGACGGTGGAAGCGGTGGTCGACGCCGCGGCTAGTCACTGGTCGCCTGCTGCCGACATCGAGATCACCCTGGAAGCGAACCCCAATTCCGTCGAAGCAGCTCGATTCGGCGACCTGGCCGTAGCGGGCGTGAATCGCGTCTCCCTTGGCATGCAGAGCTTTGACGACCGGACGCTTCGTTTCCTCGGCCGCGCCCATTCGGCGCTCGAAGGTTTCGCGGCCCTCGAAACCGCGCAGAAGCATTTCCGCCGTGTCAGCTTCGACCTCATCTACGCGCTGCCCGAGGAGACGGAGGCGAGCTGGTCGGCGATGCTCGCTCAGGCGCTTTCGCTCGGCACGAAGCATCTCTCGCTCTACCAGCTGACGATTGAGCCAGGCACGAGATTCGCGGCGCTTCACACGGCCGGAAAGCTGCACCAGATCGACCCCGAAACCGCCGCTTTACTTTACGAGCTGACCGACGCCATGACGTCAGCCGCGGGAATGCCGGCCTACGAAATCAGCAATTACGCGCGTCCGCGCCAGCAAAGCCGGCACAATCTCACTTATTGGCGTTACGGCGACTATGCGGGGATCGGCCCGGGCGCCCACGGCAGACGGCTCGGCATGCGGACCGTCCGTCACCGGAAGCCCGAAAACTTCCTGTCGGGGCTCGCGCGCAACGGGCACGGGATAGCCGAGGAGGCTGCGCTCTCGCCTATTGAGTCCTCCGACGAGGCGCTGGTGATGGGCCTGCGGCTGAGCGACGGCGTCGACATAAGCGAGATTGCCGACCGATTCCACCTCACCCGGATCGTCGATTGGGACCGAGTCGAGCGGTTGGTTCGCTCGGGCCATATGACCCTTCAAGGCACGCGTATTGCGTTGAGCCCGAAGGGTCGCCTGCTGCTCGACCATATTCTTGGCGAGATCGCGCTTGGCGAGCCTATGGTTGAGGCTGCTGCGGGGTAGCAGGCTTCGGCTGCGCCGCTGGCGCGGTCGCGGGTGCACTAGCTGGAGTAGCAGCGGCGGGCTTCGGCGCATTTTGCTCCGCCATGAACCTGTAATTGTCCGCGGACGTCCCGACATAATCGTCGATCGTCATCTGCGCGTCGTCCGCCGCGGCCTTCTTGCTCATCCCGTTCTTCAGGCGGAAAGCGACCACCGCATCTTTGAGGGCGCCCATCGGGACCGTGCAGGCGCTCTGGAGATACGCCTCGATCCCGTCCGCGCTCACCTTATTGCTGGTCGCTTTCGCGGCCGCGTCGTGAAGGCAATCGCGGAATTCCTTCGTGGGTCCGGCAATCGACGCCTGCATGAGTGCGAGGCCGATGACGGAGATACCGAGCACAATCATCACACCTCTCCCGGAACGTGATGAATAAGAGCCACGATGACTCTTTTCCGTTTGGATGGGAAGCGTTTAATCGGGGGAAATGACCGATCCGCCTCCACCTGGATTGCACATCGTAGCCACGCCGATCGGAAACCTCGGCGATTTGAGCCCAAGGGCCGCGGAGACGCTCGCCCGGGCAGACCTGATCCTCGCGGAGGATACTCGCGTCACCGGCAAGCTGCTGGCGCATATCGGCGCGAGGGTCCCGATGCGCCGCTACGACGACCATACGGTCGAGCAGGAACGCGCTGCGATCGTCGCAATGCTGGCCGAGAAGGCAATCGTGCTCGTCAGCGACGCGGGAACGCCGATGATATCCGACCCCGGCTACAAGCTGGTGCGCGCGGCGCGAGCCGCCGGGCACGCCGTCGACACCGTCCCCGGCCCGTGCGCGGCTATCGCTGCGCTGACACTCGCCGGCCTGCCGACCGACCGCTTCCTGTTCCTCGGCTTCCTCCCCGCCAAGACCAAGGCGCGCGCCGACGCCATTGCGGAGGTCACCAGGGTGCGGGCGACGCTCATTCTTTACGAGAGCGGACATCGGCTAGGAGACACGCTCGTAGCGTTGGCGCAGGGTCTGGGGCCGCGAGACGCGGCGGTCGCGCGCGAAATCACCAAATTGCACGAGGAATGCGTCACCGGGACGCTGCCCGAGCTCGCTGCTCGCTACGCCAATGCGGTTCCAAAGGGCGAGATCGTCGTCGTCGTCGGCCCTCCGGTCGAATCCGAAGCGGTTAGCGACGACGTGCTCGACGCTCTGCTCGACAATGCGCTGAGACGCTTGTCTCCGTCGCGCGCCGCCGCCGAAGTCGCCGAGGAGCTGAACATCCCGCGCAAACGGGCTTACGCCCGTGCGCTGGAGCGTCTCAAGTGAACCGGCAGGCAGCCGAAAGGCGCGGTCGGGGCGCCGAGACTCTCGCCTGCTGGTACCTCCGCCTGCACGGCTGGCGGATCCTCGCTCGCCGTGCCCGCGTGCGGGGCGGAGAAGTCGACATCGTCGCTCGTCGCGGCCGAATGCTGGCTTTTGTCGAGGTGAAGGCGCGCGCAACCGAGCACGCCGCGGCCTTCGCGCTCGATGACTGGCGTCTCCGCCGCGTCGCGGTTGCCGCCGAACGGCTCGCGCCGCGCTACATGAAAGACGGCGACGACGTGCGCATCGACGCCTTGTTCATCGTCCCGCGCCGCTGGCCGAAGCACCTCGCCAATGTCTGGCAAGGGTGACAAAGCGTTGGTGAGACCCTAGGCGCACGCCCATGCCGCTCCGCGTTGCCGTGCAGATGGACCCGCTCGACAGGATCAACATCGCGGGCGATTCGACCTTCGCAATCATGCTGAAGGCTCAGGCGCTCGGCCACAGTCTCTATCATTACGCGCCGGAGGACCTCAGCTGGGCTGAGGGGCGGCTGTGGACGATGGGCTATCCGGTCACCGTCCAGCGCGTCGCCGGCGACCATTATCGCTTCGGCGAACCGCAAATCCTCGATCTTGGGCGCGACGTGGACGTAGTGCTGATGCGCCAGGATCCGCCGTTCGACCTCGGCTACATCACCGCGACCCACTTGCTCGAGCGGATTCAGGGCGAGACTTTGGTCGTCAACGACCCGAAAAGTGTCCGCGACGCACCCGAGAAGCTCTGGGTGCTCGATTTCGCCAAGTTCATGCCGCCGACGGCGATCACGCGCTCGCTGGGCCTGGCCCGCAAATTTCTCGCCGAGCATGGCGACATCGTGATCAAGCCGCTGCACGGATTTGCCGGCGGATCGGTATTCCGGATCGGCCCGGACGGGCGCAATCTCGCCTCGCTGATGGAGCTGTTCAACAACACGTACCGCGAGCCGCACGTCATCCAAAAATTCCTTCCGGAGATTGCCGAGGGGGACAAGCGGATCGTGCTCATCGACGGCGAGGTTACGGGCGCCATCAACCGGCTCCCGGGCAAGGGCGAGATACGGTCGAACCTCGCCGTCGGCGGCACAGCCGCAAAGGCGGAATTGACGGCGCGCGAGGAAGAAATTTGCGCGGCGCTTGGCCCGGAGCTGAAGAAACACGGCCTCATTTTCGTCGGTATCGATGTCATCGGCGGTCAATGGCTGACTGAAATCAACGTCACCTCACCCACCGGCATCGTCGCCATCGACGCATTCAACGGCACGGATACGCCGGAGATGATCTGGAAAACGATCGATCGACGCCTCTCGAGCCGTTCTGCAGCCTGAGAAATGAGCGACTGGGTCGTGCGCCTGATCGAGCAATCGGGCTATCTGGGCGTTGGCTTCCTCATGTTCCTGGAGACGCTGTTTCCGCCGATCCCGTCCGAGGTGATCATGCCAGTCGCCGGAATGGCCGCCGCCAACGGCCGGATGAACTTTGGGCTCACCGTCGCCGCGGGAACCGCGGGCGCGATGCTCGGCAACATATTGTGGTACCTCGCGGCCCGCGCGCTCGGTCATGATCGCCTCCGCACGGTGATCAGGCGCTACGGCAAATGGCTGACGATCGACTGGAAGGACGTCGAACGAGTCCACCGCTGGTTCGACGAGCACGGGATGGCTCTCGTGATGCTTGGCCGACTGGTTCCGACAATCCGCTCGGTCATCTCGATCCCCGCGGGTCTGCTCGACATGCGCTTTCGCCGCTTTGTCGTCGCCTCGACCATCGGAACGGCGTTGTGGACTGCCATGCTCGCGGCTGCCGGTTACAGGCTTCAGGAAAAGTTCGATCGCATCGGGGACATTATCGGTCCGGTGTCGAACGTTGTGATCGGCCTGATCGTGATCGTCTACGTCTGGAGATTGTTCACCCACGAGACGACGCCCGAGGCTTGAAACAAGCTCCGATCCAGCACGACAAGCGGCCGAAAAGCTCGCCTTTCAGAGGCGCGAACGCATCCCAGAATGGGTATTTAGGCTTTGATTTACCGGCACAATCCTAGCTTGGCATCAAGTCGCGGCGCTGCCGGTTGCCCCACACGCCGACAGGTCGCGGCCACCCCCTCTTCTCTTGAGCGCTTCCCTTCACGCACGCGGATGGGCGTGGCGATAGACGTCGAGCAAACGCGCCGCGTCGACCGCCGTATAGATTTGAGTGGAGGACAGGCTGGCATGGCCGAGTAGCTCCTGCAGCGCCCGCAGGTCCGCGCCGCGCGCGAGCAAATGCGTGGCGAAACTGTGCCGCAAGGCGTGAGGCGTCAGCGTGTCCGGAAGGCCGAGCCGACGCCTCCCCGCCGCCACCGCTCGCCGTACGAGATCGGGGTTGAGCGGCCCGCCCCGCGCCCCCACGAACAAGGGCACGTCGCCTGACAGCCGATACGGGCATTGGCGCACATAATCGTCGATCGCCTGACGCACGGCGGGAACGATTGGGACAATCCGCATCTTCAACCGCTTTCCCGTGACTCGGAGGGTCGTGCCGATTGGCAGCATTTGCGCGCTGAGCGAAAGCGCCTCGGCTACGCGCAGGCCGGCGCCGTAAAGGAGCAACAGGATCGCAAGATCGCGGGCGCCAATCCACGGCGCGCTTGCCCCTTCCGAAGCATTTTCCGCGAGCTCGACCGCCTCATCTGGCGACACCGGTCTGGGCAAGGTGCGCGGCCGCCTCGGCGCGCGCGTGCGCGGCAGTCGAGCATTTTTGCCTTGCTGTTCAGCCACATAGGTCAGAAACGCCCGAACTCCTGACAATTCTCGCGCGGCGGACGAGGCGCCGAGCCCCTGCGCTCGTCGCTCAGCCAGGAAGGCGCGAAGATCGACCGCGCTGATGTCGAGCAATCCGGCAGCCAGGATTTCCTCGCCGCGATGGCTTCCGAGAAAGTCGATCAGCCGGTGCGCTGTCGCGACATAGGCGCGAACCGTGTGCGCCGACCGTCGGCGATCATGCCGGAGATAGGCGCCCCATTGCGCGGCAAGCGCGCGGGCGGCGTGGTTCTTTAGTCCTGCGTGTCGGTCAGGCACTTGCGGATCATAGCCGCAAGGCTCTTGCCAAGGAACATCAGCAATTCCGAGCCGTGGCGGGCATCGAGGCTGAGCTCCGCTCGCTGGCCCAGCGCCAGCAACCCCGCAGGCAATGGCGGCCCGCAATCGACCCTCACCAGCGCCTCCGCCCGGATCAGATCGCAGGCCGGCCCGAACAGCGGATGGCCACGGCTGACGGTCCGCATTTCGACGCCGTCCACCGCGTCAATCGCGCGGCGCAGGATTTCGGGCTCCACGGCGTGGATTCCGCTGCCGTCGGCGCGAAAGCCGCGGCGCCCGATAATCAGCGACAACGCAACTGCGTCGATCCCGAGGATCAGCGGCCATTCCTGTGTCACGATGTGGAGCAGCCCCTGGACGCCGTCCGCGTCGATCGCCGCAAGCACCGCTTCGTGAATCGAGGCGACCGCGCCGGAATGACCGCGCGCGAAGGCAATCAGGTCCTGGTTCGCTTCCTCCGCCGCGCCGAGACGCTGCCGGAGATGCGCCACCGCGCGCTCCTCGAAGGGGATCACCGTCGCCATCGCGCCAAGGATACGCCCGCAGCGGTTAATTTCCTACTGAACGGCCGGGGATGCTCGACAAGTCGCTGAACCGCTGCAACTATTTGGAATGTTCTGGATCGCCCTCGCCGCGCAGATCAGCATGCCGATCATCCCGGGTGGTGGCATCTGGACCCTGTTCAGGGGCGACGACTTCCCGAGTTCGATCATGCGCCAGCAGGATACCGCAATCGTCGGCGTGCGGTTGACCATCGATCCCGCCGGCAAATTGCTAGCGTGCGGCGCCGAATTCACTAGCGGGGTTCCGAACCTTGACGCTTACACATGCGACATCATTCGCCGCCGGATGCGTCAAATTCAGCCTGCAAGAGGCGCCGGCGGCCAAGCCGCGTACGGAGTCATTCGGAGCACGGTAACCTGGACGGCGAATGGCTATTCACCGCGGTCGCCGCCGGATCTCGACTTAACCGTTTCGCGATTGTCGAAGGGAATCAAGAGCCCGGCCGTGGCGCATCTGATGTTCGCGGTCGACGAGCGCGGACATCCGTCTTCATGCGCGCAGGAGGGACCACCGGCGCCTTCGTTTCCTGCCCTGCCTCCGGAATTGGTGAAGATCGCGTGCGCGGAACTGATCGAGAACTACGTCGCGATCCCGGCGAGAGACGCTTCCGGGAGGGCTGTTGCGTCGGTGCAGGACGCACGGGTCAATTTCTCGGTTGTGCGAAAGAAATAGGATACGGACGAAGCCGCAGCCCAAAACAAAAGCGGCGGCGTCTTTCGACGCCGCCGCCCGTGTTTTCCGCTTGTGAGCTGGTCTTAGCTCGACGGCAGGTTGTTCGACACGTTGTTGAACGTGACGCTCAGCTTGCTGCCAACGCTGCTCATCGCAGCGATCGCCGCAACGGCGATGAGAGCGGCGATCAGGCCGTATTCGATGGCGGTCGCGCCCTTGCTATCTTTGATCAGCTTCAGAAACTTGCTCATGGTCTTCGCTCCTTGGTTCCAAGTGCGGGGGGCGTTGCCGCCCGCGACCTGCACTCCACTTTGCAGGTTGGCTGGACCCTACCGCTCGACCCTTGAGAAATTGTTACTCCTGAAGGTTGCGAAAAATTAATCACGTTTAGCCAAGCAGCTGAGTTCAGGCGATCTTTTGGCCGCTCGCCTTCCAATCCTTGAGAAAAGACGCGATTCCGGCGTCGGTCAGCGGATGCTTGAACAGCTGCCAGATGATCTTGGGCGGCGCGGTCATCACGTCCGCGCCGATCTTCGCCGCTTCGAGAACGTGCATTGGGTGGCGGACGCTCGCCACTAGGATCTGCGTCGCATAATCGTAATTGTCGTAGATCATGCGAATGTCGGAGACGAGCTGCATGCCGTCGAATCCGACATCGTCGTGACGCCCGACGAAGGGTGAGACGAAGGTCGCCCCGGCCTTGGCCGCGAGCAGCGCCTGGGGAGCCGAAAAGCACAAAGTGACGTTGACCATCGTCCCGTCGCCGGTGAGGGCCTTGCAGGCCTTGAGGCCGTCGGGAGTCAGCGGCACCTTGATCGCGATATTGCGGGCGATCTTCCGAAGCACTTCAGCCTCGCGAATCATCCCCTCGTAATCGAGCGCGACCACCTCCGCCGATACCGGCCCGCTGGTGACGGACGCGATCTCCCGCACCACCTCGACGAAGTCGCGGCCGGACTTGAACACCAGCGAAGGGTTGGTCGTCACGCCATCGAGCAGGCCCTGCTCGGCAAGCGCGCGAATGTCGGCGATTTCGGCTGTGTCGGCGAAGAATTTCATGGCAGTTTGCGCGTGTCCCGTCTTTGGTCGATGGACCGGCAATAGCGGGCGCTGGCCGGCCCGTCACGCGATTCGGGAGCAGCGGCATGGGCGAGCATGTAAGTGTGGAACAAGGCGAGGGACGCCTGTCGATCACGCTCAGCCGGCCAGAGCGGCGCAACGCCATAACGATCGCCATGTATGCGGAACTCGCCAACGCTCTGGAACAGGTTGCAAGTGATCCGTCGATCCGGGTCGTCACCTTCCGCGGCGAGGGGCAGGATTTCGCCGCCGGCAACGATCTCATGGATTTCCTTGAGGCGGCGCGCCGCGACGGCGAGGAGATCCCCGTGATGCGCTTCCTTCGCGCCCTTGCCGGCTGCGAGACTCCGCTGATCGCGGCCGTCCACGGCAATTGCGTGGGCATCGGCACGACGATGCTGCTCCACTGCGACCTCGTGATTGCCGAAGAGGGCGCGCGCTTCTCCATGCCGTTCGCCGATCTCGGCCTCGTGCCCGAAGCAGCGAGCTCGCTTCTCCTGCCGTGGCTCGCAGGCCGCCGCCTGGCGGCGCGTCACTTGCTGCTCGCGGAGCCGTTCGGAGTCGTTGAGGCGGAGGCGATGGGGATCATCAGCCATCGAGCTCCGAAAGGGCAACTCCAGCCGGAGCTGGAGCGAATCATGCAAGCGCTGCTGGCCAAACCTGCCGAGGCCCTTCGTCAAACACAGCGGCTGCTACGCAAAGAGGCACGCGACCGGATTCTGGATCGAATGAAGCTCGAGAGCGAAATCTTTGGCGAGCGCCTCTCGTCACCCGAAGTCGCGGGCGCGATCAAAGCGTTTTTCGAAAAAGGAAAACGTGGATCGAATGCCTAAGCGGCAGTCCACACGCGTTTCGAGCGGCTCAGGTGAATCGTTGGCCCAGGAAGCACGAGCAAGCTGGTCGGCTGGGTATAAGTCACCGTCAAATCGTAATAATTGCCGGTCCCATCAGAGCCGCTGACCGGGTCGGGTACATTGTAAGAGCCCTGGCCGACACCCGCCATATTGTCTTCGATCTTGGTCTTGATCTGTGGAGCCGTCGGCGCACCGCATCCTGTGATCGACGGATTGAGGCACAAGGTGGCGTAGCGCGCTCCCTCGCCCAGCGCCTGCTGGATTCCCGACAGCGCGCGATAGATCTGCGCGAACTGAACGAACATCCAGATCATCAGGACCAGGATCGGCAGCGCGAACGCCGTTTCGATGGCCGCCACGCCATTCTCATTGCGGATCAGTCGAAAACCGAACTTCATTCCGTCCTCATTCCTGCCGTAGCCGACAAGTGGTACGTTCCGTCGCCGCTTGTGAAAGACGAGAAGTGAATGGGGAAGAGCGGCGTATATTTGTCGGTCAGATGGACCGAAATGTAGCGCGCTTGACGCACCGTTCCGGCAGCGCAGGTGAAGGAGTCGAATGCCACGGAATCCGTGCTCGTCTGGGATGCAATCCCGCCGGCCGAGTCCGTGCAATCGAGCCGATAAGTGACGGTTACATCCGCATCCGTAATCGGGCTCGTCTTGCAGGTGCCGTCGGCGTTCAGACCGTTCACCTGGCAAATTGCCTCGGTCTTGAGCGTCCCTTCCACCGTGTCGTCCGCCGTCGTCTGCATGATCTTTTCGATCGCGCGCTGAGCGCCCTGCTCGAGCGCGAGCTTGCGGGTGTAAGCGTTGCTCATGTCGACGACGCCGATCATCGCCAGCGCGAGAATCGGCGCAACGAGCGCCAGCTCGATGACCGCGGCGCCGCGTTCGTCGGCGAACCGATTCAGTCGGAACGCGAACATCACGCGACCAACCTCACCATCCGGACAGCACTGCTCGAAGGCATGCCCGTCCCGGCGCAGTCGCTCTCGCTAATACCCTTGAGCGAAATTCCGCTGTTTCCGGTAAAGACGATTCGGCGCGCGACGAACATGGCGCAAAGCGACGTGCTGCCCCCGCTGCCATTGACCCAGAGCTCCTGACTCGGGAAGTACAAGGCGCCGGTGATGATATTGTTCGAACCGCCATTGATCTTATCCACCGACAGACTTGCTCGACGGTCCTGATAAATGGCGATGCCGGCGAATTTGCCGGTCGTCGGCGCCGTGATGTTGTTGTTGGCCTGCGCGTTGGACGAGATCGTTCCAATCTGAGTAGACGCCGGGTCCTTGTTGGTCAGAACAATGGTGCAGCCGCTGCAGTTGAATGCGCCCTTGAGATCGACGATGCCGCCGTTGATGTAAATCGGGCCGAAATCTGCAGGCACGTTGAGAGTTTTGTTCGAGCCCACCGACAGCGACGAAAAGCAGTTAGTCCCCGCGGGGAGCGAACTAAAATCCGTGCTGGAGCTGAGTGCACTGCTGACGCAATTCATGTCGGCAGGATCCGGCGTGACGTTCGCAAATGGATCGGGGAGTGGCGGCGAATATGGAATATATTGCTCGACGTGCCAGTTGTTTGACTGCTGAATGCCGCCGACAGCCGCGATGGCCTTCGCATTGACCTCGGAGCTTCCACCCGCGCTCGCCGAGTTCACGGACGGCGAGTTCGAATACATCACACAGTTCGGCATGTTGATCGTGGCGCTGCCGTTGTTCGTGATTCCCGTCACCGAGATGGTTTCGAGCGCCTGGACGCATGCGTCCCCCCCGGCGGGAATGCTCGCGGCGGTAGATCTGGCGATGATGGTCGGGGCGGCGCTCATGAACAGCGAGCTGAACGGCAAGGATTGCTGAATCGCGAGTGTAACCTGGACCTGATTGGTCTTTACCCCCGAATCCGCTGGATAGGCGATCTGCGGATATCCCGCCTTGAGTCCCATCCAGGTACGATTGTTGAGAGACAGATCGCGCGAAACGGCATTGGAAGTGTTGGTCGTCGCACCGCTGGCGCCTGACCGATCATAGACGCCCGCGATGGCGGCCGAATCGGCTGCCCGCTGCAGCTGGCGCTTCCAAAGCGTCCATTGAATCGTGTCGGTGGCGAGACCGGCCGCGCCGATGATCAGCGGAAGCGACGCCCCGGCGATAGCCAGTATGTTACCGCGCCGATCCTTGAAGATCTTCCTGAACAATCCAATCATCGACTGACTCCGCTCGCCGGACAGCTTTGGACCGCCCATAGCTCGGACAGGGTAAGCGAAGGGTTCAGGCGCGTGGTTAACCTCGGTTCACCATAAATGGCCGCTGAGTTGGGACGCGTCTTCCCTTGCACCCCCGTGTCTTACACCTATAATACAGCTTAAGACCATCAGCGGCGTTGACCGGTCACCGGCAGCGCCGCACAAGGGCCGCGAAAGGATGATCGCCATGGCTACCGAACTGGCATCCGAGACGAACACCGCGACGAAGACCAAGCTCAAGCTCGACCCGCCCGAGGCTCTCCAGCCAATGCCGGCGGCCGAAGCGGCGGGCCTCGTTCCGCTGAAGGCCGAAGAAACGAGCGAGCTCGACAAGCGCGTCGCCAAATTCGTCGACGAGCTTGCCGCACTCGATTCCAACAGTCCCGAGTTCGGCAAGAAGGTCGACCAGCTGACCGCGATGGGCCGCAAGGAAATCGCCGACGCGGCGGGCGCCTCCAACCGCTTCCTCGACCGGCCGGTCAAGGCAATCGACAAGGACACGGGGATCGGCGCGGATTTGACCGAGCTTCGCCGCACCGTCGAATCGCTCGACCCCAAGGAAGCGAGCAAGACCCGCAAGTTTCTGGGCATCATCCCGTTCGGGAACAGGATCGACCGCTATTTCGATAAATACCGGAGCTCGCAGACCCACATACAGAAGATCCTCGGCAGCCTCGCGGACGGCAAGGACGAGCTGCTGATGGACAATGCGGCCATCGACACCGAGCGCGCGAACCTGTGGAAGACGATGCACAAGCTCGAGCAGATGGTGCACATCTCGAAAAGTCTGGACCAGCAGCTCGAGGACAAGGCGAACGAGCTAGACGCGACCGATCCGGCGAAGGCCAAGGCCATCCGCGAAACCGCGCTCTTCTACACACGCCAGCGCACGACCGACCTGCTGACGCAGACCGCCGTGACCGTGCAGGGCTATCTCGCGCTCGACCTCGTCAAGAAAAACAATGTCGAGCTGGTGAAAGGTGTCGATCGCGCATCGACAACGACCGTCTCGGCGCTCCGCACGGCCGTGACGGTCGCCCAGGCGATGACCAATCAAAAGCTCGTGCTGGAGCAGATCGGCGCGCTCAACACCACGACCGCGAGCATGATCGATTCGACCGGCGAGATGCTGCGCACGCAGACAGGCGCGATCCACGAGCAAGCGGCAAGCTCGACGATTCCGCTCGAAACGCTGCAGCGCGCCTTCCAGAACATCTACGACACGATGGACCAGATCGACCAGTTCAAGCTTCAGGCGCTCGGCAACATGAAGCAGACCGTCGACACCCTGGGCAAGGAAGTCGAGAAGTCGAAGGGTTACATCGCCCGGGCGGAAGGCGTGAACCAGGCGAAGCTCGAAAACACTTCCTCGCCGCTGACCCCGATCGAGGCAAAATGACCGAAGACCGCCATCTCGCGGTCATGCAGCGCGCGCATCGGGTGATGACGCACGCCAGCGAAGTGATGGCGCGGATGGACGAGCGAAAAGGTCCCGTCCGCGATGCCGCGCGCCGCGAGCGGCAGCGGCTCAATGCCGATCTCAGCCGACGCGTGAAGCGCGTTGGAGTCGCGATCGGCCTCGTCAGCATCGTCACCATCGCCATCGGCCTATTCATTCCCATTGGCATGTTCGGCTTCCTCGCCGCCGTGGGTCTCGCCATCGGGATCGCTGCGCTGCTGGCCTTTTCGCCGTCAGCGGAGCGCAGCGCCGCCGCGCCCTCGGCCGACCTCCCGAACGGCCAGATGGTCCAGCGCTTCGATTCCTATCTGTACCGGGTGCGCAGGGCCCTTCCCGCTCCCGCCCAGGCCGAGCTGGACGGGATCAGCGCGTTGCTGCCGACGCTGCGCCAGACGCTGGATCGGGTCGAGCCGCTCGATCCGAACGCCCAGGATGCGCGGCGCCTGATGTCCATCCATCTCCCCGGCCTCATCGACAGGTATCTCAACGTGCCCGCCGCCTATCGGAACGAAGAAGACGGCGAGGGCAAAACGGTGGACGAGCGGCTGCTCGAAGGCCTGGCGGCGGCCAAGAGCGCGCTCAGCGAATCTTCGGAGCAGCTGGCGCGCGCCGACATGGCAGCATTCGAGACCCAGGGCCGCTTCATCAAGTCCCGCTACGGCGAGGACAGCCCGCAGCCGGTCCTGCCGCCGGACATTAAGGACCACGACAAAATCGAGAGCTGAGCGGCGCCCGTAAGCGGCTGTAGCCCAAGCGACTTATAGATTGCGCCCACCCGCTCCGCCGCCCATGATGCCTGCGCGGGCTAACCGCCGGAGCTGATTGGGGATGCAGCTTGCCCTGGCGAATAATGACTGGAGCTTGAAGCGCGGCTTGCGGCTGCCGCCGAGCGTTCCGCCATTCAGCAGCACCGGTCTTGTCCTGTTCACCATCTTCTGGGTCGCGGTGTTCCTGCTCGCGATCGCGGGGCCGGTCGCCGGTTTCTACATCCGCTACACGTCGCCGGCGAACAATTCGCAGCTGCTGCTCGGCAGCCGCGCGGGTTTCGCCGTCTCTCCGCGCGATGCGACGCTGGTGCGCTTCACGGTCGGCCCGGCGGCGAACGAAGCCGGAATCCGGCCCGGCGACCATATCGTCGCGATCTACGGCCTGCCGCTTCCGCCCAAAATGCCTGTCAACGAGGAGGCGCTAGCGGAACATGCGAACGACCCCGGCTACATCGCGATGGGCAACCTTCTGTACGGGTCCGACAAGACGCAGATACCGCTGACCGTCCGCGACCCGAGCGGCCGCGTCCGCGACGTTACGGTGACGACCGGCGAAGAACATATAGACGCCGGCGCGAGGGCGCTTGGAGTCTCGCCCAAATGGCTGAGCTTCATCGATCTGCTCCCGGTCCTCGCTTATCCGTTCCTGCTCCTCGCTGCCTGGCTGCTTCACCGCCGCAACTCGCGCGATGCGGTCAGCTCGATCTTCTCGCTAGCAATCCTGCTGACGATCGCCGCCGAGCAGCCGTCGTCCGTGTTCCTCGCGACGATCGGCATTCCGCGCCCGCTCAACGTCGCCATCTACGACCTCGGCAACGTCCTGCTGCTTTCGGGAATCCTGCTGTTCCCGCACGGCAATTTGTCGTGGCGGATCGTCGGCCTCCTCGCCTGCCTGCCGTTGCTGATGTTCCTGCGCGGCACCCTCTATCAGAGCTTTTTCATCTGCTTCATGATCGTCGGCGTGCTCGTCATGTTGCGTCGGCTGCGCGAGACGGAGTCGAGCGATCAGCGGCAGCAAATCCGCTGGGCATTGTTCGGGATCACGGCTTATGCGGTGCTGCGCGGCGCCGCGATCGTCTGCGATTATTTCAAATGGACGATGGACAGCTTCGGCCATCAGCTGCTGGTCGAGCTGGGCGCCGGGATAAGCTTCGCGCTGGCGGTGCTGTTCCTCCAGTTCGGCTTGCTCGTCGCGCTTCTGCGCTACCGGCTTTACGACGCCGAATTCGTCATCAGCCGCTCGGCCAACATTGCGCTGATTACGTTGACCGTCGCGGCGGTCTTCGCCGGCACCGCCGACGGTCTGAAGCAGATCATCTACAATTATTACGGCAACACCAACAGCGAGGGGCCGGTGATCTTCGCCGCCGCGCTCTCGACGGTGCTGGTCAATCCGATCCAGGAGCGCGTGCAGCGCTGGTCCGAGAAGCGCTTCCAGAAGAACCTGTTCCTGCTCCGCGACGACTTGCCCGAGGTTGTGCGCGATATGCGCGAAACCGCTTCCCTCGGGGAAATGTTGGAAGAAATCCTGGCCCGCGTCGACCGCGGCGTGCGCGCGGTGCGGAGCGCGGTGATCGTCAACGGCTGCGTGCTTTCGGCGCGCGGCCTGTCGATCGACGAGGCCGAGCAGTGGCGGCAGTCGGTACCGGCGCTCGATTACAAAAGCGACGTCTGCGAAGCGTCCGATCGCACCTTTCCGATCCGCGTGCCGCTGATCCCGAGCTCCGACGACGAAGACCCCATCGGCTATCTGCTCGTCGGCCCGCGTCCCGATGGGTCCATCCCCAGCCGGGACGAACAAAAGGCGCTCTCCGAGGTGTCGGAAGCGATCGCGCGGGCGATCCGCACCGTAATCAGGCGCGAGGCTCACGAGGCGCAGGTCGCCGCGCTGATTTCCGACAATGCGCGGCGAATCGAGGCCCTGGAGGCAATTCTCAGCAGCCCGGCCACCCGGAAGCGGTCTTCCTGATGGGATATCCGCCGTCCGATTAAGCAGCGATTGATTGACCCTATTCAAACCAAAGCATAATTTGACGCCAAAGCGACAGATGGATGCGAATCGAACCGCCGCGCTCGATGCGGGGCGCGAATTTCGCGGTTGCAGAATGAGGGAGCTTGCAATGCGTTCGAAGGCCTTGCTGCGGGGCGCAGCAGTCACGATCGTCCTGGGTTCGTCAGCCGCGTTTGCCAATGTGGTCGTGGTCAAGTCGCTCGGCCCTTCGTCGAAGGCCTACCCGCCCGGAAAGACGCTGCCCGAAGACGCGAAGATTACGCTTCAGGGCGGCGACGTGGTCACGGTCATCGGGCCCAATGCCGCGAAAACGCTGCGCGGCCCCGGCAATTTCAGCGCCGGCCAGGCGAGCCTGGCTTCCGCTGCCGGCCAGCGCGGTCGCTTCGGCGCGCTCCGAGCAACCGATGTCGCGCACAATCCCAGCATCTGGGACATCGACGTCAGCCAGAGCGGCAAGGTTTGCGTCAGCAACGCTTCGAAGCTGCAACTGTGGCGGCCGAACAGCGAGGCGGAAGTCACGGTGAATATCCGCTCGGCCGATGGAACCTCGCAGCCGCTCAGCTGGGCCGCCGGCAAGGCGCTCGCCGCGTGGCCCGCGGCGCTGCCGGTCAAGAGCGGCGCCGAATATCAGGTCGAATGGCCCGCCACTGGCGAGTCCAGCAACCTTGAGCTTGTCGCTGTGAACTCCCCCCCGGCCGACCTGGTCGGCGCCGCGCAATTGCTGATCGAGAACGGCTGCGAAAAACAGCTCGACCTTCTCGTCCAAAGCGCGAGCAAAAGCGGAAAATAGCCGCTAGCCGGTAATTCCAAGCCGCTGCTTGGCGGCGGCGAGCATGTCCTTGAACCGCGGATCGTCCCGGAGCGGGTCCAGGTCGGGATCGATCTCCGCGTGGCGGATATGGGCCACGCCTAAAGTGGTCTTAAAATAGGGCTCCAGCACTTTCATCGCGCGGTCCCGATCGTTCAGATCGGTGGTGAGCGCGCACGCCAGGTTGTAGCGCATAATGTTGTTGTCGGGATCGAGCAGCAGCGCGCGATCGATCCAGTCCTTGGCCCTTTGGTGCTCACCGACCACTGCCAGGGCAGTAGCCCCTGCAGCTAAGACGGTTGAATTCGATGGATCCTTGGAAATCGCCTTTTCCGTCCGCTCGACGGTCCTTCGCGCGGCGCGGCGCATCCGTTCGTCGTCGCCGACACCGCGATAGCAGGACATGAGCATCGACGCATTGTGCCAATCCGATTCCAGGAGAGCCGCCGCCTTTTCGAAGTACGGGATCGCATCGCCCACCTGCCCCTGACGAAAAATCAGTCGCGCGGCTTCTCGGTTGACCTCCCAGGACTCGGGATCCAGCCGCACCGCGGTTTCGATTTCAGTCGTCGCTTGCGCCTTGTGGCCCTGCTCCTCCAGCAAATGCGCTTTTACGCAATGCGCCTCGGCCAGATTCGGATTGATCGACAGGGCTCGCTCGGCAGCGGGCTCCGGATCGACGTCCATCCCATGCCAGAAGCGAAGCTGCGATTGGGCAAGCGCCATCAGCGCCCATGCCTGCGCATATTCTTTATCGAACGAAAGCGCCTGCTCGCAAATGCGAACGATCGTCTCCTGCCGGCGAACATCGCCGAGGCTGCCCTCGGTCCATTGTTGCCGTGCCATGAGATACAGGTTGTAAGCCTCGACGCTCGATGTTCCGCGCGTTTCAATCGCCTTCTTCTCGTTCGGCAAGAGCTTCACCCGAAGTGCGGCCACAATCGCCTTCGAAATCTCGTCCTGGATGGCGAAAATATCGGTGAGGTCACGGTCGTACCGGTCGGCCCAGACGTGACCGCCGGTCGCGGCGTCGATCAGCTGCGCCGTAATCCGTACCCGGTCGCCGGCCTTGCGCACGCTGCCTTCCATCACATGCGTGACGTCGAGCGCGCGAGCGACCTCCTTCACGTCCATCACCTTGCCCTTGAAGGTGAAGGCGGTGTTGCGGGCGATCACCAGAAGTGCCGAGACTTTGGACAGATCAGTGATGATGTCTTCGGTGATCCCGTCGCTGAAATATTCCTGCTCGGGATCGCCGCTCATGTTGACGAACGGCAGCACGCAGATCGAGAACTGGCTTGCCGCGGCGTGCTTTTGGGCAGCCGATTCCTTCTGCTCGGTCTTCGCAGGTGCCGCCGTTGTTGCAATCGCGTCGAGCAAGGCCGTGAGTTCCGCGCTATCGCCACCCCGCCAACGCGACATGTCGACGGACTGGAATTGGCGAAATCCCAGCGGCGGCTTGCACGTATCGAGGAGCACGGGAACGAGCCTTCCGCTGTCCCGGCCCTCCGCGGCTTCGTCCTGGACCCAGGCCGATTCCACCGAGGTCTCGGACCACAGCACGACCACGGCTTCGGCGTCCTTCAGCGCCTGATCGATTGCGCGGCTGAACCGGGAGCCGCCCTGGATGTGCTGGTCCCACCAGACCTCGTGCCCGGCGCCGCCGACATCCTCGGCGAGCTGCTTGGCAGCATCGTTGTCCTCGCGTGCGTAGCTCAGAAAGATGCGGGCCACGTCGCCTCCCCGAAAGCGCCGTTGTGCGCCGAACCTTGCTCTGCTTCAAGATGAAGCGGTTAGCGCGAATTCAACCGCCGATCACCCCGGCTTTTTTGAGCAGATCGATTTCATTCCTGCTCAACCCGAGCGCTTCGACAATCTCGAGCGTGTGCTGACCGAGCGCCGGCGGTGGCAGATCGGAATCGGCGCGCTCGCCATCGAACCGGACCGGTGAGCCGACTTGCGGGATTCCGGCCATTGCCCGCACCATCCCGCGGTGCTGCGCCTGGATGTCGGACAGCGCCTGGGTGACTGAGTTGATCGGACCCGCCGGAATGCCCGCGGCTTCGAGCCGATCGAGCCACTCGGCCGCGGGCTTGTGTCTGATCGCCTCGGCGACGAGCAGCACCACCGCCTGGCGATTGGCGACGCGCGCGGCGTTCGAAGCGAATCGCTCGTCGCCGGCCCATTCGGAATGACCGCAAATCTCCGCGAGGCGGGCGAACTGCCGCTCGTTGCCGACCGCGATGATGATGGGCTGATCCGACGCATCGAACAGCTGGTACGGGACGATGTTGGGGTGCGTGTTCCCTTGCCGCGGCGGGTCTTTGCCCGAAACCAGCGCGTTCGACGCCTGATTGGCGAGCATCGCGAGCTGCGTGTCGAACAGCGCCATGTCGATCGTCGCACCCTCGCCCGACTTCTCGCGTCGGAACAGCGCTGAGACGATCGCCACGCACGTGTAGAGACCTGTGAACAGGTCGACGACCGCCACGCCAACGCGCATCGGCCCGCCGCCCGGCACGCCGTCGGGAAGGCCGGTGATGCTCATCAGCCCGCCCATGCCCTGGATGATGTAATCGTAACCGGCGCGGTCGGCATATGGGCCGTCCTGCCCGAACCCGGTGATCGAGGCATAGATCAGGCGCGGATTGGCCGCCCGAAGGCTCGCCGCGTTGAGTCCGAACTTCTCGAGCCCGCCGACCCGGAAATTCTCGATGACCACGTCCGATTGCGCAGCCAGCTCGCGGACCAGCGCGGCGCCCTCGGGCCTGCCGAAATCGATCGCCGCGGACTTCTTGCCGCGGTTGCAGCTGAGGAAATAGGCGGCCACTTGGCTGTCGCCTTCGCCACACCACGGTGGCCCCCAGTGCCGCGTGTCGTCCCCGACTGCCGGGCGTTCGACCTTGATCACCTCGGCGCCGAGGTCGGCGAGCAGTTGCGTGCACCACGGACCCGCCAGCACGCGGCTGAGATCGAGAACCTTGATGCCTTCGAGCGGCTTCAATGCCGGCGTCCCCACAATCGCCGGTCGGCCAGAACCGCGTGCGCCGCGTTGTGGCCAGGCGCGCCCGTCACGCCGCCCCCGGGATGCGCACCCGACCCGCACAGGTAAAGTCCCTTGAGCGGCATCCGGTAATCCGCCGCGCCGATCATCGGGCGAGCGCTGAACAATTGGTCGAGGCTCATTTTGCCGTGGAAGATATCGCCGCCGATCAGGCCGAAGCGCCGTTCGAGATCGAGCGGCGAATGGATTTGCCGGCCGAGGATCGATTTGGCGAAGCCCGGCGCGTGGCAGTCCACGGTCGCGATGATCGCGTCCGCCGCCTTCTCCCGCTCTTCATCCCAGCTGCGACGAGGGACAGTCCCTCCTTTTCGAGGGACTGTCCTTGTTGCCGAATTGAGGTCGTAGCGGAAGTGCTGGCAGAAGAGGCTGGCGACATGCTTGCCCTTGGGCGCGAGCGTTGAATCCAGCGTCGAGGGGATCAACATCTCGATGATCGGCTGTTTCGACCAGCCGTCGACCGACGCGTCGAGCCAGGCCCGGTGCATGTAATCCAGGCTCGGCGCCATGATGATCCCGGCTGTCAGATGATTGCCCTTCTTCGGCAACACCGTAAATTTCGGAAGTTCCGCCAGCGCCACGTTCATCCGGAACGTCGCGCTCTCGCACTTCCATCCGTGCATGCGCGAGGCAACGTCGGTATCCACCGCGCCGCGCGGGACCAGCCGGTCGAACAGCAGCTTCGGATTCACGCCGGCGACCACGGTCTTCGCCGGCCACGCCTTGCCGCCCGCGACGACTCCGGATGCGCGCCCGTTGGAAACGACGATCTCCTCGACCGGCGTATTGAGGACGATGTCCACGCCAGCAGCGCGGCACGCCCGCGCCATCGCTTGCGTGATCGACCCCATCCCGCCGATCGCGTGCCCCCAGGCGCCGGGAACGCCCGCCGCTTCGCCGAAGAGGTGGTGCAGCAGCACGTAGGCAGTGCCAGGCGATTGCGGCGAGGCGAAATTGCCGACCACGCCGTCGAACCCGAACAGCGCCTTGGTCAGATCGCCTTCGAAATGGCGATCGAGGATTTCCGCGGCGCTCCGCACCGCGAAATCGTGGACGATCCGGGTTTCGGCGAGCGAAAGACCGGCCATGTCGCGGCCGAGGCTGAGCAGCTTCGGGATGGCGCTGATCTTTCGGCCGACGTTCGGCGGCGCCCGCAGCAGCCACTTCTTGAGAAGGCGCACGACGGTTTCGAGTTCGGCGATATAGCGATCGTAAGCCTCCGCATCGGCCTTCACATGCCGCGCGATCTCCTTCCGTGTCAGGCCATTGCGGCCCGCGAGCAGATAATCGCCGTCACCCGGCAGGAAATTGTCCGTCTTCCTGAGCACGACCTTCAGCCCGTGCTGCTCCAACTGCATGTCACGAATGACTTTGGGCTGGAGCAGGCTGACGGTGTAGCTCGCGGCCGAATTGCGGAAGCCCGGCAGGAACTCGTCGGTCACAGCCGCGCCGCCGACGGTGCCCGCCGCCTCCAGCACGGCGACCTTCAGGCCTTTCTTCGCCAGATAATAAGCGCAGGTCAGGCCATTGTGGCCCGCGCCGATGATGATCGCGTCGTGCAAACTGCCCCCCACCCCTAGCGCATCAACACCAATTCTTCGGCCATGCTCGGGTGCAGCGCAATCGTCGCGTCGAAATCCGCCTTCTTGAGCTTGCCTTTGACGGCAACCGCCGCCGCCTGGAGAATTTCTGGCGCTTCCGGGCCGATCATGTGGATTCCAACGACCACCTCGTTCTCGGCGTCCACCACCAGTTTGTAGAGCGAGCGCTCGTTGCGGCCGGCGAGCACGTTCTTCATCGGGCGGAAGTCGGAGGTGAAGATTTTCACCGGCCCGATCGTGTTCTTCGCGTGCCCCTCGGTCATGCCGACGCCCGCCAGCGGGGGATGGCTGAACACGGCCGAGGGAATGCAGGAATAATCGACGCGCGTCGGCTTGTTGCCGAAGAAGGTGTCGGAGAAGGCCTGCCCTTCGCGGATCGCGACAGGTGTCAGTTGCACCCGATCCGTGACGTCCCCGACCGCGAAGATCGAGGGCACGGAAGTTCGATTATCCTCGTCGACCTTGACCTTCCCGTGCTCGCCTACCTCTACGCCGACGGTTTCCAGACCAAGCCCTTGCGTGTTCGGCTCTCGGCCGATGGCGAACAGCAGCTGGTCGGCCTCGATGTCGTCGCATCCGCTCATGCCGATGTGCAACGTTCCGTCTTCGCGGCGGGTGATCCTGTCCACCGTCGCGTGGAATTTGAAGTCGATGCCTTTGCGAAGCGAAATCTGGATGAGCCGGTCGACGATCTGCTGGTCGTAATGGCGAAGCATCACGTCGGTCCTGTTCACCATCGTCACCTGGCTTCCGAACTGGTGGAAGATTCCGGCGAACTCGTTGGCGATATATCCGCCGCCCGCGATCACGATCCGCTTCGGCAGTTTGTCCAGGTGGAACACTTCGTTCGAGCTGATCGCATGCTCGATGCCGTCGATCGGCGGCATCACGGGGCGAGCGCCGGTGGCGATCAGGATCTTGTCGGCGGTCACTTCCTTTCCGCTCGCCAGCTTCAGAGAATTGGGTCCCGTCAGCGTCGCCCGCTCGTGGAAGATTGCCACCTTATGGCTGTTCAGCGTCTCGGTGTACGCGCCCTCCAGCCGCGACACCTCGCCGAGTACATTGTCGCGCAGCACGGTCCAGTCGAATTTGCACTTGGGTACGTCCCAGCCGAACATCGCCGCATCGTTCAAATCCTCGGCGAAATGCGACCCGTAGACGAGCAGCTTCTTGGGGACGCAGCCGCGGATCACGCAGGTGCCGCCGACCTTAAACTCCTCGGCGACCGCGACGCGCGCGCCATAGGCCGCCGCCACGCGCGAAGCCCGGACGCCGCCCGATCCGGCGCCGATCACGAACAGATCGAAGTCCGCCACTAAATCCCTGCCCTTTCGATGAGTGCGCGCGTGGAAGAATCGAGGCTGCCTTCGCCTCCACTTTCCGCCAGCTGACGCGCGATTTGCTTGCCGAGCTCGACCCCGAACTGGTCGAACGGGTTGATCCCCAGCAGCACCGCGTTGGCAAAGGTGCGGTGCTCGTAGAAGGCGATGAGCGCCCCGAGCGAGCGAGCGTCGAGGCGTTCGAGCAAGATCGTCGTGCTGGGGCGGTCCCCCGCATAGCTCCGCTGCGGATCGTCGCTCTCGCGCCCCTGCATCAGCGCGGCGCCCTGCGCGAAAGCGTTCAATAGGAGGAGACGGTGATGCTCCGGATCCTGATCGTCGCCGGCTTCGCGGACGGCGATGAACTCGACCGGCACGAGTACCGTGCCCTGGTGAAGCAGCTGAAAAACAGCATGCTGAGCATCCGTGCCCGTCCCGCCCCAGGTGACCGGCGCCGTCGGATGGGTGACCGGATTGCCGTCCTTCGTGACCGACTTGCCGTTCGATTCCATCTCGAGCTGCTGAAGGTAGTGGGGCAGCAGCCTCAGGCGTTCGTCATAGGCGAAGACGCCGCGCGTCTGGCACGCCAGCTGCTCGACATAGAGCCGGTCGGCGAAAGCGGCGACTAGCGGCACGTTCGCACTCGGCTCGGTGAATCGAAAATGCCGGTCCATCTCGGCCGCGCCTTCGAGCAGCGCCTCGAACGCGTCCCAGCCGAGCGCCAGCGCGGCGGTGAAGCCAACCGAGCTCCACAGCGAATAGCGCCCGCCGACACCCTCGCCGAACTGGAGGATGCGGCTCTCGTCGATTCCCTCACGAACCGCCGCTTCGGGATTGGCCGTGAGGGCGATGATCCGCCCGTCCGGATCGGCAACTCCGGCCTGCCGCAGCCAGCCGCGCGCCGCTTCCAAATTGGCGAGCGTCTCCTGTGTCGAGAAAGTCTTCGACGCGGCGACGAGGAGGGTCGTCGCGGGATCGAGCGCCTGCGCTGCCTCGTCGAACGCGGCGCCGTCGATGTTCGAGAGGAACCGCACGGTTAGCGGAGAGGCACCTCGCCCGAGGGCATCGACCAGCAAGGCTGGTCCGAGCACCGATCCGCCGATGCCGATATGGAGGACGCCCGTGACGTCGCCGAATGCACCGGCCTCGATCGCATCGATAAGCGCGCGCATCCGCTGCCGTCGCGCGGTCGCGAGATCGACGTCGTCCGGCGCCCCGCTCCCGCGCTCGGCAACATGAGTCGCCGGCCGGCCCTCGCTCGGATTGACGATGCCGCCGCCGAACAGCGCGTCGCGCGCTGCCGCGAGGCCCATTTGCTCCGCGCGGGCCATGAATTCATCGATCGATGCGCCGTCGAGATGGGTCTTCGACCAGTCGAAATAGAGGCCGGCTACTTCGAAGCTCAATCGGCTCAACCGATCCGGCTCGGCCGCGAACAGCTCCCTCGGTCCCTTGATCCCGCTCTGCTGCCGTGGAGCCATGGCGGCGGACATAATGGAGGCGCCGCCAATTGCCACCCCGCTTGACCTCTTGCGATTGGCCGGAAACAAGCAGGCGGATGAAATCGCCGACTTCCCGCCGCGCCCGGCGATCCCGTACCAAGCCCAAAGAGCGCGAAACGACGGGCAGCTTTCTTCGGTTCATCCTGGTGCTGGCGGTCATCGCATGGGCATTCAGGAGCTTCGCCTTCGCGCCGTTCAACATCCCCTCCGGATCGATGCTGCCGGCGCTCTACATCGGCGACTATCTGGTGGTGGCGAAATGGCCTTACGGTTACTCGCGCTACAGCTTTCCTTTCGCCATCCCGCCGATCAGCGGACGGATTTTCGGCAGCCTGCCTGAACGCGGCGACGTCGTCGTGTTTCGACACCCGAGCGAGAACGAGGACCTCATCAAGCGCGTCATCGGACTTCCCGGCGACACGGTGGCGGTGAGAGGCGGCGCGCTGATCCTCAACGGCCGTCGGATCCAGCGGAAACTACTGCCACCGCTCAAGCTCCCGATCAGCGCCAACAGCCCGTGCAGGACGGTCCCGCCCGCCAATCCGGTCATCGCGACCGTTTCGGGCGGACGCTACTGCATTCGGCGAGCGTATCGGGAAACGCTGCCCGGCGGTCCTAGCTATACGGTGATCGATCAGGTGAATGAGGGCCCGGCCGACGACTTCCCCGCCACACGCGTCCCGCCGGGCCACGTGTTCCTGATGGGCGACAATCGCGATGACAGCCTCGACAGCCGCTTTCCCACGGTGATTGGCGGCGTCGGCATGGTGCCAGTGGATCATCTCGTCGGCCGGGCGATGGTCACCTTCTGGTCGACCGACGGTAGCGCGTCCTACTGGAAGCCGTGGACCTGGTTCACCGCACTCCGTGCCGAGCGTATCGGGAACGGCTATTCGGGAGATTCCGAGTGAAGTCTGACGTCGCTGCGTTCGTGCGTGAGAAGCTCGGCCACGAGCCGAAAGACATCCGCCTGTTCGAGCAGGCGCTGACCCATTCGAGCGCCGGCGACGACGATTACGAGCGCCTCGAATTCCTCGGCGACCGGGTGCTCGGGCACGTGACCGCGCGCGCCCTCTATGATCGTCATCCGGACGAGCCCGAAGGCTATCTCTCCCGCCGCTACAATGTGCTGGTCGCGCGCGAGACCTGCGCGGAAGTCGGACGGGAGATCGGCGTTCCCAGGCTCGTCCGGCTCGGCAAGCAGGCGCGCGAGGACGGCGCCAGCCAGAGCGAAAATGTCGTCGGCGATGTCGTCGAGGCGCTGATCGGGGCGCTGGTCATCGACGGCGGCCTGGATGCGGCGCAGCGTTTCATCGCCCAGGCGTGGGAGCCGCAATTCGCCGAGCAGGGCAAGGCGCCGCTGCATCCCAAATCCGCACTGCAAGAGCTCGCCGCCGCGCGGAACCGCAAGGCGCCGAACTATGAGGTCGTCTCCCGCACCGGTGCGCACCACGCACCGAAATTCACGATCCGCGTCTCCGTGGCCGGTCTCGGCGAAGCCACCGCCGAAGGCGCGAGCAAGCAGGAGGCGGAAACCGCGGCGGCTTCGGAGCTCCTCTCACAACTCTCCCCTCCCGCTGGCGGGAGGGGATAAAAGGGTGGGTCTGCAATGACGGAGACCCACCCCCCCGCCCCCTCCCGCAAGCGGGAGGGGGAGAAAAGGGCCGGATTCGTCGCGGTCATCGGCGCGCCGAACGCCGGCAAATCGACGCTGGTCAACGCGCTGGTGGGTCAGAAGGTCGCGATCGTCAGTCCGAAGGCGCAGACGACCCGTGCCCGCCTCATGGGCATCGCGATCGAAAGCGGCACGCAAATCCTGCTCGTCGACACGCCCGGCATCTTCGAGCCGCGACGCCGCCTCGACCGCGCCATGGTCGCGGCGGCGTGGACCGGCGCGCAGGATGCGGACCTGATCCTGTTCGTCATCGACTCGGCGGCGAGCGTGAACGCGGAAGCGGAGCGGATCATTGCCGCGCTTTCCGAGCGGAAGCAGCCGCTGTTCCTCGCGCTCAATAAGGTCGACCTAATCAAGAAGGGCGAATTGCTAGCCCTCGCAACCGATCTCAGCGCGAAACTCAATCCGGACAAGGTCTTCATGATCAGCGCCGCGCAGGGTGATGGCGTTCCCGACCTCAAACATGCGCTGACTGCTGCCATGCCCGAGGGCCCTTGGCTCTACCCCGAAGACGAAGTGTCCGATGCGACCGATCGGATGATCGCCGCCGAGCTCACTCGCGAGCAGATCGTCAACCAGCTCCACCAGGAGCTGCCCTATGCGACCGCCATCGAGACCGAGACGTGGGAAGACCGCTCCGACGGCTCGACCGTGATCCGGCAACAGATCATCGTCGAACGCGACAGCCAGAAGGCCATCGTTATCGGCAAAGCCGGCCGCCGCCTCAAAGCCATCGGCGCCGCCGCGCGCGAGGAAATCGCGGCCCACCTCGCCCGCCCCGTCCACCTGTTCCTGCACGTGAAGGTCGAGCCCAAATGGGGCGAAGACCGATCGCTCTACCGCGAGATCGGCCTTGAGTGGACGGAATAACTCCCCTCCCTGCAGGGAGGGGCCGGGGGTGGGTGCATCTGAAGGAGCTCAATGCTCCTGAAGATGCTTCCTCATGGGCATCGGGCCCATTCGTCAGCAACGCACCCCTCAATCCCCTCCCTTGCAGGGAGGGGAGGACAGCACTCCGTCCACCCACTCGGGCACAAGCTCTCCCGCCGGCCCATTCCTGCTGTCATTGAAGAACACGCTGCCGAGGCTCGGCTCGAGATTCATCTCCAGCGTCCGCGCCCCGCAATAGCGCGCGGTCTGGACGAAGCCCGCCGCCGGATAGACCGCGCCCGACGTGCCGATCGACACGAACAGGTCACATCGCCGCAACGCCTCCTCGATCCGGTCCATTTCGTACGGCATCTCGCCGAACCAGACGATGTCCGGCCGGACCAGCCCTGCGGTCGAGCAGGCGGGGCACGCCGCGTCCTCCCCCATCGGCCCGCTCCAGCCGAACCGCTCGCCGCAGCGCAGGCACCAGCCTTTCGTCAGTTCGCCGTGCATGTGCAGCAGCCGCTTCGATCCGGCGCGCTCGTGCAGATCGTCGACATTCTGCGTGACGAGCAGCAATTCGCCCGGCCATTCGGAATCGAGCCGTGCCAGCGCCCGGTGCGCCCCATTCGGCTCGACCGTTCCGAGCTTCGCCCGTCGAGCATCGTAGAATTCATGAACCAGCGCCGGATCGCGCGCGAAGGCTTCGGGCGTGCAGACGTCTTCCACCCGATGCCCCTCCCACAAGCCGTCGGGCCCGCGAAACGTCGCGAGGCCGCTTTCCGCCGACACGCCGGCGCCGGTCAGGACAAGAATGTTGCGGACATCCATGCCGCGAGCATAGAGCGGCCGCGCAATGAGCGAAGGCAAAATCCGCATCGGAATCGGCGGCTGGACCTTTCCGCCCTGGCGCGGGACCTTCTACCCCGACGACCTCCCGCAGAAGCGCGAGCTCGAATATGCCTCGCGCCAGCTCGGCGTCATCGAGATCAACGCGACCTTCTACGGCCGTCAGAAACCGAAAAGCTGGGAGACGTGGGAGCAGACAGTTCCCGATGATTTCCAATTCGCGATCAAGGGTTCGCGCTTTTGCGTTACTCGCTCGCGCCTCTGCGAGGGCGCGGAAGGCATCGGCAATTTCTTCGCGCAGGGATTCGCCGCGCTCGGACCCAAGCTCGGGCCGATCCTGTGGCAGTTCGCGCCGCGCCGCCATTTCGACCGCGACGACATCGCCGGCTTCATCGACCTGCTGCCCGAGGAACTCGACGGCATTCCGCTCCGCCACGCGATCGAGCCGCGCCACGAAAGCTTTCGCGACGAGCAATTCTTCGACCTCTGCCGTGCCCGGAACATCGCGGTCGTGTTCGAGGATTCCGATCAGTTTCCCACGATCGAAGCCGATACGGCGGACTTTGGTTATGCCCGGCTTCAGCGGATGAGCGAGGATGTGCCAACTGGCTATGACGGGGCCGCGCTCGACGGATTCGCCGAGCGAGCGCGGGCATGGCGCAAGCGCGGGGATGCCTATCTCTTCCTCATCAACGGCGCGAAAGTCCGGGCGCCGGCGGCGGCGCTGGCCCTGCAGGAACGGCTTCGCTAAGCACCGGCGAATGCGCACCGACGACCAGCCGATCCGCGTCAGCCTGTTCGCGCCGGAGGGGCGCATGGGCAAGGCCATCGCCGCGGCAGTGGCCGACGACCCCGGCTTCGCGATCGACCAGGATCATGGCGACGTGCTGGTCGATTTTTCCGCCCCGACAGCGCTTCAGGCGAGCCTCGACCGCGCGGTGTCCGCCGGAATTCCAATCCTCGTTGGCACCACCGGGCTCGACGAGCTCGCCGACCGGCGGATTGCCGAAGCCGCAAAAGAGGTTCCGGTCCTCCGTGCCGCCAACACCGCACTCGGAATTACCCTGCTTGCCGAGCTGGCCGCGCGGGCGGCGGAAGTGCTGGGCCCCGACTGGGACATCGAGATCGCCGAGACTCACCACCGCATGAAGGCCGACGCGCCGTCCGGGACCGCTCTGATCCTGGGGCACGCCGTGGCGCGCGGACGCGGGGTGGAGTTGGACGCGGAGATCGGCCGCTCCGGAACCGGGCTGTCGCGAAAGGCAGGCGCCATCGGTTTCGCCTCGCTGCGGGGGGGGACCGTGGCCGGAGAGCATGATGTCCGCTTCCTCGGACCCAAGGAGCAGATCATCCTATCGCACCGCGCCGAAAACCGGATGATCTTCGCCAAGGGTGCCTTGGCGGCCGCGCGCTTTCTCGTCGGCCAGCCGGCTGGCCTTTATTCGATGCACGACGTGATCCGGACCAAGTGACCCGCGATCAAATTTTCGAATTCTTCCGACGGCTGGCGGAGGCGAATCCCTCGCCCACGACCGAGCTCGAATTCACCAATCCCTATCAGCTGCTGGTGGCGGTCGTGTTGTCGGCCCAGGCCACCGACGCGAGCGTGAACGTCGCAACGAAGCCGCTCTTCGAAAACATCAAAACGCCAAAGCAAATGGTCCAGTTCGGCGAGGAGCGGCTGCGCGACGCAATCAAGACCATCGGCCTGTTCAACACCAAGGCGAAGAACGTCGTCGCGCTCAGCCAGGCGCTCATCGACAAGCACGGCGGCGAGGTGCCCCGCAGCCGCGAAGAGCTTCAGGCGCTTCCCGGAGTCGGGCGCAAGACCGCCAACGTCGTGCTCAACACCGCCTTCGGCGAGGAGACGTTCGCCGTCGACACGCATGTATTTCGCGTCTGCAACCGCACCGGCCTCGCGCCGGGAAAGACGGTCGACGCGGTCGAAGCGAAGCTCGAGAAGATCGTGCCGCAGCCGTTCCGCCGCGACGCGCACCACTGGCTGATCCTGCACGGCCGCTACATCTGCAAGGCGCGGCTTCCCGAGTGCTGGCGCTGCCCGGTGATCGACCTCTGCCGCTATCAGCCGAAAACGCCGGCGCCGCGCAAAAAAGGGGCAGTCCCTCAGGACGAGGGACTGTCCCTCGGAGTCGCTAAATCCACCGCCGCTCGAAGCGGGAGCCGAGGGTCGTCAAAAGCTCGTACTGCGAAAGGCCAGACTGCTCCGAAGCGGACGGCAGATCGTAGTCGATCTCGACCCAATCGCCTTCCTTGAGGCCGGGCGCGGCATCGCAGCCAACCGCGATCAAATCCATCGACACGCGCCCCAAGACCGGAAGCGCGAACTCACCCGCGAACGCGGAGCCACGCGACGAAAAGCCGCGCAGATAGCCGTCCGCATAGCCGATGTTGAGGATCGCGGCTTCGGTGTTCTCCTGGGCGGTGAAGGTCGCGCCATAACCGCACGTATCGCCCGCCTGGATCGTCCGGCGCTGGACGATTTGCGCCTCCACCCGCGCAACCTGGCGGATGTTGCCCTCGGCTTCGTCACGGGGAACCCCGCCGTAGAGCGAGAGACCGGGACGGACGAGGTCGAAGCTATAGTCGCGGCCGAGACAAATTCCGGCGCTGTTTGCCAAAGCGCAGCGCCGCGCGGGAATCTCTGAAGCAACGGCTCGAAAGCGTTCGAGCTGCATTTTGTTCAGTGCCACGTCTTCGTCCGCGCAGGCCAGGTGGCTGTGTAGCGTATCGATGGTCATGCCTTCGAGCGCATCGACTTCGGTTGCGCGGAGGCCAAGCCGGTTCATGCCCGTATCGATCATCGCATCGCACGGCTGGTCCGGCGCGATCCGTTTCCAGCGCGCGATCTGTTCCGGCGTGTTGAGGCACGGCCGGGCGCGCAGCCGAAGTGCCGCTTCTTCGTCATCCGGCCCGACGCCGTGCAGGACGACGAGGCTCACCTCTTCGGGCAAGTCGCCGAGCGCCTCGGCTTCCACCCAGGTTGAGACGAAAAAGTCGCGGCAGCCCGCCTCGATCAGCGCGTCGGTCGTCTCGTGCGCGCCGAGGCCATAGCCGTCCGCCTTGACCGCGGCGCCAGCCGGCACGCCCGCCCGGTCCTGCAGCCAGCGCCAATTCGCCTGGATGGCGGAGCGGTCGATCGTCAGGCGCAGCGGGCGATGCATCGGGCGGGCCGTAACCGCGCTACTCGGGCGCGTCGAGCCGCGCAGCCGCCGTTTCCCAATTTCGCCCGTCGAACTGCTCGATTGCCAGCTCAACCGGCTCATCGAGGCAGTTCGCGTTCACGCTCCAGGCATTCGGGTGCGAGCGCGGCTGATAGAAACTCTTCACCCCGCAATGGCGGCAGAACAAATGCTCAGCGGTGCCCGTACCAAAGCGATAGCTCGCCAGCGCCTCGCGGCCGGTCAGCAGCTCGAACTCGTCATGCGGCACGACGATGTGCAGAAACCCCGTCATCCGGCACACCGAGCAATTGCAGTCGAGCGCCGGCACCGGCTGCTCCGGCAGCTCGGCCTCGAAGCGGACCGCTCCGCAATGGCATCCACCATGAATCTTCATTGTCCAGAAATCCGCCTGATCGCCACGGTCAACCGGTCGTCTCCCCTCGCGACGACCAGCGACGCCGATTTGCCCGCTCCGTCCAGCGCGCGGCCGAGCTCCGAAGCACTCGCCACGGGCGAATCGTCAACCGCGATCACAACGTCCCCCGCGCGAAGGCCGGCGCGAGCGGCGGGCGATTTGGGCTGAACCATTGCTATGCCGGCGCCGCGGGCGCGCGGATTGCCGAGGCGGGCGGCGATATCCGAGCTGAAGTCGACCGAGCGAAATCCAAAGGCGGTCGTCGGCGACAAGCTGTTGCGCAAGAGCTCATCCAGAATGCTGGAAACCAGCGTCGCCGGGATGATCGCATTGACCGGAACCGCGGCGGAGGTGACGCCTATGGCGCGGCCGTCGCCGGACAGCACAGCCGAGCCGGGCGGAAGATCGGGACCGAGGAGATCGAGCCCAAGATAGGCCTGGGGCGCGTGCCCTTCGCTGACGAAATCGCTGGAAACCATGGCGGCCTCCGCATTGCACCCGGCACCGCTCGGTGACGAAACAGAGAGAGCGAAGTCTCCGACATGCGGCGCCGACTGGTCATCCCATCCAGCCGGCGTCAGTCCGGACGCCGAGCTTTTGACGATTGCCAGGCCGGACACGGGGTCCAGCCGGATTTCACCGATCGCGACCTCGGCACCCGATGAGAAGAGGATTCCAGCATTGGCGTTCGCAACCGCCGCACCGGACGTCATGAGCCAGCCGTCGGCGGTGACTGCGAAGGCGGGCGCGGGAGCCGCGGCGCCGCTGTCATTGGGCGGCGGAGGATCGCCCGGGCCGACGATCGCCGCGATCGACGGGCAGACCGTGACGATGGCGTCGGCGAAGCTCGGAAGCCCGGGTGCCGGCCGGGCGATCTGAATGATCGGACGGGGCGCCTCGGTGGAGGACGAGCGCCCAGCGGGCGGCGCGACACGCCAGCCAACGAAAACGCCGGCGGCCCCGGCCATCGCCGCGACGGCGATCAGCGCAATCGTTCGGCCGCGCTCATTCACCGAACATCTCCCGGTGCGCCTTTTCCATTTCGACAGAATAGCGGCGATGGACGAACGTCTCCGAAAGCGTGCCCAGCACCTCGTCCTCATCGTTGACGACGGCGAGATAATCGGCACCGCTGCGATCGAAAACCGTCAGCGCCGATCGGGCATCATCGGAGGGCCGGAGCACGACGTCCCGCAATACCGCGAGCGTCCCGACTTCGGCATCCGCATCGACCGTCGTGTCGAAAGCTTTGGCGGTTTCGACCAGGCCGTCATAGCGGCCACCGGGGTCCGACAACACCACATTGGCTGTCGATCCCAGCGGGTAGCGCCGGCGAAATTCGGCGATGCTGATCGCGGCCGGCGCGATGTCGGCGCCGCGGTCCATCATCTTCCCGACCGTCAGCAATCGCGCCCACCCGACGTCGCGAGCGCTCCGGATAGTCTGCCCGCGAGTGTGCATGCGCCAGGTTGAGAAAGAAAAGCCGAACGCTTCCCGAACGACGGTGCTCGCGCACAAGCCGGCGGTGACGGCGACGCTGGTCAGCGCGAAATCGTGAGTCGTTTCGAGAACCAGCAGCGACATGGTCATCGGCCCGCCGACGATCGCCACGGCCATCGCGGCCATGCCGATCAACGCCGCGTCCGACGGGTCGATCGGCGGCGTGCCGTGAATTCGGAGAAGGGCGCCGGCAAACAGCTGTCCGACCAGCGATCCGATGAACAGCGAAGCAAAAAACAGGCCGCCGCGAAAGCCGAAGCCCAGCGAAATCGACGAGGCGGCGATCTTGACCACCAGCACCAGTGCGATGAAGCGAAGCGCGACCTCGGCGCCAAGGTCGAGATGGAGTGCCCCGTGTCCGGCCGACAGCGATTGCGGAGTGATAAGCGCGAGGGGTATCAGCAGCAGTCCCCCGAGCGCCGGCCGCCATGCGTCGGGAAGCGGCGAGGCGCGCACGTGCTGCTCGATAAACGTGACCGCGCGCATGATTCCGATTGCGACGAAGGCGCAAATCACGCCGAGCGCCGCATAAACGAGATAATCCTCCGTCACGATGGCTTTCGCGCCCGGAAGTGCGATCAAATACGGTTCAAGGCCCAGGAGGCGGCCGACGAGCACGGCGGACAAGGCGGCGGCGGCGACCGGCGCGATGGCGGCGGGGGTGTAAGCGCCGATGACTATCTCGAAGGCATAGAAGGCGCCGGTCAACGGCGCGCTGAAGGCCGCTCCTATCGCCGCGCCCGCGCCAGCGCCGACCAGAATGCGCATGTCGCCACGCCGCAACCGGAGCCATCTCCCAACGACCGATGCAATTCCGCCACCCGCCTGCGCATATGCGGCTTCGAGCCCGACCGACGCCCCGACTCCATTCGAAAGCAAGGTCTGGGCGCAAACGATCGTGGTGTCGCGCAATGGGATCACGCCACCGTGCAGCGCATTCGCCTCGACGACGTCGACCGGCGTTTTCCACCGCCGCATCGCCGCGCGGCTTGCCAAACCGAGCAGCAGCCCACCGAGTGGCAACGCCAGGAGCGCGAGCGCGGGAACGCTCGGCGCGGCGCTCAGGCTGTTGCCCGACAGACCATAGATAAGCGACTGCACGCCGTGCGCGGTTCGGTTCAGGGCCAGGGTCAACAGGCCGGCCGCGATCCCCACAGCCACCGCCATTGCGACGAGCGCCGCCTCGCTGGAGCGGAACAACTGCCGCATCACGGCGATGCCTCTCCTCTGGCTGACGATTTGATGAACGCTCGGCAGTCTGCGGGTCGTCACCTCACTCCACCGTCACGCTCTTCGCCAAATTACGCGGCTGGTCGACGTCGGTGCCTTTCAATACCGCGACGTGGTAGGCGAGCAGCTGGACCGGCACGGCATAGACCAGCGGCGCGATGAGCGGATGGACCTGCGGCATCTCGATGGTCGCGATGCAACCCTCGCCCGCCTCCGCGACCCCCTTCGCGTCGCTGATCAGCACGATCTTGCCGCCGCGGGCGCGGACCTCCTGCATGTTGCTGACGGTCTTGTCGAACAGAGGCCCGGACGGCGCGAGGACGATGACCGGCACATTGTCGTCGATGAGCGCGATCGGCCCATGCTTCATCTCGCCCGCGGCATAGCCTTCGGCGTGGATGTAGCTGATTTCCTTGAGCTTCAGCGCGCCTTCCAGCGCCATCGGATAATCCGGACCTCGGCCGAGATAGAGCACGTCGCGCGCCGGAGCGACGAGGTGCGCCATGGCCGCGATCTCCTCGTCATGGTTGAGTGCGGCGTTGAGCGCGGCCGGTGCTTCTTGCAGGTGCGCGACGATTCCCTTCTCCTCGTCGCGGCTGAGGCGGCCTTTGGCGCGCGCGAGGTTAGCGGCAAGCGCGGCGAGCACGGCAAGTTGGCAAGTGAACGCCTTGGTCGAAGCAACCCCGATCTCCGGCCCAGCGTGCGTCGGAAGCAGCAGGTCCGCCTCGCGCGCCATCGAGCTCGTGGGCACATTGACGACCACGGCGATGCGCTGCTTTTCGGAACGCGCGTGACGCAACGCGGCGAGCGTGTCCGCCGTTTCGCCCGACTGGCTGATGAACAGCGCCAGTCCGCCCGGCTCGAGCACCGGCTGACGATATCGAAACTCGCTCGCGACATCGATGTCGACGGGCACGCGCGCGAACTGTTCGACCCAATATTTGGCGACCAGCCCGGCATAGTAACTGGTTCCGCAGGCGACGATCGTCAGGCGCTTGACCTGCTCCAGATCGGCGTCCGAGACCGGCAGCGCGACCTCGCCCTCGAACGGCCGGACATAGCTCTGGAGAGTCTGGGCAACCACGATCGGCTGCTCGAAAATCTCCTTCTGCATGTAGTGGCGGTAATTGCCCTTCTCGACCGGCGCCGAGGACGCGCCCGATTCGACGATCTCGCGCTCGACCGGTCGGTTGTCGCCATCGAATATCTCGATCCCGTCGCGATGCACCACCGCCCAATCGCCCTCGTCGAGATAGGCGATCCGTTGGGTCCACGGAGCGACCGCGAGCGCATCCGACCCCAGGTAATTCTCGCCCTCGCCATAGCCGACGGTCAGCGGCGCCCCCCGCCGCGCGCCGACGATCAGGTCCGGATGATCGCGGAACAGGAAGGCAATCGCAAAGGCCCCGGTCAGCCGCGGCAGAATGGCCGCCACCGCATCCTGCGGCGAAGCGCCTCGCTCAATTTCGCGCGCGACCAGATGCCCGACGACCTCGGTGTCCGTTTCGCTTTCGAATTGCCGTCCGTCGGCGATAAGCTCGTCGCGGAGCGGCTTGAAGTTCTCGATGATCCCGTTGTGCACGAGCGCGACGGACCCGACGATGTGCGGGTGCGCGTTGCCGACCGTTGGAGCACCATGCGTCGCCCAGCGCGTGTGCGCGATTCCCGTCGCTCCGCCGAGCGGCTTCGCTGCCAGCTCCTTCGCCAGATTGTCGAGCTTGCCTTCAGCCCGGCGCCGCTCGAATCTCCCCTCCTCGACCGTGCAGATGCCCGCCGAATCATAGCCGCGATATTCCAGCCGCTTGAGGCCGTCGAACAGCCGCTGAGCGACATCGGATTTGCCGACGATCCCGACGATTCCACACATTACGCCTGCGTAACTCCTTTGAAGCCGGTTGGCCCGGCGCTATGGACGAGCGGTACAACCGGAGGGGGTCGGCATGTCGCGCACAATTCTTTTCGCCGCAAGCGCGGCATTGCTGTTGCTCGCCGGCTGCGATCGGCCTCAGCCTGCCCCGACCACGCAGGCGCCGCCCGCATCCTATTACGACAACAGCGCCCACTCCGACGCCTGGACCGGCGGCGCGCGCAAGATCACCATTTCCACGCCCAAGGGCCCGCACAGGGTGTGGATCAAGCGGATCGGCAACAATCCCCACCTGAAGCTGCTGCTCCTGACCGGCGGTCCCGGCCTGTCGCACGCCTATCTGGAGGTCATGGACAGCTACCTGCCCGGCGCGGGCGTCGAATATTATCATTACGACCAGCTCGAAACCGGCGAGAGCGACCGGCCCGACGATCCCGACCTCTGGACCCTCGCCCGCTACGTCGACGAGGTCGATCAGGTCCGCAAGGCAATCGGCGGCACGAAGAACAATTTTTGCATCCTCGGCCACAGCTGGGGCGGGCTTCTCGCGATGGAATATGCGCTCGCCCACCAGGACCAGATGAAGTGCCTGGTCATCTCCAACATGATGGCCTCGATCCCCGCCTATAACCATTATGCGAAGACGGTCCTCGAGCCGAAGATGGATCAGGCGGTGCTGAAGCAAATCCTGTCAATGGAGGCGAACGGCAAGACCGAGGACCCTGCCTACATGAACCTGCTGATACCCAATTGGTATGAGCAGCACATCCTCCGGCGTCCGGCCGACCAATGGCCGGAACCGGTCCTTCGCGCCGAGGAGAATATGAACCGCCGCTTCTATGTGACGATGCAGGGCCCGAGCGAGATGGGCGCGAGCGGTCGGCTGGTGAATTGGGACCGGTTCAATGATCTCAAGAAGATTCAAATCCCGACGCTGGTGATCTCGGGAAAATACGATACGATGGACCCGGCCTACATGGCGGCGATGGCCAAGCAGCTCCCGCACGGCGAGCTCGCCGCGACGAATGGCGGCCACATGGCCATGTACGACGATCAAAGGACCTATTTCGCCAAGCTGCTCGCCTTCCTGCGCAAGGAAGAATAGCTACTCGGCCGCTTTCCGGGTCATCCGCTCGCGGAAGCGCCTGGCCCAGCCGGCGATCCCCTGCTGCTCGCTCCGCTCTACTGCGAGGCTGTCCGGCTCGACATTCTCGGTAATCACCGATCCCGCGCCGACGATCGCGCCGTCGCCGACGGTCACCGGCGCAACCAGCGCGGTGTTCGATCCGATGAACGCGCCCGCGCCGATCACCGTCCTGTACTTGCCGAACCCGTCGTAATTGCAGGTGATCGTTCCCGCGCCGATGTTCGCGCCGGCACCGACCGACGCATCGCCAACGTAGGACAAATGATTGACCTTGGCGCCCTCGCCGACCTCCGCCTTTTTCAGCTCGACGAAATTGCCGACCTTCGAGCGGTCGCCGAGCCGGGTGCCCGGGCGAATTCGCGCGAACGGGCCGATGTTCGCCTTGGCGCCGATCGTCGCGCCGTCGATGTGACTGAATGCCTTGATTGTCGCTCCGTCTGCCACCTGCACGCCCGGTCCGAAGACGACGTGCGGTTCGACCGTCACGTCGCGGCCAAGCTTCGTATCGTAAGCGAACCACACGCTTTCCGGGTCGATCAGGGTCGCGCCTTCGTGAAGCACCTGCTCGCGCCGGCGCCGCTGCCATTCGAGCTCCAGATGCGCGAGCTCGGCGCGGCTGTTGACCCCCGCCGTCTCGTACGGATCGCCTTCGATCACCACCGCCTCGCGGCCTTCGGCGGCGGCGATGTTGACGATGTCCGGCAAATAAAATTCGCCCGCGGCATTGTCGTTGCCGACCTTGCCGAGCCAGCGGAACAGGTCCTTCGCGCGCACCGCCATCATGCCCGAGTTGCACAGGCCGACCGCCCGCTCCTCTTCCGTAGCATCGCGAAACTCGACCATCCTGGCGATCCGGTCGCCCTCGCCGAGGATTATCCGGCCGTATTTGGCCGGGTCCGCTGGGCTGGAGGCGAGCACCACCACACCGGGGCCGCCATCGCCGTCGAGCCGGTCGATCATCCGCCGCAGCGTCTCAGTCTCGACGAAAGGCGTATCGCCATAAAGAATGAGAACTGGGCCGTCATAGCCGCCAAGCGCGTCCGAAGCTTGTTGAACCGCGTGCCCCGTGCCCTTCTGCTCGGCTTGAAACGCGACCGCCACATCGCGCCCGGCAATCGCCGCTTCCACCTGCTCGCGGCCCTTCCCGACCACGACCACCCGTTTTTCGGCGCCAAGCCCGTCCACGCGATCGAGCAGATGCAGCAGCAACGGGCGGCTGGCGATCGGATGAAGCACCTTGTGCGTGTCGGACCGCATGCGCGTGCCTTGCCCGGCGGCGAGGATGACGACGGCGAAACGGCGCTGGTCGGACATGCCTCCGCTCAATGGCATGGCGTCTGCGGCAGCGCCAGTGCCGAGCCGCCTAGTGTATCGCGTAAGCCTCGTTGCCGACGAAGCCGACCTTCTCGACATGCTCGCGTTTGATGATCGCGAGCACCCGGTCCACTTTCTCGTATCGAGCTTCGGCCTCCGGACGCAGGTGAAGCTCCGGCACAGGATTCATTTGCTGCGTAAGCTGTAGCACCTGTCCAAGGCGATTTTCGCTCATCGGCGCACCGTTCCAGAGGATGATTCCAGCACGCGTGATTCCCAACTCGTTGACGACGGGATTGGGAGTATTGCTCGGCGGCGGGCCGGTCGGGAGGTCGAGCTTCACCGCATGAGTCTGGATGGGAATCGTGATGATGAACATCACCAGCAACACCAGGAGCACATCGATGAGCGGTGTCGTGTTGATTCCCGCGATCGGGATTGCCGTGTCGGACGTCGCCAGCCTTCGCATGAACGCCTCCATGCATTTAGACGATACAACATCTCATAAAGACTTCGATATGACAAGCGGAAGCCATCCGCTGCCGGAGCAACAAAAAAGGGCGGCTCGGGGAGCCGCCCCTTTCGCTCTTCCAAACGCTTGAGGCGTCAGAAGATATTCTGATAATATTCGTTGCCGACGAAGCCCATCTTCTGGACGTGCGCCTTCTTGGTGATCGCCAGCACCTCGTCCACCAGCTCGTAGCGGGCGGTCGCGTCGGGCTGCAGATGAAGCTCCGGGATCGGGTTCATCTGCTGCGTGACCTCGAGATACTGCCGCAGCTGAGTCTCCGTGATCGGGGTGCCGTTCCAGGTGATCTGGTTCTGGGCGGTCACGCCGACCGTGTTCTTGAGCGGCTGGATCGGCGGCGGCGGATTGTTCGGCTGGTTCACGGGCAGGTCCAGCTTCACCGCGTGGGTCTGAACCGGGATCGTAATGATGAACATGATGAGCAGAACCAACATGACGTCGATGAGCGGCGTCGTGTTGATGTCCAGCATCGGTTCGCCCGAATCATTGTCGCTGGTCGTTTGCATCGACATGGCGAGAAACTCCTAAACTATTACTCGACCGCGCCGTTGGGCGGCGGTTGGGAAATGAAGCCAACGCGCTGGAACCCGGCCTGCTGCATCGTGATGATCGTCGCCCCGATGCATTTGTACTGGGTGTTGATGTCGCCCCGGATGTGCGCTTCGGGCATATTGTCTTCGTTGATGTTCTGGACTCCGCCGACCTTCTTGATCTGGTCCTCCAGTTTCTTCACCGCCATGTCGAGCAGCTGTTGCTGGGACACTTTCTTGAGCAGCCAGTACACTTCGCACGTCCCGTTCGGGCCGTTGCGGACGCTCAGCGACACATTGTCCGGCTTGGTCGTGGTCGGTTCGTAGCGCACCTTCGGCAAGGTGACCGGAACCTGCTGAATGACGACCGGAACGGTGATGATGAAAATGATCAGAAGCACCAGCATCACGTCGGTCAACGGGACGACGTTGATATCGGATAGCGCCGTATCTTCGTCGTCTTGGATTACTTGTCCCGCCATACGGCTCGGTATCTTTCCTATTTAGAGCGGACGGAGGCCCGGCTTCTGGAGCCAGGCCTCCGTTCGTCATTACTTCGCCGGGGTCGTCTCGGTGCGGCCGGTGCGCAGCGGCTCGCTGCCCGGCTGCGTCGGCGTTCCGCCGGTCCTCGTCTGTGCGGTGGTCCTGGCGGCCGGGCCCGTGCCCCCACCGACCCTCGGCTTCACCGCGCCGCCCGACATCATGTAGCCGTGGAGGTCGTTGGTGAAGGCCGCGAGGTCCTCCATGACCGATTTGTTGCGGCGGATGAGCCAGTTGTAGGCGAGCACCGCCGGAACCGCGACGACCAGGCCGAGCGCGGTCATGATCAGCGCCTCGCCGACCGGGCCGGCGACCGCGTCGATCGACGCCTGGCCCGCCGAGCCGATCTTGATCAGCGCTCGGTAGATGCCGACGACGGTTCCGAACAGGCCGATGAACGGCGCGGTCGAACCGACCGTCGCTAGGAAGGCGAGGCCTTCGCCAAGGCGGGCGCCGATCGAGCCCTGGCTGCGCGCCAGGCTGTTCGACATCCAGTCGTGCTGGTCGATAGGATCGGTCAGCTTGCTGTGCTGCTCCTGGGCAAGAAGCGCATCCTCGACGATCGAGCGATACGCGCTCTTCGCGTCGAGCTTGGTTGCCGCCTCACGCAGGTTCGGCGAGTTCCAGAAGCCCGCCCGGACCTTGCGGCCCTGGGTGATGATCTTCTGCTGCTGCATCAGCTTGGTGAAAAGAATGTAGAATGAGAAAATCGACATCAAAACCAGGATGGCGAACACCGAGATGGCAATGATGCCGCCCTGCTGAAGTGCCGGGCCGATACCATATTGTGCGGCGGGAGCTGCTTGCATAACCGTAACTTTCCTTTTGAAAACCTGTCCAAAAAACCGAGCTAAAGATTATCCTTCAAGGCGCCAGACGATCGAAGGCGTCTGCACCGTATCCGTCGTTGCGTTTCCATTGCTGTCGCGAGCCGGCGTGAACTTTGCCCGTCGGCGAAGGATGCTGCAGGTCGCCGAATCGAGCGCTCGGTTGCCGGTCGACTGGGTGATGTCGCAACCCACAACCTGACCTTGGGCGCTGATCGTCAGCGTGGCCCGCGCCGTGCCTTCCGCACCGGCGGACTGCGCCGAAGCCGGATAGTCATCACCGCTGAACAGCGTCCGCAAGTCGCCCTTCGCGCTTGTCGCGGACTGGACCTTTCGCGGCGGCGGCGGCGGCGGCGGCGGCGCGGGGGCAACCGGCGGGATGTAGGGCGGCGTCGGAGCCGTGACGGTCTGGATCGGCGGCGGCGGCGCCATCAGCTGCACCAGCGGCGGCGGAGTCACCGGCGGCGGCGGAACCTTCGGCATGTCCTTCGGCGGTGGCGGCGGCTGCTCGGGTGGCGGCGGCTGTTGCTCGACGTCGATGACCTTGAGCTTCTCCGCCGTGTGCTTGATCACGTCGTAGGCAAGACCCGTAACGATCGCGTAGCCAAGCGCGAACTGGATCGCGACCACGATGACGATCGCCAATGTCCGGTTTCCGCTCAGCTCCTTGCGTTGGGCGTAAGACATTAACCCGCAACTCTCCTCATTGCGCCGCAGGAACCTACGGCCAGACCGGGCGTTCTAATTGCGCGCCCCGCGTCTCGATGGGACCGCCGACGTATCATGACATCACCGGCGACAAGCGCGCTTCCTTATCGCCGCCGCAAAAACCGTGCAATGGCTTTTGTTCCAGCGGCGACATCCAATAACCTCCGTGCCGCCACATGGTTCAACGGTCGGGTTCAATGATCGGGCCAAAGTCCGTGAAACGACGCGATCTCGACACCGATTCCCCGGGCGTTCGGGTAAATGTCCGGCTTCGACGTCCGGATGCGCAACGCCTTCACCCCACGCAGCGCCGCGACGCGGTCGAACACCGCGTGGGCCAGCGTCTCCTGAAGGTTGTACCTGCGGGCCCCGGCAAGCTGCTCGATCTCGGTGCGTACGAAATCGTAATTCCACGCCTGATCCGGATCGTCGCCGGGCGGCAGGGAAGCATCGTCGAGCCAGACTTCGACGGTGACGAGCAGCCGCTGCGGCGCCCCCACCTCGAAGTCGTGGAATCCGATATCGGTCCGGACTTCAAGGGAATCGAGGACGATGCGGGCGGAGCGAACCCGAAGCGTTTCCGGAACGAGGCCGTCGAGCACGATCCGATTCATCTCGCCTCCAGAAACTGGACGTCGCGGCCGAGCCCAAGAAAACGCTGGCCCGAATCGATCACGATCGTCTGGCCGGTGACGCATTTCGCGCCGATCAGGTAGACGATCCCGCCGATCACGTCTTCGGCCCCAACGCCCCGCCCGAGCGGGTTGTCCGCATGCATCGCCTCGAAATTCTCCTCACTCTGGCCGCTCGACCGAAGCATCAGCCCCGGGGCGATGCCGTTCACGCGAATCCCCTGCGGCGCAAGCGCACGCGCGGCGAGCTCGGTCAAGCCGGCCAGGGCATGCTTCGACAAGGTATAGCTGAGGTAATCGGGATTGGGCGCGGCTAGCTTCGAATCGAGAATGTTGACGACAAGCGAATCCTCGCCGTCCACGTGACCGCGCACCAGCCGCTCGATCAGCAGCGCCGGCGCGCGTGCGTTCACCGCCATATGTGCCGCGAACTCGTCCGGGTCGAACTCGCCGAATCCGTCCCAGGCGAATCGCGCCGCATTGTTCACCAACAAGGCAACCGGCGGCAGCCCGGCGGTCGCGGCGAAGATGGCCTCAGCACAATCCACGGCGGACAGGTCCGCGACCACTTTGATTGCGCCGTCGGGAACCTCGTCGTCGGTGTCGTGCACGTGAGCGACGACCCTCCAGCCCTCGGCGATCAGCGCGCCGGCGATGGCAGCGCCGATCCTTTTCCCGGCGCCGGTAACGATTGCGGTGCGTTCAATCATTGGGTCGCTATATCCTCCCCTGCATTTGCAGGGGAGGGGGACCGCCCAAGGCGGTGGAGGGGTCTTCTTTTTCTTTGGAACCAAGACCCCTCCACCATGCTCCGCATGGTCCCCCTCCCCTCGAAATCGAGAGGAGGATAAGGAATATGTATGCCCGAGAGCCGGCCTCCCATCGAACTGCAAGGCATTAGCCTCACCGAGCTCCAGGCGCTCATCGACGAACGTCGATTGCCGCCAGTCGAGCGCTGGAATCCGGAGCGCTGCGGGCATTCGGGAATGCGCATCGCGCGCGACGGCACCTGGTATCACGAGGGACAGCCGATCCAGCGACCGGCGATGGTCCGCTTGTTCTCCACCGTTCTCCGCCGCGAGCCGGACGGCAGCCATGTCCTCGTCACCCCGGCCGAGAAGCTCATCATCGAAGTCGAATCGACCCCCTTTCGCGCGGTGGAGATGCGAAGCGACTGCGAAGGCCGCAACCGGCAAATCGCCTTTCGCCTCGACAGCGGCGACGCGCTCGTCCTTGGACCCGATCACGCGCTGCACATCATCGAGACGGAGCACGGCCCTTCACCGCGGATTCTGGTCCGTCACGGCCTCGAAGCCGAGCTCACCCGTCCTGTCTATTACGAGCTCGCCGAGCTTGCGCTCGCGGAAGATGACGATCTGCCGGGCGTCTGGAGCAATGGCGTCTTCTTCCCGTTGGACAGCATCGAATGAGCCTGGTCCAGCGACTCCGCACTGGACTGACGGCGCCTCCCGGCGGACCAATGCTCGTCGGCGATTTGCCCGAGCTTCGGGCGCAAGCGGGGACGCCCGCGGCGGTGCTGATCGCGATCACCGACCGGCCTCGGCCGGGAGTCATTCTAACCGTCCGCCACGAGGACATGCGCACGCATGCGGGACAGATAGCTTTTCCCGGCGGCCGGATTGAACCGGGAGAGGAACCGGTCGCCGCCGCACTCCGCGAGGCTCACGAAGAATTGCTGCTCGATTCATCGTCGGCGGACGTCGTCGGCACGCTGGATTCCTACCGGACGGTCACTGGTTTCGTCGTCGCACCAGTCGTCGCGGTCGTTCGCCCCGACCTTCCGCTAACCCCCCACGAGCATGAAGTGGCGGACTGGTTCGAGGCGCCGCTCGCCTGGTTGCTCGATCCCGCGAATCAGCATTTGCGGAGCGCCCTGTTCCAGGGGCGGGAGCGCCACTATTACGAGATCGAATGGGAGGGACGGAGGATTTGGGGCGCGACCGCGGCGATGATCGTCAATCTGTCGCGCCGACTGGGGCGGCCATGAAGCTGGACGCCAAAAAATGGCGGAAACATCGCGGCGTGCCGCGCCTGCTCGGTGCACTTGGCGCGGACCGGGGGCTGACTCGATACATCGGCGGCGCCGTTCGAGACGACCTCCTGAACCTGCCCTTCAGCGACATCGATCTGGCGACGCGGCTTCAGCCGAACGACGTGATTGCTCGCCTCGAGCGGGCGCGGATCAAGGCGGTTCCGACCGGCATCGATCACGGCACCGTGACCGCGGTCAGCGACGGGCATCCTTTCGAGGTCACGACCCTGCGCCGCGACGTTTCCACCGACGGCCGCCGCGCGACGGTCGCGTTCACCGACGACTGGAAGGAAGACGCCGCCCGCCGCGACTTTACGATCAACGCAATATCCGCGGACCCGGGAACGGGCGAGCTGTTCGACTATTTCGGGGGGCTGGACGACCTCGCCGATCGCCACATTCGATTCATCGGCAACCCGCTGCAGCGCATCGCCGAGGATCATCTCCGGATCTTGAGGTTCTTCCGCTTCCACGCCCGCTTTGGGATCGGCGAACCGGATTCGGCGGCGCTTGATGCCTGTACGAAACGGGCCAACGATCTGATGGCCCTGTCGCGCGAGCGGATCGCCGACGAGTTGCTGAAATTGCTCGCGCTTCCCGACCCGCGCCGCACCATCGAGATCATGCTGAAACACGCAATCCTGAAACCGGTGCTTCCGGAGATCGCACCCGACCGCCCGCGCGATCTCCAGGCCTTGATCGAAGCCGAGCAGGAGGCTTCGGTCGCGCCCGACGGGCTGCGGCGCCTCGCCGCGCTTCTG
Organism: Sphingomicrobium sp.; assembly: GCA_035701045.1. GTDB lineage: Bacteria > Pseudomonadota > Alphaproteobacteria > Sphingomonadales > Sphingomonadaceae > Sphingomicrobium. The sequence continues at coordinate 5,169 of DASSOB010000038.1, read as the reverse complement.
CCGCGCGACCCCGCTGTGGCCGAGGACATCGGCGCTCGCCTCAGGCTTTCGAACAAGGCGAGAAGGCGGATGGCCTGCGCCGCGGCCATGGAACCTTCTTCCTCCGCCCAGGCGCTTGCCTATCGCGTCGGAAACGAATGCGCGGTCGACCGGCTGCTGCTTGACGGAAAACCCGCCGAAGCCCGCGAAATCGGCGGCTGGAAGCCGCCGCGCCTGCCGATCGGGGGCGGGGTGTTGATCGCGCGCGGACTGCCCGAGGGTCCCGTCGTCGCGCGGACTCTCAAGGCCATCGAGAAAAGGTGGGTCCAAGCCGGCTTTCCCTCGGGCGCCGAGTTCGACCGCATCGTGGACGACGAGCTTCGGTCCGCGTCAGGGCAGGCGTAAGGATGAGGACCGGGCCAGCGCGAATTCCGGCGTTTGAGCGAACCGCACTTCCGCCGCGCCCGAAGCTTTTCTCTGTTGCGGCAACGGGTGGGTTCCGCGCAGCGATTCGTAGTGCGCGAACAAGTCTGCGAAATGCTCGTCCATGCTCCGCGCCCGGCTCGCTCGGACGGCGGCGGCTCGCTGCAGTTCCGGGCCGCGATCGACGAAGCGGGCGATCGCTTGCTCCAGTGATCGTTCGCTCCCGGTCCGATAGGTCGTCCCCGCCCCTTCGACGAGCTGATCGGCCGCGGCCCCTCGATCGGGAACGATGAGCGGCAGTCCGCTCCCGCGAGCTTCCGCCGCCACGAGGCAGAAGGTCTCGGACTCACAGCCATGAACCAGCGCGTCGCCACTGGCGAGCAATTGTGCGACCTCTCCGCGATCGCTGATCGGCGGCAGCACCAGAACATTGCGGTACCGCTCGGCCATCAACTGGAGCTTCTGGCGTTTCGTCCCGTCACCGGCGAGCAGAAGTCCGACCGGCACCTTGCGTCCGCACTCGCCGGCCGCCCGTATGACGAGCCCCCAACGCTTTTCGGCCGAAAATCGACCGATCCCGATCAGCAACACGCCGTCAGCGCTCAGTCCGAGCGCCTCAAGTGCTGCCGCCCGAAGCTCGCGCGAGCGCAATCCGGGCGAAAAGAGGTTGGTCTCGACTCCCATGCGGATCGTTTCGGGGTTCGCCACTCCGCCCCTCGCCAGCCTGTCTGCCAACTGGCCGTTCGCGCACACGACCGAGTCGAACATCGCGCCGAGACCGCGCAAATGTCTCCAGAACCAGCCGAACCATCGATCGATCGCCGGCCTGGGCACGATTCCGCCGAGCCACCGATAAGCGTAAGCGGCGAGCGGGTCGGAATGCATCACCAGCGACCGGCTGGCGGAGCCGCGCCAACGGCCGACCATCGTCGCGCTCGACCAGGGCGATGATGCCTCGATGTGATCGGGTTTCCAGGTGTCGAGAGCCGAATGAAGCATCGGCTCGTCGTCGAAATAACGATAACGCCGGTCCACGGGCAGCTCGGGGGACGGGATGGTCACCAGCAACGCTCCCGGGCCCCGCTCGACGATCTCGTGGCGCTCGCCGGGCGCAAGAACGATCATCTCGTGACCGAATCGGGGAGCGGCTCTCAGCTTGGCTTCGGCATAGGTCCGGACACCACCGCCAGACGGCGAATAGAAAGCATTCACATCGACAATTCGCATGGACGACGCAAGCTGGGGAGGGCGGTGAACTTCAAGTGAAGCTTTGTTCATGGACTGGCGAAGCGCGTGACGTTCGCCCAAATGCGCCTCAATGCCTCAAAGGATGGACAGCCTGCTCCTCACCTCGATCCACGACGTGTCGCCAAGGTTCGAGATCGAAGTGAATCAACTGGCGGACATGCTCGCCCCACACGTGGGCGAGCGCATTGCCATGCTGGTCGTACCCAATCACTGGGGCGACGCGCCGATCGTAGCCGGATCGGCATTCGCTCGCCGGCTTCGCGGCTGGGCGGAAGCAGGGCTCGAGATTTTCCTTCACGGCTATTTCCACCGCGATACGGTACGACACGGGAAGACCACGGACCGGGCGCGGGCAAGGCTCATGACCGCGGGCGAGGGCGAGTTCCTCGGACTGTCGCGCGAAGTCGCCGCGGCGCGGATCGCGGAAGGACAAGCGATTCTCGAAGACCTCACCGGACGCCCGATAGACGGCTTCGTCGCCCCGGCCTGGCTCTATGGCGAGGGCGCGCTCGCCGCACTTTCCGACTGCGCGATTCCGATCGCCGAGGATCACATGCGTGTGTGGTCGCCCGTGACTGGCCGCACGCTTGCGCGCGGCCCCGTGATCACCTGGGCGAGCCGATCGAGGCCGAGACTTGCCTCGTCGCTCGCGGTCGCGCCGATTTTGAGCAAACTACCGCTGAGAACGCTAAGGATCGGGGTTCATCCGCCGGACACGCGGCACCCGTCGATTGTCCGCAGCATCGAAGCGTCCCTGAATAGCGCGCTGCGTTCGCGAACGGCTGGCCGCTATTCCGACCTCGTCGACACTTGCCGGCGTGATTTCCAGAATTCGATCGCCGCGTCGGGCTCGAGCGGCTTCGCGAAGTAGAAACCCTGGCCGCTCGCGCAGCCGAGCGTCGCCAGCGTCGTCGCCAGCTCGACCGTTTCAATACCCTCCGCGGTCGTCGACATGCCGAGCGCCTCGGCGAGGCTGAGCACCGCGCGGACGATTGCCACCGCGTCCGGGTCGACCATCATGCCCGAGACGAAGCTCTTGTCGATTTTCAGCACGTCGATTGGCAGGCGCTGCAGATAGGCGAGGCTCGAATAGCCCGTGCCGAAATCGTCCATGGCGACGGTCGCGTCGAGCGCCTTCAGCGCGTCGAACACGCGCGTCGCCCGCACCGGGTCCTGGACGATCGAGCTTTCGGTCAGCTCGACGGTCAGCCGGTCTCCGGACAGTCCGCTGGACTTCAGGGCGCTCGCGGCGACGGCTGCAATATCGTCGCGAGCGACCTGAATGGCGGAAAGATTGACGCCGACGTACAGCGGCAGCGTTTCGCCGACCTGCTTGTCCCAGCCGGCGAGCGTGTGCGCGGCCTTGTCCATGGCCCAGCGGCCGAGCTGCAGGATCAGGCCGGATTCCTCGGCCACCGGAATGAACTCGGACGGGCTGATCTCGCCGCGGTCGTCGTGGGTCCAGCGGGCGAGCGCCTCGAACCCCGCGACCTCGCCGCTCTTGAGGTTGATCAGCGGCTGGTAGAACAGCTTCAGCTGATCCTTGTCGAGCGCCCGGCGAAGCTCGGTCTCGATCGAGAATCGGCGGCGCGCTTCGGTCGCCTGCCTGGGCTCATAGACCTGCGGTCGCCCGGCGAGCTTCGCCTGCTTGACCGCGAATTGCGCGTTTCGGAACAGCTCCTCGGGGTCCTGCCCCGCGGTCATCAGCGCGCATCCGATCGCGCACTCGACGCGGATTTCCAGCTCGGACAGCTTGAACGGCGCCGCCATCACTTCCTGGATTCGCTCGGCCGCCTTCAGCGCGTCCTCGACGCCGCGCCGCAGCGACACCAGCACTCCGAACTCGTTGCCCCCCGTGCGCGCAAGAACGTCTCCAGCGCGCAGCGCCAGGATCAGCCGTCGCGCGAAGGTGATCAGCAGTTCGTCGCCGGCAAGGCTGCCCATCGATTCGTTGATCCGCGAGAAGCGGAGCATGTCGACGACCAGCACCGCGTGCTCGAGGTCGCGCGCGACCTTCTCTCCGGATTTCTCGACCGCCTCGGTGAAGGCGAGCCGGTTCGGGAGTCCCGTCAGGCTGTCGCGGAGCATCTCCGCGCGAAGGGTCCGCTCCGCCTGCAGTTCGACGGTGCGGTCGACCACGCTGAGAAGGCAGCGCCGCGATCCGCTCCGCATCGGCAGCGGCGCGAGCTTGACCCGGAAATATTGGGCCGAGACTCCGTCGCCGTTCTTGAAGTCGAGCTCGCCGGTGACGTCGGTCCCGTCGAAGAAACTTCCGAGAAGCTCGGCGATCGGCCCGGCTTTCAGGCACTCCGCCTCGTCCCAGTCGAGAGCCGTGCAATTGGATCGCTGGACGGTTTCGAGGAAGCGGCTGTTATGGGCGGCGACGTGGAAGCCCTCGTCCACGCGTTCGATGATCGCCGCGGCGATCGGAAGCGCGTCGAGCAAGCCGGTGTCGTCCGCAGTCGCAAGATGCGGTTTCGCGCTCATATTGTCCGTCCGGCGGTGCCTCGTGGCAGTCGCCGGCCGGGATGCTGCAGCCTGCATCCCGCCTTAATGGGCGAGAGGAGTTAATTCGAAGTATCTTTTTCCCTCTGCGCCGGATTGTTAATCCAGGTTGGTAAGTGGCTTAGGCGAAGCGGTTGCTCCGCGGGAATCCGATCGGCGGCATGCGGCCGGCCGCACCGCGGGCCGCGCGCCACGACGACAGATCGGTTTCGGTGCGGACGCGCCCGCTTTCGCCGCCGAGCGGCCAGCTCAGCCCCTCGTCCAGGCGGAACGCCGTCGCGTCGCTGAGGCCGCCGTCGCGGTAGCGCTGCAGGGTCACCCCCTGCCCGCGCGCGAGCTCGGGCAGCTCGGACAGCGGAAACACGACCATCTTCCGGTTCTCGCCGACCACGGCGACGCTGTCCGCGCCCTCCGGGATCGGCTTCACGACCGCCACTCTCCCGCCGGCGCGGACATTGACGAGCTGCTTGCCCTTTCGCGTTTCCGCGAGCGTGGAATCCGCGCTGGCGACGAAGCCCTTGCCGTCCGACGAGGCGACCAGCAGCTTCATTCCCGGGCGGACGACGAGCAGCTGGACGATGTCGACCTCGGCATCGAGATCGACGAATAATCGCACCGGCTCGCCGAAGCCGCGCGCGCTCGGCAGCTTGTCGCCCGCCAGCGTGTACACGCGACCGTTGGACGCGAACAGAGCCAGCCGGTCGGTCGTCTGCGCATGGAAGTGGATGAACGGCCCGTCGCCCTCGCGCCACTTCAGCTCCTTGACCTGGTCAAGCGCCAGGTGGCCCTTCATCGCCCGGATCCAGCCGCGCTGCGACAGGATCACGGTGATCGGCTCGCGCTCGACCATCGCCGACCAGTCGATCTCGCGCGTGGCGCTCGCCTCCTCGATCCGCGTGCGCCGGTCGTCGCCGAACTTGTCCTTCAGCGCCTGCAGGTCCTTCTTGAGCCGGGTGCGCTGCCGGGCGGGGCTTTCGATCAGCTTGGCGAGCTCGTCGCGCTCCTTCGCCAGCG
>DASSOB010000037.1:0-33284 GCA_035701045.1 Sphingomicrobium sp. | reverse complement strand
GAGGGTCTTGGCCCCGGCGGTCAGGCGGTAGAGGGGGGGTTGCGCCAAAAACAAATGTCCGCGGCGGACGAGCTCCGGCATTTCCTGGAAGAAGAAGGTCATCAGGAGCGTCGCGATGTGGGCGCCGTCCACGTCCGCGTCGGTCATGATGATGATGCGCTCGTAGCGAAGGCTCGCCTCGTCGAATTTGTCGCGGGTGCCGCAGCCCAATGCGAGCGTCAGGTCGGCGATCTCGCTGTTGGCGCGGATCTTGTCGGCGGACGCGGATGCGACGTTCAAAATCTTGCCGCGGATGGGGAGGATCGCCTGCGTCTTGCGGTCGCGGGCCTGCTTGGCCGAGCCGCCGGCGCTGTCGCCCTCGACGATGAACAGCTCGGTGCCTTCGGGGTCGTCGCTGGCGCAGTCGGTGAGCTTGCCGGGGAGGCGGAGTTTGCGGGCGGAGGTGGCGGTCTTGCGCTTGACCTCGCGCTCGGCGCGGCGGCGGAGGCGCTCCTCCATGCGGTCGAGGATGCTCCCAAGAAGCGCGCGGCCGCGGTCCATGTTGTCGGCGAGATAATGGTCGAAATGGTCGCGCACCGCGGCCTCGACGAAGCGCGCCGCCTCGAGGCTGGTGAGGCGGTCCTTGGTCTGGCTCTGGAAATGCGGGTTGCGGATGAAGACGCTGAGCATCAGCTCGACGCCGTTCATCACGTCGTCGGCGGTGATGTCCTTCGCCTTCTTCTGCCCGACCAGCTCGCCGAACGCGCGGATGCCCCTGGTGAGCGCGGCGCGCAGGCCCGCCTCGTGCGTGCCGCCGTCGGGCGTGGGGATGGTGTTGCAATAATAATCCTGCGCACCGTCGCTGTAGAGCGGCCAGGCGACGGCCCATTCGGCTGAGCCTTGATCCTGCGGGAAGTCCTGGCGGCCGGTGAAGGGCTGGTTGGTGACGGTCGCTCGCTCGCCTATCTGCTCGGCCAAGTGATCGGCGAGGCCGTTCGCGAACTGGAAGACGGCTTGTTCGGGGACTTCGGCGGAGACGAGGGCGGCGTCGCAGCGCCAGCGGATTTCTACTCCGGCGAAGAGATAGGCTTTCGAGCGGGCGAGCTTGTACAGGCGCTCGGGCGAGAATTTCGCCTCGGCGCCGAAGATTTCGGGGTCGGGGACGAAGCTGACGGTGGTGCCGCGGCGGTTGGGCGCGGCGCCGACTTCGACCAGCCTGGAGGTCGGCAGGCCCTTGGAGAAGGTCTGGCGCCAGAGGACCTTGTCGCGCGCGACTTCGACGATGGTTTCGGTGGACAGCGCGTTGACGACGCTCACGCCGACGCCGTGGAGGCCGCCCGAGGTCGAGTAAGCCTTGCCCTCGAACTTCCCGCCCGAGTGGAGCGTGGTCATGATGACCTCCAGCGCCGACTTGCCGGGATATTTGGGGTGCTTGTCGACCGGGATCCCGCGGCCGTTGTCGGTGACGCCGAGGCGATTGCCGGGGCCGAGCTCGACCTCGATCCGGCTGGCGAAGCCCGCGACCGCTTCGTCCATCGCATTGTCGATGACTTCGGCGGCGAGGTGGTGGAGCGCGCGCGCGTCGGTCCCGCCGATGTACATGCCGGGACGCCGCCGGACGGGCTCGAGGCCTTCGAGGACCTCGATCGCGGACGCGTCATAGCTGTCGGCGGGAGCGGAAGCGGAAGTCGAGAACAGGTCGGACATTGAAGAGAACGCTATAGGGCGCAGATTTGAGGCGTGCCAAGGCGGTGGCGACCCGTTTTCCACAGCAATGGCGGTTGTGTTATTGCCTCCGCATAGCGGAGCGGAAGGCCCGGGACGGATTTGAGCGGCAAATGAGCATTGCTCGCGAAATCATGGATGAACGACGGGTGGCGCTCCGGGCGCTCGCGCTCGGCGATCAACACCCGGAAGCAGATGTCGAGACGCTCTTGGAGATGGCGCGGCGGCAAGCGCGAAACCGAAGTAGCCGCTGAACCGGTCACCCAAGTGAATCGAGTGCTCTCAATCCTGTCACCGCCGACGGGTAGGCGGCCGCGTTTCGCTATCTCTTCCCAATCTTCAATCGACGCCTTCGTTCGCTTGAGCCGAGCGTCCGTCGAACCTGATTCGTCTATTTAGCGAACCCTCGGTCCTCCGAACGGGAGCGGAGGCGGCGGCCGGCGGTCGCGCCTCGGGAGCTGCGCTTGATAGGCGACGCCGCAATGCTCGACGCAATAAGGAAAGCCGGGGTTGGCCTGCTGGCCGCAGAAATGGAAATCGGGCTCGCCGGGGTGGCCGATCGGCCATTTGCAGATGCGGTCGTTGAGTTCGAGCAGGCTGGTCTTGTCGGCGACCTCGGGGCTCGGCTTGGCCGGAACCAGGCGGCGCGGCGGCGCTGGCGGAATCGGCGCCTGCTGGTCGCCCGGACCCTGGCGAACGAAGCCGCCGGGGCCGATCGAACGATATTGAATCTCGGGACGCTTCGCGGGCGCTGACTGCGGCGCCGAGTCGGGAACGGCCGTGGGCGCCGGGGGAGCTGCCGCGGCCTTCGCCGGCGCGGGAGCCTCGGCCCTCGGTGCGGGCCTGGCCGGGGCCGGTGCGGCGGGAGCGGCGGCCACGGACGCGGGCTTCTTCACTTCCTTCTCGTCGCCCGGCTTCACCGGGGAGGGGCGCTGCTCGAGCCCGAGGCGGTGCGCCTTGCCGATCACGGCGTTGCGGCTGACTCCGCCGAGCTCGTCGGCGATCTGGCTGGCGGTGGCGCCTTCGTGCCACATTTTCTTCAGGCGCTCGATGCGCTCTTCGGTCCACGACATTCGTTGAATTTCCGCTCCGCTACTTGTTCGCTCGAGCCGCTTCTTGCGGGCATGTCTTGCAGCCGATAGGCGGCACGAGCCGTGAACGACCAACCCACAAACGACCGAAGCGCGCTCTGGCTGCGCTACGCACCGGGCAAGCCGGTACTGAAGGGCGTCAATTGGGGAGGCCTCAGGACCCTGTATATCAAGGAGGTTCGGCGTTTCTTCAAGGTCCAGCTGCAGACTGTCTGGGCGCCGGCGATCACGACGCTGTTGTATCTCGCAATCTTCACCATCGCGCTCGGCCGCGCCGGGCGGACGGTGATGGGCGTGTCCTTCGCCGATTTCATCGCGCCGGGCCTGATCGTCATGGCCATGATGCAGAATGCCTTCGCGAATTCGAGCTTCTCGCTGCTGGTCGGCAAGATCCAGGGAAATATCGTCGATTATCTGATGCCGCCGCTGTCCACGGGGGAGCTGATCGCGGGGCTGGTGGCGGCGGCGGTGACGCGCGCGTTCCTGGTCGGGTTCGCGGTGTGGGCGGCGATGCTGCTGTGGCCGGACGTGTCGGTCGGCGTCGTGCGGCCGGGGATGGTGTTCTGGTTCGCGCTGATGGGCTCGCTGCTGTTGGCGTTCCTGGGGCTGCTGACGTCCGTGTGGGCGGACAAGTTCGATCATGCCGCGGCGGTCACGAATTTCGTCGTTACGCCGCTCTCGCTCCTCTCGGGTACCTTCTATTCGGTCGAACAGCTCGCGCCGACGTTCCGGACGATCAGCCATTTGAACCCGTTCTTCTACGTGATTTCCGGCTTTCGCGCGGGGTTCCTCGGGGTGAGCGATTCGCCCCTGCTCGTGGGTGCCGTCGGGCTGCTGGTGGTGAATGTCGTCCTCTGGGCGCTCTGCTATTCGCTCCTCAGGAGCGGCTGGAAGATCAAGAACTGAGAGCGAAGCCCGTTTCGCGGGATTAATGATGTTGAACGGCGGATAACCGGCGCGTTCAGGCATGAATCAACCGAATCACTGCACAACCGGCGCATCAACCTCGTGCTCAAAGGAGAGCCGTGATGCGTAAGTTCGTACTTTCCCTCGCTGCCGCCGGCGCGGCTCTCGCGTTCGCGACGCCCGCCGCCGCTCAATATTATCCTCAGCCGCCGCAGCCCTACGGCTACAACGGTTATGGCTATAACGGTTATGGCTACAACGGTTTCGGGCAGGTTCGCGCACTCCAGGCGCGGATCAACGCGGTCGAGAACCAGATTCGCCGGCTCGACCGCCGCGACATGATCCGCGACAAAAGGGCCGACCGTCTGAAGGACGAAGCCAACAATATCGAGCGCCGGCTCCGCCGAGCGGCTCGCTATGGCCTCGATCCGCGTGAAGCCAACGACATCCAGGCGCGGATCGCGCGGCTGGAGCAGCGCGTCCAGTACGCGGTTGGAAACGGTTACGGCCGCGGCCACAGCTACGGCTACGATCGCCGCGACCATTGGGATCGCGACGACGACTGATCGTCTCGCGCACACAAGATTTGGGCGTCCGGGAGCGATTCCGGGCGCCCTTTTTGTCGCCCGTCGAGTGCTTTCGCTTTTCGGGGCCGCTGGCTATAGCCGGAACGGCGACTGCCGGTCGCCTTACGTCCATTTGCAAAATCGAGGAGCCGCATTCCCATGGCCATCACGCCGCTCATGCCCGTTTACCCGCGTTCGCCGGTCCGTCCGGTTCGTGGAGAAGGGGTCTATCTCTACGGTGAGGAGGGCGAGCGGTATCTGGATTTCGCAGCCGGGATCGCGGTCAATCTGCTTGGGCACGGGCATCCGCACCTGACCAAGGCGATCCAGGACCAGGCGGCGACCTTGATGCACGTGTCGAACCTGTACGGCAGCCCGCAGGGTGAGGCGTTCGCCCAGCGGCTGGTCGACCTCACCTTCGCGGACACGGTGTTCTTCACCAATTCGGGCGCCGAGGCGGTCGAATGCGCGATCAAGACGGCGCGCCGCTACCATTTCGCCAAGGGACGGCCGGAGAAGCACAATCTCATCACTTTCTCCAACGCCTTCCACGGGCGGACGATGGCGACGATCAGCGCGACCGACCAAGCGAAGCTGCGCGACGGCTTCGCGCCTCTGCTGAGCGGGTTCACGGTGGTCGAGTTCAACGACCTCGACGCCGCGCTGGCGGCGATCGACGAGAATACAGCGGGCTTCCTCGTCGAGCCGATCCAGGGCGAGGGCGGAATCCGCCCGGCGACTCACGAATTCCTCGCGGGACTTCGCGCCGCCGCCGACGAGCGCGACCTGATGCTCGTCTATGACGAGGTGCAGTGCGGCGTCGCGCGGACCGGCGCGCTTTATGCCTATCAGCATTATGGCGTGGCACCGGACATCATGGCTTCGGCCAAGGGCATCGGCGGTGGTTTCCCGATGGGCGCCTGCCTCGCGACGGAGAAGGCCGCCGCAGGCATGGTCTTCGGCACGCACGGATCGACCTATGGCGGCAATCCGCTGGCGATGGCTGCCGGACAGGCGGTGTTCGACATTGTCGCGAACGAGGAGTTCCTGGCGCAGGTGCGCCTGAAGGGCGAGCGACTGCGCTCGGCGCTGGAGCAGATGATTCCGAATCACGACCATCTGTTCGAGAGTGTCCGCGGCGTCGGCTTGATGCTCGGCGTGAAGATGAAGACCGACAGCCGTGCGTTCGTGAACTATCTGCGGACCAAAGGCCTGCTGGCCGTCAGCGCCGGCGACAATGTGATGCGCGTGCTCCCGCCACTGATCATCGAGGAAGAACATATCCGCGCGTTCGTCGACGCGTTGTCGGCGGCGGCCGCGGAATATGAGGTGCCGGCCGCGGCGGCTTAATTCGCAATCCCGCGAAAGTGGGAGCTCACCTTTTTTCACGCGAAGGCGCGAAGAAGAAGGAAAGCCGCGAAGCCACGCGAATCTCTTCGCGCCTTATTGTTCCTTCGCGCCTTCGCGTGAACCGATTGGCTTTTGTCGGCTGCGCCGACGGTTGGAAGCTAGCCGTGGCCCCGCTTTGGTTGCGGCTAGCATGATCGGTTGTTCGGCCCAGATTAGCTCCCTATCTTTCCGCAATGCCCACAACGGAGCTTCTGATCGACGTCGCGCTCGGCGTCGCCATTCCTTCGCGCAACGCGCGGGGGCGGATCGCGCGGCTCGGGCCGGTGATCGATTCGGTCCTGGTCAATCACGGCTATCCGCCGGTCATCGAGCGGCTGCTCGCCGAGGCGCTGACGCTGACGGCGCTGCTCGGCTCGCTGCTGAAGGAGCCGCGGGGGCAGCTGACGATGCAGGCGCAGACCAAGAGCGGGATCGTCGACCTGCTGGTCTGCGATTATCTCGGGGGCGAGCTGCGCGGTTATGTGCGGCACGATCCCGAACGGCTTGATGCGGCATCGGCCGAGCCGACGCTGAAGGAATTGTTCGGCGAAGGCTTTCTCGCCATCACCTTCGACCAGCCGGTGTCGGACGAACGCTACCAGGGCATCGTGCCCCTCGAAGGCAAGAATCTCGCCGAAGCGGCGCAAAGCTACTTCGCGCAGTCGGAGCAGATCCCGAGTCTCGTCCGCCTCGCGGCGGAAAAGAAGGGCGAGCATTGGTTCGCGGGCGGCCTGCTGCTCCAGCATTTGCCCGAGGGCGAGGAGGGCCGCGATCGGCTGCATACGCGGCTCGATCATCCCGACTGGCCGCATGTCGCGTTTCTCGGCGGATCAGTGAAGGCCGAGGAGCTGACCGATGCGACGCTACCGCTCGACGACCTCGTCTGGCGGCTGTTCCACGAGGAAGACGAGGTGCGGACGCTTCCCGCGGTGCGCCTCAGCCGCGGCTGCCGCTGCAATCCCGATTATGTCCGCTCGGTCATCGCCCGCTTCCCCGCCGACGAGCGCGAGGCGATGGTCGGCGACGACGGGGTGATCCGGGTCGATTGCGCTTTTTGCTCGTCGAGCTTCGCGATCGAGCCGGACGAGCTCAATTCCTGAGCGTCGCGGAGCCGAGTTTTGATTTTCAACGGTTGCGCCCGGCGTGCTAAACTGCCCTTGATGCGCGGAGGCTTGATCCTGGTTGCGACCATTGCCGTTGCGCCGGTGCTGATCGGCGCGACTCGGCCGGCCGCGCTCGCCCAGGTGAGCGGCGGGCTGTGGGAGATCGACGGCGTGCCCGGTGCGAAGTCGCCGTTGCGCCAGTGCATCGCCGACGTCGTCAATCTCGCGCGGTTCGAGCATCGCGGGCGCAATTGTGCGCAGTCGGTCATCGCCGATCACCCGGGCTCGGTGCTGATCGAATATAAATGCGGGTCCGCGGGATTCGGCCGGAGCCAGATCGACGTGATCACGCCACGGTCGCTCCGGATCAACACGCAGGGAATTTCGGACAACCTGCCGTTCAACTACGTCCTCCAGGCGCGGCGGGTCGGTGACTGCCCGAAAAACGCTTCTTCTACACGCCATTAAGGCGCCGTTTAGCCATTTGGGCCTAAAGTGGCGGCTGTGCCGGATTTGGCACGCTTTCCTCCCGATCGGGCCTTCCCGCCCGGTTCACTGGGCCGCCTTGCCGAAAGACACAGGCGGCCCTTCTTTTGATCCTCTCCCCTCGATGTCGAGGGCAAGTGGCGCGCGGAGCGCGACGGAGGGGTCTTTGGCGCGAGGGAAGACCCCTCCACCATGCTTCGCATGATCCCCCTCCCCTGCAAGGGCGGGGGAGGATAATGGGACCGCATGAAAGCAGCGGTGGTTCTTCTCTCGGGCGGGCTCGATTCGATGGTGTGCGCGGGAATCGCGCGTGAGCGGGGATTTTCGGTCATTGCGCTGACGGTCGACTATAATCAGCGGCACCGGATCGAACTCGACGCAGCGCGGGCGATCGCGGGCCTGCTCGCTGAACGGCATATCGTGCTTCCGCTCGACCTCCGCGCGTTTGGCGGATCGGCGCTGACCGGTGACATCGACGTGCCGAAGGACGGGCCCGGCCCGGGCATTCCCGTCACCTACGTGCCGGCGCGCAACACGATCTTCCTCAGCCTGGCGCTGGGCCTCGCCGAGGCGAGCGGCGCGCGCGACATTTTCATCGGCGTGAACGCGCTCGATTATTCGGGCTATCCAGACTGCCGGCCCGAGTTCATCGAGGAGTTCGAACGAGTCGCCAATCTCGCAACCCGGGCGGGGGTCGAAGACGATCCGTTCACCGTTCACGCACCTCTCCAGCACATGACCAAGGCCGAGATCGCGTGCGAGGCGAAGCGGCTGGGCCTCGACGCGGCGCTAAGCCACAGCTGTTACGACCCGCTTCCCGACGGGCGTCATTGCGGCCGTTGCGACGCCTGCCGTCTCCGCGTCAAAGGCTTCGCCGAGGCGGGAATCGACGATCCGACAGTTTACGCATGACCTACGCCGTCAAGGAATGCTTCCTCACCTTGCAGGGCGAGGGTGTGCAGGCGGGAAGCCGAGCGGTGTTCCTGCGCTTTGCGGGCTGCAATCTCTGGTCGGGACGGGACGAGGACCGCGCGGCGGCGCAGTGCCGTTTCTGCGATACCGATTTCGTCGGAACTGACGGCGCGGGCGGCGGGAAATTCCAGGGTGCGGATGCGCTCGCCGGGCATGTCGAGCGGCTGTGGGGCGAGGCGAGAGAGGCCAGGCTGGCGGTTATTACCGGGGGCGAGCCGATGCTTCAGCTCGATTCGCCCCTGCTCGACGCGCTCCATGCGCGCGATTTCCGAGTCGCGGTCGAAACGAATGGTACGCTTGCTGTCCTGGACGGGCTCGACTGGGTGTGCGTGAGCCCAAAAGCGGGGACGGACGTGGTTCAGCGGTCGGGCGACGAGCTCAAGCTCGTGTGGCCGCAGGAGGGAATCGATCCCGCCGAGCTGGAAAGCTGGGACTTCGACCATTTTCTCGTTCAGCCGATGGACTGCGACGAGCGCGAGGCGGCGCTTCAGGCGGCCATTGCGCTCGCCATGGAGCGGCCGCGCTGGCGCCTGACTCTGCAGGCGCACAAGGTTGCCGGCCTGCCCTGAGTTATTCGGCGTTCGTGGCGATGTTGTTGGCGGCCGCGTTGGCCGCCGCGGGCTCGGGTGATTCCTTGTTTTCCGTCGCCGGCTTGGGCGAGGGGGCGGCCGAGCGGGCCGGTGCAGCTTCGTTGGCCGCATTTTCGTCGGGCGCTTCGAGATTGCCGAACAAGATGTCCGAGTCGGCGGCCATGTTGGCGGCGTCCCCGGTTACCGCGTCGATCGCCGTCACGTCGTTGGACACGAAATTCTCCGCGGTCAGATTCTCGTCGGCATTTTGCGTCTGGTCGAGCTGATCCTTGTTCTTGCATCCGGCAAGCGTGGTGGTTGCGGCGAGGGCGGCGGCGAGGACGAGAAGGGCGGCACGCATTGGCAACTCCGGATCAGGCTCGGGCAAAAAAGAAGAGGCTGCCGGAGTTACCGGCAGCCTCTTGAAAAGCCAACGCCCCCGGGTACCGGAGGCGCAAGACAATTACATCGCGTTGTTGGTCGTCGCGTTCATGTCCGTGGCGTTCATGTCCGTCGCGTTCATGTCCGTGGCGTTCATGTCCGTGGCGTTCATGTCGGTCGCGTTCATGTCGACAGCGTTCATGTCCGTCGCGTTCATGTCGGTCGTCGTGAGATTCTCATCGACGTTCATCGTGTTGTTGGCGGCATCGTTGCTGCTGCAAGCCGCAACTGCCAGGGCCGCGCCAGCGACCAGGATAAGAGCACGCATTCAAGACTCCCTATTTATTGCGATCTGCTAGGGTTTCCCCAGGCGCAAATCGCGCGAACCATAGTCTGAAGCGCAAGGTTCCATCAAGACTCTTTGCACTGACGCTCCAAACCTTTGAGAAACGACAAGAAACCACGCTTCAAGGCGCAATCAACCCTTGTCAGCGGAATTTGTTTCCCGAGTTGGGCCAGGCTGGTGACGCCAAATTCGTCAATTCCGCACGGAACGATCCCGCTGAAATGGGTGAGGTCGGGCTCAACATTGATGGCGAATCCGTGGAGCGTCACCCAGCGCTTCACCCGGACGCCCAGGGCGCCGATTTTCGCTTCCTCCGGCCCGTCGCCGACCCAGATTCCGATGCGTCCGGGCGCGCGATGGGCGGAAACTCCGACCTCGGCGAGCGCGCCGATCATCCATTGTTCGAGCTGGTGGACGAAGCGGCGGATGTCCTTTCCGCGCCTGTCGAGGTCGAGCATCACATAGCCGACACGCTGCCCGGGCCCGTGATAGGTGTAGCGGCCGCCGCGGCCTGCTTCGAACACGGGAAAATCCATCGGATTGAACAGTTCGGCCGGATCGGCGCTCGTGCCGGCGGTGAATAGCGGCGGATGCTCGAGCAGCCAGACGCATTCCCGGGCCGCCCCCTCGCGGATCGCGGCGGCGCGCTCCTCCATGAAGGCCAACGCCCGTTCATAAGGAACCAGGGAATCGCTCTCGATCCACTCAATTTCCGGCGGGATGTGGCTCACCAGGGCCAGATGGAGGTGGCGCGTCTCTCCCGCAAGCGTCATTGCGCGGCCGGGACGCTCCCCGCATAAGGCGCGCACGAAAGGGGAAGCATGTCCAAACTGTCGCTCTCTCTGGCATGGGACGAGACCAAGGCCATCCTCGCGCGGGACGGCCAGCTGTTCGGCGCGGTCGCGCTGGCGCTGTTCGTCCTTCCCGGCCTGATTGTGAACGTCAGCGTGCCGGCCACCAAATCCGCCGAACTGCCGCCGGCCGGCCCGTGGGTGGCGATTGCCCTCGTAGCGTTCCTTGTCTCCTTAGTCGGGCAGCTTTCGGTCATCCGGCTGGCGATGGGACCGCATGTGAGCGTCGGCGAAGCCATCGCCCACGGTTCGAGGAGACTCGCCTCTTACGTTGGCGCGGTGCTCATCTGGATCGTGCCGATCCTGCTGATCGGGTCGGTGCTTTACGCGGCCGTGAAGGTGAATGGCGATCGGCCGTCGCTAGCCGCCGCGATTGCCTTCATCATCCTGTTCGTGAGCGGCACCTTCCTCGCTGTGCGGCTGGTCCTCTCTTCGGCGGTGGCGAGCGCCGAGGCCGTTGGGCCGGTCCATATCCTTCGGCGGAGCTGGGACCTGTCGGGCGGCAATTGGTGGCGGCTGTTCGTGTTCCTTCTGTCGTTCGGCGTCGGCGCCTTGTGCCTGCTCTGGGTGGTCGAAAGCATCCTTTTCCTCCTCGCGCGCGTGCTGTTCCAGGATTCGGGGCCGCTCACTGTAGGCGGGCTGCTCGTCGCGATCGTCGCTCAGCTGCTGAGCGCGGCGATCTCGGTGGTGTTCTTCGTGATGCTCGCCCGGGTCTATGTCCAATTATCCGGCACCGGCACGGTTCAGGCGTCGGTGCCGAGCAGCGGGACCTGAGGGGCGCAGTCCTTCGGGACGATTCCCTTGAGGCGCGGGTCGGGGAAGCGCTCGACCGCGCGCCCGATAGGCGTGAAGCCGGCGCGGCGATAGGCGGACAAGGCCGCGGGATGGTCGAGCGAGCAGGTGTGGACGTGGACCCGGTCCACGCCTTCGCGCCAGGCGAGGCGCAGAGCTTCGCCGAGGAGCCATCTGCCGTGGCCCTTGCCCGATAGCGCCGGGACCAAGCCGACGAAGGCCAGCTCGCATTCACGGGGTTCGCGGAAGTCGAGCTCCAGCATTCCGGCGGCGGCGCCGGTTTGGTCGAGCACGGAATAGAGCTCCACCTTCGGATGCTGAATGATTTCGGCGAGATGCGCGTCATCGAGAGTCAGGCGCGAAAACCACAGCCAGGGTGAGCCGACGAGGCGGAAGAGGGTGCGATAGCGGTCTGGGTGCGGAACCTCGATTCGCTTCAACGAAAGGGGACAGCCCCTCGGCGAGGGACTGTCCCCGGCAGGCGGCGAACGCATCTCGAGATAGGTGACCACGGTCGCGAGCTCGTCGTCGGGGAGGGCGGTGTAGGTCATTTCCACCTCGCGAGCGGGGGGAGGCTCATCAGGATGGCGTCGATGTTGCCGCCGGTCTTCAGGCCGAACAACGTGCCGCGGTCATAGAGCAGGTTGAACTCGACGTAGCGGCCGCGGAAGGTCAGCAGGCGGTCCATGTCCGCTTCGTCGAACGGCGTGTTCATGCGGCGCCGGACGAGCTGCGGGAAGATGTCCAGGAATGCCGTGCCGACGTCGCGCGTGAAGGCGAAATGGGCGTCGAAATGGTCTTCGAGATGGTCGTAGAAGATGCCGCCCACTCCGCGCGGGACTCCGCGATGCGGAAGCCAGAAATATTCCTCCGCCCATTTCGAGAAACGTGGATAAAAAGTGGGGTCGTGCGCCGCGCAGGCCGCGCGCAGCCGCGCGTGGAACGCTTCGGTATCCTCCTCATAGGGGATCGCCGGGTTGAGGTCGGCGCCGCCGCCGAACCAGCGCTTGGTCGTGGTGAGGAAGCGCGTGTTCATGTGGACCGCGGGCACATGCGGGTTGGCCATGTGCGCGACGAGGCTGATTCCGGTGGCGAAGAAGCTCGGGTCCTCGGCGGCGCCGGGGATGCTTTGCGCGAATTCGGGCGCGAACTGGCCGGCGACGGTCGAGACGTTGACTCCGACCTTCTCGAACACCTTGCCGGACATCTGCCCGCGAATCCCGCCGCCGCCGGGTTCTTCGGTCAGGTCGGTGCGCTCCCACGGCGTGTAGACGAAGGCAGCGTCCGAATCGGCCGCGCGCTCGATCTCCTCGAACGCGGCACAAATGCGGTCGCGCAGCGACTCGAACCAGTCGCGCGCCGCCTGCTGCTGGTCGTCTAGCTCGATCATGATATTCGGGTCAGTAGGCGCGCCGCTGGGCGTTGACGAGCATTCGCAGGAGCATCGCCACCGGGCGGGGGACGCCGACCTTGCCTTCGAGCCACAAGCTGACCGCCGAGCGGGAGACACCGATCGCCCTCGCGAGATCGTTCTGCGTGCGGTAGCCGAGGCTCCGCATCGCCGATCTGAGCTCGTCGGGCGCCATGGACGCCAGCATTTCGCGATTGTCGGTCAAATAGCGTCCTTCGACTTCGCCCCTTCGACAGGCTCAAGGGCTGCGCTCAGGATGAGCGGACAAGGGCTAGATCGCATCTGCGCCCCGGTCGCCCGTTCGGATTCGAATCGCCTGCTCGATGTCGATGACGAAAATCTTGCCGTCCCCGATTCGGCCGGTGCGCGCCGCATTCTCGATCGCTTCGACGACATTTTCGACGAGCGAATCCTCGACGACGACCTCGACTTTGACCTTTGGCAGGAAGTCGATCACATATTCGGCGCCGCGATAGAGCTCGGTGTGGCCCTTCTGACGTCCGAAGCCTTTGACTTCGACCACCGTCAGCCCGGAAACGCCAACCTCGTGCAGCGCATCCTTCACGTCGTCGAGCTTGAACGGCTTGATGATCGCTTCGATCTTCTTCACGCGGGTAACCCCATGAGAACAGCCAGTCCGCTAATGCCCAATCCCCGCCCCATTTGGAAGGCAGGCGGCGCCGCGAAATGAAGGCCATCATCCTTTCCGCCGGGCAAGGTTCCCGGCTCGGCCGCATGGTCGACGACAAGCCCAAGTGCCTGATCGACTTCAACGGGCGGACGCTGCTCGACCGCCAGCTCGATACGCTGGAGGCGAACGGAGTCGGCGAGGCGGTGGTCGTCACCGGATTCCACGACGAGCTGATCGAACAAGCCATTTCCCGGCGGAGCGGCGGCCCGATGGTTCGGACCGTGTACAACCCCTTCTACAAGGTCGCCGACAATACGGGATCGCTGTTCATGGCGCGCGACCAGCTCGCGGGCGATTGCCTGGTGTGGAACGGCGACACGCTCGTGTCGCGCGAGCTGATGCGCCGGGTGGTCGCGAACGACCGGCAGGGCATCTGCGTCACCATCGACCGCAAGCAGGCCTATGACGAGGACGACATGAAGGTCGTCGAAGATGGCGGGCGGTTGAAGGCGATCGGCAAAAGGATTCCGATCCGGACCGTCAATGCCGAATCGATCGGCCTGCTGGCATTTCGCGCGGGCGGTGCTGAGCGCTTCCGCGACGCGATCGACCGCGCGATCCGGGCGCCCGAGGGAACGACCATCTGGTACCTTCGCGTCATCCACCAGCTCGCCCAGACGGCGGACGTGTGGACGTTCGATATTCAGGGCGAGGAATGGGGCGAGGTCGATTTCCCCGCCGACGTCGAGGCCGCGCGCGCGCTGACCGCGCGGTGGGATGCGGGCGCGAACGCCGCGGCCGCCTGACGACCTCAGTTGGGTGCAGCGCGTGTCAGCTCGCAAATCCAGTTGGTTTCCCAGGTCCTTCCGCCATCTGCGGAAAAGGATTGCTCCATCCGGGCCGACGTGGGCGACAGGTCAAGCCACAGGTAGCGGACGAAAATCGGGCGGCCCTTGTAGCTTTCGTGATCGTAGAACTCGCCGCGTTTGCCCGTGAATGCGCCGACGACCGCGCGGTCTGCAATCGACGTTTCTCTTCTCGAGCGTCTTCATGCCGCTCTGCGCCCCCGCCCTGCTCGCAGAGGTGCGGGAGAGCCATTGGCCAGGCGAACAGTCGCAAATTCCGCTGCTCGGACGACCGGATTGGTGGGAGATATGGTTCAACGTGCTGGGACTGGAGCACGCGCGCGAATCTCAATTCCGCTTTGCTGACGAATATCTGGACGCTGAAGCAGCCATCGCAGGGAACGGCATCACATTGGCCTCGCCGCTGCTTTGCCGCCGCGAACCCGAAACCGGGAGGCTCGTGCCGGCGCACTCACTGGTCGTCGCTACCGGACGCTCCTTCTGGCTGACCTACCCTCCGTCCAGAAGGGGCGCCGAGAAGATCGCCCGTTTTGCCGAATGGATTCTGCGCGAAGCCGAGGACGAACGCGAAGCTTCGAAGAACTGGATCGAGGCGGCGAACGTGCCGGCCTAGTCGCGGAGAAGGAAGCGCGCGGCGATGTCGCGGGCGAGGCGCGCCGGGCGCCTGGTCGCGGCGTCGAGGCAGCACCAGGTGCTTTTCACTTCGCTCAAGACCTCCTGCCCGCGTCGCACTACCGTCGTGAAATAGGCGCGCGCGCCTTCGACCTTTTCGGCGATGACCTCCGCGACGACTTTGTCCTGGAGGAAGGTCGGCCTGAGGTACGTAATTTCATGTTTCAGCGCGACCCAGAGGTGCCCGGCGACCGCGTTCGGCGGGGCGACGCTCCGCCAGTAATCGACCACGGCATCCTGCACCCACTTGAGGTACACGGCATTGTTCACATGACCCATGTGATCGATGTCGCCGGGTTCGATGGCGACGCTGTGGCGGAACGTGGTCACGCCGCCGATGGTCTCATTTGCTTACACTGATGTCAACAACAACCGGCGCGCAGTTGAGGCGGTCTGTCGAACGGGCGGCCCTTCCCGACGCATGTTCCGGCATGATTTTCCGAACGCTCCCAGAGAACATTCAAGAAAAACTCGACCATTATTCGGTTAGAATCCGAATTTCAGAATGCTGTTTTCTTTCCAGCCGTGGAAAGATGCTTTCCCGGGAAATTTTTCTTGGCCAGTTTTGCTGGCATTGGGCTTGAAAGCCGGAGAAGTTGCGCCACATTGCGCCTGCGATGTTCAAATGGTCTGACATAGCCCCGCCTGAACTGCACGCCGGAAGCAGCACCGCACGCGTCTGAGCGTCCGGACCGCGCCCATCGAGCGCGGCCGCGGCGCAACCCATCACCTGCCGCGCCGTAGCGCGGCGAACCCCGAGCCGAACATGAACTTCGATCGACGCGCATTCGTCGGCTCGTTTTTCCATGCGCGTCAAAGGAGAATGAAAAATTGTCGGATCGTTTCGTGATCGAAGCGGACAAGAGCGTGGTCGGCGTCGCCGTCCGCAGCTCGGACGGTTTCCGTTTCTTCACCTCGAACCCCGATTTCAAACGGCTCGAGGGGAAGACCTTCAGACGCGCCCGCGCGCTGGTGCGGCGCGTGCAGGAGCTCGCCGCAATCCGGCGGCGGGCGCTGAAAAGTCCGCGACGGTCCGTCCAATGACGTCCGCTCGCTTCATCCACGCGGCGTCGCCGCGGTACCGGTCAATCATGGAGAAGAGAATGCCTGCTGAATTCGATCGACGCCCGAGGCGAACCGACCCCGCTTATTCCGAGGTCGAGCTTGGGCAGTCGACGGACATTTCCGATTACGACTGGTCGACGCTCGCCGTCCTGGGCGGGATCGTCCTGTTCACGTTGTTGATGCTGAGTGTGCTGGTGGTCGCGTTTTAGCATGGCCACGGACGCGCTCGGTGGCGCGGACTAGCGGTACGGCGGCCGGTCGAATCCGCCCGGGCTCTTGGTGAAAATCTCGCAGCCGCGGGTCGCGGAGGATTTGGTACGGGGATGGGCTTGGGCCCGTTCATCGCCTAGCGTGGCGGCGGCAGGGGCGGGGAATGATACTCAAACGGCTTCGCGCGGAGGCAAAGCAGCAGAACTGGTTCGGGGTCGCGGTGGACCTCGTCATCCTGATTCTTGGCGTGTTTCTTGGCATCCAGGTCAGCAACTGGAACCAGGACCGGGTCGATCGCGCTCAGGGCAAGGAGTATCGCGACCAAATCTATCTCGATCTGGAGTCAAACGAGCGCGATCTTGCTTTCCGGATGCATTATGACGGTCAGTTGCTGGGCCATGCGGAGGCAGCGCTGGCGGTGCTCGACAGGCCGGTTGCCGATCGTCCCGGCGACTTCATCATCTCTGCGTACGAAGCCAGCAACCATATCCCCCAGCCAGTGCGGCGCTCTACTTATGACGAGGCGCTGGCGTCGGGCATGGCAAACTTCCTCGGCGACAAGATGCTGAAGGAACGCATCACCAATTATTACGTCGGCATGGCGACGATGCAGCGCTTGTTCGATAATATCCCCGCCTATCGCGAAACGATCCGTTCCGCGCTTCCTTATGGCGTCCAGGCTCAGGTTCTGAAAGACTGTCCGGAGGTTCTTGTCACCGACAAATACGGCAGCGTGACACCCCGGTTGGCGGATAACTGCCGGTCGAGCCTGGACCCACGCCTTGCGCAGCGAGTGGCCGCCGATGTGCGAACCGTTCCCAATCTGCGCCGGGCCTTGAATGGCGCGGCCGCCGATCTCCACCAGAAAATCCTGAACGCGCGCAAGTTGTCAGAGGAAGCCGAGCGCCTGAGGGAGCAAATTCGCGCCGCGGATCAATAAGGCGGCCGGTCGAGTCCGGCGGGGCTCTTCGTGAAAATCTCGCAGCCGGTTTCGGTGATTCCGATCGAATGTTCGAATTGCGCGGAGAGCGAGCGGTCGCGGGTGACGGCGGTCCAGCCGTCGTCGAGCAATTTCACGTCGGGGCGGCCGATGTTGATCATCGGCTCGATCGTGAAGATCATCCCGGGCTTGAGCTCGGGGCCGGTGCCGGGACGGCCGGCGTGGACCACTTCCGGGCTGTCGTGGAACAGCCGGCCGACGCCGTGCCCGCAAAAATCGCGAACGACGCTGTAGCGGTTCGATTCGGCGTGGCGCTGGATGGCGCTGGAGATGTCGCCGAGATGGTTGCCGGGCCTCGCCTGCCCGATCCCGAGCATCAGGCATTCGTAGGTGATGTCCACCAGCTTCCGCGCCCTTAAGGGCACGTCGCCGACCAGGTACATGCGGCTGGTATCGCCGTGCCAGCCGTCGACGATCGGCGTGACGTCGATGTTGACGATGTCGCCGCTTTTCAGAGTCTTCTCGCCGGGGATGCCGTGACAGACGACGTGATTGATCGAAGTGCAGCAGCTTTTCGTGAAGCCACGATAGCCGAGCGTCGCCGGCACGCCGCCCGCGTCCAGCGTCATCCGGTAGACGATGTCGTCCAGCTCCTGCGTCGAAACGCCGGGGACGACGTGCGCGACGAGCGCGTCGAGGATCTCGGCCGCGAGCCGTCCGGCGCGGCGCATGCCCTCGAAGCCCTCGGGGCCGTGAAGCTTGATGACGCCGTTGCGCGATTCGACCCGGTCGTCGGCGGCCACGGTGATGTATTGAGTCATACCGTCCTAATTAGGCCTTGGAGCGTGAATTTGCACCCCGTCAGCGAAGGAACTGTTCGGCGTCGACCAAACGGACGTCCTGCATCATGTCCAGATAAGCGTCGAGGTAGCCCTTGTGCGTCGCGCCGATGATCGACAGCACCCGCGCCTCGGGATTTTGCTGGAGCGTGGCGCGGATGTTCGCCGCGATCCGCAAGTTACGGGTCTCCCACCAGGCGACATATTGCCGGCCATAGAGCTTCGGGCTCGGGAATCGCGCGTTTCGTCCCATGTCGGACGCGATGGTGTCACGTTGGCTACGCGGTGCATTCATCAGCCGGTAGAGTGCAACCACATCGGCGCCGGTGTGGAGATTCTTTTCCAGCTTGTCCTCTTGCGCCCGAACTGGCGGCGCCGGCTCATCTCTCCAGGCGTGCTGGATCGCGTCGGCATAGGCACGCCCTTCGGGACTATTTTCATCGAAGGGAACGTCCGCGATGTGATCGTCGACCGGATAGACGCGCTCAAGTCCGAGTTTCGCCGCCAGAGCCGCGGCGATCGCATAATTCTCATTGAGCGGCTTTCCCTTGCGCTCGAGGATTTCGACCATCGCCGCCGTCAGGCCGTCGCCCTCGTGGCGCTCCGATTCATCGAGGCGGAGCCACTGCACCGTCGCCGACGCCCGGTCGTTCGCCGCGATGAACAGCATCGCGAGATGCCTGCGCTGTGCCGGCGTGGGCGCGGAGGGCCATGCGCCGAGGGTCCGATCGGCTTCCGCCAGCGCCTGCGAGACGTTGAGGCCGGTCGCTTTCTCGATCTCGTCCGTCGGCCAGCAATAGGCGTCCCACGTGTCGGCGCCATGCTGTGCCTTGAATCGCTGGAGCGTGTCGCATTCCTGGCCGGACAGCGCCTCGATCGTGATGATCTGCGGCTTGAATCGGGCCAGCCGGTCGAGCAGCGGCCGCAGCAGCATCGGATCGAGCTTCTTCAGCCCCGACAGGTGGGCCGTACCGAGTACCAACACTTCGGCGGGCTGCCCCGCGATTTCCTTCCTGTGCAGGCGGGGATCGAAGGCCGGCGTGCCCGCGGCAAAGCTTTGGGCGGCGGCAAGCGCGAGCAGGGGAAGCAGCATCGCAATCCGTTTCAGCTACATTTGTAGCGCCGTATTACAAATGTAAGGCAGCTGTGCAAGCCTGTTGCACGGGCTGGCGTTGCGGTTAGGGCGAAGCCATGGATTCCGAACGGGTCTGGACCGCGGCGCTGCTGGTGATCGGCGACGAGATATTGTCGGGCCGGACTCAGGACAAAAACGTCGCGCAAGTCGCGATCTGGCTGAACCAGCACGGTATCAGGCTGTCCGAGGTGAGGGTCGTGCCTGACGACATCGCGCGGATCGTCGAGGCGGTGAACGCGCTTCGCGAGCGGCACGATTATCTGTTTACGACCGGGGGGATCGGCCCGACTCACGACGACATCACGGTCGACGCCGTCGCGGCGGCTTTCGGCGTGCCGGTCATCGTTCATCCCGAGGCGCGGAAAATTCTGGAAGATTATTACCGCGACCGCCCCGGCGGCCTCAACGAGGCGCGGCTCCGGATGGCTCGGACTCCGGACGGTGCCGAGCTGATCGCCAATCCCTACTCCGGCGCGCCGGGCATCAGGCTCGGCAATGTCTACATCCTCGCCGGCGTGCCGAATATCGCCGCGAGCATGCTGGAGGCGCTGACCGGGACGCTCGAGGGCGGACGGCCGATGGTTTCGGTGACCGTAGGCGCGCGCGCGGCCGAGAGCGAAGTCGCGACCTTGCTGCGCGAGACCGAGGAGGCGCATCCGGGGGTCGCAATCGGCAGCTATCCATTCTTCAAGGACGGCGGCTACGGCGCCAATTTCGTGATCCGGTCGGAGGACGGGGAACTGGCGCGCACGACGGGCGAGGAGCTTGCGCTGCGCCTTCTCGAAGCGGGGTTCGAGCCGGTCGAGGGCGGAATCTAACCGAGGCGTTCCATTTCCGTCTCCCGGCCGTCGAAGTGATTCAGATCAACGAGCGGCGATGCCAGGCGTGGCACGGGATAGCCCGAGAGAGACGGAGCGACTTCCCAGCCCACCAGCTCCGAATCTTCTCATCCGCCGATCGCTTCCCCTTTCGACGGAAATGCGAGCAGAGCCCCGGCCTTCCAGCAACCACTCCGGCCGGGGCCTTTGCGCATCCTGGCCTATCGGAAAGCCCTTATTGACGTTGCAGTGACGACGACCGACATCGCCGCACAGCCATGATTGCCATTGTCCCATGAAAGTGATCTTTTACGGCAAGCTGGCCGATATGATCGGCCGTAAGCTGGAAGTTCCGGCGAAGATTCCTTGCACGGTCGGCGCATTGCGCAGCCGGATCGCCGAAATGCATCCGGGGGCGGGGCAATCGCTGACGGACAGGCGGGTCAGGGCCTGCGTTCTCGGCGCGCTGGTGCCCGACGATCATCCACTCGGATTGAACGACGAAGTCGAGTTCCTGGCGCCGGTGTCGGGAGGATGAGCATCGAGGTACGCCTCGAAGAATGCCCATTCGACCCGGGTGCGGAACTCAACGCCCTGCTCGGCGAGGCGGCCGGTGACGGCGCGGTCGTGAGCTTCGTTGGAACGGTGCGGTCGCGGTCGAAGGAAGGGCATCCGCTCGATGCGCTGATTCTGGAAGAGCATCCGCTGTTGACGCGCCAGTCGCTCGAGGAGATCGCGACCGCCGCTGCTCGGCGATTCGACGTCAGCCATGTGCGGGTCGTCCACCGCTGCGGCGAACTTCATCCCGGTGAGCCGATCGTGTTCGCGGGCGCAGCATCTCCGCATCGCCGCGCGGCGTTCGAGGCCGCCGATTATCTCATGGACCGGCTGAAGACCGAAGCCGTGCTTTGGAAGCGCGAGCAAAGCGGGGCGGGATCGCACTGGATCGAGCCGACCGGGGCCGATTATCGCGAGCGCGAGCGTTGGGGATAGCATGGCCGGGATAGACGAAAGCCTGACATTTTACCCGCTGCGGATCGCGGTTTTGACCGTATCCGACACGCGCGACGAGGACACGGACAAGTCCGGGCGTCTGCTGGCGGAACGGCTCGTCGCGGCAGGGCATGAGCTGGCCGGGAAGGCGATCGTGACGGACGAGATCGAGGCGATCCGCGAGCAGGTGAAGGCCTGGATTGCAGACGCGGACGTCGACCTCATCATTTCGACCGGGGGCACCGGCTTTGCGCCGCGCGACGTCACGCCTGAAGCGGTAAAGCCGATGTTCCGGCGCGAGATGGACGGCTTCTCGATCCTGTTTCACCAGGCGAGCGCCGGCACGGTGGGGCTATCGACGATGCAATCGCGCGCGTTCGCCGGGCAGATAGAGGACACATTCGTCTTTTGCCTGCCCGGCTCGACCGGCGCGTGCCGGGACGGATGGGACCTCGTCCTCAGCCAGGAACTCGACAGCCGTTATCGCCCCTGCTCGCTCGCGGGCCAGATCCCGCGCCTCAGGGATTTGTGCGCATGAGTGCCTTCTCGCACCTCGACGAAAGCGGGCGGGCGCGAATGGTCGACGTCTCGGACAAGGAGACGACGGCGCGGACCGCGACCGCGACGGGAACGCTGAGTTGCAAGGCTGAAACGCTCGCCCAGGTCCGCGCGGGGACGACGCCGAAGGGCTCGGTTGTTCAAACCGCCGAGCTTGCGGGTGTAATGGCGGCCAAGCGCACCGCGGAGCTGATCCCCTTGTGCCATCCGCTGCCGCTGACGAAAATCGAGGTCCGGATCGATCTGGATGACCCGCTTCCCGGCTTCCGGATCTTTTCGGAAGTGAAGACGAGCGGGGTTACGGGCGTGGAGATGGAAGCGCTGACCGCCGTTGCCGTTGCGGGCCTGGCCCTGTTCGACATGCTGAAGGCCGTCGATCGAACGATGATGATCGGCGGAATCGAGGTCACGTCGAAGAGCGGCGGCAAGTCGGGCGACTGGCGGCGCGGATGATTGGGTTCGACGAGGCGGTCGCGCTGATTGCCGCCAATGCCGGGCCGCTTTCGAAGGAGTCCGTTGCGCTCGGGGAGGCGCGGGAACGGACGCTCGCCGAGCCGGTCCGCGCGGAAGTCCGCTCGCCGCCCTTCGATGCATCGGCGATGGACGGATATGCCGTGCGCGAGGCCGACCTGGCTAAGCTCCCGGCCGCGCTGAAGATCGCCGGCGAGTCGTTCGCGGGTTCGTCATTCGGCCAGCCGCTCGGGGCGGGCGCGTGCATACGGATCTTCACCGGCGCCGAAGTTCCGGCTGGCGCCGATCGGGTGGTCGTCCAGGAGGTGGTGCAGCGCCAGGGCTCGGAGGTGCGCTTTGGCGAGCCGCTGAGCGCAGGTCGGCACATTCGTCGGGCCGGATCGGACTTCGAACGCGGGGACGTGCTTCTCGATCCCGGCGTGCGGCTGGGACCGCGGTCGCTCGTCGCCGCGGCGGCGGCCGATGTGAGCGAGCTTTGCGTATGGAGGCGACCACGGGTGACGATCCTCGGCACGGGGGACGAGTTGGCCGAGCCGGGAACCGCGCGCGATATTCCAGGCTCGGTCCCCGAAAGCGTGTCATTTGGGGTCTCTGCCCTTGCGTCCGAATGGTCGGCCGAGGTTCTGGGCTCTGTCCGGTTGCCCGACAATCTCGACCAAATGCGGCGCGCCGCGGCCTCGGCTGTCGAAGACTCCGACCTGGCCGTGGTCACCGGGGGAGCCTCGGTCGGCGAGAAGGATTTCGCCAAATCGATGTTCGAGCCGCTCGGACTCGATCTCGTCTTCTCAAAGGTGGCGATCAAGCCGGGCAAGCCGGTGTGGTTCGGGCGCGCGGGCCGGGCGCTGGTCATGGGACTGCCGGGAAACCCGACTTCCGCGCTGGTGACGGCGAGGCTCTTCCTTGCTCCGCTGCTGGCGCGGCTATCAGGTCGTCCCGCCGAAGCGGCGCTCGAGTGGCGCACGGCGCCGCTCGCGACACCGCTCGGCGCATGCGGCGCGCGCGAGACATTCCACCGTGCCCGCTGGAACGGACAATCAGCCGAAGTTCTTTCGAATCAGGATTCAAGTGCCCAAAAGGTCCTCGCTGAGGCCGATTTGCTCGTCAGGCAGAAGGCGGATTCGCCATCGCTCCAGCCCGGAGACCGGGTCGAGGCGCTCGATTTCTAGTCCGCGGCGAGGCGCTCGGCGATGTCCAGATCGACGGTGTCATTGATATTGAAGAAGGCATCGGAAGGTTTGGCCGGCCATTCAACGGCGACAAAGCCGATTGCCTCCGCGAAACCCTTCAGGCTCCGCTTTCCCGTGCCGAGATAAGGATCGACGCTGGCGAGCGCGGAAACCCGCCACAGTCCGCACACGGGGTGGAGGTGGCCGCCGCTCCGCGCGATCGCGCAGGCCGATTCGCCGATGGCGATTCGAAGGCGCTGCAGGAGATCGCGCGGAAGGAATGGCATGTCGGCGGCAATCGTAAGGACGAACGGCCGTCGGATCTCGCGAGCAAATCCTATGGCCGCGATCAGGCCCGCAAGCGGCCCTTCCACGCCGTCCTCGTCGACAAGGATCGGAACGTCGACGCCGCCGGCCTGATCTGTGTGGCGAACTACGATCGCGACGACATCCGACCAGCCGCGCGCCATGCGCAACGCACGGTCGATGAGCCGTTCGCCCGCGAGCAGCTGCAACGGCTTGGCGCCACCGATGCGCGAGCCTTCGCCGCCGGCGAGGATTACGACCGCGGCATCGGCGGTCATGTGAAGAGCATCTTCGCGCCGGCGATCGCTTCCACGAGTCCCAGGGCGCGTAGGAGCCACGGCCTCGGCAGGCGTTCGACTCCCAGCCAGGTTCCGATTGCCGCGCCGGCGGCGACGGCGGCGAGAAAGATCGGGAGCTCGGAGGGCAAATGTCCGACGGCCGCCGCGTTCCCCGCGAGGCCGGCCGCGGAATTCAGGAAGATGAAGGCAGCGACCACGCCGGACGTCCGCCGCGTCTCCTCCCAATGGAGGAGGATGATGAATGGGCTGAGGAAGATTCCGCCGCCCGTGCCGCTGAGCCCCGCGAGCAGCCCGAGCACCGCGCCGGTGGGCAGGCTGACCCGCCAGGAGGGCGCGCTCACCGGACGGTTCGCAAGCGCGGTCGGCTGCCACACCAAGCGTGCGGCGGCTAGCCACAAGAGGATTCCGACGAGCGGCTTGTAATAGACCGCCGGCAAATGGATTCCGCCCCCAATGAAGGCGGCGGGGGAGGCGGTAACCGCGAAGGCTAGCACCAAGCGCCAGTTGGAGAGGCCGCGGCGCCAATACCGCCACGCGCCGAAACCCGCCACGAGGAGGTTGAGCGCGAGTGCGGTCGGCTTCATCGTCTCGGGGGCGATCGAGAACAAGGCCATGGCGGCGATATAGGCTGACGCGCCGCCGTGCCCGACGCTCGAATAGAGCGCGGCGGCTAGGGCGAAAAGCAGCGCGAGCGCGGCAACGGTGGTCGCGTCCAAAGGAACTCCCTTGTGGTGCGGGCGCAGCCCTAATGCCGTTAGGTGAAACTCGAAAGGCTTGCCGGATCAGCCGGCGCAATCGGCGATCCGCGTGAGTCGCTTGCGGTCGAGAATTTCGACCCTGTCGAGCGTTTCGAGGCGGATCAGCCGGTCACGCCTCAGCTGGGAGAAGACGCGGCTGACGGTTTCCTTGGTGAGTCCGAGATAGTCGGCGATGTCCGAGCGGCTCATCGGAAGCTCGACGAATCGCGCCCCGGGACTGAGATTCTTCGCTTTGTCCGCGAGCATGATGAGGAAGCTCGCCGCTCGCTCCGCAGCGGTCTTGCGGCCGAGGAGGACCATCTGCTGCTGCGCCGCCGCGAGTTCGTGCGCCGCGAGCCGATAGAGCTCCCGCTCCATCTCCGGATGCTCGTCGACAAAATCGTCGAAGCGGTTGCGCGGAAACCAGCAGAGCCGCGCCGGCTCGAGCGCCTCGGCGGTGAAGGCGTGCTCGTCGGCGACGCTGACGCCGAGGAAATCGCCGGGATGCATGAAGCCGGTCACCTGCCGACGTCCGTCGGCCAGCAGCTTGTATAGTTTGAGCGTTCCGGTGGTGAGGGTGAACACGCGAGTTGCGGGATCGCCCTCGTGGAACAGTGGCTGGCCGGTGGTCAGGATGACGTGCCAGCCGAGACCCTTGAAATGCGCGAGCTCGCGATGGTTGAGAACGCCGCAAACCGCACAGGAGCGGACCTGGCAATCGACGCACGGATGTCCGGCGGGAAGCGGTTCGTCGTAGCGAGGGGCGGGTGCGAGCAAGCCAATTCTCATGCGACGGAGTGAGCTGGATCAATCGATAGGATGATCTGCCTCACCGACCCATAAGGATGTTCCCTTAGTCTTGCCGAAGATGCCACGGCTGACTGTCATTGAGCTTGAGCGCGACGAACTGGCCAAGGCCTGGCCGCTGGTGCGGGCCGTATCGTGGTCGCTCGACCCAGAGGAATGGCAACGGTCCGGCGCCGAACTGATCCGTCAGGGTGGCGGGATAGTCGCGGTGGTCGCTCAGGACGGTTGCCTCCACGGCGTCGCCACTTATCAACCCGTGGACAAGGCGCCCGCGAGCCGGTTTCTTTACCTGGAGACCATGGTCACGTTCGAGCTCAGCCGCCGGGCCCCGGTGCGCCAGCTCCTTTGCGATTGCCTGGAGCGCCTCGCGGCGGCGTTCGGGTGCGATTCGATTGCGGTGCGGATGCCGGTCGGCTCGCTGCCGGAATCGTGGCGAAGCGCCGGCTGGCTGGCCGGCGCGACCCATGGGGCCGATCGCTCACCGAGGTTACTACACAGCTGATTCGCGCCGCTATCGCCCGCCATGCGGCGGCGCTATGCTCGGACGATGGACGAACGGGTCGTTGAGCAGGAGGAAGTGGAAGCTGCCGCGCCTCCGCCCAGGTCCGAGCTGCCAAAAATCGCCTACCGGCACCGTTTGCCGACACGGATCTGGCATTGGGTGAATGCGATCACCGTATTCGTGATGATCATGTCGGGGCTGATGATCCTGAACGCGCACCCACGTCTTTATTGGGGAGCCTATGGCGCGAACTTCGACCATGCGTGGATCGATTTCGGGCGCCGGCCATTTCCTGGCTGGGCCACGATCCCGTCCAGTTACGATCTCGCGGCCGGCCGTAGCTGGCATTTCGCCTTCGCCTGGGTGCTGGTCGCAGGACTGATCGCCTTTCTGCTGACGAGCTTGTGGAACCGGCACGTGCAGCGCGACCTCGCGCCGAAGGCGGACGAACTGGCGCCGCGCCACGTCTGGCGGGATATCAAGGACCATGCGCGGCTGCGGTTTCCCACCGGCGAGGCGGCGCTTCGATATAATACGCTTCAGAAGATCAGCTACGTCTCCGTCATCTTCATCCTCCTGCCGCTGATGATCTTGACGGGCCTGGCGATGTCGCCATCGATGGATGCGGCCTGGCCG
The DNA here is from genome assembly GCA_035701045.1 of Sphingomicrobium sp. Classification (GTDB taxonomy): domain Bacteria; phylum Pseudomonadota; class Alphaproteobacteria; order Sphingomonadales; family Sphingomonadaceae; genus Sphingomicrobium. The sequence continues at coordinate 7,066 of DASSOB010000037.1, read as the reverse complement.
TGGCTCCTCGATCTCTTTGGCGGGCGGCAGTCGGCGCGGTCGATCCATTTTATCGTCGCCGCGACAATCCTCGCGTTCATCGCGGTCCACCTCGTGATGGTCGTGCTCGCCGGGCCGCTGAACGAGATTTGGTCCATGATTAGCGGCCGGTTCAGGGTCCCGCGCGAAAGAAGCGACGCATGATCTCGCGCCGCCGCCTTATCGCGACCGGAGCATCGGGCTTGCTCCTTGGAGGTTGCGGCAAGATCGAGCGCAGCCCCACGGTCACAGGCGTGCTGCGGTCCGCCGAGGGGCTGACGATGTGCGCGCAACGGCTCGTCGCCGGTCGCGGTGCGCTGGCGAGGGAATATGGCGAAGCGGACCTTTCGCCGATCTTCCGGTCCAACGGCACAAGCAAACCGGGAACGGCGGAATATGCGCGTCATCTCGCCGAGAATTTCGCCAACTGGCGGGTAGCGGTCGACGGACTTGTCGCGCGGCCGCTCGCCATTCCAATCCAAACGCTCCGCGCACTCCCGCACCGGACGCAGATCACGCGCCACGATTGCGTCGAGGGCTGGAGCGCCATCGGCAAATGGCACGGCGTTCCACTGTCGACGATCCTCGACGCAGCGGGCCTCAGCACGCGCGCAAAATATATCGTCTTCCATTGCGCCGACCTTTTCGGAACCTGGCCCTATTACGAGAGCATCGATCTCATCGACGCCTTCCACCCGCAAACCATCCTCGCCTGGGGCATGAATGGGCACCTGCTTCCAGTACCGAACGGAGCGCCGCTGCGGCTCCGCGTCGAACGGCAGCTTGGATACAAGAGCGCCAAATATATTCAGAGGATTGAAGCCGTCGAAAGCCTGTCTGGTTTGTATCGCGGCAAGGGCGGCTATTGGGAGGACAGCAATGGCTACCAATGGTACGCCGGCATCTGATCAGCCGTGCTGATCGCACTTGTGGTCGATGCGCGCGTGCACGATCGTGGAAATGAAGGCGTAGCCCGGATCGTCGGTGCGCTGGATGTTGCCGACAATGGTGGTCCAGCTCTCCCCATCCTCATAGGCCATGAAGCGGCCGACGGTGTCGGCCACGAACGCCGGTACGTCCATGCCGTGGGCTTGCGCCTCGGACTCCAGCCTCGCCGCAAGGTCCGGCTCGCGCACCGTGACGTCGAGCGGGAAATCGCTCTGCGCGGTCATGGCGAGCTTGATGACTTTTCCGAGCAGCATCATTGCACCAGCGGGCTGTCCGCCGCGGCGAGCTCGATTCCCTCGATCTCGGCGCCCGCGGTCAGAAGCTGAAGATATTGCGAGATGGCGCGGCGCTTCGACGTCTCGCGTAGATGATTTTCGATCCAGCCGCTCACCTGTCCGAGCGGGAGTTGCTTGCCAGCCGCCCGGCGATCCAGCCGAAGGACATGGAAGCCGTGGCGCGAGGCGACGAGCGTGATCGAGCCTTCCTCCACGGTCGCCATCGCACGCTCGAGCTCCGGGTTGGTATCTCCCTTGCCGACCTGCCCGAGCGAGCCGCCCTGGTCCTTCGAAGAGCAGGCCGAATGGGCTTTGGCGAACTCGCCGAAGCGCCGGGGCTGCGCGCGCACTTCCGCCAGCACCGACTCGGCCATGACCCGCGCATCCTCGCGCGCGGCATCGTCACTGACTCGCGCGGGGAAGAAGATGTGCGCGGCCTCGTAGAGCGGCGGAGTCATGAACCGAATCGAGTTGCGCCGGTAATAGCGCGCGATTTCTTCCGCGGTCGGCTCCGGCACGCGCACATCGAGATCGATGAGGTTGGCGATGCGCTCCTCTTCGTCGGAGCCAGCGATGTCGCGCTCACCCGCGCGCTGGCCGAGCAACTCGCGCAGGACAAGCGCCGTTGCCGCCAGCCGCGCCGCTTCCTCGCGGCTGTCGGCCGGATGGAACTGCAGCTCGCGGCCGATCGCCGCTTCGCCGATCGCCACGCCATTGACGCTGATCATCTCACGCCACCTCCCGCCGCGCCGGCAACACAGGCTCCGCGCGTGCAAGCGGGCGGGCGACATATGGCGGCAGGCCGGCGGACGGCATGGCGGCGGTGGCGCGCTTCTTGGTCCGAACGATCTGATAGTTGCGGAACAGGTATCCGACGGGCGCGCTCCAGATGTGGACCAGGCGGGTGAAGGGGAAGATCAGGAAGATCGTGAAGCCCAGGAATATGTGCAGCTTGAAGATCAGCGGCACGCCCGCGATTGACTCCGGCTGCGGATGCAGGATCACGACTCCCTGCACATAATTCATGAACGTGACCATCATCTTGCCGTCGAGATGGCCGAGCGACAGCGGGATGGTAAGCAAGCCGAGCGATAGCTGGGCGAGGAGGATCATCAGTACCGCGATGTCGCTGACGCTCGAGGTCTTGCGGATGCGGCTGTCGAACAGGCGGCGGTGAAGCAGCATGATGAGCCCGATGAAGCAGGCGATGCCGCAAATGCCCCCGACCACGATCGCCAGCATCTGCTTGAAGGAGTGGCTGATGCCGAGAAATTCGAAAACCGCGACCGGCGTCAGAAGCCCGACGGCGTGACCGAGCAGGATCCCAAGGATGCCGACGTGGAACAGGATTGAGCCAACGATCAACTGCCTCCGGCGCAACAGCTGGCTCGACTTCGAACGCCAGCCATATTGATCGGTGTCGAAGCGGATAAGGCTACCGATCAGGAAGATGGAGAGCGCGATGTAGGGATAGACCCCGAACAGCGCCTGATTGATGTAATTCTGCATCTCTATGCTCCAACGCCGCCGAACTGAGCGGCGCGCTCGCGTCCGATCCCGCCCGAATAGGGACAATCCTTGAGCGCCGACCCGGCCGAAAAATCGACCGGCTCCTCGGCCCATTCCTTGTCGAGTCCTTCGAAATCCTTCGGATCTTCCGGCTCACCGGCGAGGATTGATTCAACTTCCGCATCGTCGGCGGAACGCTCCGCGAGCGTTACCAGCGCGTCGAGCAGCGCGGCATAAGGGGAGTCCCGCTCCTCAAGGCGAATTCGCAGCGCTTCGATGATCTCCAGCGCGTCGGTCAGATAGCGGCGCGCGTGGACCTCGGGGATGACGCTCAGGAATTCGAGGAACAACGGCAGATAGTCGGGCATCTCCGCCGCATTCAGTTCGAAGCCGTTCATGCGATAGGTGAGGGCGAGATTGACCATCGCCTGGCCGCGGTCGCGGCTTTCGCCGTGGCTGTGCTCGTAAAGGTGGAGCGCGAGCCGCTTCGAGCGATCGAAGTGACCGATCCAATATTCCTGAAGGTCCATCACGTCGGCGTCGCGCAGCCGGTCGATGAATGCGCGAACGCCGGCCATCTCCGCCACTGGAATCGCCCGCTCTTCGACCAGCGCCTGCTCGATCTCGTCGGCCGCCGCCTGTTGCTCGGATGTCGGATAATCGAGCAGCGCGCCCAATGCCTTGAAGCTGATCATGCCGCCCTCCTCTTGCCGGGAACGGGAACATGGCCTGGCTTCTTCGGACTTCCGAACAGGCTGGTCTCCGTGCGGCCCCCACCACTGCAACCGTTGCCGAAGCTGAAGCCGCAGCCGCCCCGGATTTCGTAGGCGTCTTCGCTGACTTCGCGATGCGCGGTCGGGATGACGAAGCGGTCTTCGTAATCGGCGAGCGCGAGATAGCGGTACATTTCGTCGACCTGGTGCTGGGTGAGCCCGGTCTGCTCCAGCACTTGCAGATTGGCGCGCCCATCGACCTCTCGATCGCGCATGTGGATGCGCATCGCGAACATCTTCCTGAGCGCCTCGACGACCGGCTCCTCCTTGCCCGCGGTGAGCAGATTGGCGAGATACTTCACCGGCACGCGCAAGCTCTCGATGTCGGGGATTTCGCCGTCGAAACCGATGTGTCCGCGTTCGGCTACATTCTGGATGGGCGAAAGCGGCGGCACATACCAGACCATCGGCAGGGTCCGGTATTCAGGGTGGAGCGGGAAGGCGATTTTCCACTCCATCGCCATCTTCCAGATCGGAGAGAGCTTCGCCGCCTCGAGCCAATTGTCCTGAATGCCGTCAGCCTTCGCCTGAGCGATCACCGCCGGATCGTTGGGGTCGAGGAAGATCTCGAGCTGCTTCTCGTAAAGATCCTGTTCGTCCTCTGTCGAGGCGACTTCCTCGATCCGGTCGGCGTCGTAGAGGATGACTCCGAGATAGCGAATCCGGCCGACGCAGGTTTCGGAGCAGACGGTCGGAAGACCGGCTTCGATGCGCGGGTAGCAGAAGATGCACTTCTCGGCCTTCCCGCTTTTCCAATTGTAGTAGATCTTCTTGTACGGACAGCCCGAAATGCACATACGCCAGCCGCGGCACTTGTCCTGGTCGATGAGGACGATGCCATCTTCCTCGCGCTTGTAGATCGACCCCGAAGGGCAGACCGCCACGCAGGTCGGGTTGAGGCAGTGTTCGCACAGCCTCGGCAGATAGAACATGAAGGTCTTTTCGAACTGGCCGTAAATGTCCTTCTCGATTTCCGCGAAGTTCGTGTCCTTCGCGCGCTTCTCGAACTCGCCGCCAAGGATCTCCTCCCAGTTCGGGCCCCATTGGATCTTCTCCATCCGTTGGCCGGTAACCAGCGAACGCGGCCGGGCAATCGGGAAGGTTTTCATCTCCGGCGCCGACTGCAGATGGTCGTAGTCGAAGGTGAAAGGCTCGTAATAATCGTCGATCTCGGGGAGGTCGGGATTGGCGAAGATGTTGGCCAACACCCGCCAGCGGGCGCCGATGCGCGGCTCGATTGTGCCGTCCTTCTTGCGCCGCCAGCCGCCGTTCCATTTCTTCTGGTTTTCCCACTCCTTTGGGAAGCCGATCCCAGGCTTGGTCTCGACGTTGTTGAACCAGGCGTATTCGACGCCTTCGCGGCTGGTCCACACGTTCTTGCAAGTGACCGAGCAGGTGTGACATCCGATGCACTTGTCGAGGTTCAGGACCATCGCGACCTGGGCACGAACTTTCATTACTTCTTACTCCTCAGGCGGCCGCAACCGGCTGGGCCGGCTCGTCCATCCAGTCGACTGTATTCATCTTGCGAACGACCACGAACTCGTCGCGGTTGGCGCCCACCGTCCCGTAATAATTGAAGCCGTAGGCCTGGTGCGCGTACCCGCCGATCATGTGCGTCGGCTTGGTGATCGTGCGGGTCACGCTATTGTGGATTCCGCCCCGCATGCCGGTGATCTCGGACCCCGGCACGTTCACGATCTTTTCCTGCGCGTGATACATCATGCACATGCCGCTGGGCACGCGCTGGCTGACCACGGCACGAGCGGTCAGGGCACCGTTGAGGTTGAAAGCCTCGATCCAGTCATTGTCCTCGATCCCTACGCGCTTGGCGTCCTCCTCGCTGATCCACACTACCGGTCCGCCGCGATTGAGCGTCAGCATCAAAAGGTTGTCGGAATAGGTGGAGTGGATGCCCCACTTCTGGTGGGGGGTGATGAAGTTCAGCACCAGCTCGCCATTGCCGTTGCCGCGCCTGTTCAGCACCGGCTCGATGACCTTGGTGTCGATCGGCGGCTTGTACGTGGTGAAGCCCTCGCCGAACGCCCGCATCCACGGGTGATCCTGATAGAGCTGCTGGCGTCCGGTCAGCGTGCGCCACGGAATGAGCTCGTGGACGTTGGTCCAGCCGGCGTTGTAGCTGACCTTCTCGCTTTCGATGCCCGACCAGGTGGGTGACGAGATGATCTTGCGCGGCTGCGCCTGGACGTCGCGATAGCGGATTTTTTCGTCCTCGCGGGTGAGCGCGAGGTGCGCATGCTCGCGGCCGGTGAACTCGCTTAGCGCTTCCCAGGCCTTGACCGCCACTTCGCCGTTGGTTTCCGGAGCAAGGCTCAGGATGACTTCGCAGGCGTCGATATCCGTATCGATCTTCGGCTGGCCGTCCTCGTCCTTGCCGTTCAGGGCAGCGAGGAAGTCCACCTCATGGTCGGTGTTCCAGCTTATGCCCTTGCCGCCGTTGCCGAGTTTCTTGAGCAGCGGGCCGACCGAGGCGAAGCGCTTGTAGGTCTCGGGATAGTTGCGCTCCACCGTGACGACCGCCGGCATCGTTTTGCCGGGCAGCGGATCGCATTCGCGTTTCTTCCAGTCCTTGACCTCGAGCGGCTGGCCGAGCTCGCCGGGCGTGTCGTGCTGGAGCGGCACGAGCACCACGTCCGTTTCCTCGCCGAGATGGCCTTCGCAAACCTCCGAGAAGCTCTTGGCGATGCCCTTGAAGATTTCCCAGTCGCTGCGAGCGCCCCACGCAGGATCCACGGCCTTCGACAGCGGGTGAATGAACGGGTGCATGTCGGAGGTATTGAGGTCGTTCTTCTCGTACCAGGTTGCGGTGGGGAGAACGATGTCGGCATACACAGCGGTGGTCGACATGCGGAAGTCGATCGCGACCAGGAGGTCGAGTTTTCCTTCCGGAGCTTCCTCGCGGAAAACAACTTCCTCCGGCCGCTGCCCGCCCTCTTCGCCGAGATCCTTGCCCTGCACGCCATGCTGTGTGCCGAGCAGGTGCTTGAGGAAATATTCGTGGCCCTTGCCGGACGAGCCGAGCAGGTTCGAGCGCCACACGAACAGGTTGCGCGGGAAGTTCTTCGGATTGTCCGGATCTTCGCAGCTCATCCGAAGCTTGCCGCTCTTGAGGTCGTGCGCGACCTTCACGCTCGCGGTTTCGCCCTTGAGCTTGCGGCCGATTTCGAGCGGGTTGGTCTCCAGCTGCGGAGCCGACGGAAGCCAGCCCATGCGCTCCGCGCGGACGTTGAAATCGATCAGGGTTCCGGAAACGTCGATGTCGCTGGTCGGGGAGGCGATCTCGTCCGTCGCCAGCTTCTCGTACCGCCACTGGTCGCTGTGCGCGTACCAGTAGCTGGTGCCGTTCATGTGCCGCGGCGGACGGTGCCAGTCGAGAGCGAAGGCGAGGGGGGTCCAGCCGGTCTGCGGGCGAAGCTTCTCCTGCCCGACATAGTGCGACCAGCCGCCTCCCGACTTGCCGACGCAACCGCAGAAGACCAGGAGATTGATGATCCCCCGGTAGGTCATATCCATGTGGTACCA
>DASSOB010000036.1:0-53978 GCA_035701045.1 Sphingomicrobium sp. | reverse complement strand
TACATCCGTGCCTTGATAAAGCGCCATCATGTCCTGGGACATTGCATTGAAATCGACGGCATAAACCGCAGAGCGGCCCGCCTCGTCGAAGCGCAATCCGAGCGAAATCACACTCCCATGCGGCTGGTCTACGAACTGGACGTGCGCGTTTCCGACCGCCAACTCTTTCTCCGCAATCCGCCCGTCGACCACCGGCGCGTAGAAACCGGAGCCTGCGAACGCGTAGCCGAAACGGCGTCTCAGCGCGTCAAGCACATCGGCTCGAGCGTAAAGGGCCACCGGTCCGTGGCGCTGCGCAATCGGCCGAAGCTCATCGATGCCGTGGCAATGGTCGGCGTGATCATGGGTAACGACAACGGCATCCACTTTTCCGATACTGGCAGCCAGAAGTTGCGACCGGATGTCCGGCCCACAATCGACGAGGAGCCGTTCTCCATCGCTTTCCAACAGCAAGCTGCAGCGCAAACGGCGATTTCTCGGCTCATTTGGATTGCATTCGCCCCAGTCGGGTCCGATCCTGGGGACACCGGCCGACGTGCCGCAGCCGAGGATCGTCAGTTTCAGCTCGGCCTCGCCTTGCCGAACAAGCGGTAGAAATTCGCCGTGGTCGTTTCGGCGAGCGCGTCCGGCTCTTCGCCTCGGAGCTCCGCAACGAAGGCAGCCGTGTCGGCCACGAACGCAGGCTCGCAAGGCTTTCCACGATGCGGAACCGGCGCGAGGAACGGCGAATCCGTCTCTACCAGCATCTGGGCGGACGGAAGCCATTTGGCCGTGTCCTGCAGTTCCTGGGCGTTCTTGAACGTCACGATCCCCGACAAGGATATGTAGAAGCCAAGGTCGAGCCCTTTGCGGGCAAGATCGGCGCTTCCGGTAAAGCAGTGAAGCACGCCCGTGGCACCGCCCTCTTTCACTGCCCGCTCGAGCATTTCGGCGGTGTCGGCCTCCGCCTCCCGGGTGTGAACGACCAGCGGCAGCCCCGCGTCACGCGCGGCATCGATATGGGCCTGGAATCGTTCGCGTTGCGCAGCCCGGTCCGATTTGTCGTAATAATAATCGAGCCCGCATTCGCCGATCGCGATGACACGCGGATGATCGGCCGCCTCAACGAGCGCGGCCGCGCCGAGGTCCGGATGTGCGTCGGCTTCGTGCGGGTGAACGCCAACGCTCGCCCAGACATCCGGCTCGCGCTCGGCAACCGCGACGATGTCGTCCCATTCGCGCTGGCGCGTGGAGATATTGAGGAATCCGGAGACGCCGACTTGGCGTGCGTTATCAAGCACTTCAGCCTGACGCTCTATCAGCCCTTCGTAATTGAGGTGGCAATGGCTGTCGATCAGCCTCACGCCGCTTCCTCCTCCAGTTCGAGACGAGGAAAGAGCGGCACCGGCTGCGCAAGGCGAAAGTCGCTTTCGGCGAGCGGGGAATACCAGTGGCTCATGGCGCCATCGAACGTGCGGAGTGCCGGATCGAAACCCATGAAATCGAGCAGCCGGTCGGCACTGCCCGGGATCACGGGCCGAATGGCGACCGCCAGCACAGCGATGCAGATGTAGAGCGTCGCGAGCACCGTCTCCATGCGCTTCGGATCGGTCTTGCGCAGCGCCCAGGGTGCCTGCTCGTCGATATAGGCATTGCAGGCGAAGACGGCGTGAATCCAGACTTCGCACGCCTTTGAAAGCGCAAGCTCCTCATATGCCGCCGGAATCGCCTGGCTGGTCGCCCCGCAAACCACATCGAACAGGGCGTTGTCCGCGTCGTTATGGCCATGGATTTCGGGCAATCCCCCGCCGCAATTGCGGACGATCTGCGTCAGCACGCGCTGCGCGAGATTGCCGAAGCTGTTGGCGAGTTCGGCATTGGCGCGGTTGACGATCGCCTCCGCGCTGTAGCTTCCATCCTGGCCGAAACTGACTTCGCGAAGAAGGAAATAGCGCAGCGCGTCGACTCCGAAGCGGTCGGCGAGAACGATCGGGTCGACGACATTGCCGACGCTCTTCGACATCTTCTCGCCGCGGCTGAGCAGGAATCCGTGGCCGTACACTTGCTTCGGGAGAGCGATCCCGGCGCTCATCAGGAAGGACGGCCAATAGACTGCGTGGAAGCGGACGACATCCTTACCGATCAAATGGACGTCGGCGGGCCAGTAGCGCCGCCACAGCTCGGTATCGTCGGGGTAGCCGAGACCGGTCAGATAATTGGTGAGCGCGTCCAGCCAGACGTACATGACATGGCCGTCGCTTCCCGGCACCGGGACGCCCCAGTCGAAGCTGGTGCGCGAGATGGACAAATCGGATAGCCCGCCCTCGACAAAGCGCACGACCTCGTTGCGCCGGCTTTCGGGTCGGATGAAGTCCGGCTGAGCCGCGTACAGGTCGAGCAGCTTCTGCTGATAGGCTGAGAGCTTGAAGAACCAGCTTTCCTCGACCGTCCATTCGACCGGCGTCCCCTGTGGCGACAGCTTCTCGCCATTCTCGGCGGCGACCAGTTCGCCCTCGTCGTAATAGGCTTCGTCGCGGACCGAGTACCATCCTTCATAGCGGCCGAGATAGAGGTCTCCCCGCTCCTCCATCGTCTTCCAGATCGCCTGGCTGGCGCGATAATGATCGCTTTCGGATGTGCGGATGAAGCGATCGTAAGAGACGTTAAGCGTGTCGCACATACCTTGGAAAAGACGCGACATTTTGTCCGCGAATGCGCGCGGCTCGACGCCCTCGCCGCGCGCCGTCTGGGCCATTTTCAGCCCGTGCTCGTCGGTGCCGGTCTGGAACCGCACGCCGCGCCCTCGCTGCCGCTGGAAGCGCGCGATCGCGTCGGCCGCAATCGCTTCATAGGCGTGGCCGATGTGCGGCGGGCCATTGGGATAGCTGATCGCCGTGGTGATGTAGAAGGGCTCGCCCATGCCGCCGCCCTAGCCGCCGCGCTTTAGCGCTTCAAGGAACCGGATGCGCGACGGCCGCGAGGATTCCGCCGAGCTGGAAAACGGTGGCGGCGGGGTCGAGCGAGAGCCGAGGTGCGACGGCGGCGAGCTCGCGCGCTTTCGCATAAGCATCGAGCGCGCGTTCGCGCTGGCCGCCCTGCAGCTTGCGGGCTTCGCGGGCAATCAGCGCGGGCGCGAGGTCGAGGAAGGCGGCGTACCGGTCCGCCGCGGCCTTCTTGCCCAACTCGGTCGCGAGGTCCGACCTGCGCGCGTTGGTCGGATCGCCCTGCCGAAGGATGGCGAGCGCGGAGTCCTCCAGCTTGGCTAGCCCGAGCTCGGCGAAGGCGAGTGCCCTTCCCGCCGAGCCGAAGGACATGGAGACGATCCGCTGGCGCTCCGCGGCGGACAGGTCTGGCGCTCGCGCTTCGAGGATTGACGTCATGGCGTCATCGTCCAGCGCCTCGAACTGGAGACGGCGGCAGCGCGATCGGATGGTCGGCAACAGCCGCCCCGGGGCGTGGCTGACGAGGAAGAACAAGGTGTTGGCTGGCGGCTCCTCGAGGATTTTGAGCAGCGCGTTCGACGCTTCCTTGTTGAGCTCGTCCATGCTGTCGATGACGGCGACGCGCCACGGCGACAGCGCGGCGGTCATGCCCATGAACTCGCCGAGCGCGCGAATCTGTTTGATTGTGATGTCGCGGGCGAGCCCCTCTCCCTTTTCCTTAGGCAGCCGTTCCAGCCACCGCATGTCGGGATGGCTCCCGGCGCGGACCAGCTTGACAATCTTGTGCTCGTCGTCGGTGCCGATGCCCGGCAGATCGGACGGCGGGCCCGCCGCATCGGCCAGCACCCGGCGCGCCGCCGCTTTCGCGAAGCTCGCCTTGCCGACGCCCTTGGGCCCGGCGAGGAGCCATGCATGATGGAGTTTGCGCGTCGCCCAGGCACTCGCGAACTGCTCGACGGCCTTGTCCTGACCGAGGATCATGGCAGCAGGTCCCTGATGGCCTTGAGCAGGCGCCCGGTCACCACGTCCGGCGTGCCCGACGCATCGACCAGCTGAACGCGCTCGGGCTCCTCCGCGGCGATAATCCGGAACGCCGCCTCGACCTTGCGGTGATAGTCATCCGGTCGCCCGCCAATCCGATCGCTCTCGCCGGAATCGCGCGCGCGCGCCCGTTCGCCGCCCTCGTCGAGCATCAGCACCAATGTGCGGTCGGGGAAGAGGTCGCCGACCGCCGCGACATTGATCGCCCGCACCGTTTCAATCCCGAGCCCGCCAGCGCCGCCCTGATAGGCGAGGGAGCTGTCGGTGAAGCGGTCGCAAAGGACCCAGCGGCCGGCCTCCAGCGCCGGACGAATCGCCTTCTCGACATGGTCGGCGCGCGCGGCGGCGAAGAGCAAAACCTCGGCGCGCATGCCCCATTTGTCCTCGGCGCCAGCGAGCAGCAGCTCCCGAATCTTCTCTGCCCCTTCACTCCCGCCGGGCTCGCGGGTGACGAGCACGTCGATCCCGCGGCCCTGTAGCGCCTCGGCCAGCGCGCGGACCTGAGTCGACTTGCCGACCCCCTCCCCGCCTTCGAGCGTGATGAACCGTCCGCGGTGACTCACGCCATCCCGACGAGCTGCTTCAGGCCGATCCAGATGCGCGTGAAGAAGCCAGCGCTGCCGACATCCTCTCCCGCGACCAGCGGAGTCACCTGCGGCTCGGCCGAATCGCCCGTGAACACGAGCAGGTCGGCGACATGGTCGCCTTTCTTGATCGGCGTAATCAGCGGACCCTGGTACCGGATCTTCATCGTCATCGGCTTGCGCGTCAGCGACAATGCCGTGGGAACGCTGACGGCGAGGTTCTTGGGCGCGACCAGCGCCACCTCACTGTCGCTCCCCATCTGCACCTTGGCCTCGCCGACCTTCGCGCCGGCGTTGAACAGCGGCTTGTCCTGCCAGGCGTTGAACCCCCATTGCATCAGCCGGATCGACTCCTGCACCCGCGCATTCCAGCTCGGGAGGCCGGACAGAACCTCGATCAGGCGCCGCCCGTTCTGCTCGGCCGAGCCGGTGAAGCCATAGCCCGCTTCCTCGGTGTGGCCGGTCTTGAGCCCGTCCGCGCCGGGCACCTTGCCGAGGATCGGGTTGCGATTGTCCTGGCTGATGGCGTTGCCGCTCATCGTCTTGCCCCAGGTGAAGCTCGGCTGCGAATAGAATTGCTTGTAGAGCTTCGGGTGGCGTTCGATCGACGCCTTGGCGAGCGTCGCGAGGTCGCGCGCGGTGACCTTGGTGCAGTCATTGTCGGGCCAGCCGTTCGCTGTGCAGAAATGGCTGTTCGTCAACCCGATCTGCTTCGCCAGCGCGTTCATCTGCTCGGTGAAGGCCTGCTCCGTGCCGCCGATGCACTCGGCGAGCACGACCGAGGCGTCATTGCCCGACAGGGTAACGATCCCGTGCAGCAGATTCTCGACGCTGACCTGCTCATTGGGCGAAAGGAACATGGTCGATCCCGCCTGCGGCCCATGCCATTTCTGCCATGTCTCCGGCCGCACCGTGCACATGCGGTTGAGCGGGAGCTTCCCGCGATCGATCAGCTCGAACGCCACCTCGGTCGTCATCATCTTCGCCAGGGATGCCGGCGGGAATTGCTCATCCGGGTTCTTGGCGTAGAGCACCGCGCCCGAATTCAGGTCGATCAAGATGGCCGTCCTGGCCGGCGTGTCGAATTGCGGCGCGGCGGCGCCTGCGACGGTGGCGAGGGCCGCCGTAGCGGCGGTGGCGAGGAGAAGTTTGCGCGGCATGGAAGCGTCCGGATCCTCCGTTGGGGCTGGTGACCCGGCCTTCTATCGCCGGGCGATGTCGTCCGCCAGAACTCCGACCGAAATCGCGTAGAAATTCGAGCAATTGTAATCGAGGATCGCGCGATAATTGGTCGTGAGCAGATAAGCGGTGGCGTCCGGCCCGTCGGGCTCGATCAAAGTCGCCAGCTCATTGTCCGGCAGCGATCGCTCGGTCGGCCGGACCCCGAGCGAGCGCCATTCGCGCATCGTCAGCCAGCGGCTGTGGCGGCGATAGACCTGCGGACAGCGGGGTGCGTTGATCCGGCTGGCGAGCGCCGCTCGGTTCAGGTTCGACGGCGTTCGCACCGGGATTCCCCAAGGCACGTTCGATTTCCACCCGGCCTCACGCAGATATTGGGCGATCGAGGCGAGCCCGTCGATTTCGTTCGACCAGATGTCGGCATAGCCGTCGCCGTCGCCGTCGGCGCGCAGCCTGAGCGCGGTTGTAGGCATGAATTGCGGGTAGCCGGTTGCCCCGGCCCAGCTCCCTTTGAGCCAGGAGCGCGGCACGCCCTGATCCATCAGCTTCAGCGCCGCGACGAACTCGTCCTCGAAGAAATCGCGGCGGCGGCCGTAATAGCCGAGGCTGGCGAGCGCGCGGAGAAGATCGGTGCTGCCGGTGACGGCGCCATAGCTCGTCTCATGGCCCCAGATGGCCAGCAGCACCGACGGATCGACTCCGAAGCGATAGTCGAGCCGCCGGAGCGCGTCATAATGCTCGCGATAGTTCGCCCGGCCCCGCGCGATCAGCGACCGGGTGACGTGCCGGCGAAGATAGGGCGCGAGCGGGCTGATCGTGCCGTTGCTGGTGCGCGCGACCGGCTCGCTCCGCTCGAGTTCAATGACTCGCTCGTTGATCGTGAGGTCGGGGACGTTGGCCTGGATGGTCGATTCGCGCACACCGCGCTGCCGCGCCATCATCGCGAGGCGGATCTTGTATGTGTCCCAGGCGCTGCGCGGCGCGGCGTAACTCGGGGCATAGGCCTGGGCGAGCTGGATCGGCGGGGTTTGGGCTGCGCTTTGCTCGAGCGGCTGCGCGGCGGCGGAGCCGGACGAAACGGCCGAGAGTCCAATCAAGGCCCAGCCGATCATCCCCGCCAAAACGCCCTCCTCCGCAACAGCCGAAGCTAAAGTGCAAACCCGCAATCCGGCCAGCCAGTTTCACCCCGCGCCTTGCACGGCTCGCCCCGTGCAGCGATAGGGCACGCCCGATTAACGATGGGTGGCGCGCGGACTTGAAAACCGCGCGCGGCGAACCGACAAGCGCCTCACGGATGGGTGGCCGAGCGGTTTAAGGCTCCAGTCTTGAAAACTGGCGTGCCCTTCAGGGTACCGTGGGTTCGAATCCCACCCCATCCGCCAGCGTAGGCGCAAGGCAGGATGTTAGTGCACCGTCACTTTAATCCTGTCACTGCGCCAGCGCCGATTGTCTACTTGAGTGAGCAGTTCGAGAGCGAATATCCCTCGCCAAACGTTTCGCCGATTTGTCGGCAAACGAACGAAATTTTCTGACCCTTCTTCAAGGTGCCAATCTTTTGGCCGTCCGCAGCCGAAAACGTTGCCGTCACATAGTGCACTAGGAACTCATCTTCCTTGCCAAGGAAGTCCATGCTGGGGTCAGTGGCCGTGCCGCCAAAATCGTGAATCCGTTCGTCGGTGAAGACGAGACGATGGCCGCCATACTTTTTCCCGGCCGCGATCTTGTTGTCCTCAAGTTCCTTCCATAGCCCTTTCACTGAAGCGTTGATGATTGGCGCCGATGAGTTGTCAGCCTGCGTTCCATCATTGTTGAACGTGTCTGAACTTATGGCTTGCGTAACGGCCTGAGTGCCCTTCACCCAACTGTAGCAGACAAAGAGCGCTATGACGCCCGTTACGATGCCGACGATAGCTAGGGATCGGGATGGTCGCCGAAGTGCGATGAGCCCAAAGATGATGCCCAATGGCGCCAGCAACCAAGAAACGAATCCGACGATAGGAATAAAGGACAACACCAAACTGAGAAGTCCAAGAACGAACGCGGCCTTTCCGAGCGCGTTGTGATCCGGCGTCGGCGGATGCGATTCTGATACGGTTGCCATGCGATAAACCCCCTAATTTGATTGGAGAAAAGGTGCGCCGAGCCGCCCCCATCGCTCCCTTTGCGGCACGGTGCCGCAGCGAAGCTTACGGATTAACCAGCCAGTTTCAACAAGGTCTTAATGATCACTCCGTCGGAGATGGTATAGGGCTTCTTGAAACGGCCTTTGAAGACGTACGGGACTTACGACAGCATCCCTTCCCTAACATTCATCTTGCGTTCACGCTACAAATGTAGCACTCTACAAATGTAGTGCGGCGAGTCGCCGTGTGTGAAAGGGTTTGAACATGCTGAGCAAGCTCCCGCCCCGCGAACGGCAAATCGTGGACATCCTGTACGAGCGCGGTCCCCTCCTCGTCTCCGACATTTGCGAGGTTCTGCCCGATCCGCTGAGCGGCTCGGCGGTGCGCGCGATGCTGAAGCGGCTCGAGGACAAGGGCTATGTGACCCGCGCCGAATCGGAGCGCGGCTTCCTCTACAGCCCTGCCGTGTCCGACACGGTCGCCAAGAAATCGGCGCTGAGCGACATCGTGAAGACGTTCTTCAACGGCTCCCCCGCGAGCGCGGCCTCGGCCTTGCTCGGCATGTCCGACCGGCTCAAGGAGGACGACCTCGACGCGCTCGAAGAAATGATTGCCCGCGCACGCAAGGCGAAAGGGGGCAAATGATGCAGGTCCTCATCGAAATCGCGCTGAAGTCGGTGCTGGTCGCCGGACTCGCGCTTGGCCTTCTCGCACTGATGAAGCATCGGTCCGCCGCCGAGCGGTCGTGGATCGCGCATATCGGGCTTCTCGCGCTGGTCATCATGGCCTTCGCGCCGCTGGTTCTCCCGGCCTGGAACGTCGAAGCCCCTGCCCTGTTCGGGTCAGCGCCAGTGGCACAGGCTCCTGCTGCCGCTCCAGCATCCGCCGCGAAGCCCACCATCGCGCACCTCAACGTGCCGGCGGCACCGGCCGCGCCCGTCATGGCTCCTCAGCGGCCAACCATCAGCACCGCCGCCGCGGCGTCTGCGATCTACGCGGTTCCCGCGGCGATCCTGCTCCTCATCACCTTCGTAGCGCTGGCGCGGCTCATCGCGCTTCGTGCGCGGGCCGAAGTGCTGGTCGACGGCCATTGGCTGAGCGCGCTCGCCCGGGCGCAACGGCGCATGGGATTCAAGCACGGCACCGCGCTGCTCACCAGCGACGACCTCGCCTCGCCGATCAGCTGGGGCCTGATGCGGCCGGTGATCCTGCTCAACACACGCGCGGTCGAGGCGTCGGACGAAGCCGAGGCGATCATCGCCCACGAGCTGGCCCACGTCGCGCGGATGGATTGGGCGAAGCTGCTCCTGGCGCGGATCGCGACGGCGCTCTTCTGGTTCAACCCTTTGGTGTGGATGCTCGCTCGCGAAGCGCACCAGTTGCGCGAGGAAACGGCCGACGACGCGGTGCTCGCCGCCGACATCGCCGACACCGATTATGCCCAGCTGCTGGTCGGCGTTGCCCGCCACGAATGCCCGGGCCTGCTGCTCGGCGCGCATGGCGTGGCGCCGTCGAAGAGCTCGCTGGCGCGTCGCGTCGCGCGGGTGCTCGACGTGAAGTCGGTGCGGGGGCCGGCGGCCGGCTCGTTCGCGCTCGGCGTGTTCGTCGGCGCCGTCGTCGTTGCGGCCCCGCTTGCGGCGCTGACGCTGAGGCCGGCGCGTGCGGTCGAGGAATCGAGCAAGATTGCCGGCAAGCACGATCCCGCCCCTTATTATCCGGTGCATGCTGTCGCAGCCGACCTGCCGCACATCATCGCCCAGGGTGTCTCTACCTCCGTCTCGACAGCGATGGCGGCGGTGAAGCCCGTTGAAGTCGTGGCTTCGCCCGCTCCAGTCACGGCCATTTCGCCCAATGGCGCGGTCGCCATGAACGACCATGGGACGATGGTCGCACGCGGCGCCGACGGCTCGGTGGTGACGATGTATCCCCCCGACGCGAACGGGCGCAGGCGCATGGTCGCCCGGGCTTCCAACGGCGCGGTGGCGGTGAGCTATGCCGATGCGCGGCAGGCGGCGGCGATCGCCACGGCGAGCGCCGGACGCCATCGGAACAGCGCGATTGACCGCGCGGTTGAGCTGAAGGCGGTCGGCGCGACGGCGGACTATGTCGCTTCGATCCGCTCGGTCGCTCCCGAGATGCGGCTGTCGCACGACGATATCGTCCAGCTCGCGGCGCTCGGCGTGAAGCCCGACTTCATCCAGGAACTCGCGCGGGCGGGATATCGCGGCCTCAGCGCCGATGAGATCAGCGGAGCTTATGCCGTGGGCGTCCGGTCCGATTACATCCGCGGAATGGCCGCCGCCGGTTTCCCTCGAATTTCGCTCGAACAGCTGACCGAGATGCGAGCAGTCGGGATCACGCCCGCCGATGTCGAGCGCTTCCGCCGCGCGGGGTTCAAGCACCTCGACGTGGACGAGCTCGTCGAAGCCAAGACGCTTGGCCTCACACCGGAAGAAATACGAGCGAGCCAGCGCGACGACCCGTAACGGGCAAGCGCTCCTGACCCGCTGAACTAACCGTCAATTTTGGAAATTCGAACGCCTGGCCCGGGCGAACGAGCGAACTTTGCCTCGAACACTCGAAAGGAGATCGATCATGAACCGCATTCTCGCATTTCTGGGCGCTCTCGTTCTCGCCTTCATCAGCGTCTCGTCGGCCTGCACCGCCGCTCCCGCCACCTGGATTCATTTCACGCTCGAACCGCAGCACGGCAATGCGGCGGAGATCCAGGCCAGCTTTCGAAAGGAGGGAGGCGGCCACGGAGACAACAATTGGTCAACGGGCTTTCGCCCCGGCGACCTCGCCGGTCTCGACCTTGCCGGCTTTCGCGCTGCCGGTACCCGTCCCCTTCGCTTTTCCGTGAATCGCGAGGCGGGCCGTCTCGACTGCAGTGGTCATGGCGGCGAATCCTACGCGGCCGGCAACTGCGGCTTCACGGCCAATCCGCAGTTCGTGCAGCTCCTCGTCAACCGGGGCATCGGTCGGCCGAGCGACGAACAGGCGTTCGGGCTGATGGCGGTGAACGCACGCCGGGAGCTGATCGAGGCGCTCGCCTCCGCACGTTACCCGAAGCCGACGATCGACGATCTGATGGCGCTGTCCGCGCTCGGCGTGAACGGCGGCTATGTCGGCGGGCTCGCCCGCGCCGGCTATCGTCCGCAGAACATCCAGACGCTGATCGAGTTCAAGGCGCTGGACATCACGCCGGAATGGATCGGCGGCTATGTTCGCATCGGCTATGCGAACCTCCCCGCCGACGAGCTGGTGCAATTGAAGGCGCTGGACATCACCCCCGATTTCATCGCCGGCTTCGACCGCATCGGCTACCGGCATTTGCCGGTCGACCAGTTGGTACAGCTCAAGGCGCTCGACATCACGCCGGAGTTCGTGCGGCGAGTAGCCGCCGTCGACGCCAGCCTGCCGCCGGTCGACAAACTCGTTCAACTGAAGACGTTCGGCAAAAGGCACTGACACGCCGGTCGGCGCCGGTGACCCGCCCGCAGAAGCGTCCGTCGATTGGTCGAACCGCGTTGGCGAAGAAGCCACACGTCCGATAGCGTGTTGCAAGAATAACACAGGGGATCCGAATGCTTCGTGCCGGTTTGTCGACTTGCGTCTGTTCGATTGCGCTTCTCGCGGGCAGTCCCGCGCCCGGTCAGGCGGCCGCGCCGCAAGCCGCACCTCCACCGGCACAGGGCAGCCGGACGACCGTTTATAATGCGGCCTTCTTCGCTCAATATGCTCCCAGGACAGCGCTCGACATTGCGCAGCGCGTTCCGGGCTTCAATCTCGATCTCGGCAACACCGACATTCGCGGGTTTGCCGCCGCCGCGGGCAATGTTGTGATCAACGGCGCCCGCCCAAGCAACAAATCCGAAGCGCTCGACCAGACACTCTCACGAATACCGGCCGACCGCGTTACCCGCGTCGAGGTCGGCCCCGGCGACCTCTATGGCGCGGACTATTCGAGCAAAAGCCAGGTGCTGAACATCATCCTCTCCGACGCAGGCGGGATCGACGCCAATGTCACCGGGTCGGTGCGCCGGCTCTATACCGGAAGGCTGGTTCCGGACGGCAGCGCGTCGGCGCTGATCCGACGCGGCGCGTCGAGCATCAACCTGTCAGCGGGCTCCGGCAATGTCCTCAACCTCGAGGAAGGCACCGACACGCTGACCGATGTCGCGACCGGCGAGCTGGTGGAGTTCCGGCGCAAGCACAACAGCTATCACGACATCAATCCATACCTGTCGGCGAGCTGGGCGCTGGAGCGCGCGAGCGACAAGGCGATCCGGATCAATGCCCGCTGGGCGGCCGGGAAGTTCCGTCTGCACCAGGACAATCACGTCATTCCGACCGGCTTTCCCGACCACGACGACAATCTGATCCAGGATTACAGGAATCCGGTTTTCGAGCTCGGCGGCGACATCACGCGGCCGTTCGCCGGCGGGGCGATCAAGTTCGTCGGGCTCGCCACGCGTCGGAAGCGCAACAATTTCGACGGCTACATCCAGCGCGACGCGACCATCGCGGAAGGCGGTCAGGTCAACGGCGGCTTCGAGCAGACGCAGAAAGCGCATCGCAACGAGACTATCGGCCGGCTGAGCTGGACCCGCGCGGATCTGGCCGGCCTCTCGGTCGAAGCGGGCGGCGAGGTCGCACTCAACACGCTCGACAACAGGACCGAGCTGTTCGAGGTTCAGCCCGACGGCAGCAAGACAAAGGTCGAGCTTCCAATCGAAAGCGCGAAGGTGAAGGAAAAGCGCGCCGAGCCCTACGTCAACGTCGGCAAGACGATCAGCCCCTCGCTTCGCGTCGACGGTGGCCTGACCTACGAATATTCGCACCTGACGGTCACCGGGGACGCCCAGGCCGACCGCAAGCTGCAATTCTGGAAGCCGAGCCTGACGATCGACTGGAAGCCGGGCGGAAAGTGGCACACCCAATTCTCGGTCAAGCGCACCGTGGCGCAGCTCGACTTCTTCGACTTCATCAGCGTCGCCGACCTTTCGGCGGGCCGGGTCAACGGCGGCAACGAGAATCTGCAGCCGCAGCAGGCGTGGGAATTCCGCGCGACCGCGGAGCATCCGCTGCTCGGCGAAGGCCTCGCCAAGCTCGACCTCGGCTACAATGTCATCAGCATGTTACAGGACCGGATCCTCATCTTCGACGAAGAGACGAACCAATTCTTCGATGCACCCGGCAACATTGGCACGGGCACGCAGGCCTTCGCGACGCTGACGCTCGATGCGCCGCTAAACCGCCTGTGGAAGGGCCTTCGCGTTAAGTTTGACGGCACTCTGCGGCGCACGCGTGTGGACGATCCGATCAGCGGCAGACCGCGTAAGTTCAGCGGCTACTTTCCCGCATGGGAGTGGAGCTTCTCCGTCCGGCGCGACAGCGGTGCCTGGTCCTATGGTCTCGCTGCGAGCGACAACCAGCGGACCACCTTCTATCGGACCGACGAGTTCGACACGAATTTCAACGGAAGCTCCTACTGGACCGCCTTTGTCGAGTACCGGCCCGGACCCCGGACCTCGATCACCTTCGATATCGACAACGCGTTCAATACAAGAGCCAAGCGCGATCGCCTGCTCTTCCTGCCCAACCGCGCAGTGCCCGCGCTGATCCTCGACGAATTCCGCGAGCGCAATCGGCACCTCAATCTCGGCCTCACCTTCAAGCAAAGCTTCGGCGGCGGCGGCGGGGTGGCGAACTAGGCGAACCGCGGCTAAGAGCGCCGCGACTTCACCACACCAACGGAGCAACTTCGACGTGGGCGAGCCTGCCATCCTTCCGTTCGACTGGGCCGATCCGTTCGACCTCGATCATCAGCTGACCGACGAGGAGCGGCTCGTCCGCGACACGGCGGAAGGCTATGCGCAGGAGAAGCTCCTGCCACGCGTCACCAGCGCCTATCTGGAAGAGCGGTTCGACCGCGAGATCATGGACGAGATGGGAGCGCTTGGGCTCCTCGGCGCGACCATTCCCGACGAATATGGCGGCGCCGGCCTCGGTTACGTCAGCTACGGGCTCATCGCGCGCGCGGTCGAGCGGGTCGACAGCGGCTATCGCTCGGCCATGTCGGTCCAATCGAGCCTCGTCATGCACCCGATCCATGCCTATGGATCGGAGGAGCAACGGCAGAAATATCTCCCGCGGCTCGCGACCGGCGAGATCGTCGGCTGCTTCGGGCTGACCGAGCCGGATTCAGGCTCCGACCCCGGAAGCATGCGTACTCGCGCCGAGAAAACGCCGGACGGATACCGCCTTTCCGGCACCAAGATGTGGATCACCAACTCGCCGATCGCCGACGTCTTCGTCGTCTGGGCCAAGTCGGACGCGCACGGCGGCAAGATCCGCGGCTTCGTGCTCGAAAAGGGGATGGCGGGGCTCTCGGCGCCGAAGATCAGGGAGAAGCTGTCGCTCCGCGCTTCGATCACCGGTGAAATCGTCATGGAAGGTGTCGAGGTCGGAGAGGACGCGCTCCTGCCCAACGTCGAAGGGCTAAAGGGTCCCTTCGGATGCCTGAACCGCGCTCGCTACGGGATCGCCTGGGGCTCGATGGGCGCGGCCGAGGCCTGCTACGCCGCAGCTCGCCAATACACGCTCGACCGCAAGCAGTTCGGCAGGCCCCTCGCCTCCAACCAGCTGGTGCAGCTGAAGCTCGCCAACATGGCGACCGAGATTACGCTCGGGCTCCAGGCGACGCTGCGGGTTGGGCGACGGCTGGAAGCCGGCGAGCTGGTCCCCGAGACGATCAGCCTCATCAAGCGCAACAATTGCGGCAAGGCGCTCGACATCGCCCGCGCCTCGCGCGACATGCACGGCGGCAACGGCATTTCCGCCGAGTTCCAGGTGATGCGCCACGCCGCGAACCTCGAGACGGTTAACACCTACGAAGGCACGCACGACGTCCACGCGCTGATCCTCGGCCGCGCGATCACGGGGCTCAGCGCTTTCTAGCCTGATCCGTCACGCCTGAACCCGCCTAACGAGTGTATGCCCTCGGGCCGCGTCAGTTCTTCGTGAACAGGGCTTTTTGCAGAACGACATGGACGCCCTTGTTCCGGTCGACGAGCTCGGTTTCCTCGACGTCGCCTGCCACGCTGATGAGCATGTAGGCATCGTCGCGGCTCATCCCCTTCTGCGCGACCAGGAAGTCGATCATGTTCGTGAGTGCCTTGCGGGTCGCGCGGCTGAGATCGTCATCGAATCCCATGGAGATGTACGCCGTCGGCGTCTCGGCGCGGGGATAGGGTGACTTCATGCCCTTGTGCAGAATGAACTGGAGCGTCCCCGTCAGCGACGTTTCAAGCGCGGTTATGTCGACCTCGCCGTTGCCCTGCGCGGCGTGCCCGTCCCCGACCTCGAACAGGGCGCCCGGAATATAGATGGGAAAGAACACGCTCGTCCCCGCGACCAGGGCCTTATCGTCCATGTTGCCGCCGATGATCGTCGGAGGTGCAGAGTCATAGCGGCCGAACGAGAGCGGGGGCGCGACGCCCATGCTGCCGAAGAAGGGGTGGAGCGGCACGTCTATGCCGGGGCCGAAATGCCCGATCATCCGCTTGGCATCCAGGGGCACGATCTTCACGCGCGAATAGGGGAAGTCGTCGGTCAGGAAGCCGGCGCCGTATCGAAAGCCATTGTAGGCGTAGGGGATCGCCAGATCGATCTTGAGGATGCGGACTTCAAGCGTGTCCCCGGGTTCGGCTCCCTCGATGGCGATCGGTCCGGTCAGGATATGGCCGCCCGGCCCTCGCTCGCTCTGTGGCACGCCGTCGAATACGGCCCGGAGGCTCTGCTGGACATCGGCGGGCGCGACGCCGGCCTTTTCCAGCCCGGTCGGACTGTTGGTCAGCAACGTGTGGATGACGACCGTATCGCCAGACTTGATTGTGAGCACCGGCTTCGACGTCGCGTCGTAATGACCCCACGCCACGGTTTTCGGCGTCGCGGGAAGGTCGAATGTGGCAGCCCCGGCGCTCCCTGCGAGCAATGCAGCTGCTAACGCAACAAACTTGTGCATGTTGGTCCCCCAATCCAAGCGAATGAGAACGGCGGAGTCGCTCATGAGGCATAAGCGACCCCGTCCGCAATGTGTGGAAGGCGGACCTTGGCCGCTCTCGCAATGACGCTAGCCGCCTTGTGTGATCCCTCTTATGGTCCGATTCCGACAGAACGGGGGCGTTCACATGGGAATCATCGGCTGGATCATCCTGGCGGCAGTCGTCCTGCTGCTGCTTTACTTTGTCGCTATCTATAACCGGCTGGTGCGCCTGAGGGCGTTGGTGAAGGAAGGTTTCAGCGGGATCACCGTTCAGCTTCGGCGCCGCGCCGACCTCATCCCGAACCTCGTTGAGAGCGTGCAGGGCTATGCAACGCACGAGCGCGAGGTATTCGAGGAAGTCACCGCTCGCCGCGCCGATGCGACCAAGGCGGGAGGCGTGCAGGCGACCGCGCAAGCGGACGCGGCGATGACGGGTCTTCTCGGCCGGCTCATGGCGGTCGCGGAGAATTATCCCGAGCTGAGGGCAAACGAGAATTTCCTCCAGCTTCAGGATCAGCTCGCGAACATCGAAACCGAGCTGCAGGGCGCGCGGCGCTATTACAACGCCACGGTCCGCGACTTGAATTCGACCGTCCAGAGCTTTCCGCCGGTGCTGATCGCGCGGCCTATGGGCTTCACCGAAGAGCCCTTCTACCAGGACGAGGACAAGAGCATTCAGAGCGCGCCCAAAGTGTCGTTCGCTCGCCCCGTAGCGTGACGATGAGGATCTTCGGCCGATGGGGACAGTCCCTCCTGAAGGGACTGTCCCTGATCCTTCTCCTCGCACTTCCGGCAACCGCCCGTGCCGACGAGCGCATTCTCAATTATCTGAGCGACGTCCAGATCCAGAAAAATTCGTCGATCGAGGTCACCGAGACGATTGACGTTCGCGCCGAGCACGACCGGATAAATCACGGTATCTATCGCGACTTCCCGACCCGCTGCCGTGGCCGCCACGGCACCCAGTTCCACGTCGGATTCACCCTCGAGGGAGCCACGCTCGACGGATCTCCGGTGAAGGCGTCGGTCGAGCCGCACGGCAACGGCGTGCGAATCAAGCTCGGCGACCCGGACAGCACCGTCGCCGTCGGCGAGCATCGTTATGCCATCCGCTATCGCGCCACGCGCGAGATCGGGCGCTTTCCCAAGTTCGACGAGCTCTATTGGAACGCCACCGGCAACGCCTGGATCTTCCCGATCGATCGGGCGACTGTACGGATTCGGCTGCCCGAGCGGGTGCGGTTCGGACAACGCGCTGTCTATACCGGTGCGCAGGGCTCGACCGCGTCGGACGCCGAAGTAATCGAAGAAAAGCCGGGCGACATCACCTTCCAGACGACGCACGCGTTGGGCTCCTACGAAGGCCTCACGGTGGCGGTCGCCTTTCCCAAGGGGTTGGTCGCGGACGCACCATCGGGCAGCCGCCTCATCCAGGCGCTCGCCGATTACGGCCCGCCCCTGCTCGGCTTGCTCAGCTTCCTTGGTCTTTGCGCCTTCTACTATGTGGCCTGGACCCGCGCCGGGAGAAATCCGCGCGCCGGCACCATCGTGCCCCTCTTCGACCCGCCCGACGGCCTGACGCCCGCGGCCATGCGCTATGTGACCGAGATGGGTGCGGACAATCGCGCCTTCGCGGCCGCGCTCGTCGATATGGGGGTCAAAGGGCACATCAAGATCATCGACGAAGACGGTGGATTCTTTTCGAGTGACACGCGGATCATCGAGCGTCAGCCGAGCGAGACACCGCTATCGGAGGGAGAGCAAGAGGCTCTCGATAAGCTCGTTCAGCCCGGCGAACAGATCGAGATGAAGCAGAAAAATCACGAGAAATTTTCATCAGCGAAGAAAGCGCTGACGAAGATTCTTAGCACGAAATACGAAGGTAAATTGTTCAAGCGAAATTACGGATGGGCCGTCGCCGGGCTGTTGATCTTCGCAGCGCTATTCTGGCTGACCTGCGCCGCGGTCGCCGCGGCCACCTACGGGATCGTGATGTGGCAAATTGTCGCGGTGATCGGCATTCTCGTCGTCACCGCGCTTCTGTGGCTCGCATTTCACGATTCGATCGAGGGCAAATGTCTGCTGCGTCTCGCGAGCGTAGCCGCGTTCGGCGCGGTTTTCTTCCTCGGGTTGCCGGTGCTCGGCGCCGCATTCGACAGCGGGTGGTGGTTGCCGATCGTCCTGCCCGTGCTCGCGGTGCCGCTTGTCCTCTCCTCTTTCTCGTGGATCGCCGCACCAACGCCGGAAGGACGCAAGATCCTCGACCATATCGCAGGCTTCAAACAATATCTCTCGATTGCCGAGGGCGAGCGCCTCGAGCGAATGACTCCGCCGGCGGATACGCCCGCGCTGTTCGAGAAATATCTTCCGTTCGCGATCGCGCTCTCGGTCGAGAACCACTGGGCGAAGCGCTTCGCCGGAGTCCTAGCCGCCGCTCAGGCGCAGGGCCAGCAGGGCTTCGCCTGGTATTCCGGCTCGAGCAGCCCGTGGAGCAACCCGTCGAGCTTCGCCGACAGTGTCGGATCGTCCTTGTCGAGCGCGGTCGGGTCGGCATCGACCGCGCCGGGTTCAGGCGGCGGCGGATCGTCGGGCGGCGGCGGGGGTGGAGGCGGCGGAGGCGGCTGGTAGCTAGGGCTTCACGCGGCGGAACAACGCGATCGCCTCACCGCGATAGGTCCCGTCCGGCTCGCGCTCGAAACCGAGCTTTTCAGCAAGGCGGATGGACGGCCCGTTCTCCGGACTGATGATCGCGGGATAGCTCGGTGCATTCAGCGCCTCGTCAGCCCAGTCCACCGCCGCCTTGCACGCTTCGAAGGCGATGCCCTGCCCGTGGACGCTCGGATGAAAGACGTAACCGAGCTCGGGTTCGCCGGTAATGTTTGGCTCCATGTCGCGCTTGAAATCGGCGAAACCCGCCTGGCCGACGACACGGCCATCGCTCTTCAGCTCGACGATCCAATAGCCGAAGCCTGTGTAGGGCCACTGGCCGCAGGCCGCGAGCGACCGGCGCCAGGTATCCTCGCGGCTGAGCGGATTGCCGCCGATGAAGCGAACGACCTCCGGGTCGGCCCACATGGCCGTCAGCGGTTCGAGGTCATCCGCGCGGAACGGCCGGAGCCGGAGCCGCTCGGTTTCGATGAGCGGCGCCTCGCTGAGCAAGGCTATTTCTTACCGAGCGTGAGGCCGCCGAAACGCTTGTTGAAGCGCGCGACCTGGCCGCCAGTGTCGAGCAATTTCTGGTTGCCGCCAGTCCACGCCGGATGGACCTTCGGGTCGATGTCGAGGTGGAGCGTGTCGCCTTCCTTGCCCCAGGTCGAGCGGACCTGGAACCTGGTGCCGTCGGTCATTTCGACCTCGATCATGTGATAGTCGGGATGAATGCCGGACTTCATGTGCGTTTTCCTTGGGTTAGCTGCTGGTTTCCGACCAGCGGCCGAGGATTGAGCGGGCGCCTTATCGGGCGAGGCCCGAATTAGCAACAATCACGCGTGGTGCGGCTCTCGCCCCTGACGGAGAATCGGCAGCAGATGCTCGGCGAGCGCGAAACCGCCGAACAGCAGCCCGGCATAGACGAGATCACCCGCAAGCGTGTTCTGGTAGAAGGGGATCGCCGCCACATAGCAGGCGGCGAGGCCCGAAATCGTATGCGGATACATGCCGCTTGTCAGCCAGGTGCCGAAGTTGGTGATCGCAAAGAACAGGACCGAGCCCGCGACGGCAGCAGCGCCAAGACGTACGACCGAAACTTTGGGCAGCGCAACCCACCCGAGCAGCACGATCAGTGCCACGCTCACATACTGAAACTCCATGCCCTGATAGAAGCCGAGCAGCGCATCGCTCAGCAACAGCGCACCGAGCGGCGCGGCGAAGGCGAGCCATCGCCTGCCGAGACAGGCGCCGCTGAATAGCGCCATGGCGTCGATCGGCGAGAAGTTCGGCGGATGCGGCACGAGTCTGAGCGCGGCGGCGGCGGCGATTGCCGAGAGGAGAGCGAGGATGCGGGTGCGGTCGGAGGTCATGTGGCGATGCATAATGCGGTGAAGCGCAATTTGACAGCCCGCGAGGCGCCGCACTAGCAAGGTTCCCGATCAGGGTGCCGCCCATCAGCCTTCGCTCCTTTCGGGAGCTACGGTTGAGCGGGGGCGGTTCAAAGGGAAGCCGGTGCGATTCCGGCGCTGTGCCCGCAACCGTGAGCCTTGGCGCAAGTCCAGGGCAAGTCGGGAACCTGCCGTGATCCGTCGTCCGTTTCCTCGGCCGGGACCAGCCGCGGGGCGTGGGCCCGCTGCTGCCGGGAGGCGGCCGATCCCTCTGTGACGACAGGTTCGTCAACAGGAGGATCCCATGCAAGCCCTACCCGCCAACATCGACCAAATCGTCATCACCGCCTCGCGCGCTCCGGAACAAGAATCGCAGACGGCCGCCAGCGTTACGATCATCGACAAGGAGCGAATCGACCGGCTCGACGAGCCGCTCATCCCTGCCCTGCTCCGCCTTAGCCCGTCGGTCGCCGTCGCCGCTTCCGGCCCGGCCGGATCGTTCACCGAAGTCCGGATCCGCGGCGCCGAGGCGAATCACAGCTTGCTCTTCATCGATGGAATCAAGATCAACGACCCGGCCTCCGGCGATGCCCCACGTTTCGAAGTGCTCAACGCCGATCTCGCGTCCCGCATCGAAGTGGTGCGCGGGCCGCAATCGGCGCTGTGGGGCTCGGACGCGATCGGCGGGGTGATCGCGATCAACGGTCTCGACGACGCTCCCGGCTACAGCGCCTCCGCCGAAGCGGGATCGTTCGGCCTGCTCCGGGCGAGCGGGTCCGGGGCATTCGCGACCGACCGGCTCAGCCTCGCGGGCGCGATCGGCTGGCAGCGCGCAAGAGGCATCAACAGCGTGGCCGGTCCCGGCGACAAGGACGGCTACCGCAACCTCTCGGGCCGTCTTCGCGGGAAGTGGAAGCCGACCGGCAATGTGGAAGTGGGTGCTGCAGCGGTAGCCCTCACCGGACGCTCGGATTTCGACGGGTTCGATCCCCTCACCTTTGCCCACGCGGATACGCTCGACAGCAGCCGCAACCGGCTCTTCGCCGGGCGCATTTGGGCCGCGGCCGGGGACAAGGATTCGCCGTGGCGCGGGGAGATCGCCGGCTCGCTGCTCGGCTCCTCCAACCGCAACCTCCTCGCTAACGATCCGCTCAATCGTACGAGTGGAAAGCGTCGCGATCTCAGCCTCCAGATCGAGCGGCGATTCACGATGGGTCCGGTCGCGCACACGCTGATCGCCGCGGCCGAGTTCGAACGCGAGACATTCCGTGCCCGAGGAACCATTTCGGGCCTTTCCACGGATCAGGACCGGAGCCGTGAGCACAAGTCGCTTACCGGCGAATGGCGCGCCGACGCCGGCCGGTTCAGCGCCGACCTCGCGCTGCGGCGCGATTGGTTCAATCGCTTCAAGGACGCGACGTCGCTGCGTGCGTCCATGCTCGCGCGGATCGGCGGCGGCTTCTCGATCGCCGGTTCCTACGGCGAAGGGATCGCGCAACCGACCTTCTTCGATTTGTACGGCGTCTTCCCCAACAACTTTGTTGGGAATCCATCGCTCAAGCCGGAAAGCTCGAAGGGATTCGAACTATCGCTGCGTTACGGCCAGGGGTCGCTTTCCGCCTCGCTGACGGCATATCGGCAACGGCTTCACGACGAGATCGTGACCGTGTTTCCGCCGCCGAACTTTCTGGGGACCACCCTCAATCTCGACAGGACGAGCCGCCGTCAGGGGATCGAGGCGCAAGTCGATTGGCGGCTCAGCGACCGTCTGCGGCTAAGCGCGACCTATGCCTATCTCGACGCAACCGAGCCCGGCACCCCCTCCGGCGCACAGGTGCGCGAGCTCAGGCGTCCGAAGCACAGCGGATCGGTGGCACTCGATGGTGCCTCCGGTCGCCTCACATATGGTGCGTCGCTGGCGTACGTCGGACGGCACTTCGACAGCCGAGACGTTTTTCCGTTCGATCGCGTCGCGCTCGGCTCCTACTGGCTGGCGGACGCACGGGTCGGGTACACCGTCCGTCGCGGAGTTGATCTCTTCGCGCGCATCACCAATGCGTTCGATCAGGATTACGAGGACGTGTTCAGCTATCGAACGGAACCGCGAGCGATCTATGCTGGAATCCGGCTCGCCAGCCTGCCTTAGGCGGATGGCGGGTCGGCGATCATCGCGGTGAAGGTCGCCTCGGCGGCGAGCTTGCCATCGACCATCGCCCGCCCCGCGAACTTGCAGACGCTGGTTCTTTTCTGGACGAATTCGACCTCGAGCCGAAGGAGGACGCCCGGTTCCACCGGCTGTCGGAACTTCGCGCCCTCGATCGCCATGAAATAGACGAGCTTCCCCGACCCCGCGAGGCCCAGCGCTTCGACCGCGAGGATGCCCGCGGCCTGCGCCAGCGCCTCGACAATGAGGACGCCGGGCATGATCGGCCGTGCCGGGAAATGGCCCTGGAAAAAGGGCTCGTTGATCGTCACCGCCTTGACGGCGACGATTCCCTTGTCCGGATCGAGGCTTTCGACCCGGTCGACCAGCAGCATCGGATAGCGATGCGGCAGCGCCGCCATGACCCGCCGGATGTTGAGCGGCCCCGTGGCGGCACTAACCTGGTCGTTCATCGGCGGCTTAGCGGCCCTGCGGCTTCGCCGGCGCCGGCGCGGTTGTCGCGATCGACGGCAATGCCGCATTCAGTGCGGTCAGGACATCATTCGTCACATCGACACTGGTGCTGGTGGCGAGAGTCGCGCCGACTTCGACCAGGATATTGGCCCCGCGCTTCTGCATGACCTGCTGGTAGATCGGTCGAATCTTGGTCGCGATCTGCTGCCGGACATATTCCTGGTTACGCTGGAACTCCTGTTCGCGGCGCTGCATTTCCTCGGCCGCGTCCTGGCGCTTCTTATTGAAGGCGTCGGCGCGGGTCTTGAGCGCGGCATCGGGCTCCTTGCCCTTCAGCGCGTCCACGGCCGCCTGAAGCGACTTGGCTTCGGTTTCCAGCGGCGTGGTGAGCGCCTGCTGACGCGCCTTGATGGTGCTCGCCTGGCTCTGCAGGGCAGCATTCGCCGTCTTGCATGCGTTGCAGTCCGCCGTGACTTTGTCGAGGTCGACGACAGCGACGATCGCCGCCGGCACCGCCTGCGCGGCGGCAACCGAGGGCGTCACGATAGCGGCCGCAAAGGCCGCCGTAATGAGTAGAGTCTTCATCAGAATTGGGTTCCTACGTTGAAGCTGAAGAGTTTGGTGTCATCGCCCTTTTGCTTGAGCAATGCCTTGGCGAGATCGATCCGCAGGGGACCGAACGGCGAAGTCCAGTTGACGCCGATGCCGATCGAAAGGCGCGGCTTCGGCGAATTGCCGAGGAAGAATTCCTTGAAACCGGGGACGAACGAGAAACCGGTCCCGACGAGCCCGGTGCAATCGGTTGAAGTCTGGCCGGGACTGAGCTGCTTGATCTGCTTGCCGTCGTTCGAAGTGCAGACTCCCGGCACGTCCGTGAGATTGGGCGGCGTGATGTCCCACACCGAACCGACGTCGACGAACGCCGATGGCCTGAGGCCCATGTTCTTCAGTCCGGAACTGACCGGGAACTCGAGCTCGAGACGGCCCATGTAGTAAGCGCGGCCGCCCAGCGCGTCGGTAATCCTCGCCTGGTCTGTGGTAAGATTGCCGTCATTGTCATACGGCACCCGCTGGATCCTGGGGCCGATTCCTCGGATGTCGAAGCCGCGGAGGTCGGTCCCGAAGAAGCGGTCGGTCAGGCGGACCGCGTCGACGCCGGGACGGGGATCCTTCTGCAGCGGCACGATGTAGCCGCCCTCACCGTGAAGCGAGACAACCCAGCCGCTGCCGCCAATCGACTTGTACTTCGTCGCATTGATGCGCGAGCGGAGGTATTTTACGTCGCCCCCGAGCCCCGCGAAATCCTGCGATGCCACCAGAGTCTGGCCGCGCGTCGGATGGATGGCATCCGTGTCGTCGTAAACCATGGATAATCCCACCAGCGACGTCAGCCGCGAGCCGATCTCGTCGCAAAGATAGCGACCGGCTTTGAGCGGGTCGCAGGCGAGCGGCAACGGCCCGTCCCCGTCAGGATCCGTGTAGAAGGAACTCTTGTCGAGCGTGATGTCGTCATTCGACAGCTGATAGCGCATGCCGAAATTCCAATATTCGCTCATCGGGAAGCCGAGCCTCAAACCGCCGCCGGTGCTCGTCGAGGAATAGGTCGTGTTGCGATCGTTCCCGACGAAATTGAAGCTCCGGTAATCGCGCCGGAACAGCTGGGCACCGAACAGGATGTGCTTGTCGAGGAAATAGGGGTCGACGAAGCCTAGCTGCACCGATTTCGAATAAACCGAATAATTGACCGAGGCGTTGAGCTGCTGCCCTTTGCCCATGAAATTGTTCTGGGCGATGGCGAGCTGGACGAGAAACCGTTCGAGACTCGAATAGCCGCCCGAGATTGAGAGCTGACCGGTCGGCTTTTCCTCGACATTGGCGCCAAGGACGATCCGGTCGGGAGTGGAGCCCTGGGTCTGCTTGATTTCGAACTTGTCGTCGAAGAAGCCGAGGCTCTGGATGCGGTCCTGGCTGCGCTTCACCTTCTGGGCGTTGAACGCGTCGCCCTCGTTCAGCCGGAACTCGCGCCTGATGACCTTGTCGCGAGTCGTCGTGTTCCCGGTAATGTCGATGCGCTCGACATAGACGCGCGGCGTCTCCCCGACCTTGAAGGTGATGTTCATCAGCTTCTTTTCGGAGTCGCGGTCGTAGGCCGGATTGATGTCGGCAAAGGCGTAGCCGAGATTGCCCGCGGCTTCGTTGAGGTCGGTGACCGAGTCCTCGACCTCTTTGGCATTGAACCAGCTGCCCGGCTTGACCTTGGCGATCTGCAGGACTTGCGCGTTCGGGAAATCGCGAAGAGCGCTGTCGGCCTCGACCGTGCCGAAGTGATAGCGCGGGCCTTCTTCGACGACATAAGTGATCACGAAGTCCTTGCGGTCGGGCGTGAGCTCCGCAAGCGCCGAAACGACGCGGAAATCCGCATAGCCTTCCGTCAGATAGAAAGCGCGCAGCTTCTGCTGGTCCGCGGCGAGTCGATCGGGATCGTACGTATCGTTGGATTTCAGGAATCCGAGCAGCCCGCCGGCTTCTCTCGTGAACATCTCCTTGCGCAGGCGCTTGTCGGAGAATTGCTTGTTGCCGAGGATGTTGATGGCCCGCACCTTGGCGAGATCGCCCTCGTAAATTTCGAAAATGACGTCGACCCGGTTCTGGTCGAGCTGGACGATCTTCGGCTCGACCCGCGCCGCGAATCGACCCTGTCGGCGATAGAGTTCGAGGATCCTGTCGACGTCGGAGCGGACGGCCGAGCGAGTGAATATCTGGCGCGGAGCGAGCTTGATCTCCGGCATGATCTTGTCGTTCTTCAGGCGCTTGTTGCCCTCAAGCACGATGCGGTTGATGACCGGATTTTCGCGAACATTGATGACGAGGTCGCCGGTCTCGGTGCCGCTGATCGTCGCGTCCGCGAACAATTGCGTCGCGTAGAGGTCCTTGATCGCCTGATCGAGGCTTTCCCTGGTGTAGGTCTGGCCGGGATTGAGGTTCGCGTAGGAACGAATCGTTTCGGGCTCGAGACGCTGATTGCCCTTGACGGTCACGGAGTGGATCGTCCGCTCGACCGGCGCTGCTACCGGCGGAGGAACCACCGTCGGAAGGGGTGCATCCGTTGACGATGGCGCTGTCGCCGGTGCCTGCGCTGGTGCCGGACTCGGAGTGGGCGTCGGAGTCGGTGCGGCGGGAGGCACCTCGGGCATGGGCGCCGTCTGCGCGAGCAACTGTGCCGGGGCGCCACCGAGCACGGTGCCGACGAGAAGCAGCGCGGTGGCGCGCCGTCTAAAGCGGAACTTCCCTGAAATCACGCAATCCCCACTTTTGTGCAGTTGGTGCGAGCGGCGCGCTTCGCCGCGAAGCCCCGGTTGCTGCCCTGCCCCAACCCACCTAGCCAATCAAGCGCTGAAGCCGGTCCCATAAACCGACCGACCCCAAATCGTTGATTGTCGTGAACACCACCAATGCAAGGATGAGGGCGAGCCCGCCTCGGAACGCCCAGTCGAGCGCTCGCGCGCTGAGCGGCCGGCGGCGGACGGCTTCAACCGCGTAGAAAAAGAGATGCCCTCCATCCAGCATCGGGACTGGCAACAGGTTGATGAATCCGAGATTAATTGAAAAGAGCGCGAGCAGCTGAACGAACGGCAATGCGCCGAGCGATGCCTGCTGTCCGGCGATCTGAGCGATCTTGATCGGTCCGCCGACATCTTCGGTGCCGCGCTGGCCAGTGACGATCTGCACGAGTCCGTCGATCATCGAGCGGGTAATCAGCACCGTATAGCGCGCGGCTTCCGGAATCGCCTCGTAGACGGGCAAGCGCTGGAGCACGCCCGTCGTCGGATAGACGCCCAGAATGCCGCGCTCGAATCGGCCGCCAAACGGATCGCTTTGCATCTCCGATCGCAGATGGACCTGGATTGTGCGGGAGACGCCCGAGCGCTCGAACGTCAGCGGCACGGTCTCGTTGGGGCGAAGCATGACTACCGAACGGACGTCATCGAAAGCCGGAGTCGAGCGGTCGGCGACGGACAGGATTCGGTCGCCCGGCTGCAAGCCGGCTTCGGCCGCCGCCGTATGGGGCAAGACGGCACCCACCACATTCGTTCTCGGCGCGCCAAGCGTCGCGAAGAAGGCCGCGAAAATGAGGATCGCGAGCAGGAAGTTGGCGGCCGGTCCGGCGAGGACCACGAGGAAGCGCTCCCAGACCGGCCGAATCTGGAATGCGCGGTCGCGGAGGTGCGGCGGAATGTGCTCGAGATCGTCCGAACCGCCCGCGGCTGTCATGTCGCCGACGAACTTCACGTAGCCGCCAAGCGGCAGCCACCCGACTTTCCATCGAGTCCCCTGTTTGTCGGTCCAGCCCACGAGCTCGCGCCCGAAGCCGATCGAAAAGGTCTCCGCCGGAATCCGGAAGAACCGCGCGACGAGATAATGGCCAAGCTCGTGAAAGAAGACGAGCGGTCCGAGCGCGCAGACGAAGGCGATCAGGATGAGCCAGAGCGGCGGCTGCGGAAGCATCAGGCGCAGCTTTCCCGGGCCAGCGCCGAAACACGCGACCGGGTCGCCCGATCGATTTCGAAGACGTCGTCGATCGAGCTCGGTGCTTCGAATTCCGCTGAGTCGAGAGCGTCGGACACCAGGCGCACGATCTCGGAGAAGCGGAGCTCGCCCGCAAGGAAAGCCGCCACGGCGACTTCATTGGCCGCATTGAACACGATCGGCCCCGCGCTCCCTGCATCGAGCGCTTCGCGCGCCAGACGAAGCGCGGGAAAGCGTTCCAGATCAGGGGTTTCGAAGTCGAGTTGGCTGATTGCTGCGAGATCGAGGCGCTCGGCGGGTGTTTCGATGCGCTCCGGCCAGGCCAGCGCATAAGCGATCGGAATGCGCATGTCGGGACTGCCGAGTTGGGCAAGCACCGAGCCGTCGATGAATTCGACCATCGAATGGACCACGGATTGCGGATGGATGAGCACGTCGATTCGATCCGAGGGCAAGTCGAATAGATAATGCGCCTCGATCAACTCGAGGCCCTTGTTCATCAAAGTCGCCGAATCCACCGAAATCTTGGCGCCCATCGACCAGTTGGGATGAGCGACCGCCTGTTCCGGGGTGGCCGAACGCATGAAGTCTGCGGAAGCGGTGCGGAAAGGCCCGCCGCTCGCGGTCAGCACGATTCTTGCGACGTCGTTCCGGTTGCTGCCGGCAAGGCATTGGAAAATCGCATTATGTTCGCTGTCCACGGGCAGCAATGTCGCGCCGCTCAGCCGTGCCGCGCCGGTCATCAGCCGGCCCGCCGTGACCAAAGCTTCCTTGTTGGCGATGGCGACCGTGCGTCCCGCCTCCACCGCGGCCATGGTCGGCCGAAGGCCCGCGCAACCAACGATCCCGGCGATGACCAGCTCGGCTTCGGCCGCCGCGGCCTCGATCAGCCCCTCCTCTCCCGCGGCTGCGTGGCAATTGGTGCCCGTCAGTAGCGCTCGCAGATCGGATAGCCGCTCTTGATCCGCAATGACGGCCAGCTTCGCCTTCGTCCGCCGCGCTGCACTCGCCAGAGCCTCGGTATTCTTCGCCGCCGTCACCGCCACGACCTCGAACCGATCGGGAGCGCGCTCGACGAGATCGAGCGTCGACTTGCCGATGGAGCCGGTGGCGCCGAGAATCGTGATCTTGCGGGTCACGTCAGCCCCAGTAGCTGCGCCGCGGCGGTTATCACAGCCACCGGAACGAGCCCGTCGAGCCGATCGAGCACGCCGCCGTGCCCCGGAAGCCAGCGCCCCGAGTCCTTCACACCCGCGCGCCGCTTCATCGCGCTTTCGAACAAATCGCCGCCTTGCGCCGCAACCGCGAAGAACGGCGCGAGCAGGAGGAGCGTGTGCCCGAGGCCTGTTGCCAGTGCCCACGCACCGCCGAGCAACGTCGCCGCGGCAATGCCGCCGTAGAGCCCTTCGACCGTCTTGCCTGGGCTGATCGACGGCGCGAGCTTTCGCCGGCCGAACGAGCGCCCCGCGAAAAAAGCACCGATGTCGGTCGCCCACGTCACGATGAAGGTCCAGATGAGGAGATCAAAGCGGTGCAAATCCCATCCGCGTACCCACAATAAGGCTATTGCCGGCAGCAGGGCATAGAAAAATCCGGAGATATACCAGCCCGCGCCCCAGCCGCGGACGAGCCTCGTCCATTCGTGGAACATGGCCGTCGCCGCGACCGCGACGAAAATCGCGAAGACGTAGCCACCGGCATAGGCCGACAGGAGCGCAACGGCGATCAGCAGGAGACCTGTAAGCGTGCGGACGAAAAGCTCGCTCACCGCCCACCGAAGCGCCTTTCGCGCGTAGCGAAATGTTCCAGGGCGTCACTGAAGGCGCGTTCGTCGAAGTCCGGCCAAAGCGTGTCGAGGAACAGGAGCTCGGCATAGGCGGCCTGCCACAACAGGAAATTCGATAGTCGCACTTCGCCCGAGGTGCGAATCAGCAGGTCGAGCTCGGGAAGGTCGCGGGTCTGAAGCTCCGCCGCGAAAGCCCGCTCGTCGATTGTCGCGGGGTCCATCTCGCCAGCAGCTGCCTTGCTCGCAAGCTTGCCCGCCACGGCAACAATCTCCGCGCGCGAGCCGTAATTGAGAGCGACAACCAGGGTCAGCCGGCGATTGCCCGCCGTATGCTCGACCGCGCGCTCCAGCCGCGACACCAGGTCCGGCCCGAACGCCGAATAGTCGCCGATCAGCTTCAGCCGTACGCCTTCCTTGTGGAGCGTCGCGAGTTCGCGCTCGAGATAGAAGCGCATGAGCCCGGTGAGATCCGCGATCTCTTCCGCGCTGCGGCGCCAGTTTTCGGACGAGAAAGCATAAACGGTGAGCGCCTCGACACCCCGATCGGCTGCGGCCTGAAGGGTTTTCCGCAGCGCCTCTGCGCCCGCCTTGTGACCGGCGATGCGCGGCAGTCCGCGCCGCTTCGCCCAGCGGCCGTTGCCGTCCATGATGATGGCGACGTGACGCGGGACGTTCCCGCCTCCGGCTGCCGCGGCGCCCTCCTGGGCGGGAGCGAGGCTCACTTGCCGAGGATTTCCTTTTCCTTGCCCTGCGCCAGCTCGTCGACCTCGTTGATCGTGTCGTCGGTGAGCTTCTGCACTTCATGCTCGAGCCGCTTGCGCTCGTCTTCCCCGATCTCGTGCTTTTTCTCGTCCTGCTTCAAATGATCCATGCCGTCGCGGCGGACGTTGCGGACCGCGATACGCGCTTTCTCGGCATATTGGCCGACGAGCTTGGCGAGCTCCTTGCGGCGCTCCTCGGTGAGCTCGGGAATGGGGAGCCGGATCATCTGCCCGTCTGTAATCGGATTGAGGCCGAGACCGGCCGAGCGGATGGCCTTTTCCACCGGCTGAACGTTCGACCGGTCCCACACCTGGACCGAGATCATGCGCGCCTCGGGGACGGAAACGGTAGCCACCTGGTTCAGCGGCATGTTCGACCCATAAACCTCGACATTCACCGGATCGAGCAGCGCGGTCGACGCGCGGCCGGTCCTCAGTCCCGCGAGATCGTGCCGGAAGGCCTCGACGGCGCCATGCATGCGGCGCTTGAGGTCGTCGGTGCTGATGGTCGTCGTCATGTCTACTCCCCGGTCTGGACGATCGTCGCCGTGCCGCGCCCCTCGATCACCTCGGCGAGGTTCCCGGGCTGGCGGATGTTGAATACGACGATCGGAATGTCATTGTCGCGGCACAACGCGACGGCCGCGGCGTCCATCACCTTCAAATCGTCGGCAAGGACCTTGTTGAAGGTCAGCGTGTCGTAACGCGTGGCGCTCGAAACTTTCTTGGGATCGGCCGTATAGACGCCATCGACACTGGTGCCTTTGAACAAGGCGTCGCAGCCCATCTCCGCCGCCCGCAGTGCCGCGGCCGTGTCGGTCGTGAAATAGGGATTGCCGGTGCCGGCTGCGAACAAGACGATTCGGCCTTTCTCGATATGCCTCAGCGCCCGGCGGCGGATATAGGGTTCGGAGACGCTCGACATCGGAATCGCCGACTGGACGCGGGTATCGACGCCGAGTTGCTCGAGCGCATTCTGTAGCGCGAGCGCGTTCATGACGGTCGCGAGCATTCCCATGTAATCGGCGCTGGCGCGGTCGAAGCCTTTCGCCGCCGCCGCCATGCCGCGAAAGATGTTGCCGCCGCCCACGACCAGGCAAAGCTCGTGTCCCTCGGCCTTTGCGGCGGCAATCTCGCTGGCCAGGCCGGCGACGGCGTCGGGATCGATCCCGAACTGCCCCTGCCCCATCAACGCCTCACCCGACAGCTTCAGCAGGATCCGGTTGAAGCGCGGGCGGGTCATTCGTCGGCTCGTCCTATGGATGAGGAAAGGGCGGCCACGCTCTTATGGCGCAGCCGCCCCGTTGCCAACTGCTAAGCAGCCGTCGCGAGTTCAGGCGACGGGCTCAGGATTTTTTTTTACGCCCGAAGCCGCCGCGACTTCCGCGGCGAAGTCGCTTTCCTCTTTCTCGATGCCTTCGCCGAGTTGGAAGCGGACAAAGCCCTTGAGCGCGATGCCCGCGTCAGCTTCCTTGGCGGTCATCACGATGACTTCGGCGACAGGCGTTTTGTTGTCCATGACGAAAAGCTGAGTGAGGAGCGCGCTCTCCTTGCGGAACTTGGCGAGACCGCCTTCGACCATTTTCTCGACGATGTTCTGCGGCTTGCCGCTTTCCTTCGCCTTTTCCATCGCAATCGCCCGCTCGCGCTCGACCAGTACCGGATCGAGCTCGTCAGCGGTCAACGCCAGCGGGTGCGCAGCCGCGACGTGCATCGCGATCTGCTTTCCGAGCGCGTTCAAGGTCTCCACCGGGGCAGCACTTTCGAGCGCGACCAGCACGCCGATCTTGCCGAGACCGGGGGCGACCTGATTGTGGACGTAAGGCACGATCGCGCCCTCGCTGACCTCGAGCACCGCGGCGCGGCGCAGCGACTGATTCTCGCCGATCTTGGCGATGTTGTCGGTCAGCTTCTCCTGAACCGTACCGCCACCCGGATATTGGGCCGAAGCGAGCGCCTCGACATCGGTGCCCTGCTCCAGAGCGAGCTTCGCGACATTGTGCACGAAGTCCTGGAACAGCTCGTTCTTGGCGACGAAATCGGTCTCCGAGTTCACTTCGACGACGGCGCCGCGATTGCCTTCGACCGCAACGCCGACGAGGCCCTCGGCGGCCGTGCGGCCGGCCTTCTTGGCGGCCGCGGAGAGGCCCTTGGCGCGGAGCCAGTCGATCGCTGCTTCCATCTCGCCGTTCGTTTCGGCGAGCGCCTTCTTGCAGTCCATCATGCCGGCGCCGGTCCGCTCGCGCAGTTCCTTCACCATCGCGGCCGTGATCTCAGCCATTTGTTCTTTCCTTGTCTCCCCTCCCGCTCGCGGGAGGGGCTGGGGTGGGAATGGAGTAAGAGAAGTGGGAAAGACGCACCCACCCCTCAATCCCCTCCCGCAAGCGGGAGGGGAAGCGGTTAAGCTTCCAGCGCCGCTTCCGTAGGGGGCTCGGCCATTTCGCCGATATCCTGCCCCTTTGCCTGAGCTTCGCCGGTCCGCCCCTCGTTCGCCGACTGGGCCACCGAGTCCGTGTAGAGGCGGATCGCGCGGCTGGCATCGTCGTTGCCGGGGACCGGGAAAGCGATACCGCTCGGATCGCTGTTCGAATCGAGGATCGCGACGACCGGAATGCCGAGCACGTTGGCTTCCTTGATCGCCAGCTCTTCCTTGTTCGTGTCGACCACGAACATGACGTCGGGAAGGCCGCCCATGTCGCGGATGCCGCCGAGGCTCTTTTCGAGCTTGTCGCGCTCGCGGGTGAGCTGGAGCACTTCCTTCTTGGTCAGCCCGGCGGTGTCACCCGACAGCTGCTCCTCGAGGCTCTTCAGGCGTTTGATCGAGTTGGAAATCGTCTTCCAGTTGGTCAGCATTCCGCCGAGCCAGCGGTGATTGACGAAATGCTGGCCGGAAGCGTGGGCCGCTTCGGCAATCGCGTCCTGCGCCTGGCGTTTGGTGCCGACGAACAGTACCTTGCCGCCGCGGGCGACGGTCTGGTTCACGAATTCGAGCGCCCGCGCGAACAGCGGCACGGTCTGCGACAGGTCGATGATATGGACCCCATTGCGGTCGCCGAAGATGTACGGCTTCATCTTGGGGTTCCAGCGGTGGGTCTGGTGGCCGAAATGCGCTCCGGCCTCGAGCAATTGCTGCATGGTGACGACGGTCGCCGCCATTGGTCTTCTCCTTCCGGTTCTGCCTCGGCGGAGCCAGTCACCGGCCTTGCGGCCGGCACCGGTATGTCAGCTCCGCCTGTGGGATGCCGGCCACCTAGTCGAAGAGCCGCGCGCTTTCAAGGGCTTGGCCATTCGCGAATAATCGCGCTTGACACATGAGAACATAACAGGAACATTATTCCGTCTCAAAGGAGACGAACATGATGAACGCGGCACTCGGCACCCTGCCCTTCCTCGCCACTTTGTGGCTTCTGGCGGTCCTCGGAGCCCGGCTTGTCGAGGAGAGCGGGCCAAAGATCATCGCGGCCCTTGGTCGAGAGCCCTTATTGTCAAATCAGACCGGGGCCATGCCTCCTCGCAGAGGGACAGTCAGTCGGGTGAGGGACTGTCCCTGCCCTACTTCGCGGACGCAATGGCGCGCCGCCGCTTGACCCGGGCGTAGCTCGCCAGGCTGAACGGCAGCAGCACGAGGTACAGGAGCGCGACCGCGAGCAATGTATACCAGGGGGATGTGAGCAATGCGGCGCCGAGCAAGGCGATTCCGGCGAGAACGAACAAGCGCCAGCCGCGGCGGATCCGAATGCTCGACCAGCTGTAGGTCGGGATGCTGGAGATCATCAGGACGGCGATGAGGAGGGTCCAGGCCATCACGCCCTGCCATTGGCGAAACATGGCGTTCCCGCTGATCAGCCAAAGGAAGACCGGCACGAACGCAAGCCCCGCCCCGGCTGGTGCCGGAACGCCGGTGTTGAAGCCGGCCGACTTATGCGGCTGTTCCGCGGCGTCGATTCGCGCGTTGAATCGCGCGAGCCTGAGGGCACAGCAGACCGCGAGCGCAAGGGCGGCGGTCCAGCCGAATTTGGGCGCATATTGGAGGGACCAGAGGAACAGGATCAGCGCCGGCGCCGTCCCAAAGGCGAGATTGTCGCTCAGCGAGTCGAGCTCGGCGCCGAACTTGCTCTGCGCGCGAAGCAGGCGCGCAATCCGCCCGTCCATGCCGTCGAGCACGCCGGCGACGATGATTGCCGCGAGCGCCTTCTCCCATTCTGCCCCGATCGCGAAACGCACGCCGGTCAGGCCGAAGCACAGCGCCAGGACGGTAACAGCATTGGGGATCATCGCGCGGAACGATATTCCGCGCGGGCCATCGTCCTCGGTCACTGGCTGACGCCCGCCAGCGTCGCGTCGGACCCGAGCTCGGCCAACACCGTTTCGCCAGCGATCGCACGCTGGCCGAGCAGCACGCGCGCGGCCGTTCCGGCGGGCAGATAGACGTCGACCCGGCTGCCGAAGCGGATCAGGCCGATCCGCTGCCCCGCTTCGACGACATCGCCCTCCCTCACGAAAGAGAGGATCCGCCGCGCGACGAGTCCGGCGATTTGCGTGAACCCGATGCGCACGCCGTCCGACCGTTCGATCAGGAAGTGCTGCCGCTCATTGTCCTCGCTCGCCTTGTCGAGATCGGCGTTGACGAATTTGCCCGGCACATAGGCGATTCGGGAGACGCGGCCGGTGACAGGCGCGCGGTTGATGTGCACATCGAACACGCTCATGAAAATCGACACGCGCGTATAGTCGCCATCCACGAGCCCGTCGGAGCCTCGCAGCTCCGGCGGCGGCGGAACCCGGGTGATCAACGTGATGAGGCCATCGGCTGGCGAGACGATCAGCTTGTCGCCGCGAGGGGTGGTCCGGATCGGATCGCGAAAGAAGGCCGCGACCCAGATCGTCAGCCCGACCAGCACCCAGTCGAGTACGTGGACGTGAAGCAGGAAGGCGAAGACGGTGATCGCCGCGGCGCCGACGACGAATTTGCGCCCTTCCGGGTGAACCGACGGGAAGCGCCACTTCACATTGGTCGTGAGCGGCCCCTCGGGCCTTTCGAGTTCAGGCATGAGCGTCTCTTAATCGGCCCCTATTGTCCGCACAACGGCGCGGTTGCGTGGGCTCCATGCACATCCTAGAGCGCGGCCAATCCTTAAAATCGCGGGAACAGGAATGGCCAAGATCAAGGTGAAGAACCCGGTCGTCGAGCTCGACGGCGACGAAATGACTCGGATCATCTGGCAGTGGATCCGCGAGCGGCTGATCCAGCCCTATCTCGACATCGATCTCGTCTAT
Source organism: Sphingomicrobium sp. (assembly GCA_035701045.1). GTDB lineage: Bacteria > Pseudomonadota > Alphaproteobacteria > Sphingomonadales > Sphingomonadaceae > Sphingomicrobium. The sequence goes on along the minus strand of DASSOB010000036.1, from coordinate 19,075 downwards.
TTCGACCTGTCCGTCGAGAATCGCGACGCGACCGACGACCAAGTCACAGTCGACGCCGCCCACGCGATCAAGGAACATGGCATCGGCGTCAAATGCGCGACCATCACGCCCGACGAGGCCCGCGTGAAGGAATTCGGGCTCAAGAAGATGTGGAAATCGCCCAACGGGACGATCCGCAACATTTTGGGCGGCTGCATCTTCCGCGAGCCGATCGTGATTTCGAACGTGCCCCGCCTGATCCCCGGCTGGACCGACCCGATCGTCGTCGGCCGCCACGCTTATGGCGACCAGTATCGCGCGACCGATTTCCTGGTGCCGGGCGCGGGCAAGCTGACGATGAAATGGGTCGGCGAAGACGGTCAGAAGCTCGAGTTCGATGTGTTCGACTTCCCCGGCTCGGGCGTTGCGATGGGCATGTACAATCTCGATGCGAGCATCCGCGACTTCGCCCATGCCTGTTTCAACTACAGCCTCGGTCGTGGCTGGCCGCTCTATCTCTCGACCAAGAACACGATCCTGAAGGCCTATGACGGGCGCTTCAAGGATATTTTTCAGGAGATTTACGACAGCGAATACAAAGCAAAGTTCGAGAAAGCTGGTATCGAATATCAACACCGCCTGATCGACGACATGGTCGCGTCCGCGCTCAAATGGAGCGGCAAGTTCGTCTGGGCCTGCAAGAATTACGACGGCGACGTGCAATCGGATCAGGTCGCGCAGGGCTTCGGTTCCCTGGGCCTGATGACCTCGATCCTGATGACGCCTGACGGCCACACCGTGGAAGCCGAAGCGGCTCATGGCACCGTCACCCGCCACTACCGGATGCATCAGCAGGGCAAGGCGACCTCGACGAACCCGATCGCCTCCATCTTCGCCTGGACAGGCGGGCTCAAATATCGCGGCAAGTTCGACGATACGCCGGAAGTCACGCGCTTCGCCGAAACGCTCGAACGCGTCTGCGTCGAGACGGTCGAGGGTGGCCAGATGACCAAGGATCTCGCCATCCTGGTGGGCCCGGAGCAGCCGTGGCTTACGACCGAGCAGTTTTTCGAGGCGATCGTGAAGAACCTCGAGGCGGCGATGGCCGAGAGGGCTCAGGCCGCCTGAGCCCCGCGTCGGGCGAGCGGATATGCTCGCGCCGGACTCCGAGGCCCACGAGCCGGGCCGGAATCCGGCGAAGGACCGGGAACCGGTCAAGCAGGCGCAGGGCGAGCGGCACCTTGTCGAGCACCGCCTTGCGGACGACTAGCGGCGCCAGCACCCGATCGTGGATGAGCTTCTGCCCGCGCTGGATGACGCGGGTTGGGAACAGCCGCCGTTCCTGCACTTTTCGTAGCAGCGGATCGAGGTCCTCGCCGCCTGCCAGCGGCGCGGCGAGAATGTTTGCCGCCGCAACCGCATCCTGGATTGCGAGGTTGATCCCGACGCCGCCGACGGGCGACATGGCGTGCGCGGCATCGCCGATCGCGAGTAGGCCAGGACGCCACCAGCGCGTCAGCCGGTCCAGCGACACCGAAAGCAGCTTCACCTGGTCCCAGTCCTTCAGCGTGCCGACCGCCTTGGCAAGCTCGGGCGCGGCGCGCGCGACGGTTTCGCGGAATGCCGGCAAACCCTTGCGACGGATGTCGTCCGCTGCCCCCTTGGGCACGACGAATGCGCATTGCCAGTAATTGCCGCGATCGAGTTCGACGAGGAAGGTTCCCGATCCGAACGTGCCGCCGGTTTCGTTGACGGGCGTCTTCTTCTTCGGGAGCCGGAACCAGAGCACGTCGATCGGCGCGCCGAGGTCCTTTTTGGGCAAGCCGGCCTTGTCGCGCAGGATCGAGCCGCGGCCGTCGGCGGCGATCGTCAGGCGCGCCCTAACCTCCTCGCCGCCTTTCAGACGAACGCCCGCCACGCGGCCGCTGTCGAACAGCAGACCGACGACCTCGGCCTGCATTCGTAGATCGAATCCCGGATAGAGCCGCGCCTCGTCCGCCAGGAAATCGAGGAAGTCCCACTGCGGCATCAGCGCGACGAAGCGGCTCTTCACCGGCAAATGGCTCATGTCCGCGATGGTGATCTGCCGATCGGCGACGCGCGCGGTGAGGGTTCGAACCTCGTCGTGTGGACGCTTCAGGAACTCGTCGTAAAGGCCGAGCTCGCGCAGCAATTCCAGCGTCGAGGGATGCACGGTGTCGCCACGGAAATCGCGGAAGAAGTCGGCGTGCTTTTCCAGCACCCGCACCCTGCACCCGGCGCGGGCGAACAGCAGCCCGGCCATCATCCCCGCCGGCCCGCCGCCGGCAATCACCACGTCCAGATCTGACGTCATGGCGCCACGCTTACCGTCAATTCCGCAAAAGCGGGACCCCTGCTTTCGCGGGGGTGACGATTAGGGCACAACGGCCCGATGGAAGGGAATTTCGCTACATCCGGGTTCAGCGACGCGCTGGTCGTGCTCGGCGCCGCGGGGATCGTCATCCCGGCGTTCGCCCGCATCCGGATCAGCCCGATCATCGGATTCATCCTGATCGGCATTTTGGTTGGCCCCGCCGGTCTGGGCTCGATGGCGCGCGATTATCCGTGGCTCCACTACATCACCATTTCGAACGCGCACCGGATCGAGCCATTCGCCGAGATCGGAATCGTCCTCGTACTCTTCTCGATCGGCCTGGAGCTGTCGCTGCGCCGTCTGTGGTCGATGCGCCGGATCGTGTTCGGGGTCGGTGCAGCCGAGCTACTGGGAGCGGCCGTAATCATCGGCGGTGCGCTTCACTTCATCGGACAGGGAATTCCGGGTGCGATCGGACTGGGCCTCGCGCTGGCGCTTTCCTCGACCGCGATCGTTCTGCCGTTGGTGGGCACGCAGTCGGCCGTCGGGCGCGCCGCGCTCGGGATGCTGCTGTTCGAGGACGTCGCGCTCGTGCCGATCGTCTTCGCGCTCGGCGCAATGGCGCCCTCCGCAACCGCCGGCGTCGGCCCGCTGGTTGGGACAATGCTGCTCGGTGGCGCTGTCGCCCTGGGCTTGCTGTTTGGCGGCAGGCTGCTGCTCCCCATCCTCTTCGCGGAGGCGGCCCGGACCAAGAACCCCGAAGTGTTCCTCGCCGCCTGCCTGCTTGTGGTCATCGTCGCCAGCATGGTCACCTCGGCGATCGGCTTTTCCGCGGTGCTTGGCGCGCTGATCGCCGGAATCGTGATCGCGGAGACCGAATATCGCGGCGAAGTCGAGGTGATCACCGCGCCGATGCGCGGCCTCGGCCTCGGCATTTTCCTCATCACCGTCGGCATGACGGTCAATCTGAAGCTGGTCATCGCCAACTGGCAGACCATCCTCCTGGCGCTGGTCGGCGTGCTGGTCGTGAAAGCGGTCGTCACCGGCACGCTGCTCCGCCTCAACGGCAGCCGGACGGCGGTCGCGGCCGAAACCGGCGTGCTGATGGCGTCCCCTTCCGAAACCACGCTGATCGTGCTCGGCTCCGCGACCGCGGCCCAACTGATCCGCCCCGAGACCGCCGCTTTCTGGCAGATCGTCACCGCGCTCGGCCTCACCATCACGCCGGTGCTCGGCAAGCTCGGGCACATGGCGGGGCGGCGCGTCGACCGCCAGGGAGACGCTGAGCTCGCCGAGGCGCTTCAGGAAGGCGGTCCGGGCAAGGCCGTCATCGTCGGTTTCGGACGAGTCGGGCGGATCGTCGCCGACATGCTCGCGCGGCATCAGTACGATTATGTCGCAATCGATTCAGATGCCGACACGGTCCGCCGCGCCCGCGAGCGCGGACATCCGGTGCTGTTCGGAAACGTGGTGCGCGGGACGCTCGTCGAGCGGCTGAAGGTCGGCAAGCCGAGCGCGGTTATCCTGACGATGGACGATCCCGTGCTGGTCGGCCGCATTACGAAGCGCATGCGATCGGCCTTTCCGAACATCCCGATCATCGCGCGGGCCCGCGACACGGCGCAGGCGGCGACGCTCTACAAGGCCGGCGCGAGCCAGGCCGTGCCCGAGGCGGTGGAATCGTCGCTGCAGATTGCCGAAGCGGTGCTGGTGGATCTCGGCGTCGCGATGGGTCCCGTCATCGCGAGCATCCACGAAAAGCGTGACGAATTGCGCGCGAAGATCAAGGCGGAGGCCAACCTCGAAGAAATGCCGCGCCTCGGCGGACGGCGGCTGAGGGATGCCAATCCTCCCCGAACCGGGGAGGTGGCAGCTGGCGAACGCAGTTCGTCAGCTGACGAAGGGGGCCCCCTCCGCCACCCGAACTAAAGTTCGGGCGGTCCCCCTCCCCGTTCCGGGGAGGATCGCTCGAACCGGAGCACGCCCGCGACATAGGTCTTGTGCCCGGCATCGTCCGCCGGATGGCGGCTGCCGTCGAAGACAACGACTTCGCTGAAGTCGAAGGGCGACACGCCTTCGAGGCAGGCGACGTTGATTCCAAGCTGGTTCGGGTTCGAGCGGCGCTTGTGGTGCGTGTAGATGCCGCAGACGCTGCAGAAATGGTGTTCGGCCATGTTGGTATTGAAGCGATAGGTTGCGAGCTTGCCCTCGCCCTGCGTGATGCGGAAGGCCTCTGGCGTGGAAGTGACCGCCACCGCTCCCCGCATCCGGCAGATCGAGCAGGTGCAGCGCCTCGCGGAGGCGAAGCCCTCGGTCAGCGTGACGGTGAAGCGGACAGCACCGCAGTGGCAGGCGCCGTTCAGGGTGATTGGCTCGCTAGAGTTCGTATCGACGACCATGCTCCACTTGCGTCATGCCGGACTTGATCCGGCACCCGCCTTTCCTTTCTCGCCAACTGAAGAAAAGGCAGGTCCCGGCTCAAGGCCGGGATGACGACTAAGCCGCCACCTTCTCCAGCGCGTCCTTGACGGCCTCGAGCGCGTCCTCGGCCTTTGAACCATCCGGCCCGCCACCCTGGGCCATGTCGGCGCGCCCGCCGCCGCCCTGGCCGCCCAGCGCCGCGACCGCGGCTTTGACGAGATCGACAGCGCTCACCTGGCCGGCGAGGTCATCGGTGACACCGACGGCAACACTGGCGCGGCCGTCGTTGACGGCGACGAGCGCGCCGATGCCGGAGCCGAGACGCTTCTTCATGCCGTCAACAGCGGCGCGCAAGTCCTTGGGATCGAAGCCTTCCACGACCTGGCCCAGGAACTTGTGGCCGTTGATCCGTTGCGGCTCCGGACCTTCGGACTTTGGCGAACCGCCACCCATCGCGAGCTGCTTCTTCGCGTCGGCAAGCTCGCGCTCCAGGCGGCGGCGGTCCTCGACCAGAGAGGCGATTCGCGCGGGCGCCTCGTCGGGCGAGCTTTTCAGGGTTGCGGCCACTTCACGTAGCTTCGAATCGCGATCGTTCAGCCACTGCCGGGCCGCTTCGCCGGTCAGCGCCTCGATGCGGCGGACGCCCGAGGACACCGCGCTCTCGGAAATGATCTTGAGCAGCTGGATGTCGCCGAGAGCGCGGACGTGGGTCCCGCCGCAGAGTTCTACGGAATAAGGTCCCTCTCCCCGCTCGCCTTCGGCGAGTCGACCCTCCCCCGCAGAGGGGGGAGGGTTGCGGCCCATCGCGAGGACACGCACCTCGTCGCCGTATTTTTCGCCGAACAGCGCCATTGCGCCTTCGGCGATCGCCTCGTCGGGGGTCATCAGGCGGGTCGCGACCGGTTCGTTGGAGCGGATTTGCGCGTTCACTTCGGCCTCGACGGCCTCGATCTCCTCGCGAGCGAGCGCCTTCGGATGCGAGAAATCGAAGCGGAAATGGTCGGGCGCGACCAGGCTGCCCTTCTGCGTGACATGCGTGCCGAGATGCCGCCGAAGCGCAGCGTGAAGCAAGTGCGTCGCGCTGTGGTTGGCGCGGACCCGGTTGCGGCGCTCCGCATCGACCTTTTGATGGACCGTATCGCCAACCGACAATTCGCCCGCGAGGACCTTCGTCCGAAGTACGTGGAGCTTGCCCAGCGGCTTCGACGTATCCTCAACTTCGCCTTCAAAGCCTTTGAGCGTCGTCAGCTTTCCGGTGTCGCCGATCTGCCCGCCGCTCTCGCCGTAGAAGGGAGTCTGGTTGAGCAGGACGTCGACGGTCTGCCCCACCTCTGCGGCATCGACGCGCGCGCCGTCCCTCACGATCGCGAGGACTGCGCCTTCGCCTTCGTCACCCGAATAGCCGGTGAACTCGGTCGAGCCATATTGTTCGATGAGGTCGAACCACACCTCTTCGCTCGCCTTCGAGCCCGAGCCCTTCCACGCGGCGCGGGCCTTCGCTTTCTGGCCAGCCATGGCCGTATCGAAGCCTTCGCGGTCGACTTGCAGCCCGCGCGCGCGCAACGCGTCCTCGGTCAGATCGTAGGGAAAACCGTAGGTGTCGTAGAGCTTGAACGCCGTTTCGCCCACCAGCGTGCCGCCCTTCGGAAGCCCGGCGGTCGCTTCGTCGAGCAGCTTGATTCCCGTCGCCAGCGTCTGGCGGAAGCGCGTCTCTTCCTGCTGGAGCGTCGCCTCGATGAGCGGCTGCGCGCGGACCAGTTCGGGGTAAGCGGCGCCCATCTCCGCCACCAGCGCCGGCACGAGCCGCCACATCAGCGGCTCCTTGCTCCCGAGCAAATGCGCGTGGCGCATCGCGCGGCGCATGATTCGGCGGAGGACATAGCCCCTGCCCTCGTTCGCGGGGAGCACGCCGTCCGCGACCAGGAAGCCGCTCGCGCGGAGGTGATCGGCGATGACTCGATGGCTCGCCTTGTTCTCGCCTTCCGCCTTGGTGTGAGTCAGCGCCTCACTCGCCGCGATCAGCGCGCGGAACGTGTCCGTCTCGTAATTGTCGGGCGTGCCCTGGAGCACCGCGGCGATCCGCTCGAGGCCCATGCCGGTGTCGATGCTCTTCTTGGGCAGCTCGGAGACGATCTCGTTCGCCGTCTGCTCGTACTGCATGAAGACGAGGTTCCAGACCTCGACGAAGCGGTCGCCCTCCTCGTCCGGACTTCCGGGAGGGCCGCCCGGGATTTGCTCGCCATGGTCGTAAAAGATTTCCGAGCAGGGCCCGCACGGGCCGTCGTCGCCCATCGCCCAGAAATTGTCCTTGGTCGGGATGCGGATGATCCGGCTCTCGGGCAGGCCCGAAATCTTCTTCCAGAGGTCGAACGCCTCGTCGTCGGTGTGATAGACGGTGGCGGTCAGCCGGTCCGGGCTTACCGCCCATTCCTTCGTCAGCAGGTTCCAGGCCAGTTCGATCGCGCGGTCCTTGAAATAGTCGCCGAACGAGAAATTCCCGAGCATTTCGAAGAAGGTGTGGTGGCGCGCGGTATAACCGACATTGTCGAGATCGTTGTGCTTGCCACCCGCGCGAACGCACTTCTGCGAGCTGGTGGCGGTGTTGTACGGCCGCGTTTCGAGCCCGGTGAACACGTTCTTGAACGGCACCATGCCGGCATTGACGAACATCAGCGTCGGGTCGTTCTGCGGCACGAGCGGCGCCGAGGGCACCCGCGCGTGGCCGTTCGTCTCGAAATAGTCGAGGAAGGATCGGCGGATGTCGTTCGTCGAGGTCATTGCACAGTCGATGTAAATGCGCTGCTGCACTGCGGCAAGGAGAGGTTATGGATGTCGTGCAGCCCGACGTCATTCACGCCACGCGTTCGAACAGGAGGTTGGATCATGCATCTCATCGCGCTCGCGGCAGCGGTCCTTTCCGGCGCGCCGGTGGAATCCTCGCCACCCGAGCCGCTCGACGCATTCAATCGCTCCTTTGCCGAAGCCAACCGTCACATGGACAATGCCGCCGTGCTCGCCTTGTGGGACGACGACGGGATCGCCCTGCTGCCGCTGGCGGAACCGCTGATGGGCAAACCGCAAATCGCCCGAATGCTGGAGACCGTCACCTCGAAGCACCCCGGAGCGCACATGGATTCGTTCACGTTCCAATGCTTCGACGCCGAAGTCTCGGGAAACTGGGCCTCGGAGTGGTGCGTCGAGCATCAAGTCGTGTCTGGACTGGGAGAAAAGACGTTCGACGGCTGGGGGAAGATGCTGCTTGTCCTCCATCGTGGGATCGACGCCCAATGGCGCTTGAGCCGCGAGATGTGGAATCAAGCCAAACCTCGCGTGAAACAGGCCAGCCAGGCGAAGTGATTGCACCGCGCCCAGGCGGGCGTTACCCCAACAGCAATGGCGAAGCGCCCCGGCTCGACAATCCCGCACTACAAACGGCGGCGGAAGCGCTCGCTTCCTCGCCGGATCCTTGGCTGGATCGTCAAGCTGGTCCTCGCCTTCATCATCATTTCCGTCCTCTGGGTCCTCGCCTACCGCTTCGTGAACCCGCCGATCACCTTCACGATGATCGGCGACATCGTCGCGGGGCGCGGGGCGCACAAGGAGTGGATGCCGATCGGCGAGATCGACCGCGACATGGTGCGCGCGTCGATCGCGGCCGAGGACAGCAAGTTCTGTGCGCATAACGGCTTCGACTTCGAAGCCATTGAAGATGCAATGAAACGCAATGCCTCCGGTGGCCGCATCCGGGGCGGCTCGACGATCAGCCAGCAGACCGCGAAGAACGCCTTCCTGTGGCAGGGCGGCGGCTACGCGCGCAAGGGAGTCGAGGCCTGGTTCACCTTCCTGATCGAGCATCTGTGGGGCAAGCGCCGGATCATGGAGGTTTACCTGAACCTCGCCGAGACGGGCATCGGCACGTACGGCGTGAACGCGGGGTCGCAGCGTTATTTCGGCCATGATGCGAGCGCGATGAGCGCCACCGAGGCGGCGCGAATCGCGGCAGTACTGCCGCTGCCCAAGAAGCGCGGCGCCATCGCGCCCAAGGGTTTCACCAGGCGTTACGGAAATACGATTGCGGCGCGCATCGGCGTGGTGGCGCGCGATGGTCTCGACGCCTGCGTCTATCGCGGCATCGCCGCGCCACCCAACAAGGCGCCGCCGGCGGTCGCGAAGGAGCCGCGGCCGCAACCGGGCGAGGAATATGAGAGCCCGAAGCCCCTGCCGCCGCTCGAAAACGCGGTGAGCGAGCCGTCGTCCGTCACCATCGAGCCAGTTAACGAGTCCGAGCCGCCGCTCGTCACGCCACCAACGCTGAATGTGACCAGGCCACAGCCGGTACCTGTGGAAAGCAACCAAACGGCCCCTTCGCCAGAGCAGCCGAAAGGGCCGTCAAACACGTTCTGAATGAAGCGCCGAACGGTGGCCTGAAAGCGCCTCGCAACAGGAACGCCGCCCCACCCCCGACCGTTTTACCTGGGCAATTCCAGCCAAGGAGGAGCTCATGGCCACGCGTACCCAAAATCGGAATTCCAGCCGTTCGTCATCCAGCCACAATCGTTCGCGCAACGGCAATCGAAGTGCTTTCTCATGGGGAGAGGGCGCAGGACCGGTCATCGCGGCCGCGATCGGCGGCGCGGCGCTCGGCTTTGCCGCCAATTTCGGGCGCAAGGCGCTGATGCAGGGCATGGAAGCCTCGATCGGCGACTGGGACGAGATCCTGACCGCGGAGCACAGGGAGGCGCTCGCCTTGTTCGACAAGATGCTGGCGACCGACGAGACCCAGACCTTCAAGCGCAAGATGATGTTCATGAAGCTCTGCCACGCGCTCGACAAGCACGCCCACGCGGAAGAAATGGTCGTCTATCCGGCGCTCCGCGAGGCCAATGAGGCCGCCGACGCCGACCATCTCGAAAGCGAGCATGGCTACATCAAAACGTTCATCTACGAATTGAACGAAATGGGCCCGGACGCACGCAATTGGCTCGAGAAGGTCCGCGAATTCCGCCAGCTCGTCGCCGAGCACGCGAAAATGGAGGAAGATCAGGTGTTCCCGCGGTTCAAGCGCGAGATGGACGAGCAGCAGAACGACCGCATCACGAGCCTCGTCAATCGGGACGGCTTCTGGATGGCTTGACTTCAGTTCCTCCCCGTCGCCCAGCGATGGGGAGGGGAACGGAACCATGCGAAGCATGGTGGAGGGGTCTTACTGCGATAGAAGAAGGCCCCTCCACCGCCTTCGGCGGTCCCCCTCCCCTGCAAATGCAGGGGAGGATAGCTATCCCACCAGCGCCAGCCTGGGTGGTTCGTGAACGGTAAGCTCGACCGACCCCTCGCCCACAATCCGCTCGAGCCGCCGGGCGAGTTCGGCGTCGAGCGTGAAGTCGCGGCCGGCGAGGATCGCCGCTTCGCCGCCCGATGAAATCGGGACCACGAACCGCACGACGCCATTGCCGCCGCGCGCGGAAGCGAGTTCGGGGGCCAACCGCCCGACGAGCTCGGCATCCGCAACGCGGACAACCATCTGGAGCCGGGTCTGCTTCGCGAGCTCGCTGAGCGGCTGGAAACGCTTCACGGTGACTCGCGGGGTCTCGTCGCCGGCACGACGGTCGAGCTCGACTGCGAGCAGCCCGCAGAGCCCGTCCTTCGCGGCAGCTTCCAGCGCGGCGGTCGCATCGTCGTCGAACGCCGTCGCCACGAATTGACCCGAAGGGTCGCTCAGCGTCGCCATCATGTATCGGCGGCCGCGCGCCGAGGTGCGCCAACGCGCTTCCTCGACCAGCGCGGCCATGGTGGCGCTGACCCGCTCGCCTTCCGCGACGCTGAATTCGCCAATTTGCGCGAACGTGCGGACCTTGTGCGCGGCAAGCAAATGCCTGGCCGCATCGACCGGATGGGCCGAGAAATAGAAACCGAATGCTTCGCGCTCGGCCGCCATGCGCTGCGCCAGCGTCCAGGACGCATCGCGCGGCAGGCGAATGGGCGCCGCCTCGGCCGAATTGACTCCGAACAGCCCAGCCTGCCCGCTCTCGCGCTGCTCGTGCGCGCTCGCCGCATGGGCGAGAATGGTTTCCGCGCCGGCGAACACTCGCGCGCGCTCGGGCTTGATCGCGTCGTATGCTCCCGCTCCGGCGAGGCTTTCGAGCTGGCGGCGGTTGAGCAGCCTTGGATCGATCCGCGCGGCGAAGTCCTCCAGGCTCTTGAACGTACCGGCGCGCTCGCGCTCCTCGACCAGCGCCTCCATCGCTTTCTCGCCGACGCCCTTCAGCGCGCCGAGCGCGTAGCGGACGCCGCCGTTCTCGACCGTGAAATGTGCCCGGCTCGCGTTGATGTCGGGCGCCAGGCACTCGATCTCGCCCCGGCGCATGTCCTCGACGAACATCGCGAGCTTGTCGGTCAGCGCCATGTCGAAGCTCATCGACGCGGCATAGAATTCCGCGCGGTGATGCGCCTTCAGCCAGGCAGTCTGGTAGGTGAGCAGGGCATAAGCCGCGGCGTGGCTCTTGTTGAAGCCGTAGCCCGCGAATTTGTCGATCAAGTCGAACAGCTCGTTGGCTTTCGCTTCGGGAATCGAATTCACCCGCGCGCAGCCCTCGACGAAGACCGCGCGCTGGGCGTCCATCTCCGACTGGATCTTCTTGCCCATCGCGCGGCGCAGCAGGTCCGCGCCGCCGAGCGAGTAGCCGGCGAGCACCTGCGCCGCCTGCATCACCTGCTCCTGATAGACGAAGATCCCGTAGGTCGGCTTCAGCATCTCTTCGAGCAGCGGATGCGGATAATCGATCGATTCCTGCCCGTTCTTGCGCCGCCCGAACATCGGGATGTTGTCCATCGGCCCCGGCCGGTAGAGCGCGTTCAGCGCGATGATGTCCTCGAACACCGTCGGCTTCACCGCCGACAGAGTCCGCCGCATCCCTTCCGATTCCACCTGGAAGACGCCGATCGTGTCGCCCCGCTGCAAAAGCTCGAACACCGCCGGGTCGTCCCACGGGAGCGCGCCGAAATCGACCTCGATCTCCTGTTCGGCGAGCAGCCGCTGGCCTTCGCGCAGCACGGACAGGGTCTTGAGCCCGAGAAAATCGAATTTCACCAGCCCCGCCGCCTCGACATATTTCATGTCGAACTGCGTCACCGGCATGTCGGAACGCGGATCGCGGTAGAGCGGGACAAGCTCGTCGAGCGGACGGTCCCCGATCACCACGCCGGCGGCGTGGGTCGAGGCGTGGCGCGGCAGGCCCTCCAGCTTCATCGCCAGGTCGAACAGCCGCTTGACGTCCGGATCGCCCTTATACTCGGCGGCGAGCTCCGACACGCCGTTCAGCGACCGCTCCAGAGTCCACGGATCGGTCGGGTGGTTGGGGATGAGCTTGGCGAGCCGGTCGACCTGCCCGTACGGCATTTGAAGCACGCGCCCCGTGTCTTTCAGCACCGCCCGCGCCTTCAGCCGCCCAAAGGTGATGATCTGGGCGACTCTGTCGCACCCGTATTTGCCCTGGACGTAGGCGATGACCTTGTCGCGGTGCGTTTCGCAGAAATCGACGTCGAAGTCCGGCATCGACACGCGTTCTGGGTTCAGGAATCGCTCGAACAGCAAGCCGAGCGCGATCGGGTCTAGGTCAGTGATCGTCAGCGCCCAGGCCACGACCGAACCCGCGCCAGACCCGCGCCCGGGACCCACCGGAATGTCGTTGGCCTTGGCCCATTTGATGAAGTCGGCGACGATCAGGAAGTAGCCGGCAAAGCCCATGCTCGTGATGATTTCGAGCTCATAGTCGAGCCGCTCGAGATACGGCGCTCGCTCTTCAGCGCCTCGCCCTTCGAGCCGCGTCTCGAGCCCAACGCGCGCATCGCGGCGGAGCTGGTCGTCCTCGTCGTCTCCGAGGCGCGGGAGGATGGGTTTCCGGCTCGGCGCCGCAACTGCGCAGCGCTGGGCGATGACCGCGGTGTTGGCGAGGGCCTCGGGCAGGTCCGCGAACAGTTCGGCCATGGCCGCGCCGTCCTTCAGCCAGGCGTCGGGAGGCGAAATCACACGATCCGCGCTCTCCACATAAGCGGAATTGGCGATGCACAGCATGGCATCGTGAGCGGCGTGGAACGAGGGATCGACATAGGCCGCCGGGTTGGTCGCAGCGAGCGGCAGGTCGCGCTTTAACGCAAGCTCGATGAGCGCATCCTCGGAAGCCGTTTCGATCGCATCCCCGCGCCGCGCGATCTCCACGTAGAGCCGCTCCGGGAACAACGATTGCAGACGCTCCAGATATGCTTCGGCCTTGCTCTGCCGACCATCGGCGATGAGCCGCGCAAGCGCGCCGTCGGCCCCCGCCGTCAGCGCGATGAGGCCGCCACTTAATCCGTCGAGCTTGTCGAATGAAACATGCGGCTCCTGCTCGACCGGGCGATCGAGGTGCGCCGCGGAAACCAGCTTGCAGAGGTTCGAATAACCGTCTTCGTCCTTGGCGAGCAGAATCAGCCAGTCGAGCTCGGGTCGCTCGTCCAGCATCTGCCGGACGACGAGCTCGGGCGGCCGCGCAATCGCCAACATGGCGCCGATGATCGGCTGCACACCCTTTCCGATGCACGCGTCGCTGAACGGCATCGCGCCGTAAAGGCCATTGCGGTCGGTGATCGCGACCGCTGGAAATCCGAGCGTCGCCGCCCGCGAGGCGATGGTTTTCGGCTCCATCGCGCCTTCGAGCATCGTGAAGGACGAGAAAACGCGAAGCGGAACGAATGGCGCCGGCATGGCGCCACTATGGTTGCCGCTTGCAATGAGCGAAACCCCGCCGGTGGCCTTTTCCACAGGAAAGGATTGCCGCCCGCGATGGCGGCAATCCTCGGCGCCTTAGCTCTTGCGATATTCGTGCGTCGTCTTGCCCGCCAGCGCCGCGCCGCTGATCGCGCTCGCTACGCCGAGGACAAGAAGCCCGACCTGCGGCAGCGTGCCGAAGCCTTCCGCCGCCGTCGGAGCGATGATCACCAGCGACAGGATTCCGAGCACCACCGCGCCGATTCCGCCGAGCACCTGCGCGACTTCGCCGCCGACCATCGAATTGCGGCTAACGCTTCGACCCAGGTCGCTCTGGACGAAGAAGCTGAGATTGAGGTCATTCAGCCGCTGCAGGCTTCCGGCCGAGAGGATGAGGCCCACGCCGCCCGCGATGATCAGCGCCGGAATCAGGACCGGAGCGGCAACTCCGAGCAGCGACAAAATGCCGAGCGCGATTGCCGCCAGGCCGACGAACAACTCGACTCCGCCGCCGCCTCCGACCTCGATCCGCTCCGAGCGGTCGACGGCGACCTGATAGGCCAGTTGATTGTACTGGCTGGTGATGCTGAGCCCCTCGAGGAGCAAGGCGAGGCCGAAGACGATTCCACCGATCGCGACCAGCGCGGCCGGGATCAGTCCGATGAGCGCGAGGATGGCGAGAACCGCCACGGCGATCCCGCCGACGGTCTTCAGCATGGCGCCGCCGGCGACGATTTTCACCGCCTTCCGTTCCTCATTGTGGATGTTGGATGGATGTACGATTGTCTGCATGGCACTTCTCCGTAATTTGCTGGGTGAGCCGCGGAGTTTCGAGCGCCCGAAGGGTGAAATCCGGGTCACCCCCGTGATACTCCCTCATGCCGTACAACGGATCGCAATCCGCTTCCGTTCAGGAAATTGACCTTAGTCTAGCCGCGAACCGGGGATTGTCATTGTGGCGGCTGCCACCGCCCTTTCACGATGTCCCGGATCTCACGAAGGCGGCCGATATAGGCCTGGGCCATGCAGCGCCGGTCGGGGCAACGGTCGCGGTAGGCGAGGAAGCGACTGCTGCTGCTTTGGAGCTGCGCACGCTGCTCTGGCGTCGCATCGGCCATTGCCCGGCCGAGCTGCCAGGCGACGTCGCGGTCGAGCGATGATAGGCCCTCGTCGCCGCAAATCGCCGCTTCCGCGCGGCTCTTCGGCCGGGCACAGCTGAAGCTTGGGCCCTGTTCGGCAGCTTGGTTCTGCGGCGGAACTGCACCCTTCGCGGGCTCCTGCGGAGTGGCCGGCATTGTCAGCGTCGGCTCGTTGGAGGCGACCTGATTGGCGACGTCCATCGTCGATGGAGCGCCCGAATAGTTCCCGATACGCGAGAGTGTCGCCAGCTGCGAGATGATCGAATCCGCGTTGCGGAGCTCGACGACGGTTCCGCTCCCGTCCGCGGCCTGTTGGACGGTGTAATCGATGTCGGAGCGCAGGGTCTTCCGTCCACCGACGGCGGCGACCCCAGGCGGCAGGTCGAGCGCCATGGAGGCCGCGCAATTCACGGCGCCGGTCTGGGCATCCTCGCTCTCCATCACGGGATTTTCCATCCGCAGCAAAGCGTAGCCCGAAAGGCTGTCGTAGGCCGCCTGGTCCCGCCCCCGCAGCTCGGCCGCCCGGCGGAACAATTCGCGCCGGATGAGATCGTAGGTCTGGCGGCTCGCGCACAGTTTCTCGGGCGACGGCGCGCTCGCTTCCGACTGATTCTGGCTCAGCTGGTTGCGGGTCAGCTTGTCCTCGTCCGGATTCCCGCCGATCGCGAGATAAGCAATCAGCGCCACAAGCAGGACAAGCGCGCCGATCAGCCCGATGGTCGTCCAGTTGAGGCGCCGTCCGGTTTCAGGGTCGTCGCTCGGCTCATCCCGCTTCACTATTGAAGTCTTCCTTCGTGCAGCCTCACGACGCGGTCCATCTTGCTTGCGAGGCGCTCGTTGTGGGTCGCGATCAGCGCCGCGCTCCCCTCTTCGCGAACGAGCTTCAGAAGCTCGGCCAGCACGGCATCGGCCGTATGCTCGTCGAGATTGCCGGTCGGCTCGTCGGCGAGGACGAGCGGCGGCTTGTTGGCGAGCGCCCGGGCGACGGCGACGCGCTGCTGTTCGCCGCCGGAAAGCTTGGATGGCCGGTGGTCGAGCCGCTGCGACAGGCCCAGCTTGCCGAGCAGATCGCGAGCCCGCTGGTGCGCCGATTTCGGCTCGGCGCCACGCACGAGCTGGGGAAGAACGACATTCTCCACCGCGTTGAACTCGGGAAGCAAATGGTGGAACTGATAAACGAAGCCGAGAAGCTCGCGGCGAAGGCGCGTCCGGCCATTGTCGTCGAGGTCCGCGGCTTCCTCGCCCCGGAGCCGGATCGAGCCGCTGAATCCGCCTTCGAGCAGGCCCACCGCCTGGAGCAGCGTCGACTTTCCCGACCCGGACGGACCGACCAGCGCGACGATCTCGCCCGCCCCAACTTCGAGGTCGATCCCGCGCAGCACCTCGATCGTAACGTCGCCTTGCGTGAAGCTGCGCTTCAGCCCGCGCGTGGCGAGGACCGGCTCACTCATAGCGCAGGACCTGCACCGGATCGGTGCTCGCCGCCTTGTAAGCGGGATAAAGCGTCGCGAGGAACGAGAGGATCAGCGCCGTAAGCACGATCGCAGCGATCTCGACCGGGTCCGATTTCGCGGGCAGGTCGGTCAAGACCCGGACCGAAGGATCCCACAAATTCTGGCCGGTGATCGCCTGAATGGCGTCCACAACATCCTGGCGGAAGTAGAGGAAGATCGCGCCGATGATCACGCCGAGGACGATTCCGAGCGACCCGATGGTCACGCCCACCGTCATGAACACCTTCATCATCCCGCCGCGGCTCGCGCCCATGGTGCGGAGGATCGCGATGTCGCGTGTCTTCGCCCGCACCAGCATGATCAGCGACGAAAGGATGTTGAACACGGCGACGAGGACGATCAGCGAGAGGACGACGAACATCGCCACGCGCTCGACCTCCAGGGCCTGGAAAAGCGCCGAATTCATTTGCCGCCAGTCGGTGATCTGGGTCTGGCCTCCGAAGAGCTTGCGCAGCGGCGCGATGATGTCCTCGACCTTGTCGGGGTTGCTGGTCTGGAGCTCGATCATCCCGACCTGGTCGCCCATTAGCAAAAGTTCCTGGGCATCCTTCATCGGCAGGAGCACGAACGCCTTGTCGTAATCGTAGACTCCGATCTGAAAGATCGCGCCAACGGTGTAGGTGACTTCGCGCGGTACGGTGCCGACCACCGTCGAGCGGCCTTCGGGGTTCCACAGGGTGATCTGGCTTCCGGGATAGAGACCCAGTGTGTTAGACAACCCCGAACCGATCGCGACGCGGTTGCTCCCCGGCGTGATCGAGCGAATGTCACCGGCGAGCACGTTCGAGGTGATCGTCTTGTTGGACCTTATGTCCTGCACCCTCATGCCGCGGACCAGCACGCCCTCGAAGCGGCCGTTGGCGGTCCCCATCAGCGGCGTTTCAATGAGCGGCAGCGCGGACGTGACTCCCGGAGTCTTCTTCGCCGCCTCGGCGATCCGCCGCCAGTCCGGCAGGGTCCCGTTATTGCCCACGATCACCGCGTGGCCGTTGAGGCCGACGATCTTGTCGAACAGTTCGGCTCGAAACCCGTTCATCACGCTCATGACGATGATGAGGGCGGCGACTCCCAGCGCGACGGCGACGAGGCTGATCGTCGCGACGAGGAAGATGAAGCCTTCGCCCTTGCCGGGAAGCAGATAGCGCCGGGCGAGCATCCGCTCCGCGCGGTTGAGGATCATGGCCTTGCCTGTTCCCCGGCGAAGGCCGGGGTCCAGCCGACAAAGAGAATCTGGATCCCGGCCTTCGCCAGGGAACATACGGAGGTCATTCCACCAATCTCGCTACCGCGCTTTCGAGGCTCAGCTCCTCGCGCTCGCCGGTTGAACGGCGCTTTAACTCGACCGTGCCGGCGGCGATTCCGCGCGGGCCGACGATCAGCTGCCAGGGCAAACCGATGAGGTCCATCGACGCGAGCTTGGCCCCGCCTCGCTCGTCGCGGTCGTCGTAGAGTGTCTCGACGCCGGACGTCATCAGCCGTGCGTAGAGCGCGTCGGCCGCTTCGCTGCTCGCCGTGTCGTCGGCGCGCATCGTCACAATCCCGACGCGCCAGGGCGCAACGGGCTCGGGCCAGACGATCCCGGCCTCGTCGTGGCTCGCCTCGATGATCGCGCCAACCAGCCGCGACACGCCGATCCCGTAGCTTCCGCCGACGGGAGTCACGCGATCGCCGCCCGGTCCGCTCACGGTGAAATCGAGCGGCCGCGTATATTTGTCGCCGAAGTAGAAAATGTGTCCCACCTCGATCCCGCGCGATTGGCGAAGGTCGGCGCCGAGCGCGCCCTCGCGGGTCTCGTCGCGCTTCTCGTCGGTCGCGGCATAATCCGACGTCATGCTGTCGACGAACGCCTGCAGTGCTTCGGCATCGTCGGCGTCGACGGCATAATCCTCGGCCGGCCGCAAAGTCTCCCAGCTCTTGTGGAAGAAGACCTCACTTTCGCCGGAGGGCGCGAGAATAATGAATTCGTGACTGAGGTCGCCGCCGATTGGCCCGGTGTCCGCCTGCATCGGAATCGCGCGCAGCCCCATGCGCGCGAAGGTCCGCAGATAAGCGACGAACATGCGATTGTAGCTGATGCGCGCGCCCGCTTCGTCGAGGTCGAAGCTGTAGGCATCCTTCATCAGGAACTCGCGCCCACGCATCACGCCGAAACGCGGCCGGATCTCGTCCCGGAACTTCCACTGGATGTGATAAAGATTGCGCGGCAGGTCCGTGTAGCTCTTCACGCTCTCGCGGAAGATCTGCGTAATGAGCTCCTCGTTCGTCGGACCATAGAGCATCTCGCGCTCGTGGCGATCGACGATGCGCAGCATCTCCTTGCCGTAGGCCTCGTAGCGCCCCGACTCGCGCCAGATCTCGGCCGACTGGATCGTCGGCATCAGGACCTCGATGGCGCCGGCCCGGTTCTGCTCCTCGCGCACGATCTGCTCGATCTTCTTCAGCACGCGGAATCCGACCGGCAACCAGGAGTAGATGCCGGCACTCGCCTGCCGGATCATTCCAGTCCGCAGCATGAGTTGATGCGAGACGATCTCGGCTTCCTTGGGCGTCTCGCGGAGCACGGGGAGGAAGTAGCGGGAGAGGCGCATGTGGGCTCAGACCGGATCGTTTGAATGGACGGCAATGGACATCTGCACTCTGGACGAGACGAATACCGTCAGGACGCTGCCGCGCCGGGGCGGCAAGAGCGCCCTGCGCTCATAGCCCGATCCGGCGGCAGAGGCAATGCGCTCAACCGTTGAACCGAGTGGGCGTGCCGCCGGCATCGGCCGGCCCGGGAAGGCTCCGCCGGCCCCTGCGCGAATGGTTCCGCACGCCGTCCATCGGTATGCTTCAAATTTTTTTTCCGAACCGCATTCAGAGCGATGACATCCGTTCGCGAGTTGGCTATGCTCGCGGCTGTCTAGGAACGGGTCCAAAGTCGGCATGAAGATCGGCTATGTGC
>DASSOB010000035.1:0-10679 GCA_035701045.1 Sphingomicrobium sp. | reverse complement strand
CGCCCTTGTTCGAGACCATCGTCAGCCACGTCCCGGCGCCGGGCCTCGACGCGGACGGCGAGTTCAAGATGCTCGCCACCTTGCTAGACCGCGACCCGTTCCTGGGGCGGATCCTCACCGGCCGGATCGAAAGCGGCGCGATCACCGTCAACGACCCGATCCGTGCGATGGACGTGAATGGCAATGCCGTGGAAGATGGCCGGGCGACCAAGCTGTTCGCCTTCCGCGGGCTCGAGCGCGTTCCGGTCGAGAGCGCCCAGGCGGGCGACATCGTCGCCATCGCCGGCCTGATCAACGCCACCGTTTCCAACACCATCGCCGATCCGGCGGTGACCGAGCCGCTGCACGCGCGCCCGATCGACCCGCCGACTCTGGCGATGAACTTCGCCGTCAACGACAGCCCTTATGCCGGGCGCGAGGGCGACAAGGTGCAGAGCCGCGTGATCCGCGACCGGCTGGAGCGGGAGGCCGAAGGCAACGTCGCCATCCACCTGACCGAAAGCGCCGAGCGCGACGCGTTCGAAGTCGCCGGCCGCGGCGAGCTCCAGCTCGGCGTGCTGATCGAGACCATGCGCCGCGAAGGCTTCGAGCTCTCGATCAGCCGCCCGCGCGTGCTGTTCCAGGACGGCCCCAACGGCCGCGAGGAGCCCTACGAAACGGTCGTCATCGACGTGGACGAGGAGCACTCCGGCACGGTGGTGGAGAAGATGGCGCAGCGCAAAGGCGAGATGACCGACATGCGCCCGAGCGGCGGCGGCAAGACCCGCCTGACCTTCTCCGCCCCATCGCGCGGCCTCATCGGCTATCATGGCGAGTTCCTGTCCGACACGCGCGGCACCGGCATCATGAACCGCCTGTTCGAGAAATACGGCCCCTACAAGGGCCCGATCGCGGGGCGGCAGAACGGCGTCCTCATCTCGATGGAGCAGGGCCCGGCGGTCGCCTACGCCCTCAACGCGCTCGAGGAGCGCGGCATCCTCTTCGTCGCGCCCGGCGAGATGCTCTACGAAGGTATGGTCGTCGGCGAAAACGCCAAGCCCCAGGACCTCGAGGTCAACCCGCTGAAGTCCAAGCAGCTCACCAACTTCCGCGCCAGCGGCCCCAAGGACGAAAGCATCCGCCTCACCCCGCCCCGGCGCATGAGCCTCGAGCAAGCGATCGCCTACATCGAGGACGACGAGCTGGTCGAAGTCACGCCCAAGGCCATCCGCATCCGCAAACGGTTCTTGGATCCCCACGAGCGCAAGCGCGAGGCGAGAAGGGCGGAGGCGGCTTAATCGCCGAATTCCTCCCCGGAACGGGGAGGGGGACCGCTACGCGTAGCGTCGTGGTGGAGGGGGCCCATCTCCGAACAGGTCGCGAGGATGTAGCGAAGCACGGCGTCCAAGTCCTGAGCACCTCCCCTAGCGACCGGCAACAGTGCGCCAACATTTTGAGAGGGAGCGTAGGGGCGAAAGCGCGAGGCGCGAAGGGCCGAAGCCGCCTGACCGTTCCCCGGCGCAGGGACCCCATCAAAGTACTACTTTGATGGGACCCAAGGCCGGGGCCCAGGACCGCCGAAGGCGGTGCAGGAGCCGTCGTCATTCCCGCGAAAGCGGGAATCCTGTTCAATTCACTCGGCAACGATGCGCCCGGACCTGCTCCGGGGAAGCGTTTGTGACGGAAGCGGGAGGTGCGGAAGCTCGAAGCCGCCTGACTATTCTCTGGCTCAACGGCGTACACACAAAGCCGGAAAGACCGAGACGGCTTGATCTTGCCATCATGCCATCAAATGCATACGTTGACAATATGAATGCTCCGCAATTGTCCGTTCGAAGCAAGCGTGCGCGTGATCTCGCGCACCAATTGTCGCGCCGCGAAGGAAGGCCGATCCACGCCATCGTCGAGGAAGCGCTGACCGAATATGCGCGTCGCCATCCGAGCGAAACTGCCGCTGCCTTTCTCAAGAGGATGCGCAACGCATCGCCCTCTGACGACTTGGCAGTCTCGGAGCTTGAAGCCGCGATTGAAGAGCACCGTCACTCGCACGAGGGAATCGAGCTTTGATCCTGCTCGACACGAACGTCGTTTCGGAGTTGATGAAGGACGCAGCCGAGCCAGCGGTCGAACAGTGGTTCGTGCAGAACGAGGACGAAACTGTCCTCCCGGCAATCGCGCTGGCGGAGTTGTCGTACGGAGTCGCTCGCCTCGAAGACAGCCGCCGACGGCGTCACCTCCAAGCGCGTTTGACCGAGTGGCGGCTTAAATACGCTGTCCGAACACTTGCATTCGGACCGTCGGCAGCGATGCGCTACGGTCCTATGCTCGCAACCGTCGTGGCAAACGGTCGCTCGATGACGCTCGCGGACGCCCAGATTGCAGCAATGGCGCTCGACGAGCAGGCGACCGTCGCGACGCGGAACGTGAAGGATTTTGAGCCGTCGGGAACCTTGCTCGTCAATCCTTGGGGATTGTGAAGCCGAACATTGCTGATCGTTTCGCGGAATGCATGCGGCATAGCACCGGGCAATCAGTTCAAGGTGGCTCGATAGTTAGTTGGGTGAAGTAGCAACCTCTCCGTAAGCGGCGGTCGCAACTCGAATGCCGAAGGGCTCCTCGCGAAACTATAAAGCCGCAAGAGGCGGAACGCGTCGGGGCGCTCGTCGCTGAACGCTCGCTCATTTTCGGAGAGGAAGAAGGGTGTTTTGGCGGGACCGTTCGTGGTCTTAACCTCGATGAGCCGTTCGCTGCCGTCCAAATCGAATGAACGGATGTCATAGCCAGCCCCATCGCCGCGAACTTCGGAGGTCCACTCGACCTTGCGAGCCAAGTCGGCTTGGCCGTGCGCCCTCAGCCAATGCTGCTCGCGCAGAAAGACCAGTTCTTCGCCACATCGACCAAGGCTCCTGTTCCTTGCATCTCGCTCCGCTGGATCGAATTTCTGAATAAGCTGCCGCAAGCGCTCGGGCTCGCTCGGTTCATTGGGGTCAAGCTCAGGTACAGGCCCGACCCACAGTTCTGGTGAGTCGGCGACA
The DNA here is from genome assembly GCA_035701045.1 of Sphingomicrobium sp. Taxonomy (GTDB): domain Bacteria; phylum Pseudomonadota; class Alphaproteobacteria; order Sphingomonadales; family Sphingomonadaceae; genus Sphingomicrobium. The sequence goes on along the minus strand of DASSOB010000035.1, from coordinate 7,665 downwards.
AGGTTCGGCGCCGTCGATGTGAACTGAAGGATCGGCTGACCCTTCGACATTAGATACCGCTCCACAGCATCGAGAAGAGCATTCTGGAAGTGGGCGAGCGGCTTGTACCCACGAATGAAAGGCAGCCCCAGTCGCTCGAGAACCGCACTGATGTTCTGATGCTTTCGTTCGATGGAGCCGGGTTCACGTCCCGTCAGGCTCTGCAGGGCACGTCGGTGTTCGGACTTGTTGAACGGTAAGCTGCCGATCTCGTCGGCGAGCATGGCAAAGTAATCGGCTACGATCGCATCCACTTCCCAGTCGGACCAGATGCTGCCTCTCACATCGCTCATCGATGCTATGATAACGAAGTTGGAAAGGAGCGCATCATGTGGACTGCATTTGATTACATGTACCGCGACGCCGGGAACTTCAAAGCCTTCGGAACTGTGATCCTCGAAGGGGAACTTCGCGCTCCGGATCGAGAGATCATTCATTCACGCCTCGAAAGTGACGAGTTCTTTATCGCCGAGCAGGTTGGTGTGCCGCCTCTGTACCACGAGCTCTATCGCTGGAGCGACGGTCCGACCAAAGAGGATCACTGCTGGCATGAATTTGTCGGGTTCCGCGAAATCGCTGATCATGCGGAGGGCCGCGCGGCCAGCACGACCGCCGAGTTTGTGGACCGCTTCGCCGCCGTGAAGGACTGGAACGAAACGCTGTCACCACACGTCGCGATAGGCTCCTGCTGAGAAACCATTTTCCTACAGCACCCCTTTTATGGCTTAACCTCGCGGATGCGACGGAGGCTACTCCCAATCTTCGCGACTCCGTGCCTTCGCGTGAATCAATCTTTGTCGGCTCCCCTCGCGCACGCGCGCGTAGGACCGCTGCGATTGCTGCGTTTCGCGGGCGCGCTGTTGGATTCCGACACTTCCGACAACCCCCCATTTGCGACGCGCACCTGTCGGAACGCCGCAGCATTCCCGCCCGCGCGTCAGTGCGAACATCCATGAACATTCGGCACGAACCTCACACAGCCAACACCCCCTCGGGCCTTCCCGGCCGGTCGAACCCTGCTATTCCTGCTGCCGATGGTCCCCCATCTCTGGATAATCGACGACTTCCTCCGCAATGCCGAGGAGGTGCGGCGCATGGCGCTGTCGCTGACCTATTCCCGCACCGGTCATTATCCCGGGCGCGGCTCGACGGAGAAGCTGACGATCGGCGGGTTGGAGCAGGTTGTGTCGTCGATCGTCCAGCAGCATCTGACCGCGAACTGGCCGCCGAACCACGCCCACTCGACCTGCCGCTTGACGCTGGCCGAGGACGGCGACGAGGCGCCGATCCACGTCGATCCGAATCCTTTGTCCGGCGTTCTGTATCTCAGCAGGCCGGAAGATTGCCGCGGCGGCACCGAATTCTATCGCCACAAGCGCACGGGCACCGACCGGATGCCAATGGACCCGCAAAGCCTCGCCGGCATGGGTTATGCGTCCTATGCTGAACTCGAACAGGACATCTTGCACAAGGACGGCCGCGACCGCTCGAAGTGGGAGCGCACAATGACCGCGCCGATGCGGTTCAACCGCCTGATTCTGTTCCAGCCCCAATATTGGCACACCGCCGGCCCCGGGTTCGGCGACAGCGTCGAGAATGGGCGTCTGGTGTTCCTAATCTTCTTCCAGCGGATGCCGGCGCAAGGCGCCGTTGCGCGGGGCTAATCCTTCGCTGCTCGCGCGAGTTCGAGAACGACCCGCCACTCCTCTTCGCGCACGGGCGCGACCGACAGCCGCGACTGGCGAATGAGCTCCATCTTCGCGAGGCGCGGATCGGCCTTGATCTCGGCCAGCGTCACCGGCCGCTCGAGTGGCCGCACCGGCTCGACCCGCACCGAAACCCAGTTCGGATCCTTCGGATCTGGCTGCGCGCCGCGCGTCACGCGCATGATGCCAACGACCGCCTTGTCCGACATGCTGTGGTAGAAAAAGACCTCGTCGCCCGCTTTCATCGCCCGAAGGTGCAGCCGCGCGGCGTTGTTGCGGACGCCGTCCCATTCGGTGCCGCCGTCGCGCACCAGGTCGGCCCAGCCGTAGCTCTCCGGTTCCGATTTCATCAGCCAATGCGCCACGCATCTGTCTCCTTTTGGGAAGCTTCCAATTAGCCTGCCGGTGAGCCGAGTGGAACCGGCGACGAGCCGTTTTCACTTGGTGTGGATAAGTCGGAAAAACTGAATGATTTGAAAGTGTTCCAGATTCCACCTCGCGAGTCGAACGGTTCGCCGCCGATCGGTTGGCGCGCTGCCTTGGCCGACTTATCAGGCTGAAGGCAATTGAGAGTGAGCGAGCCGAAGGCGGAATTAAAAGCCGGGCTCCAGGGCAAGACGGGCGATCTCCGCTGGATCGAAGGCGCAGAAATGCGCCTCCAGCGGTTTTCGTCCGCCGGTACAAAGGCAAAAGGTCTAGTGAACAAGCTTTCCGGCGCGCGCACCGCGTCCGCGATCATCGGAGCATTCGTGCTTGCGTTCGGCTCGACTCAGGCCGGCGCGCAGCACGTGCAGGTGACGCCAGTCGATTACAATCTCAAGGCGGCGGTCAACACGGCCGGGGTCGCTTCGGCCGCGAAGCCGCTTGTCGCGGTCGCGTCAACGGCCGCGCTTCCCGTCGTCGCGGCGACGAACGCGGTGACGAACGTCACCAACGCGGTGTACCAGACGCAGCCCGCCCAGACGGTGACGCTGGGCGCGGCCCGGCCGATCGCCAGGGAAGCCGCCTGGCTCTATCAGGGCGGCTGGCCGCTTTATGCGCTGGTCGACAAGTTCGCGACCAATGCCTGGCTCGGCGAGGAAATGAATTGTCTCGCGACCGCCGTCTATTTCGAAGCGCGGGGCGAGGCTCTCGAAGGTCAGCTCGCCGTCGCCCGGGTCGTCATGAACCGCGCCGCTTCGGGCAAATATCCGGCGAGCTGGTGCGGGGTGGTGAAGCAGCGGTCGCAATTCTCGTTCGTCCGCAACGGCCGGTTCCCGGCGGCGGATACCGATTGCGACGCGTGGCGCAAGGCCGAGGCGATCGCCGAGCTCGCCGCCGCGAACATTGTCCCGAGCGTCGGGCCCGACGTGCTGTGGTACCACGCCGACTATGTATCGCCGTCCTGGGGAAACCGGCTGAACGAGGCCGAGCAGATCGGCGCGCACATCTTCTATCGCTCGTAGCGACTGAGCCAATTTCGGCTCGCGGGCGGCGTTCCGGACGGCAAGTTCGGGGCGCCGGCTTCGTTTCGGCGCACGCGCGACTCGCCCTGGCGATAACCGGGTTCACAGGGGATTCGCAGACGAATCTTTGAGGCGCAGCATCCAAGTTACGGAATTCGCGGGGGTAATTTCCGTCCGTTTCGGGGAGGTGCGGAGTGCTGAAGATTCTGATCGTCGAGGACGATTCACAACTCTCGATCACGCTCAAATATCTGGTGGAAGACAATCCGCGCTATCGTGTCGTCGCGACCGCCGAGGACGCCGACGAAGCGATCGCCGCGGCCGAGGATCACGACCCGGACCTCGTCCTCCTCGACCTTCACCTGGCGCACGGGACAACCGGGTTTTCCGTCGCGGTGCGGCTCAACGACCTTGGCGTTCCCTGCCTCTTCGTCAGCGGCAAGGCGCCCCGATTCCCGATGCCCGACCTCGCGCTCGGCTGCCTGATGAAGCCGTTCACGGCCGAGGACGTGCACCGCTCGCTCGCCATGGCCGAGGACTTGCTTCGAGGACGCGAGACTCTGCGGCCGAAGATCCCGGACAATCTGACGCTCTACGAAACCGAGGACGAGCCGGCGCTGCCCGAGCCGGGCTTCATCCCGTCGCGGCCGTCATTCCGGACGCGGTTCGAGCACTGGATTTCGGGACACCAGCACTAGAGCGTTCGATCGCCGTTCGTGCTAAGCGGCTGATATGCGGACGATCCTGCTTTTCGCTGCGCTGGGCGTCGGCGTTGCCGCCGCGCCGCCGCCGGACAAAGCGCTGTGCGACGCCAAGCCGTTCACGCTCAACAAGCCCGCGCCCGAGGCGAAAAAGCCCGCCGACAAGCCGAAGCTCGCGGAGGCAGCCCCCGCGAAACCGCCCAAGGCCAAGCCGAAGCCGAAGAGCAAAGCCGAGCTGATCGGCGAGTGCAAGGACAAGCCGAAGAAGCCGCGCTAAAGCCGCATCATCCCGCGGCGCGGTTCGCGCAGCCCCAGCGATTCATTCGTCAGGGGCGCTCCGGCGTCGAGCATCGCCTGGCGTCGGCTCCTGATCTCGGCGCTGCGCTGGACGTCTTCGAACGGCAGCAGGGTCGCGATGCAGGGATGCGCCAGCGTGCGCCCGACGAAAGCGGCAGTGCGCGGCCAGCGCGCGGGATCGGTCTCGAACCCAGCGTACGCGCCGTTGCGGAAGAAGGTGGCGATGGAAATGTCGGCGATACCGATCTCGCCAAAGAGATAACGGTTGGCCGGAAGCTCTCTCTCGAGATAATCGAGCGCCGCAGGAATGTCTTCGTTCAGCGCTTTGTCGATGCGTTCCTGGTCGCCCGGTTTGCCCCAGACGATCGGGTGGACGATTTTCTGGTAAAACAGGCTCCAGATGAACAGGTCGCCGAGGCGGCTGTCGGCGAATTCCTCGAACCAACGGGCGCGCGCCCGGTCTTTCGCATCCGCAGGGAAGAGTGGATGTTCGGGATAGGCTTCGTCGAGGTAGGCGCAGATCACCGATGAATCGCCGACGCTGAAATCGCCGTCGATCAGCACCGGGATCCGGCGCAGCGGGCTCAGCCGCTCGAACTCGTCGTTGCCGTAGAATGGCGTGATCGGGTCAACCTCGTAAGCGATGCCTTTGAGGTTGAGGCATGCGAGCACCTTGCGGACGTAGGGGCTGACGAAGCTGCCGACGATCTGGATCATGCGTTCCGCCTCTCGCGTTTCGCTGGCCGATGCAACGGCAGAAAAAGGTCTAGACGCGCTACAATTGTCGCGCTACAGATGTAGCGTAATCAACTCCAGGAAGGATGCGATCATGCGCTCCACGCTTCCGTTCTTTGCCTTTGCCTTCGCGCTCTCAGTGCCTGCGCTCGCGAGCGAGGCCATTCCGGTTCCGCATTTCGACTCGGTCGAGCTTCGCGGCGGCGGCAATGTCGTCGTGGTTCCCGGACCGGTTCAGCGCGTGACACTCATCGAGGGCAGCAGCCGGTTCACGCGCTTTCATGTCGAGCGCGGCGATCAGCTGAAGATCGACACGTGCAATGGACGCTGCCCGCAACATTATCGCGTGAGGGTCGAGATCCAGTCGCCGCAAGCTCCCGATCTCGCCGTCTCGGGCGGCGGCGCGATTACCGCCCAGGGCGGCTTCGCGCCGCAGCGCCGCCTCGCGGTTGCGGTCGATGGCGGTGGAAAAATCGACGCGCGCGCGATCGAGGCGGCGTCCGTTGCGGCTGCCGTGAACGGAGGCGGGGAGCTGCTCGTGCGGCCCCGATCGAGGCTCTCGGCGGCGGTCAGTGGCGGCGGCTCGATCCGCTATTGGGGCAATCCCCAAGTCGCGACGGCGATCAATGGCGGCGGATCGGTCCGGCCGGGCTACTGAGCTTGCGGAAGGTCGACGAGCTCCACCCACTCGCGGCTGAAATGCAGCCCGACGGTCAGCAATGCGCGGAACGCGTTGTAGCCGCCGGTGCCCGGGCGATAGGCGTGGAAGAATAGCTGCGGCCTTCCATCCAGTCCGGGCGCCACAGACGGGTGGCCCGGCGCGCTCCATTCCCGCGTGGACTTCAACAACGGGGCGCCTTGCTTGACGTAGGGACCCAGCGGATGGTCGGCGACTGCGACCCCGATACCGTAAGAGGGCGTGCAGAAATCGTTTCCAGCATAGAACAGCCAGTAACGGCCCTGCTGGCGCGTCACGAACGGCCCTTCGATGAGATGGCCTTCCCAGTCGAGATCGTTGGTCAGCACGATCGTGCTCTCGCCGATGAGCGAGCGGCCGTCCTTTGCCACGCGCTGGCCGCGGATCGGGGTGGTCATCGCCGCGACGATCGCTGGTGCGACCCCGAAGTCGAGCAGTGCTTGCTTGACCTGCGCCCAGTTCGCCAGGGCCGCCTCAATCAGCGGGTGCATCAGGAAGAATCGCACCATCGGCCGCTGCAGGTTGGCCCAGTGCACGATTGCCGAAGCGAAAGCGGCGGTGCGCCGGTCCTCCCCGGTGGCGAACAGCTTCGGGATGAGATCAGGCCGCGCACGCAGCAGCATCGCCAGCGGCCGCGGCCAGACGCTGTTGGTATCGTCCTTCCAGAACAGATATTTCTCGCCGTCCGCATCCACGAGCAGGTGCGAGTCGATGACTCCGCCGGTCAGCTGCGGCACGCCGGCGCCGTAGCCGAGCGCGGCCATGTCGAGCGGGCGGGCGGTTAGCAGGGGCGCGCCGTTATCGGTCCACGGATCCGCCGGCGACGCGCTCCTGGCGAGGCCGATCGCCAGCCCCAACTCGACGTGCCGCGCCGTGTAGCAGAGCCAATATTCGCCGCCGGCGTCGACCATTTCCGGCGCCCAGAAATTGGCGACGTTATGGCCGTTGGCGCTCCAGGCGGGCTCGGTCCCTTCCGGAAAGACGAATCCTTTCGGCTCCCAGCGCGCGAGATCGGACGAATGGAGGATCGGGAAGGCGTCCGGTGCGTCGTTCGACGTCGCGACCAACCAATAGCCCTCGCGCGTCTTCAGCACCGCCGGATCGCCGTAGCCGGAGAGGATTTTCGGATCGACGTTCTCGGTCAGGAGCGGTCGCCAGCGGACGGACGGCTCCGAACGGGCGGGAGGCTCGCACAGCATGAGCGGCTGCCGCGTGCCGAAATCGCGCGACAGATCGTGATAGAATGCCGCAAAATCCTGCTGGCTGTCTGTCGGAACGAGATATTCGACCGAATTGCCGTCCGACGCCCGTACCGCAATCCTGAAACCGTCGCCCTCCGCGGTCGCATCGACCGTGAACGAAAGCGACTGGGTGCTCGGAACTGGTGGAGGCTCGGCCATCAGCAATCAATGCGCATCGAGCAGGATGGATGCCCCGCGAGGATTCGAACCTCGATTGACGGAGTCAGAGTCCGCTGTCTTACCATTAGACGACGGGGCAGGAATGGAGGCGGCAGATAGAAAGCGCTTCCTGCGGTGTCAACGAGCCCGCGCCGGCGGTCCGGGGTTGCCCAACCCTATGAAATTGTGATTAGAGCCGTGCCAAGTCAGCCGTCCGGCAACGGACGGTGAAGGAAAGAATGGGCGTATTCATGGCGCAGGGTGCCGCCAGTGCGCCGGCCCTGCAGCAAGGCTATCGGCAGGGCGGGCCGTCGGATCAGGGGTTTTCGCCCAGGCGAGAGCCGCATCGGCACACATATGGCGCGGTCGATCTCGGCACCAACAATTGCCGCCTGCTGGTCGCGCGTCCCGTCGACGGCGGCTTTCGCGTCATCGATGCCTTCTCGCGGGTGGTCCGGCTGGGCGAGGGCCTCGCCGCCTCGGGCATCCACTCGGAATCGGCCATGCGGCGCACGCTGGAGGCGCTCGCCATCTGTGCCGCCAAGATGCGGCGGCGGGGCGTGACCACCACCCGGGCGGTCGCGACCGAGGCCTGCCGGCGCGCCGGCAACTGCGCCGAGTTCATCGACCGCACGCGGCGCGCCA
>DASSOB010000034.1:0-12634 GCA_035701045.1 Sphingomicrobium sp. | reverse complement strand
TATGTCGGTAGAAGGTTGGGTGGAATAGGCATCTCGGACCCGGGGGGCAGTACCCCGGCGCCTCCACCATCAACGGCGCAGCCCGCGCCATTGTTGATGGGGGCGAAATAGGATCGACGAGTGCAATAAAGGCCCGATTGCCGATCGGATTGAGCCACCGCGACGGCTCATTCACACAAGTGCCAACGATAACGAGGCGCTCGCTCTTGCCGCGTAACTGACGGCCTAACGGCCTGACGTTACAAAGCTAAAGCGCGGTCGGACCCCACCGGGCAACAGAAGGGGATTCCAGCGGCACGGGAGGCGCCGGGCAACAGAAGCCTCCCACTTTCCCTTTTGCCGACGCGGCTCTCCGAAATGGATGCTGAAACAAGTTCAGCATGACGGGTGCTGCGCTTCAGGCTAATTTCCCCCGAAGGGGGACATCGCACATGAAACAGTGGACGAAGCGTCTGTTCATGCTGGCAGCGCCGCTGCTGCTCACGGGCTGCCTCTGGGGACCGGGCAAATTCGCATCCGACCTGACCTTGAAGAAGGATGGCAGCTTCGCGCTCGATTATCGCGGAGAGATCGTGCTGCAGCTTCCCCCCGATCAGGAGTCAGAGCCCTGGACGGACGCGAAGGCGAAATGCACCGACGGGGACAAGCCGCGTTCTTGCACCAAGGATGAAGTCGCGGACCAGAAGGCGGCCTATGAGAAGAAGCTTGAGGACGGGAAGGAAATGGCGAAGCTTTTCGGGCTTCCCGGCCTCGACGACGCCTCCAACCGCGCCTTTGCCGCCAAGTTGATGAAATATGCGGGCTGGCGCTCGGTTAGTTATCGCGGCAACGGCGTGTTCGACGTCGATTATCATTTCGAGGGCCGCGCGACCCAGGACTTCCTGTTTCCGGCGCTCCCCGACAACGATTTGATCGTTCCGTTCATCGCCATCCGGCGCCGCTCGGACGGTTCGGTGCTCGTGACCGCGCCGGCAATGACCGGCGGGGCCGGGCCGCTCGCCGCGCGCGCGGAAGCGGCCGCGGCGCAGGGCATGAAAGGCGGACCGGTCTCGCGAGCCGAGGGCCATTTCACTGTCGTCACCGACGGCGAAATTTTGACCAACAACAGCGAGGACGGGCCAAGGCCGAATGCGGCCGGCCGCGAGCTCCACTGGGATGTCGGGCCCGGGTCCAAGAAGATTCCCGAGACCCTGATCCGGCTCTAGCGCCGCTTCAGCTCGTCCCTGATCTCGGTCAGAAGCTCCGTCTCGGTCGGTCCGGCCGGCGCTTCGTCGCGGCTGCGCATCACCTTCGATGCCCAGCGCACCAGCAGGAAGATGATGAAGGCGAGGATCAGGAAGTTGATCACCACCGTGACGAACTCGCCCCAGCCGAGCACCGGCGCGCCGGCGGCCTTCAGCGCCGCATAATCCTGCAGACTGCCGTGATAATCCGCCGGGACCGGGCCGAGCATGATGAAATAGCTCGAGAAATCGAGTCCGCCGAAAATCGCGCCGACAATCGGCATGATGATGTCCTCGGTCAGGCTTGCGGCGATCTTGGCGAATGCCGCGCCGATGATCACGGCGACTGCGAGATCGAGAACATTGCCCTTGGCGATGAATGCGCGGAAATCCTTCAGCATGGCGATCCCCTTTGTCTGCGATGCGATAGTCCTACCGCAGTTTGCAAAGGGATGCAGCAACTGTGTTGCTAATCTAAGACAGCACCTTGAACGCAAGGCCTGGTCCCTCTACTTACAGCCCACCTGACGCATCGGAGGGGGACATGACCGCCATTCGCCGTTTCGGACTGCTCACACTGCTTGCCGCGCTCAGCCTTGCAGGCTGCGGCCTCAACAGCGTTCCCACCGCCGACGAACAGGTGAACGCCGCCTGGGGCAATCTCCAGGCCGATTATCAGCGGCGCGCCGACCTCATCCCCAATCTCGTTAACACGGTGAAGGGCTATGCCCAGCAGGAGCGCACGGTGTTGACCGACGTCACCAATGCGCGCGCCCGGGCGACGAGCATCCAGCTCAATGCGAACGATCTCACCGATCCGTCCAAGGTCCAGGCGTTCCAGAACGCCCAGAACCAGCTCGGCGGGTCGCTCGGCCGGCTTCTGGCGACGTTTGAAGCCTATCCGGACCTGAAATCGAACCAGAACTTCCTGGCGTTGCAGGACCAGCTCGAAGGCACCGAGAACCGGATCAACGCTTCGCGCCGCGACTATAACGAGGCGGTGCGCCAATATAATACGCTGATCCGCACCTTCCCGTCGGCCATCGGCGCGAAGGTCTTCTACGGCGCCAAGGCCAAGGTGCCGTTCGAAGCCGCCGCCGGCGCGCAGACCGCCCCGACGGTCAACTTCAACACGACTGGTTGAGGCAGACGTGACCGCCCCTATCGTCGCACCCGCGAAAGCGGGTGTCCCGCTGCCTTCACGGGGCAGAAGCGGGATTCCCGCTTTCGCGGGAATGACGATGCTATGGGCTATCGCGCTGCTCCTCATTGCGGGTGCGGCCTCGGCGCAGACTTTCCCGCAGCTGACCGGCCGGGTGGTCGATCAGGCGCATTTGCTGACGCCGGCCGAGATCGCGGACCTCAGCACCAAGTCGGCTACGCTCGAGACGCAGACCGGCCGCCAGTTCGTGATCGCGACCGTGAACAGCCTCGAAGGCCATGAGATCGAGGATTACGCATATCGGCTGGGCCGATTCTGGAAAATCGGCACGGCAAAGAACGACGACGGCGTGCTCATGCTCGTCGCGCCCAACGAGCGGAAGGTGTGGATCGCTACGGGGTACGGGGCTGGCGGATTCATGACCGACGCCATGTCCGGAATCATCATCCGCGAGAACATTCTTCCGCACTTCAAGCAGAAGCCGCCCGACTATGGCGGCGGAATCGAGGCGGGGGCCGACGCGATCGTCAAGCAGATGAGCCTGCCGCCCGAGGAAGCGCAGAAGAACATCGCCGCCGCCCAGCAGACGCAGGAGAAACGGCAGCATTCGGGTGCAGGCGCGCTTCCTGTGGTCTTCTGGTTGATGATCATCGGTTTCGTCGTCCTGTCGCATTTCCGGCGAGCGCAGGGACGGCGGTACAAAAGCGGCAAGCGGCGCAGCGGTGGGATCAGCCCGTGGGTGGTGTTGTGGGGGCTCAATGAGCTCGCCAATTCCGGCCGCCGCGGCGGCTGGGGCGGTGGAGGCTGGGGCGGCGGCGGTTTCGGCGGTGGAGGCGGCTTCTCGGGCGGCGGCGGCTCGTTCGGCGGCGGCGGTGCCGGGGGAAGCTGGTGATGCTGAGCCTGTCGGACTCCGACCGCGCGAAGATCTCGGCGGCCATCGCCAAGGCCGAAGGGAACAGCAACGGCGAGATCGTCGCGGTCGCTACCCCGATCAGCGACGCCTATCACGACGTCGCGCTTCACTGGGCGCTGGTGCCGCTGTTCGCCGTGCTCGCCTGGGCGGCCTGGCGGCCGACGGCGCTCGTCTGGTGGTACGATTTCTTGCTCGGCGGATGGCGGCCCGACCCGACGCTCAGTCAGCTGCTGACGCTGTTGATGGTGTTCGCGGCGCTCAAGTTCACCGTCGCCTTGCTCATCCTCAAATGGATGCCGTTGCGGCTCTTGCTGACCCCGGGCGCGACCAAACACCGCCGAGTCCGGCGCAGGGCGATATCGATCTTCAAGGCGGCGGCCGAGCGGCGGACGGCAGGCCGTACAGGCATCCTCATCTACCTGTCGATGGCCGAGCGGCGAGCCGAGATCATCGGCGATCAGGCGATTACCAGCGTGACGACGCCCGAGACGTGGGGCGAAGCGATGGCCGCTCTGATCGTCGAAGTGAAGGAAGGGCGCGTCGCCGACGGCATGGTCGCGGCGATCGAGGAAGTCGGTGTGGTGCTTTCGCAGCATTTCCCGCGTTCCGCCGGAGACGTGAACGAGATTCCGGACAAGCTGATCGAGCTATGAACCTCGACGACCTGCCGCCGCCCGAGGTCCAATGGGCGGGCAAGTTCGTGCGCGCGGTGACTCGCGGCAAATGGGAATATGCAAGCCGCACCAACGACATCGGGGCGGTCGTCATCCTCGCCGAATATGACGGCAAGGTGATCCTGATCGATCAGCCGCGCGCCGGTCCCGACTGTCGCTGCGTCGAACTGCCGGCCGGTCTGGTAGGCGACGAGGATCCGAAGGCCACGCCGGAAGCCACCGCGATCAAGGAGCTGGAGGAAGAAACCGGCTTCACCGCCGAGCGCGTTGAGCGGCTCGGCGAATATTATGCGTCGCCGGGGATGCTGTCCGAAGGTTTCACGCTGGTCCGGGCGCATGGACTCCGCCGAATCGGCGAAGGCGGCGGCGACGAGAATGAGGACATCAACGTGCACCTGGTCCCGCGCGCCGAAATCCCGAATTTCATCGAGCAGAAGCGGGCCGAGGGGTTTGGGGTCGACGTAAAGCTTCTCATTTTCATGAATTTCTGACGGCAGAGCCGGCGCACTAAGCTTGTCTGCGGGCGGGCCGCTCGCCTAGACGCTGCGCATGGCGCTTCCTCCCGATTTCGATGTCAAAGACTTCGTGGCGCGCACCCTCGCGGAGGATCTCGGCGACGGCGGCGACGTGACGTCCAATGCGACGATCCCCGCCGGCGCCCGCTTCAAGGCGGCGATGAACTGCCGACAGCGGATCGTGCTCGCTGGTATAGAGATTGCCGCCGCTTTCTTCCGGGCGCTGGATCCGAAGGTCGAAATCGAGCTGGTCGAAAGCGACGGGGACCAACTGGTGCACGGCACTACGCTGATGCGTCTTTCGGGCAATGCGCGCGCCATCCTGGGGGCGGAGCGCTCGGCGCTCAACACGCTGCAGCATTTGTCGGGGGTCGCGACCCTCACTCGGCGATATGTGGATGCGACCGAGGGAACCGGAACCATCCTGCTCGACACGCGCAAGACGGTTCCGGGTCTGCGAGTGCTCGAAAAATACGCCACCCGGATGGGCGGCGCGCAGAACCACCGGATGCGCCTCGACGACGGCGTGCTGATCAAGGACAATCACGTCGCCGCGGCAGGTGGCGTCGCCGAGGCGGTGCGCGCGGCCAAATCGGCGAACACTGGGCTGCAGGTCCAGGTGGAAGTGGACCGAATCGACCAGATCGAGCCCGCGCTCGACGCCGGCGCCGACCGGCTGCTGCTCGACAATATGGACCCGGCAGAACTTCGCGCGGCGGTTGCAACGGTCGCCGGCCGCGTTCCGCTGGAGGCGTCCGGCGGCGTGACGCTCGAAACCATCCGTTTCCTCGCAGAGACGGGCGTGGATTACATTTCTGTGGGGCGGATCACGCAATCGGCTCCCGCCGTCGACATTGGTCTCGATTTTTCATGAATTGGTCACGGTCCCGCAACGTCGTTCACTTTGGCGTCATGAAGTCAGGCGCACTTTTCGATTAGCTGAGTCGGCCTGCGTCTTTTTCCGCTGCCGATGCGTTGTTCATTCGAGGAGTGTTTCGATGAAAAAACTGGTCGTCCTGGCGCTTTCAGGCGCAATCACGACCGCGATGCTGGCCATCCCGACCGCCGCCAATGCGCGGGACCATCATCGCGGCGACCGTCATCATTGGCGTGGCGATCGCGATCACGATTGGCGGGGTGATCGCGGTCACCACTATCGCGGTCGCGATCGCTATTATCCGCGCTATTCCTACCGCTATTATCGTCCGCGCGTCCGGACGGTCGTTCGGGTCGGCTATCCGGCTTATGGTTATGGATACGGCTCGCCTTACGGCTACGGTTACCCCGGTTACGGCTATGGCTACCCGGCCTATGGCTACGGCTATCCCGCTTACGGCTACAGCGGCTACGGCTACAACAATTACGGCTACAACAATTACGGGTATCGTTGCGGCAACCCCGCGGCAGGCGCTGCGGTCGGCGGAGTCGCGGGCGCGGCCCTGGGCGGCGCCATTGCCGGCACCGACGGCCGCCGCCACAACACCGGCACGGGTATCGCCATCGGCGGAGTCCTCGGCGCGGTCATTGGCGGGGCGGCCGCTTCGGGCAACTGCTAGCGACGCACTAGCGTCGAGGCCGCTTTTCGATTCACCCTCACCCGATTAGGGTGGGGTGATGCGGCAATATCTCGATCTCATGCAGCGGATCCTCGACGAGGGGGTCGAGCAGCAGGACCGGACCGGCACGGGCACCCTGTCCTGGTTCGGCGCGCAGATGCGCTTCGACCTCGCCGATGGATTCCCGCTGCTCACGACGAAGAAGCTGCACCTTCGCTCGATCATCGTCGAGTTGCTGTGGTTCCTGCGCGGTGACACGAACATCCGCTGGCTCAAGGAACGCAATGTCGGCATCTGGGACGAATGGGCCGATGAGAATGGCGATCTCGGCCCCGTGTACGGCAAGCAATGGCGCGACTGGGAAACGGCGGACGGCCGCCACATCGACCAGATCGCCAACCTCATCGAGCTGATCCGGAAGGACCCCTATTCGCGGCGGCAGATCGTCACCGCGTGGAACCCAGGCGAGATCGCGAAAATGGCGCTTGCGCCCTGCCATTGCCTGTTTCAGACCCAGGTCGCCGCCGGACGTCTCAATCTGCAGCTCTATCAGCGTAGCGCCGATGTCTTCCTCGGCGTCCCGTTCAATATTGCTTCCTATGCGCTTCTGACGCACATGCTCGCGCGCGAATGCGGGCTGGACCCGGGCGTGTTCGTGTGGACCGGCGGCGACTGCCACCTCTACTCGAACCACCTGGAACAGGCGCGGCTTCAGCTGTCGCGCGAACCGCGGAGGCTCCCGCGGCTGGTCATCAAGGATCGGGGGCAATGCCTGTTCGACTACGAGGACGGCGACTTCGTCTTCGAGAATTACGATCCGCACCCGCACATCTCGGCGCCCGTCGCCGTTTAGGGGGTGCCAAATTTATGCAGGCGGAACGGAGCCGTTCCGGCGCCGCGGCGTTGGTTGCTGCCGTGAGACAGGAGTAAAAGCGATGTTCCAGAAACTGACTGTTGTGATCCTGGTCGGCGCGGCGCTGACCGTTGCCGCTTGCAATACCGTGCGCGGCGCCGCCCGCGACGTGAACTCGGCCGCGAATTGCACACAGAATGCGATGAACGGCGGTAACTGCTAGCTCGAAGCGCTGGACAAACGGCTGTTTCGCTGATTCAGTGTCGCTTCGAAGTCCCAACGGAGGAGCGACAATGGTTCAGAAGCTGGTCACGGCGGCGCTGGTTGCGGCATGTTTCGCGGTTGCGGCGTGCAACACCGTTCGCGGCGCGGCATCGGACGTCAATTCGGCGGCCAATTGCACCGAGAATGCGATGCACGGCGGTCGCTGCTAGGCACAGCCGGCACGGTTCAAATCAAAACCCCGCCGGCCTGCTCCGGCGGGGTTTTCACTCGGTAAAGGGCGAAGCGGCGATTTCCTCTTCGACCGAGCCGCGATCGGCATTCGGGGCGACTTTCAGGCAGAGCGTTGCAAGCCAGCCGATTTGCGAGGTCGGCTTGCGTCGGCAATGATCGATCGCCGCCGCGGTGAAGCGTTTCTTGAATTGCAGTCTCGGATAGGCCCGTAAGACCTGTTCGACGGCTGCTGATGGAATGATCTTCGGATCAACGCCGTCGACATCGCCTCCGGCCCCGGCACCGAGCAGCAACGCCTCGTGCGATTGGTGCGCCTGATAAGGCCTGCCCATGTCGTGCATGACGATGGCGTTCCAAACGATCCGCGCCTGCTCGGGCGTCCCGCCGTTCGCCTTTACGAACTCCTCGGCCTTGTTGGCGCCATCGATTTCGAACGAGAACCGCGCCGATGCGTGACCGGGCACAAGCCCCCAGTCATGGAACAGTGCCGCGACATACGCGGTCTCGGGATCGTAGCTTAGACCTCGACTTTTGAGCGACAATGCGCCGAACAAATAGGTGCGTACGGAGTGATTGAAGAGGAAGTCGGGCTCCCGGGAGCGGACGTAGCTTTCGGCTCGGCGGGAGAGCGGAGTCATCGGAATGGCGATGCCCGCGACGACGTTCGTTGGCGGTTCTTCCGCGCTGCTGCGCGTGGCGACCATCAGGACGGCCGCGGCCACGGCAAGTGCACACGCGGCTCCAATCATCACTCTTTGTCGCATCGCGTAGCGGCTAGCAGCGGAAGACAAGCGAGGAATCCGCCGTTCGATAAACGGCACGCTTTAGACGGCAAAGGAGGCAGACCGGCTTTTCGCCGGACTGCTCCCTTCTTGCCGAGGTCGGATCGCTAGCTCTTCAGATATTCGCCAGCATCGGAATCGAGCCCGTGCCCGCTCGGGACCACTTCGCCGAGCGGATCGTCTCCAGTCCCGGTGTCCTCGCGCGGCGTGCGCGCGAGTTCGGCAGCACGAAGCTCGTCGGCGGATTCGGGAGCTACGAGCGCCTCCTGCATCCGCCGCTGGGCCGCGCGAAGCGCGGTGTCGCGCGACGATGCCGCGACCCGCAGCCGGCTCATGCCCGCTCCGGTGCCCGCCGGAATCAGCCGACCGACGATCACATTCTCCTTCAACCCCTCGAGCGTATCGACCTTGCCCTGAACCGCGGCCTCGGTCAGCACGCGGGTCGTCTCCTGGAACGACGCGGCAGAGATGAAGCTGCGGGTCTGGAGCGACGCCTTGGTGATGCCGAGGAGGACGGGCTTGCCCACCGCCGGCTTCTGCTTCTTGTCGAGCTTCGCGTTGGTCTCGTCCATCTCCAGTCGGTCGACCTGCTCGCCGGCCAGTAGCGTGGTGTCGCCGCCATCGGTGATCTCGACCTTCTGCAGCATCTGGCGAACGATCACCTCGATGTGCTTGTCGTTGATCTTCACGCCCTGGAGCCGATAGACCTCCTGGATCTCGCTCACGAGATATTCTGCCAGCGCCTCGATGCCCAAGACTTCGAGGATGTCATGCGGATCGGGTGAACCGCCGACGAGATTGTCGCCGCGCTTCA
This sequence comes from Sphingomicrobium sp., assembly GCA_035701045.1. Classification (GTDB taxonomy): domain Bacteria; phylum Pseudomonadota; class Alphaproteobacteria; order Sphingomonadales; family Sphingomonadaceae; genus Sphingomicrobium. The sequence goes on along the minus strand of DASSOB010000034.1, from coordinate 3,686 downwards.
CATAATCGCCTTCCTGGACCTCGATGATCTTCGACTTGGGCACGAGATATTCGACGGGCTCCGAGCCGTCCTCGGGCACGATCGCGATCTTCCGCTTGGCCTTGTAGTCGCGCAGGAAGGTGACCTTGCCAGAGGCTTTGGCGATGATCGCATTCTCCTTCGGTTTGCGCGCCTCGAACAACTCGGCGACGCGCGGCAGACCGCCGGTGATGTCGCGCGTCCGTGCGGCTTCACGCGGCATGCGCGCCAGCACCTCGCCGGCCTCCACCTGTTGACCATCCTCGACCGCGACGATGGCGCCGGCGGCGAGACGATAGACGCCCGCTTCCTTCGCCTTTTCGCCCATCAATGTCAGGCGGGGGTGAAGCGACTCCTTCTTCGATTTGGCATTGTCGTCGGTGACCACGCGCTGCGTGATTCCCGTCGATTCGTCGACCTGCTCGGTCATCGTCCGGTTCTCGATCAGGTCCTGGTACTTCACCGTACCGGCCTTTTCGGTGATCACCGGGCTGAACGACGGGTCCCACTCGGCGATGCGGTCGCCGCGATTGACGATGTGCCCGGTTTCGCACAGCAGATGCGCGCCATAGGGCACGCGGTGCGTCGAAAGCTCCCGCCCGTCCATGTCGACGATCGCGATCTCGCCCGAGCGTGACAGCGAAAGGTGCCGGCCGCGCGGGTCGACGATCGTCGGCATGTCGCGAAGCTCGATCGTGCCGTCGACCGGCGATTCCAGATTCGACTGCTCGTTGAGCTGCGCCGCGCCGCCGATGTGGAACGTCCGCATCGTCAGCTGCGTGCCCGGCTCGCCGATCGACTGGGCGGCGATGACACCGACCGCCTCGCCGATATTGACCGGCGTTCCGCGCGCGAGATCGCGCCCGTAGCATTTGCCGCAGACGCCCTGTACCGAGGCGCAGACCAGCGGCGAGCGGATCTTCACGGCCTGGATGCCGATTTCCTCGAGCTTGGCGACCATGGCCTCATCGAGGAGCTCGCCCTCGGCAATGACGACGTCACCGGACTTCGGATCAACGATGTCCTCGGCCGTGGTGCGGCCCAGCACGCGATCGGCGAGCGAGGCGATGACCGCGCCGCCCTGGACGATCGCCCGCATTTCCAGTGCGCGATCGGTACCGCAATCCTCCTCGATGATCACGGCGTCCTGCGACACGTCGACGAGGCGGCGGGTCAGGTAGCCTGAGTTCGCCGTCTTCAGCGCCGTGTCCGCGAGGCCCTTGCGGGCGCCGTGGGTCGAGTTGAAATATTCGAGGACGGTGAGGCCTTCCTTGAAGTTCGAGATGATCGGCGTTTCGATGATCTCGCCCGACGGCTTGGCCATCAGGCCGCGCATGCCGGCGAGCTGCTTGATCTGCGCTTGCGAACCGCGGGCGCCCGAGTGCGCCATCATGTAAATCGAGTTCAGGTCCGCCTGGCGCCCGTCGGGACGCTTCGGAGTCGCTGAGATCTCCTTCATCATCGCGCTCGCGACCTGGTCGCCGCAACGCGACCAGGCGTCGATCACCTTGTTGTACTTTTCCTGCTGGGTGATGAGGCCGTCCTGATACTGCTGCTCGTAATCCTTCACGAGCGCGCGAGTATCGTCGACCAGCTTCTCCTTTGCCTTAGGGATGACCATGTCGTCCTTGCCGAAGGAAATACCCGCGGCGAACGCGTGGCGGAAGCCGAGCTGCATGATCGCGTCCGCGAACAGCACCGTCTCCTTCTGGCCGGTGTGGCGATAGACGATGTCGATGACGTCGCCGATCTCCTTCTTGGTGAGGACGCGGTTGACCGTCTCGAACGGCACCTTGTGGCTCTTCGGGAGAGTCTCGCCGAGGAGCATTCGGCCGGCGGTCGTCTCGAAACGCTTCATGTAGGTGTTGCCTTCCTCGTCCGTCTGCGGGACTCGGCTGACGATCTTCGAATGAAGCGTGACGACGCCGGCTGCGAGCGCCTGGTGGACCTCCTGCATGTCGCTGAGCATCATGCCCTGGCCCGGTTCATCCTCTTTCTCGAGGCTGAGATAATAAAGGCCCAGAACCATGTCCTGCGACGGCACGATGATCGGCTTGCCGTTCGCGGGCGAGAGGATGTTGTTGGTGCTCATCATCAGCACGCGCGCTTCCAGCTGCGCCTCGAGGCTCAACGGGACATGCACGGCCATCTGGTCGCCGTCGAAGTCGGCGTTGAACGCCGCGCAGACGAGCGGGTGAAGCTGGATCGCCTTGCCCTCGATCAACACCGGTTCGAACGCCTGGATGCCGAGGCGGTGGAGCGTCGGCGCGCGATTCAGGAGCACCGGATGCTCGCGGATCACCTCGTCGAGGATGTCCCAGACTTCCTTGCGCTCTTTCTCGACCCACTTCTTCGCCTGTTTGAGGGTCATCGAGAGACCCTTGGCGTCGAGGCGCGAGTAGATGAACGGCTTGAACAGCTCGAGCGCCATCTTCTTCGGCAGACCGCATTGATGGAGCTTCAGTTCCGGACCTGTGACGATGACCGAGCGGCCCGAATAATCGACGCGCTTGCCGAGCAGGTTCTGGCGGAAGCGGCCCTGCTTGCCCTTGAGCATGTCGGACAAGGACTTGAGCGGACGCTTGTTGGCGCCCGTGATCGTCCGGCCGCGGCGGCCGTTGTCGAACAATGCGTCGACCGCTTCCTGAAGCATGCGCTTTTCGTTGCGGACAATGATGTCCGGCGCGCGCAGCTCCATCAGCCGCTTCAGGCGGTTGTTGCGGTTGATGACCCGGCGATAGAGGTCGTTGAGGTCCGACGTCGCGAAGCGGCCACCGTCGAGCGGAACCAGCGGACGAAGCTCGGGCGGAATGACCGGGATCACTTCCAGGATCATCCATTCGGGCCGGTTGCCGGACTCGAGGAAGCTCTCAACCACCTTCAGGCGTTTGATGATCTTCTTCGGCTTCAGCTCGGACTTGGTCTCGGCCAGTTCCTTGAGCAAAATCTCCTTCTCGCCCTCGAGGTCGAGGTCCATCAGCATGATCTTGACCGCCTCGGCGCCGATCCCGGCCGAGAATGCGTCCTCGCCATATTCATCCTGGGCGGCGAGAAGCTCGTCCTCGGTCAACAGCTGATATTTCTCGAGCGCGGTCAGGCCCGGCTCGATCACGACATAGCTTTCGAAATAGAGGATTCGCTCGAGCTGCTTCAGCTGGATGTCGAGCAGAAGCCCGATGCGGCTCGGAAGGCTCTTCAGGAACCAGATGTGCGCGACGGGCGCGGCCAGTTCGATATGGCCCATGCGCTCCCGGCGGACCTTCGAGACGGTGACCTCGACGCCGCACTTCTCGCAGACGATTCCCTTGTATTTCATGCGCTTGTACTTGCCGCACAAGCATTCGTAATCCTTGATCGGACCGAAGATGCGCGCGCAGAACAGGCCGTCACGCTCGGGCTTGAACGTGCGGTAGTTGATGGTCTCCGGCTTCTTGATCTCGCCGTAGGACCACGAGAGGATGCGCTCCGGGGACGCCAGCGAGATCTTGATCTCGTCGAAGGCGCGCATCGGCTGGACCGGAGCGAACGGGTTCGTGATTTCCTGGTTCATGACTGATCCTAAATCGCGTGAGAGGGGAGGTGGGGGGCGCTCAGGCGCCCCTCACTCCGCTTCCGAGTCCAGAAGCTCGATGTTGAGGCCGAGCGAGCGGATCTCCTTGACGAGGACG
>DASSOB010000033.1:0-175042 GCA_035701045.1 Sphingomicrobium sp. | reverse complement strand
CACCGAGGTGATGCGCACCGCGCTCGAATGCTGCCACCGCGGCTGGGGCACTTCGGTCATCATCGGCGTGGCCGAGGCAGGGAAGGAGATCGCCACGCGGCCGTTCCAGCTGGTCACCGGCCGCAACTGGCGCGGCACGGCGTTCGGCGGGGCGAAGGGGCGCACCGACGTTCCCAAGATCGTCGACTGGTACATGGACGGGAAGATCGCGATCGACCCGATGATCACCCATGTGCTGAAGCTCGAAGAGATTAACAAGGGCTTCGACCTGATGCACGCGGGGGAAAGCATCCGGTCGGTGGTGGTGTATTGATTCACGAACAGGAGAGGACAAGCATGTTCAGTCACATCATGGTCGGCTCGAACGACATCGGCCGGTCGAAGAATTTCTACGATTCCCTGTTCGGCAAAGAGGCGGCGGTCGATGACAAGGGCCGCCTCGCCTATCGCAACAAGGGCGCGGTGTTCATGGTGACCAAGCCGATCGACGGACAGCCGGCCTGCTGCGCCAACGGCGGGACGATCGGATTCAACTTCGACAGCCCGGAAGAGGTGGACTCTTGGCACAAGGCCGGGCTGGAAGCCGGCGGAACGGCGATCGAAGATCCGCCCGGCTATCGCGAGGGCGGGTTCGGCAAGCTCTACCTCGCCTATCTGCGCGATCCCGACGGCAACAAGCTCTGCGGGCTTCACCGGCCGCCGCAATAAACGATGGACGACTGGCCGTTCAACGATCCGCCTGACTTCGCGACGATCACTACGCGCGCGATTATGCATGACGATGATTGGATAGCGCTCGTGTCGCATGACGCGGAGGATGGCGCTTGGCAGTTCCTCGGACCGGATGGAGCACCAGCCATCGATGATGGGATGGTCGTCTGTCTCCATCACCTGCTCGAAAAGGATCGGTTGGTGGCGGAGTTGGCCGACTTGCCGCTGGGTTGGCGAGCATGGCGTGAAACTGCGAGCAATCCGTGGCAACGAGCGCCGCATGACGTTTGAAATCGTCTCTGAGAATAAGTCGCACGGTGGCAGGCAGCTGGTCGTGAAGCATGCGTCGGTCGCGACCTCGACCGACATGGCATTCTCGATCTTCCTCCCGCCGCAGGCTGAGGATGGCAGGAAGCTGCCGGTCGTCTGGTATTTGTCCGGCCTCACCTGCACGCACGCGAACGTCACGGAGAAAGGCGAATATCGCGCCGCCTGCGCCGATCTCGGCCTGATCTTCGTCGCGCCGGACACGAGCCCGCGCGGCGACGACGTGCCGGACGCCGAGGATTACGATTTCGGCAAGGGCGCGGGCTTCTACGTCGACGCGACCGAAAAGCCGTGGGCGAAGAATTTCCGCATGTGGAGCTACGTCACGGACGAGCTTCCGAAGCTGGTCGCGACGGAGTTCCCGGCCGACATGGAGCGGCAGGGGATCACCGGTCACTCCATGGGCGGGCACGGTGCGCTGACGGTCGCGCTGAATTTCCCCGATCGATTTCGCGGCGTCTCCGCATTCGCGCCGATCGTCGCGCCCTCGCAAGTGCCGTGGGGGGAGAAGGCGCTCGCCGGCTATCTCGGCGAGGATCGCTCCGGCTGGCGCAAGCACGACGCCGTGGCGCTGATCGAGGACGGCGCCCGTGTGCCGGAGCTGCTCGTGGACGTCGGCACCGCCGACCAGTTCCTCGAGCAGGAGCTCCGCCCCGAGCTGCTCGAGCGCGCGTGCGCCGAATCCGGCATCGCGCTGACCCTCCGCCGCCAGCCGGGCTACGACCACAGTTATTATTTCATCTCGACCTTCATGGCCGATCACCTCCGCTGGCATGCGGAGCGCCTGAGGGAGGGCGCGCGCTGAACGCCGTCTGGTATTGGCAGGCGCTGTCGGTCGCGACGGCGCTCGCCTGCGGATTGTTGATCGGCATCGAACGCGGGTGGAAGCTGAAGGATCAGGAGCCCGGCACGCGTGTTGCGGGGGTCCGCACGTTCTCGATGCTCGGTCTCGGCAGCGGCATCGCGGGGCTCCTCGGCGCGACCGGCCAGCCAATTGTCGCGGCGGCGATCGTGATCGGCGCAATCGCGATCCTGGTGATCGCTTATTCGCATTCGCTCGAAAGTCAGCATGACGCAACTAGCGCGGTCGCGGCGATCGGCACCGTCGCCATCGGATTCCTCGCCGGAATCGGCAATCCCGCGCTGGCGATCGCCTGCGCTGCTGTAGGCGTGGCGCTGCTCGCGTTGCGCGAGGAATTGCACGGGCTGGTCGGACGGCTCGATGCCGACGACGTCAAGGCGCTCGCCCGTTATGCGATCATCGCCGGGGCCATCCTGCCCTTCCTTCCCAACGGCCGCTATGGTCCGCTCGGCGCGTGGAACCCGCAGCAGCTGTGGCTGGTGGTGGTCATCGTCACCGGTTTCTCGTTCCTCGGTTATGCGGCCAACCGGATCTTCGGCGAGCGGCACGGGACCATCGCGACCGCGGTCATCGGCGGTCTCTATAGTTCGACGGCCGTCACGCAGGCGCTCGCGCAGCGGCTCGGGAGCCACAAGGTAGCGGGTGCGGAGGCCGCCGGAATCGCGCTCGCCAGCGCCGTCATGTATGTGCGGGTGCTGTTCCTCGTGGCCATTCTGGCTACGCGCATCGCCTTGCCGTTCGGATTGATCCTGTTGCCGGCGATCCTCGTCAGCGGGGTCGCGGGCTGGTGGCTTTACCGGAAGTCACCGAAGACGGACGCTCCGACTCCGCCGGGTAATCCGATTGAGCTGCTGCCCGCGCTCGCCTTCGTCGTCTTCGTCGCCGCGACATTGGTTGCGGGCGCCTGGGCCGAGGACCGGTTCGGCCAGCAGGGCCTCGCGGTCCTGCTGCTCATCTCGGGCAGCATGAATGTCGACGTGGCGATCGTCACCGCTGGCGGGCTTCCGCCGCAATCCATCGGCGCGGATCTCGCAGCGCTTGCGCTCGCCGGCACCATCGTCGCCAACATGATCGTGAAGATCGGCGTCACCATCGCTTATGCGCGCGGCAAGGGCCGGTCGGCCGCGATCGCGCTATCGGCAAGCACGATCGTCCTCGCCGCGACCATCGGTTTTGCCTGGCTGCGGCTTTAGCCGCGCTGCATCTGCAGGTTCATCATCTCGGGGCTGACGCCCATGTTCGCGTTCATGTGGCCCATGATCCAGATCGTCCCGATCATCACCAGGAAGACGATCAGCACCCCGAAGGCGAGCGCGAGCACGTTGTTCGTATTGTCCGGACCCGTCGTGATGTGGAGGAAGAAGACGAGGTGGACGCCCATCTGAGCGATGGCGAGCACGACGAGGCCCATGGCAACGCCCGGTCCCCAGATGTTAGCGGTCGAAGCGACCCAGAAGGATACCCCTGTCAGCAGCAATGCGAGGCCGAGGCCGACAATGTAGCTGAGCGTTTCGCCGAGCAGGCTGTCGTGCGGTTCGCCGGGTGCGACGCTCAGTTTTTCGGGTTGCTCTTCGGTCATGGCAGGGTCCCGATCAGATAGACGATGGTGAAGATGGCCACCCAGATGATGTCGAGGGCGTGCCAGAAGATGCTGAGGCACAGCAGGCGGCGGGTAATGTCGGGCCGGAAACCCTTGGCCCAGACTTGCGCCATCATCGTGCCGATCCACATGAGGCCGGCGGTGACGTGCGCGCCGTGACAGCCGACAAGGGTGAAGAAAGCGGACAGGAACGCGCTGCGCTGCGGTCCGGCGCCCTCGCCGATCATGTGCCCGAACTCGTAGAGCTCGATTCCGAGGAACACGAGCCCGAGCAGGCCGGTGACGAGCAGCCAGCCTTGGGTCCAGACCATGTTGCGCCGCTTGGCCGCGATCATGGCGAGACCGCAGGTGAAGCTCGACAGCAGGAGGGCGACGGTCTCGATTGCCACCAAGTTGCGGTCGAACAACTCCATCGACGTGGGTCCGCCGTCGGTCGCGCGGGCGAGCGTCGCGTAGGTGGCGAATAGCGCCGAGAAGAGCACGATGTCCGAAAGGACGAACAGCCAGAAGCCGTAGGGAACGACGATGCTCTTGGACTCGGGTCCGCGATGGCCGAGTCCGGTATCCTCGGAGCTCTGGTGCGTCAGGCCAATCGCGGCGGCTTCGGTCGCGCTCATGCCGGCACCGTCAGAGTCTTGAGGAGCTCGGCGCGGACGCGGCGGCGCTCTCGTTCCAGCTCGGCCACTTTGGCTGCCGGGATGATATGCTCATGCTCGTCGCGCCATGCATACCAGACGAGCACCGCGAACGCGCCGATTAAGCCCAGGATCGCCAGCCACCAGATATGCCAGATGACGGCAAAGCCGGTGACCGAGGCGAAAAAGGCGCAGATAACGCCGGTCGGCGTATTGAGCGGCATCTCGATATCTTCGTACTTCGGCTCCTCGATCAGCTTCTCCTCGCGGATCGCGGTCAGCTTGCGCGTCCAATAAGCTTCCTCGCCATGAACGTCGGGAAGCACGGCGAAGTTGAAATGCGGCGGCGGCGACAGGGTCAGCCACTCGAGCGTGCGGCCATCCCACGGGTCGCCCGTCAGATCGCGGCGGCGGTCGCGCGTCTTGATCGAGTACAAAAGCTGCACCACCGTCAGCACGATCCCGGCGAGGATGACCAGCGCACCGATCATCGCCACCGTCAGATAAGGCGTCCAGCTGGGGTCGGAGATGTGCTGCAGGCGCCGCGTCGCGCCCATGAAGCCGAGCGCATATTCCGGCATCCAGGCGAGATAGAAGCCGATGAACCAGCACCAGAAGATGATCTTGCCCAGCCGCTCGTCGAGCGTGAACCCGAACGCTTTCGGGAACCAGTAGGTGTAGCCCGCCATCACGCCGAACACGACCGCGCCGATGATTACGTTGTGGAAATGCGCGACCAGGAAGAGGCTGTTGTGCACCACCCAGTCGACCGGCGGCATGGCCAGCAGGACACCGGTGAGGCCGCCGATGACGAAGGTCAGCATGAACCCGATCGCGTAATACATCGGAACGGTGAACCGGACTCGTCCGCCGTACATGGTGAACAGCCAGTTGAAGATTTTCACCCCGGTCGGGACCGCGATGATCATGCTTGCGATCCCGAACAGCGCATTGACGTCGGCGCCCGCGCCCATGGTGAAGAAATGGTGCAGCCAGACCATGAACGAGATGATGCAGATGGCGAGCGTCGCATAGACCATCGACCGGTAGCCGAAGAGCGGCTTGCCCGAGAAAGTCGAGACCACTTCGGAATAGATGCCGAATGCCGGGAGTGCGAGGATGTAAACCTCCGGATGCCCCCAAACCCAGATGAGGTTCATGTAGAGCATCGAGTTGCCGCCGCCGTCATTGGTGAAGAAATGAAAGCCGAGGTAGCGGTCGAGCATCAGCATCGAGTAGGTGGCGGTCAGCACCGGGAAGGCCGCAAGGATCAGAAGGTTCGCGGCGAGCGTGGTCCAGCAGAAGACCGGCATCCGCATATAACTCATGCCCGGCGCCCGGACCTTGAGGATGGTGGTCACGAAATTGACCCCGGTCAGCACCGTTCCGACGCCCGCGATCTGCAAGGCGACAAGATAATAATCGACTCCGACTCCGGGCGAGAACGCCTTCTCGCTCAAGGGCGGGTAAGCCAGCCAGCCCGTGCGCGCGAACTCGCCGATGAACAGGCTGAGGTTGACGAGAAGAGCGCCCGAGCAGGTCAGCCAGAAGCTGACGTTGTTCATCGTCGGAAAGGCGACGTCGCGCACGCCGAGCTGCAGCGGCATGACGAAATTCATCAGCCCGATGATGAACGGCATCGCCATGAAGAAGATCATGATCGTGCCGTGCGCGGAGAAGATCTGGTCGTAATGCTCGGGCGGCAAATACCCCTGCGAAGCGCCGATCGCGAGGGACTGCTGGGCGCGCATCATCAGCGCGTCGGAAAAGCCGCGCACCAGCATCACCAGCGCAAGGACGATGTACATGACGCCAATGCGTTTGTGATCCGTGGACGTGATCCACTCGTTCCACAAATAGGGCCACCAGCCATTGCGCCAGACCCAGATCGCGATCGCAGCGATGATCAGCAGCACGACAATCGACGTAATCAGCGGAATCGGCTGATCGAACGGAATCGCGTGCCAGGTGAGCTTACCGAACATGAGCAGGTTCCAGCGGCTTTCCAGGTGAAACTTGCAGCGCCGGCTGGGCCGTCGTCGGCGCGATTGGCTGCGCCGGGCGGTTGGCCACGATTGCGTCGAACAGGCCGGGCGCGACGCTGCCGTAGATCATCGGCTTCACATAGCTGCTCGGCTTCTCGAGCTGGGCATAGGCCCGGCCGTCCAGTGCCGGTCCCGATGCGCGCGCGCCCCGCGCCCAGGCGGCGAACTGCCGCGGCGGGACCGCGTGGACCTTGAACTGCATGCCGGAGAAACCGTCGCCGCTGTAATGCGCGGATAGCCCGTCATAGATGCCCGGCTTGTCCGCCTGCAGGTTCAGCTGCGTCGTCATCCGCGGCATGGTGTAGATCATCGTCCCGAATTGCGGGACGAAGAAGACATTCCACACCGTCGCGGACGTCAGGCGATAGGTCACCGGAACGCCGGTCGGGACGACCAGCTGGTTGACCGTCGCAATGCCCTGATCGGGGTAGATGAACAGCCATTTCCAATCGAGCGAGACCACCTCCACATTGAGCGGATCGCCATTGGACGGAAGCGGTTTTCCCGGATCGAGATCGTGGCTGCCGATCCATGCGATCCCGCCCAGCAGCAGTACGGTGAGTGCTGGGATGGACCAGACCACCAGCTCGACAGCGCCGGAATATTCCCAGTCGGGGCGGTATTTGGCTTTCTTGTTGCCGGCCCTGAACCACCAGGCGACCGCGACGGTGGCGATCATCGTCGGAATGATGATCGCCAGCATGATCGCCGTCGAATTGATGAGGATCGTCTTCTCGGCATGGCCAACCGGGCCCACCGGATTGAGGATTCCGCGGTCGCAGCCAGCGAGGAGAAAGATCGCACCCGCGACAGCGAGGATGCGTGTCGCCGCCTCCGAACGGAAGCGCGACATCGGATATCCATCGCAACCGCGTGCGTTCACGAGCCCCCCGTCGCAGGATGTGGCTATCGTTACGCTAGACGAACGCAAGGCGTTTCGGGTTCCGTAATTCTACGTAGCTCGAAACTGGTGACCCCAACGGGACTCGAACCCGTGTTTTCGCCGTGAAAGGGCGACGTCCTGGACCGCTAGACGATGGGGCCGGATGAGGGGGGGCAGTTAGGTGAGGGGCCGCGGCCGGTCAAGCGAGCGCGGCGTCCTCCAGATGCATCTCCGCGGCATTGCCGCCGTTCCACTCGTCGCGCTTGATCGTCCCGGCCAACCACCAGCGCGTTCCGGGCGACGAAGCAAGGAGTGCGCGGCCAAGATCGGTATCGGCGCTTCGAAATGCAATCCACTTGAAGCTCTTTCCGTCGTCGCCGCAGGCGATGCCGCGGACGTGCCCGTTGCCGACGATGCCAGTCTTGAGTAGCCGTGCCGGTCCCGCGGCGACGCGCGGACCCGGCCAGCCGGCGCCATAGGGACCGGCGGCGTCGAGCGTATCGCATAGCGTTCCGGCCACGCCGCCGGGCGCGAGCAGCGCGTCGAGGAGGAGAGCCCGCCCGCCGCGCGCTTTCTCGATGTCGGCGGCGAGCCGCTCGTTGATGAAGTCACGGAAGGGCTCGAGTCCGCCGGCCGCGAGGGTCAGACCGGCCGCCATCGCGTGCCCACCTCCGCCGACGAGCAACCCGCTCTCCTTCGCCGCGAGCACGGCGGCGCCGAGATCGACCCCGGAGATCGAGCGGCCCGAGCCCTTGCCGCTTCCGTCGTCGCATTCGGCGATGACGATGGCCGGGCGGCCGAAGCGCTCCTTCAGCCTGCCCGCGACGATCCCGATCACGCCCTGGTGCCAGCCGCCGCTCATCACCGTGATCACCGGTGCGCCGTTGAGCTTCGCAGCCTCTTCCTCGGCCTGCTCGCAGACAAGCATTTCGATTGCGCGCCGCTCTTCGTTCAGCCGGTCGAGCTCGGCGGCGATCGTTCGCGCCTCCTCGGGATCTGTCGAGGTCAGCAGCCTCACGCCGAGGTCCGATTTGCCGACGCGTCCGCCCGCGTTGATCCTCGGGCCGAGCGCGAAGCCGAGATCGCGGCACGATGGCGGCTTCACCAGCCGGGCGGCTTCGGCGAGCGCCGCAAGTCCGACATTCTGCCGGGCGGCCATGATCCTGAGCCCTTGAGCGACGAACGCGCGGTTGAGGCTCTTCAGCCGCGCGACATCGGCGACGGTGCCGAGCGCCACCAGGTCGAGCAGGTCGAGCATCTTCGGTTCCGGCCGGCTCTCGAAAATTCCGCGGCCGCGCAGCTCGCGGACCAGCGCGACGCCGAGCAGGAAGGCCATGCCCACGGCGGCGAGATGACCGTGCGCGGCACCTTCCCCGCTCTCGTCGAGCCGGTTGGGGTTGATCAACGCGAAAGCGGCCGGGAGTTTCGTCGCGCATTGATGATGGTCGACCACGATCACGTCGAGGCCGGCGCTGCGCGCTTCGTCGAGCGCCTCGAATGCCTGCGCGCCGCAATCGACGCAGACGGCAACGCTCGCGCCGCGGGTCTTGAGCTCGACGAGCGCCTTTCCCGAGGGGCCGTAGCCCTCCATCAGCCGGTCGGGGATATACACCATCGGCTCGGCGCCGAGCTGGCGCAGCAGCAGGGTCAGCAGCGCCGCGCTGGTTGCGCCGTCGACATCGTAATCGCCGAAAATCGCGATTATCTCTCCGCTCTCGATCGCGTCGGCGACCCGCGCCGCGCCCTTGTCCATGTCGCGGAAGCAGGATGGATCGGGCAGGAAATCGCGCAGCTTCGGGTCGCGGTGCCGCGCCAGATCGTCGCGCGCAACGCCCCGCCCCAGCAGCAATTCGTCAACCAGATCGTCCATGCCGAGGCCGGGATCAGGGGTCCGGCGCCAGCGCCAGGGCTGCCCCAGGACCGACCGCTCGACATTCAACACGGCGCTCATGCGAGTGAGTCTAGCAGCTCCTCGCGCAATGCGCGCGCCGCCGCGCTGGGGATTGCGGGGATAAGATGCGTTCCGGCGCGGCCGCCGGCCACGCCGAACTGCAGCGTCGCGATTCCGAACCAGCGCGTGACGAAATTCTCGGTGAGGTCGATGCTCTGGATTCGCGCTTTCGGGAGAATGGCGAGGCGGCGCCTCCACCAGCCCGAGCGCATCAGCAGCCGGTCGCCATCGACGACATAGCCGATGCGCCGCCAGGCGAGGGCACGGCCGCCGGTCAGCACGACCAATGCCAATAAGAAGGCCACTGCCGCCGGCCAGACGAACAGCGCCAGCACGAGCACGACGATAAGAAACGGCGAGAGCCCGAGCGCGAACGTCCAGACATAGGCGCGCGACACCTGCGTCCAGGCGAACATGCCGGAGACCGGCCGCCATCCGATCTCGCCGAGGATCGCGTCCGCCTCGGCGTCCGTGGCGAGCGGCGCAATCTCATGATTGCCCCGGCCCTTCTCCTCCTGGGCAAGGCTCTGGACGAGAAGTTCGCTCCAGCCGAGCTCGTCGCGAACGGGCCCGGAAGCGATCACAGCCGCCTGGACGCGGCGGACCGGCAAGGTGACGTCGGTCTTCGTGAAAAGGCCGCGGCGGCGCCGCAGGCCGGTGCCGGTCCGGTCGAGGCGGAAGCCATAATCGCCGAGCAAGGTTCGGACGATTCCGGTCACGAGGCCGACCAGGACCAGCAGGATGATCCCGGCCGCGACGCCCACTACGCGATTGGCGAGCACGAACTCCTCGACTGGCGTGCTCGCCGCGAGGAGCTTGCGCCAGAAGCTTTCGTGGAACGGGTCGATGCCGAGCGGCTGTCCGACCGTCTGGGTGAAGCCGAGCAAAGCGGCGAAAATGGCGAGCGAGAAATTGAACGTGCCGGCGAGAAGCACGCGCCCGAGGCTCATCGCGTAAATCGGCGGATGCTCTTCCTCGGCCGCCGCCGCGACGGGTTCGGCCGCCGAAGTGCGATGGCCCCTCACCAGCGCGCGAAGCTCCTCGGCCCGCCGAAGCGCGACGGTCTGCAGCACGCCTTCTTCGGAATGACGCCCGCCGCCGCCGCCCCCGGTTTCGAGCTTGACCTCGGCGAGACCGAGTAGGCGGGCGAGCGGTCCCTGGACGATGTCGACGTCCTGGATTCGGTCGAACGGGATCGAGCGGTGCCGGCGGCTGAGGATTCCGCTGTCGATCCGGATCTCGTCCGCGCCGACGCGATATTCGAAGCGGGTCCAATAGACGAATGTCCGCAGAACCATGACAAGGAAGATGGCGATTGCGGCCATCCCGGCGGTCGTCCAACGTCCGGTCGCCGCCAGATAGGCGATCAGCGCATAAGCGCCGCCGAGACTCCGGATCGACCCGCGCAAGCCGTTCAGCAGGAACAGCGGATGCAGCCGCTCCGCCGGGCCGACGGCCCGGTCGTCAGGCGAAATCGGTGCGGACATGCTCGCGGATGACGTCGCGCATCGCCGCCGCCCGTTCGGGGGCCAGCCCCCTGACCGTGACAATGCTGTTGTGCGTTCCGGCGGTGTGGACGACCAGGTTCGCGGTCCCGAACATCTTGTCGAGCGGCCCGCGAACGACGTCGATATGCTGCACCCGGACGAGCGGGACGACCGTGTCGGTGTGGAACAGCCAGCCGCGAACGACCTGCAGCAATCGGTCGGTGAGGCCGTAGCGCAGCCGCCGGTAGATTCGTCCCGGCGCGACCGCGGCGACAGCCACGCCGACAAGCAGCACCGCCACCGGCAACAGCCAGGCGATCGGCGTCACTTCCCTGAGCGCGGACGCGGCGACCAGCGCGATCAAGGTGAGCAACAGCCAGGAGAGGCCCAGCCTTACCCTGAGCACATTCTTGTAGCCCGGTTCGACCGGGTGAAGTTCAGGCGTGTCGGCCATCCGCGCGGACTTTAGCCGCCGTTCTTGCGCGGTCTAGAGTCCGCGGTGCTCGAGGTCGCGATATTCCGTGGATACGCGGCGCACTGTCCCGGTACTGGCGACGCGAAGTGGTCTGGAGTTGAACCTGCGGGTTATTTTGTTCACTATGTGTTCCATGCATCCCGATTCGATTCGAGACCACCCGCTCCGGTCTTTGTTCATCGACTTCAACAGCTATTTCGCGGCGGTCGAGCAGCATGACGATCCAGGCCTGGCAGGACGGCCGGTGATCGTCATTCCGATCGATTCCGAACATACCGGCGCGATCGCCGCCAGCTACGAAGCGAAGGATTTGGGAATCTCGCGCGGCACGTCGGTGCGGGATGCACGCCGCATCTGTCCCGATATCGCGATCCGTGTGGCGCGGCATGATCGCTATGTGAAAATGCACAAGCTCCTGATGACCGAAATCGAGCGCCATCTGCCGATCGTCAAAATTTATTCAATCGACGAATGCGCATGCCGACTCGACCGTCATGAACGCAATGCCGAAACGGCGCGGGCGAAAGCGAGGGAAATAAAAACCGCCCTGGCGCGGAACATTGGACCGTCCCTTCGCTGTTCAATCGGCATTGCGCCCAGCATTTTGCTGGCAAAGCTCGCGGCGGAACTGGTGAAACCCGATGGTTTGACAATTATCGAATATCGTCATCTGCCGCACGCGCTTGAAGACCTGCCGCTGCGCGCGATTCCAGGAATTGGCGAAGGAGTCGCCAAACGACTTGCGCGCGCAGGCTTGGAGGATTTTGCCAGCCTGTGGAAGCTGCCGCCGAAGCAGGCGCGCGCAATCTGGGGATCGGTGGTTGGCGAGCGCTTCATCTACGCTCTCCACGGCCATGACATCCCGGATGAGGGTCCGCCGCAGAAACAGATGATCGGCCACAGCCGGGTGCTGTCCCCCAAAAGCCAGAGCCCTGAAGGTGCTCGGGTTGTCGCCCGGGCGCTGCTACTCAAGGCGGCGAGCCGGCTGCGGCTCTGCGTGCTCCATGCCAGTCATCTCCGCCTGGCGATCCGGCTGCGCCCGGAAGGCTGGTTCGAGCAGGAGTGTGTTTTCAAGTCGACTCAGAACAGCTGGGTCCTGCTGCGCCAGCTGGACTCGTTGTGGGTTTCAGCGATGAATACTTTCGTGAGTCTGTCTCTGGACAGGCGGATCGGGCTGGTGTCGGTCAGCCTGCACGGGCTCAGCGGAACTGGCCCCGAGCCCGACCTCTTTACCTTGGTGGATGAGCGAGCGGTCGAGGAGAAGAGCACCGATCTGTGGAAAAGGATCGATGGGCTGAATCGGCGCTATAAGAAGCAGATGGTGACGCTCGCTTCGCAGCGCGACCTCGATCTCAACTATCTCGGGGTCAAGATTGCCTTCAGCCGGGTTCCCGAAATGGCCGAGTTCGATTGCTGATCGATGGCGGCTAGAGTCCGCGGTGCTCGAGGTCGCGATATTCCGTGGATACGCGGCGCACTGTCCCGGTGCTGGCGCGCATGACGATGCTCTCGGTCGTGACGCCGGATTTGGTGCGATGCACGCCGTCGAGCAGCGACCCGTCCGTCACGCCCGTCGCGGCGAAGATGCAGTCGCCCTTCGCCATGTCCTCGAGCGTGTAGATGCGGTGCAAATCCTCGATTCCCCAGCGGTGCGCGCGGGCGATCTCGTCGTCGTTGCGAAACACGAGCCGGCCCTGCATCTGCCCGCCGACGCAGCGCAGCGCCGACGCCGCGAGCACGCCTTCGGGTGCGCCGCCGGTGCCGATGTAGATGTCGATCCCGGTGCCGGGATCGGTAGTGGCGATGACCCCGGCAACGTCGCCGTCGGGAATAAGCCGAATCCCGCAGCCGAGCTCGCGCAGCTGGCGGATGAGCTCCTGGTGGCGATCGCGGTCGAGTACGCAGGCCGTGATGTCGCCCGGCTGGACGCCCTTCGCCTTCGCGACGGCGCGGACATTGTCCACCGGCGACTTGTCGAGATCGATCGTCCCCTTCGGATAGCCCGGACCGATCGCGATCTTTTCCATATAGGTGTCGGGCGCGTTCAGCAGGCAGCCGTTCTCCGCGATCGCCAGAACCGCGAGCGCGTTGGGGCCGCCCTTGGCGGTGATCGAGGTGCCTTCGAGCGGGTCGAGCGCGATGTCGATCTTCGGCCCCGAATCCTGCGCCGATCCGACCCGTTCGCCGATGTACAGCATCGGCGCCTCGTCGCGTTCGCCTTCGCCGATCACGACCGTGCCGTCGAAAGGCAGCTCGTTCAGCGCGATGCGCATCGCCTCGACGGCTGCCGCGTCCGCGGCTTTCTCGTCGCCGCGCCCGATCAGCTTCGACGCGGCGATTGCAGCGGCCTCGGTGACCCGCACCATTTCGAGCACGAGCACCCGGTCGAGGTTATGGCTCGAAGCGGAATTGGCGCGGTTCATCGACTGACTACTCCAGATATGAGGCCCGCCGATTAGGCGGCCTCGCCCGGCGCGTCCACCCGCCCCTGACCGTCAGGGCGCAGCTCGTAGCTTGCGACCTCGAGCAGCAACAGGCCGTTGACGACGAAGCTGGCCGCGAGGACCCAGGCGAAGCTCGCGATGAGTTCGGGGGTCGGCCCGAACACGGTGATGACCAGGGTCGATACCGACAATCCGGCGATCAGCAGCAACGCGAGCAGCAAGTCCACACCGGCCGACACAGCGGTCCAAATCCGCACCGATCCTTCCAGCTCCCTGGTCGCGACGGCGAGGATCAGGCACCTGAGGATCAGCCAGGCAATGACCGGCGTAACGGTCGGGAAGAAGTGCGTGTCCGGATTGACGATGAACAGCAGCCCGGCGAGCGCGGTCACGGCCCCTGCCGCCATGGCGAACGGACGAACGTCGCGCCGGATCGACCCCGCGACGGCTTCGATGAGTCCGCCGCCGATGAGCAATCCGCCGACGATGTCCGACGAGAGGTGCTTTTCCGCCGGGAGCAAGGCGGCGCCGGCCGCGAGCAGGATGATCGCGATCCCCGCGACGCGAATTCCCCGCGCGCGCTCCCGATCCGACAGGCTGTGGTCGTGGCTGGCCAAATGCGCCCCTGTTTCCTGTCCGTGCGAACCAAGCGCATGCGCCTGCGGTTCCATCGCCGCAACCGTCAGGGCGCGACCACGCGCAGCGCCTTTTTGTGAATCCGGTAGTCGAGCGGCGGCTCCGCGCGAATGACCTCTCCGTCGAGCGAGACGGTGAGACGGGAACGCTTGCTCGCGACGTGCAACCGCTCGACGTGGCCGATGCGCACCATGTCGTCCGCGCGCGAGCGATCGAGCAACGCGCGGATACTGGCGGCGATCATCCCCCGGCGCGTCTTCTTGCGCATGACCAGCACGCAAAGCTCGCCGTCGTCGAGCCGCTCGCGCCGGCCCGGAGCGCCGATGTCGATCCGGTAATCGTTGTTGCCGACGAACAGCAAAGGCGTGTCGATCCGCCCGGTGCGCTCGTCGTTGACCGTGAGCGTCAGCCGATAATGGTTGAACCGGGCGAGCGTCCGGACCGAAGCGACGAGCATCGCCATCCGCTTGCTCCGGCCGAGGCGGTTCTGCTGGGCATCGCGGTCGACGACCATCAGCGGATAGAGGCCGATGGCGCTGTTGTTGATGAAGATGCGGCCATTCATCTCGGCCACGTCGACGCGCCGCCCGTGTCCTTTGGCGATGACGGCCGCGGCGTCGTCCAATCCGACGGGAATGCCGAGGTCGCGCGCGAAATGGTTGAGCGTGCCGAACGGAAGAATGCCGAGCTTCGTCTCCGTGCCGATCAGCGCCGATGCCGCCGCGCCGATCGTCCCGTCGCCGCCGCCGACGATCAGCAAAGGATCGCCGCGCTCGGCCACCGCCCGGGCCCGCACCGCGCAATCGCCGCCCGAAAGCAGCTCGACTTCCGCGTCGATCCCCGCCGCCGACAGCGCCGGCCCGACCCGCTCGGCCAGCGCCGGATCGCGGGCCAGAGTCCCGCCCTCGCGGTTCAGCAGGACGGGAACCCGCGCCATGACGCGCTAACGCGCCGCCGGGCCCGACCTATCCGTCCTTCGCGCTGCATTCGCTGACGCGCCGCGCATCGACGTGCATCTTCATCGCCATTCCGCCTGCATGGTTGCCGGTGGATTGGCTCGCCATGTCCATCGAGTAGGTCGTCGGCGTGTAGGTTCCGGCCATGTCGGTGGTTTGGGTCGATCCTTCTACATTGCAGATCATGCGGATGTCGATCCTGCCGCCGCCCATCGTGAAATGTTCGTAACGGCAGGATTTGTCGATGCCGGTGAAGAAGCCTTTCTTCGGGTTCTTCACCTCGTCCGGCGTGACGCAATTGCTGTTCGTCTGTTCCCTGTGGCGAGCCATGCTCTTCTTCATCTGATCGGCGACACCTGGAGGCAGATCCGGCATCTGCACATCCTTGAAGGTGACCTTCGATTCCCACAGGCCGGGCTCGATCATCGTGCCGCTTGTCATCACGCCTGACTGAGTCACCGCGGCGGCGACGTCGTTCACGCTCCCGTTCTTGACGTCCACCTGCGCCCCCTTGCTGCACGAAGCGAGCGCCACCGCGCAGACGACCGGCACGATGAAATATCTCATGGAAAGCTCCCCTGTTGCGGGGCGCAGCATAGGCTCGGACCGGGCCGAGTACTAGCACATGACGAACCTCGAGTTAGACAAACTAAAGAACCTAATTGGTAAAAATATCTTTCCTACAGGTAACCGATTCGCTTATGAGCTATTCAAAGGTGAACGGGGGAAGGTGTCTTGGAAAGGTCGCGGGACTTCGAAATCTATTTACGAACGGGTCGCAGGCGCGCCACGCCACGGCCAGCTGTCGAGCTCAAATTCAATCCGTGGCACGATCCGGAGGACGGCCGCTTCACCTTTGCGGAGCAGGGGAGATATTTCGGCGGCGGTCAGCAAACCGGCGGGCCATCGGCGGCTGAGGGACGAAGCGGCGCAGCCTTTAGCGGGCGCGGCGGAAGCTTCGGCGGCGGTGGCGCCGGAGCCTCGTTCGGCAGCACTGATCGAGGAGGCGATAGGCCGAGGACACGGCCGGCCGCAGCGAAGCAAACGCGGACTCCGAGACGCTTTCAACAACACGACCCCAGAAATCCACGCAACTATTCAATCCACATGGTGCGCCGGGGTGAATCGCTCACGAGCATCGCGGCGACAAGAAGGGGACTGAAGGCCGCCGACCTCGCCGCGCTGAACGGTATTTCATCGGCTCGACCGCTACGGATCGGGCAGAAACTCAAACTCCCGAACCAAAGCTACCTGGATGCCGGAAAGGAGGCGCGAGACAAGTTCCTGGCTCTTGAATTCTATCGGTCCACGCACGGTGGCCGCCTTCCGCCCGATCCGGCCAATCCGCCGCCGATCGATGTGCAAATCGAGGCGGCGGGTGTCAGGACTATCTCGAAGAACGGACAAAGCTTCGATGTCGACGTTCTGGGTCGTACACGACAGGTCGTCGCAGAAATTCGTTTGCAGCCGGCGCCACGTTCGAAAAAAAACCAAGCAGATGCTGGCAAATCCGATCGGCGCGATACCGATGACGGCGGGCATTTCATCGCCGCCCGCTTCAACGGCCCCCGCGACGCATTCAACCATTTTGCCCAGGATGCCAATTTCAACCGCGGCGCTTACCGCGGCCTGGAAGATCAGTGGGCGAGCGCGGTCAAAGCTGGCAAACGCGTCTTCGTCCACATCGTCCCGCAGTATCAGGGTATGTCGAGGCGCCCTTACAAGCTTATCATCAGATGGACGACTGATGGCGACGAATTCATCCGAGAATTCCGCAATGAAAGGCAGGGACAATAAGGTGTCTAAAGACAAATACGACCTGTTAGGCCCGATTCTTGCCGATGTTGGTGGCGAGCTGTCGCGAATAGTAGGCGGCGATCCAGACGGGGTCTATCTTTATGCTGAAGCCGGCCCAGGCTGGTATGGATACGCCGTATTCAAGGATGAAGGCGCCGGGATTCGCTATTTTAGTGGTACCTCCGAGCTTGGCGACCTCATCTGGGAAGCCTGGAATGCCGAGGAGTCGGACAAGCGGTGGGCCGTTATGGAATATGAAGTCAAGGGCACCAAGTTCGATGTAAAGTTCCAATTCCCCGACGAGATCGACCCAAACGAGAGCGAAATGGACCGGCGGCCAAGGGCACTGAAGAGGCGTTTTGGCGATAAACCGGTGATATACCCGTTACCGCCAAGCTAGTAGAATTTGACGGCGGGTTTAACTTTCCCGATGAAGTTCCTGCCGAATCGCTTGCTGACGACGATCGACTTGAAAGTGGCTCGGCGATGACAGCGAAATTATCCGCTTCGCCGGAGCCAACAAGCGAAACACAGCCGCATCTTCGTCATGCTCGAAGACGGAGCAGTCAAATGCTGGCAAACTGGACCGGCGCGATAATGGCGGCGACGGCGATCTTCTCACTGAGCGCATCAGCGGCCACAACGACTAAATCAACTTCTTCGCACGGCACGCCCGCGAGAGGCGAGGCGGTCCAAGATAAATATGAAATTCTCGGCCCTGCTTACGGGGACATCGGCGTGGAACTCGCGGAAATCGTTGGGGGCAACCCGGATGGCGTTTTGCTTTACGCCGAATCGGGCAGAGGCTGGTTGGGGTTTTCGGTTTTCAAGGATGAAGGCCGGGTGGTCCGTTATTATCCGCCGACGACCGAATTGGGTAATCTAATCGAGAAGGCCTGGCTCGCAGAGGATCCAGACAAGCGCTGGGCCGTGATGGAATACGCCGTCACGGGAACGAGGTTCGACGCCAGCTTCAAATTTCCCGATGAAGTCGATGTGAAATGGTACGACGTCGATCGGCGCGAAGAAGCGGTGAAGAGGCACTTCGGTGACAAGCCGGTGATCTACCCGTCTGCGCCCAGTCAGACGTTGATCGTCCGCACGACCGTCGCGGACGCCGGCCTTCGATCGAGCTATTCCTGGGTGCGCCCGCCAGATTCCCGGTCCCGATCATACGACCGCTTCATCGGGAACGGCGGGAGCCAGGATTCGCGGCGCACGGTCCACAGCTCGTAGGTCGGCATGAGCTGGTCGGTCGCGTCCAGCGCCCCCAGGCTCACTTCCACTTCGTCCCCGCTGCGCCCGAACACGGACGAGCCGCAGCGCGGGCAGAAATGGCGCCCCCCATAGTCGCGCGTCTCGCCCTCGATCGTCACCGCCTCCTCGGGAAAGATCGCGGAGGCGTGGAACAACGCGCCGTGATGCTTGCGGCAATCGAGGCAATGGCAAAGGCCGACCCGGTACGGCCGCCCCGACGCCACCAGCCGAACATCGCCGCACAGGCACCCGCCGGTATATCGGTCCATTTCGCGTCTCCTCGAACATCTATAGCGGCGTTACCGCACTCGCGCCCGCTGCTGCTCTTCGGCACCGGATGACGGTACTCGACGACGCGACCGAGTGGACGCGGGCAGAGCCATCAGCCCGCTCCAATCGTGCGACATCGGACATATCGTTATAGGTAACTGGCCCAACGGCCGCTTTCGGCTCGATTACAAACATCGAGAGCGCAGCTGGGCGGCGATACCTAGCCGAGAACAGAGCACTGACCGGGTCGATCTGTGACTTCGCTCTCGCTGATTACTTTGTCGGTGCGGTGGTCTACCCACTCCGCTTTGTCGAAAGCCGCCGAAACAATGTACTGATGGACAATGGTATCATACGGGTGGTCGAGCTTCGCCACGTCAAGCTTGGGTTCCATGAATACGGCAGTGGGCCTCCACGGTTGACCTCTGTCAAGTCGAGTGATCCTTCCCGATAATCGAAGACGTATGGACTTGCTCAGTTCCCGTGCAGCGGGCCCATCTAGCTGCGCGATATAACGAACACCACCGGAAGCGGTGGACCCGATCAATCGTGAAAGCCCGGAAAACCGCCACGGATTGCAAACACCAAACGCGCTGCCCCTCTCCTTTGCAATGTCCGCCCTTACGCCGAATGCATTTTGCCCCACATACCTGCTTGCTCTCACGTCTCTGGTGAGCTCGAAAAAATCGAGAAAGGCGGAAGGAGCGACTGAAAGTATATGTGTGTTCTGGTCGTATTCAGTCGCAAGCTGTTTGGGCGCGAGCGTGATGACAAACTTGCGTCCGACATAGGCCAGTGTTGGGTCTTCAGCGAACTGATCAACTTTGGTTCGAGCCTCCAGCCGCGCAATCGCAATGAGGTCGTCCTCTTTTAGCAAGCCCGTTGCCGGGATCGCATGAGCGGCGCGTGGCCGGGTGGCGGCGCGCGGTTTGGAATGGGTGACGGTTACCACACTACCGCATAGCACCAGCACAAACGCGGCAACTGTTCGCATCGCCCCCTCCTATGGCAACATCGAGGCACTCTACACATTTCGCCATAGCAGAAAGGGCAAACAATGAGTCAGAACCAAGCCGATGAAATTCGCACAGCAATCGCAACACTCCTGGAGGCCGCGAAGGAAGTGGGTGCTGTCCGAGTGGTCTTCAGAGCGGAAGACGTGTCGGAAGCAGTTGTGGGGACGGCGAGCAATCATCCAAACGTCCTCAGCGCTCTTACGGGCACTAAGATGCGAGAACAGACTGGATTCGGACCCGGCAAATCGGACCGGGATTATCAAAGCTCCGCCGCGCTGATTTC
The DNA here is from genome assembly GCA_035701045.1 of Sphingomicrobium sp. GTDB lineage: Bacteria > Pseudomonadota > Alphaproteobacteria > Sphingomonadales > Sphingomonadaceae > Sphingomicrobium. The sequence goes on along the minus strand of DASSOB010000033.1, from coordinate 155,407 downwards.
TTTCGAGATTTGAACGCGGCTTTCGCCACTCATGAGTCCGCTTTCCACCGGGTATGGATCTCGGCCGATGCTTATTTGCCCGAAGCACTGGTAGCTCCCATATCGCGGCAATGCCGATTCAAATCCGCACCACCCTCGCCGAACCGGAGACGGCGGAGACGTTCGTCCCGCACAAGCCGGCGCGGCCGGACAAGGCGGAGGGCGGGAAGCGCTTCGAATTGGTGTCGGACTACGCGCCCGCGGGCGACCAGCCGCAGGCGATCAAGGAACTGACCGAAGCCGCGATCGACGGCGAGAAGAACCAGGTGCTGCTGGGCGTCACCGGCTCGGGCAAGACCTTCACCATGGCCAAGGTCGTCGAGACACTACAGCGCCCGGCGCTGGTGATCGCCCCCAACAAGATCCTCGCCGCGCAGCTCTACGGCGAGTTCAAGAGCTTCTTCCCCGGCAACGCCGTCGAATATTTCGTCAGTTACTACGACTACTACCAGCCCGAAGCCTACGTCCCGCGCACCGACACCTATATCGAGAAGGAGTCGAGCGTGAACGAGGCGATCGACCGGATGCGCCACTCGGCGACCCGGTCGCTGCTGGAGCGCGACGACGTGATCATCGTCGCCTCGGTCTCCTGCCTCTACGGCATCGGCTCGGTCGAGACCTATTCGGCGATGACCTTCAGCCTGAAGAAGGGCGCGTCCGAGGACCAGCGCGAGGTGATCCGCAAGCTCGTCGCGCTTCAATACCGCCGCAACGACGCGGCGTTCACCCGCGGCAGCTTCCGCGTGCGCGGCGACAGTCTGGAGATTTTCCCGTCCCACTACGAGGACATGGCGTGGCGGATCAGCTTCTTCGGCGACGAGATCGAGGAAATCAGCGAGTTCGACCCGCTGACCGGCAAGACCATCGCAAGCCTCGACAGCATCAAGGTCTATGCGAACTCGCACTATGTGACGCCCGGCCCGACGCTCAAGCAGGCGATGGAGGCGATCAAGCATGAGCTCGCCGAGCGCCTGAAAGAGCTCACCGCCGAAGGGCGGCTGCTGGAGGCGCAGCGGCTGGAGCAGCGGACCAATTTCGACCTGGAGATGATCGCCGCCACCGGCTCCTGCGCCGGCATCGAGAATTATTCGCGCTTCCTCACTGGCCGATTGCCCGGCGAGCCGCCGCCGACTTTGTTCGAATATCTCCCGGACAACGCGCTCCTGTTCATCGACGAGAGCCACCAGACGGTGCCGCAGATCGGCGCCATGGCGCGCGGCGACCACCGGCGGAAGATCACTCTAGCCGAATATGGCTTCCGCCTGCCGAGCTGCATCGACAACCGCCCGCTGCGCTTCAACGAATGGGACGCGATGCGCCCGCAGACGACGTTCGTCTCGGCGACTCCCGGTCCGTGGGAGATGAACGAGACCGGCGGAGTCTTCTCCGAACAGGTGATCCGCCCGACCGGGCTCATCGACCCGCCGGTGACGATCAAGCCGGTGGAGGACCAGGTCGACGACCTCGTCAACGAAGCGAAGGAGACCGCGAAGAAGGGCTATCGAACGCTCGTCACGACGCTGACCAAGCGGATGGCGGAGGACCTCACCGAATATCTCCACGAGGCGGGGCTCAAGGTCCGCTACATGCACAGCGACGTCGAGACTCTGGAGCGCATCGAGCTGATCCGCGAGCTGCGCCTCGGAGTCTACGATGTGCTGGTCGGCATCAATCTACTGCGCGAGGGCCTCGACATTCCCGAATGCGGGCTGGTCGCGATCCTCGATGCGGACAAGGAGGGCTTCCTCCGGTCCGAAACCTCATTGATCCAGACCATCGGCCGTGCCGCGCGCAACGTCGAAGGCCGTGTGATCCTTTACGCCGACACCATCACCGGCTCGATCGAGCGCGCGCTCGCCGAGACCGGACGGCGCCGCGAAAAGCAGCTCGAATATAATGAAGAGCATGGCATCACGCCGGAGAGCGTGAGGCGCAACATTGCCGACATCATCGCCGACGTGACTCAGCGCGACGCGGTGCTGGTCGACACCGGCGACGAAGAGCGGCCCGAGCTCGTCGGGCATAATCTCAAGGCGTACATCGCCGACCTCGAGGAACGGATGCGAAAGGCCGCCGCCGACCTCGAGTTCGAGGAAGCCGCCCGCCTCCGCGACGAAATCCGCCGGCTGGAGGAAAACGACCTGGGCATCCCCGAATTCGACCGCGTCGCCCCGCGGCGACCGGGACATTCCACAGAGGGCAAGCCCGGCACGAGAAAGGGCCGCTTCGGAAAGCAGCAGCGGACCAGGTTCCGCGGGCGGCGTTAGATTTTTGATTCCGAACCTAAGCGAAGATTGCGGATCCGGCTAAAACTACAATTGACGAGAGTCATTGGAGTTCGACATGATCCGCCGCTTCGCCGACAAAGAAACCGAGAGCATTTGGAACGGCCTACCCAGCCGGAAGCTGCCGTCTGACATCCAGAAGCGCGCACTGGACAAACTGAAGATGCTCAATCGCGCGAAGTCGCTCGACGATCTCCGCAACCCGCCGTCAAATCGCCTGCACGAGCTCAGCGGAGACCGTGCCGGTCAGCACAGCATTTCCATTAATATGCAGTGGCGTATATGCTTCGTCTGGAAGGATGGAGCCGCGACACATGTCGAGATCGTCGACTACCACTAATCCTGACTGGCTTCACAATTCCCATGCGGGAGAGCTGCTGGTCAGCGAGTTTATGGAGCCGCTGGGCCTCACGACAGAGGTGCTGGCCGATGGATTGCGCGTCGACGTCGGTCGTCTCCAGTCAGTGATCGACGGCGATACCGTCATGGATGCTGAACTCGATCTTCGACTGTCGCGTTACTTCCGCATGTCGGAGGGATTTTTCCTTGGCCTGCAAGACGATTACGAACTGCTCGAAGCCAAGCGCGCGTTGAACGGCGATCTCGACCGCATCGTTCCCCGCGCCGCCTGACCGCTAGAACCGCGCCTTCAGGCCCACGTTGCCGCCGACTTCCTGGCCATCGTCGCGGCCGAGGGTGGTGGAGACGTAGGCGTCGATGCTGATGCCGCCGATGATGTCCGCGCTCGCGCCGCCCGACAGCCGCCCGTAGGTGTCCTTGCCGCGAGTCACCGACCAATGGTTGACGATGGTCGGCGCGCTCGTCTGGGCGAAGCTGATCAGCCGGCCGTCGCCGCTGAAATCATGCTCGGCGGTCAGGTCCACGAACGGGTGAAGGCCCGCGAGAGCGCCGCGGACCTCGATGCCCGCCTGGCCGGTGAACGCCTTGAGGCTCTGCTTGCTGACGTTCAGCGTCAGCGCCGGGTCGCCCGTCTCCGTGTAGCCGTCGACCTTCGCCCGCGCATAGTCGAGCGCGACGATCGGGCCGGCTTGAAGCCCGGCAAAGGACATCAGATAGCCGCCCTTGGCGCCCGCGACCGTGTGGCTGCCGTGCGGTCGGGCGGTCATGTCGTCGACCACGCCGGTGCGCGTGATCCGGTTGCGGTCCTTGCCATAACCCAAATAGGCCTGGCCGAAGAGCCCGGCGAAGCCGAGGCTGCCGTAGGCGCCGATCTGCCAGGACCGGCCGCGGATGCGCGAGGAATTGTCGCCGAAGTCGACCTTGGGCCGGCTGTAATTACCGGCGATTCCTATCATGCCGCCGGGTACGCCATATTCGGCGCCGATCGTCGCGCCGACGCTGCGGACCTGGAAGATGCCGTTCTGGTTGCTGCCTGGAACGTCATGCGACAGCCCGTCGCCGAGCGCGTAGAGCCTGAGCCCGCTCGTCGGGCCCGAGCGCGCGTACAGGTCGCCCCGGCTCGACAGCGTGCGTCCCCATTGCCGCGCCACGTCGAGCCCGAGATCCGATGGCGCCTGCAAAGTCAGCGGCGCCGCGAGTTGCGCCGCGACGTAGCGCGCCAGCAGGTTGAACCCCTGGGACGTCAGGTGAAGCGCGTCGCCGTAGAAAAGATAGCCGCTCGAATCGACGAGGCAGGTCGGATCGGGGAAGATCGGGCAGACGAGCCCGTTGGTGACCCCGAACGCCTGCGGGTTGGCGCTGACTTCCTGCAGCAGCAGCGCCCCGTCGAGATAATGGACGACCGATCCGCCCGCCGCATAACCCGCGAGGGTCGATTGCAGCGATGTATAATAAGCGTCGGAAAAGCTGCCGCGGATGGCCTGGGCTGCGGGATCGTTGGCGACTTCCGGCGCGACGGCGCCGTTCAGCGCGAGGAAGCTGATCGTCGGATTGCCCTGCGCCACCAGCCGGTCGAGCTGCGCGGCGGTGCCCGCCGCCGCGCTCGTTCCCGCCGCCGCCGCTCCGGCGAGAGTCCCACCGGCCTGCTGGTAGAAGCGCGCGTCGTTGCCGCCGATGGAGACGGCGAGCAGGTCCTGCTGAGTCAGGCTGGTCGATCCGTTCGGGAACACCGAGGACTGGGCGCCGACCCCAAGGAACTGGTCGGTCTCATATTGAAGGCCCTTGCCGCACAGCGGCGACGTGCCCGGCGCGTAGAACGGATCGAAGCACAAGGTGCCGTTGTTGGTGCCGCCGAACGCGCCGCCGATCGCGAAATTTTCGACCGGAACCCGGAGGATGTCGCTGAGGCTGTCGATATAATTGCTGCCGCCGGAGAAGCGGCCGGTCGGATAGACGGTGAGCGCGTCGGGATTGGCGTAGCCCAGCGCGAAGGCGTTGCCGGTATCGGCATAGCTGTCGCCGAACGCGACGATGCGGTTGACCCGTTGAGCCGCTGCCGGCGCGGGCAGCGCGGCGAGCGAGATCAACGATGTACAGGCGAGTGTGCGCCAGACGCGACGACGATTCATGACTACCCTCCCTCGGCCCCGGTTCGGCACACACCGGGCGTTGCGGCATGGTCGTCATTATCGACAGTCATGCAAGTAGCGGCATCGGCCCGCGCGGCGTTCGACGCGCGACTGCGGCTATGGGGCAACAGATTGGGTCCGGCGGAACCGCTCCTCAGCGAACTCCGCCGGAAGTGATTACCGAAGCACGCCCTTCTTCCCGGCATCCCAGCTGTACCAGAGGAGGAACGCTGCGATGACGATGATCACCCAGGGCATGATCGCCATTGCGCCGCTCTTCATGCTCTCGGGAATCGTCGTCGCGAACTGCTGGTAACCCATGGCGATGACCGCGCCGATGAGCGAGAGCGCGAAAGCCCAGACCGAATAGCGGCTGCGGATGAGGAGCAGGAGCGCGCCCGCGAGCCCGCCCCAAACGCCAATCGCCCAGAAAGCCGTGAGCCACGCGGGCAGGCTGTCGAAATAGGCCATCTGCTCGGTGGTGAACTGGGCGAGATAGGTCTCGTTCCTCGTGTTGGTCATGAAATAATCGAAACAGCCGAACGCATTCCACAAGGCCGCCAGGATCCCGACGATCCACAGATGCGCGGGAGCCCGCGCCGAAACGGCTTGCTGCATGTCCGTCTCCCTCCAATCCGCGCATTTCCCGCGCGGCGAAGCGGATGAGGCTCTCAAATCTTTGGGGCTGTCAATCTGCCTCGCGTAAGCGGTTCAATTCCTTGATGAACTTGAGCGCCATTCTATCTGCGTTCGGCGGCCAGCCTGCTCATCAGGATCGCGGCGCGCTTCGCCTGCTTCGAAATCGACGGGATGTCGACCGTCTCCGACGCCGTATGAGACCCGGAGCCCGACGGCCCGAGCCCGACCAGCCCGTCGACGTCCGCGGCGACGAAGCTGATGTCGCCCGCGCCGCGCTTCGACGGATCGAGCTCGCCCATCTGCGGCAGGCCCATGTCGGCGTTGACCCGGTTCAGCCGCGCGAGCAGGGCGCGATTGCCCTCGGTTGGCGGCATCGGCGGATAGAAGTCGGTCCCGAAGCTGATCTCGGCCTTGGTCTGCGGCAGCGACTGGGCGACGATCGCGCGCATCTTCGCCTGCACCCGGTCGATCTGTTCCTGGCTGATCGCGCGGAGGTCTCCTCGGGCGATGGCGATCGGCGCGACGATATTGGTCTTGCCCGTCGCCTCGATCCGGATCTTGCCCTCGTCGAGCTTGGCGGTCTGGCCGCCGCCGATCAGCCCGACGTTGAAGGTCAATTTGTCCTCGGGAAGCTCGCGCCGGAACTGGTCGATGATCCGCGCCGCCTCGTAGATCGCTCCATCGCCGACGCTCGGGCTGCCCCAGCCGGCCGAATGCGCGCTCTTGCCGGAGACGGTGAGCGTCCAGCTGCCCGAACTCCGCCGGGCGACCGAGCCCATGTCCTGCCCGTCTTCGATCGAGAGATTTTCGAAATCGAGCGCGACGTCGGCTTTCTTGCCTTCGGCGACGAGGTCGCGGCGGGAGAGGGTTCTCGGGCTTCCCGCATCCTCCTCGTCGCCGGTCATGAAGACGGTAATGTTGGCGTTCTTGAGCGTTCCCGCCGCCTTCATTGCCCGCAAGGCCGCGACGATCACCGCGATCCCGCCCTTGTCGTCGGCGGCGCCCGGGCCGTGCGCCACGTCGCCATCCCGCGTCCACCGCTGGAACGGCGAATCCGCTTCGAACACCGTGTCGAGATGGGCGATGAGGATCAGCCGTTTGCCTTTCTTGCTCCCCGCGTGGCGCGCGACGAGATGGCCGGCGCGGTCCGCCGCGCTCATGTCGATCCATTCGGTCTTGAAGCCGAGCGCCTTGAACTCCGGTTCGACCATGTCGCGCACTGCTTCGACGCCGGCCTTGTTGTGGCTTCCGCTATTCTGATCGACCCAGCGTTCGAGCAAGCCGAGCGTGCGCCCCTGTTCCGAATCGACGGTCTGGACCATCGTCTGCTCCGCGCGGTTGAGCGCGGCATAGGCGGGAGTGGTGGCGAGGAGGGCGGAAGCGGCAAAGGCCAGCAGGAATCCTGATTTCATGAGCTGAGCCTAGCGGCCGGAGTGCCGCGGACACAAGAAGCTCACACAAACCGTCACCCTGAACTCGTTTCAGGGTCCATCTCTTCGTCGGCTCCGCACGTCTCCGAAAAGGATGCTGAAACGAGTTCAGCATGACGACGCTAATCCACACCTCTTTCCTACAATGCACCTATTTGGTTATGTTTGTCCCGACTCGAACTATGGGAGAGGTGAGGTGCACGAAACCATCGACGTCGATTCACTGATCGACGCGCTGATCGAGCGCGAGGGCGGCTATGCGGATCATCCGCTCGATAGGGGCGGGCCAACCTGCTTCGGGATCACGCAAGCGGTCGCCAGAGCGCAGGGTTACGCCGGTCCGATGCGCCAACTCCCGCGAGGGGAAGCCGTTGCCATCTACCGCCGCCTCTATTGGCTACGTCCGCATTTCGACGAAGTGGCGTTGCGCACACCCCGGATTGCCGCGGAACTGTTCGACACTAGCGTCAACATGGGGCCCGCGGTCGCCGCAACTTTCCTTCAGCGCGCGCTGACGGCGCTCAATCGCAATGGCGAGGACTATCCCGACCTGGTGCCGGACGGGCGGATCGGGCCAAATACGCTCGCCGCCCTGGATTCATTCCTCGCGTTGCGCGGCAGGAACAGTGGCGAAACAGTGCTGCTGCGCGCGCTCGAGGCGCTCCAGGGCGAGCGCTATCTCCGACTTGCCGAACGCCGCCCCGCCAATGAAGCGTTCCTCTATGGCTGGCTCGCGAACCGGATTGGTGAAGTGAAATGACATACCCCCACGAATCCGACACATCCGACAACCCCCCGTTTCCACTTCAGATGTGTCGGATTCGCCCAGTCCGGCGCGACTGTGAACATCCCTGAAGATGCCCGCCCGGCCTGTCTTGCCGACGGACGAGCAGGGCTCCCGCTTGGAGAATGCCAATGAAAATCCCTCCGCCGCTCACTTTCGCCGAAGGCCAGCGCACCATTTACGGCCTGCTCGCCGCCGCCGCCGGCATGTTCTGCGGCATCTGTGCCGTGGGGATGATCGCGCTCCTCATGTGGGGCGGGTGGAGCGCCGCCGAGGAGCACAGCATCGTCATCATCTTCGGCTGGTCGCTCGGCGGCCTCATCGCGGCGATGATCGCGGTCATCGTCGGACTCCTCGCCGGCGGGCCGGTCGGCCGCTTCAAGGTGGAGGCGAGCCGCGACGGCGCGAGCTTCGAGGCGGAGCGGGACTCGTGAGCCTGCTCCGCTTCATCAAACCGCAAGGGCTCGCGGGCCTCGCCGTTTCTCTCGCGCTCGGCATCCTGCTGCTCATCCAGAAGGCCGAGACTCGCCACTGGAAACAGGAGAGCGGCCGGTTCGAGCAGCTGTACCGCGACGGGCAATCGGCGCTCGCCGGAACAATCGCCAACTATCGCGCCGCGGCCGACGCGGCGCGCGCCGCCGACAAGACCAATGCCGAACGCGCCGCCGCCGAGCAGCGCCAGATCAACGAAAGGACAGCCCATGATTATGAAGCGCGCCTTGCCGCCGCTCGCTTGTCTGCTCGGCGCCTGCGCGGGGAAACCGCAGCCGCCGCAACCGATCCCGGCCATCGCAGAAGCGCGCCAGTGCCCGGCTTTCCCTCTCCCGCCGCCGGCGCTGCTGAAGCCGCCGATCAAGACCGACTTCCTCGGTCCGATGCCCTCACCGCGACCGAGCAGGCCATCCAGCTCGACGAGCTGATCAAGTGGGTGAAGGCGCAGGCGGCCGTCGATCCCAATAACAAAGAGTGATTTCACAAAGGCACGAAGATCGCGAACGACGACGTTCAGCCCTCCCCCTTGTGGGGAGGGTTGGGTGGGGGCGCGTCATCGGCAACGCCGATGCCGCCAACAAAGAATCTTCTCGGCCGGCAGACGCCGGCCGGCCCCCCACCAACCTCCCCCACAAGGGGGGAGGCTTTCTGTTCGTACCCTCGTGCCTTCGTGTGAACCAATCTTTTTCTTTCCGGCCGCGTGGCCTAGGCTGTGCTTCACGGACGGCTGCGGGGGCAGACCATGAAGACTAATCGGCTGAACCGCCTTTGGGACCCCGCTTCGTGAAACCCGATCGCCTCAATGCCTTCACCGACGGCTTTTTCGCCATCGTCATCACGGTAATGGTGCTGGAACTGCACGTGCCGGAAGGAACGAGCTTCGCGGCGCTTCGGCCGGAGTTGCCGCTGTTCGCCGCTTATGTGCTGTCGTTCATCTATGTCGGCCTCTACTGGAACAACCATCATCACATGCTGAACTCGGCGAAGCGGGTGAACGGGCGGGTCTTGTGGTCGAACCTGGGCCTTCTCTTCTGGCTCAGCCTGTTTCCGTTCGTGATCCGATGGGTCGGCGAACGGGGCGTGACCACGTTCCCGGTCGCTGCGTTCGGTGTGGTGCTGTTCATGGGGGCGATCTTCTATTGGGTGCTGGAACGATCGCTGATCGCCGCCGAAGGTGAGGGCTCGGGAATTGCCGCGGCCGTCGGGTCCAAGCACAAGGAATGGATCAGCGTGGTCGGTTACATCCTCGGCCTTGCCGCGAACTTCCTGGTCTCTCCGTATTTGGCGGTCGCCTTCTACGTAGCGGTCGCGATCATGTGGCTCGTGCCCGACCGCCGCTTCGAACAGCAATCGGCCGGCTGACTTCTCCAAAAATCCAACGCGAACAAGGCGACCATCATGCTGACAGTGCTGCTGCTGATCTGCTCGAACATCTTCATGACGCTCGCCTGGTACGGGCATCTGAAATTCCCGCATCTGCCGATGGTCACCGCGATCCTCGCCGGGTGGAGCATCGCGCTCGTCGAATATTGCTTCGCGGTTCCGGCCAATCGGATCGGCTATTTCCATCGCTTCACCGGCGGGCAGCTCAAGATCATCCAGGAAGTGATCACCCTGAGCATTTTCGCCGTCTTCGCGGCGCTGGTGCTGAAGGAGCCGATCGGCTGGCGCTATCTCGGCGCGTTCGCCTGCATCGTCGGCGCCGCCGCCTTCATGTTCGCCGGCCGCGCTTGAACAGGCGTAAGGCCGCTCCCCACATGGCGGATATGGAACAATATCATGGAACCACGATCCTCGGCGTGAAGAAGGGCGGCAAGACCGTCATCGCGGGGGACGGCCAGGTCAGCCTCGGCAATACGGTGATCAAGCCCAATGCCAAAAAGGTCCGCCGCATCGGCGAGGAAGGCAAGGTCATCGGCGGCTTTGCCGGGGCGACGGCGGACGCCTTCACCCTGTTCGAGCGGCTGGAGAAGAAGCTCGAGCAATATAACGGCCAGTTGCTGCGCTCGGCGGTCGAGCTCGCCAAGGACTGGCGGACCGACAAATATCTCCGCAATTTGGAAGCGCTGATGATTGTCGCCGATGCCGAGCAGATGCTGATCCTCACCGGCAACGGCGACGTTCTCGAACCCGAAGGCGGGATCGCGGCGATCGGATCGGGCGGCAATTATGCGCTGTCGGCGGCCAAGGCGCTGACCGACTACGAGCAGGACCCCGAAGTGCTTGCTCGCCGGGCGATGCAGATCGCGTCGGAAGTCTGCGTCTTCACCAACGACCGGCTGACCATCGAGACGGTTGAATGATCGTCATCCCGGCCTTGAGCCGGGACCCGCCTTCCTTTTTCACCCGAAGGCGCGAAGATTAGCAAGGGCGCGAAGAATCGACGCAGACCCTTCGCGCCTTCCATTTTTCTTCGCGCCTTCGCGTGAACTCTAAGAAGGCGGGGTTCCCGCTTTCGCGGGAATGACGATAGGAACGTCCGGGTGATCCTGACTCGCCGAACATTTGCCGCCAGTTCCGCCGCTCTGCTCTCCGGCTGCGCGACCGTCGGCACTCGAACCCGCCTGACGACCTGCACGCCCTTTCCGCCGGTCGACGTCGACGCCAGCCGTGTCATCCGCACCGTCGCGGGGCTGAGGCCCTACCGCCGCAGCGGTTTCGTCGTCCGCGCCGAGGCGCTGGGCGACAAGCGCCTCGTCCACAATTACGGCCACGGCGGCGGTGGGATCACCTTGAGCTGGGGTTCGTCAAAGCTCGCGACCGAGCTCGGGCTCCAGGGGCACAGCGGGCCGGTTGCGGTGCTCGGCTCCGGCGTGATGGGCCTCTCCACCGCGCGGCTGGCGCAGGAAGCGGGCTTTCCGGTGACAATCTACACCGCCGCGCTCCCGCCCGACACCACTTCGAACATCGCCGGCGGCCAGTTTCATCCCTACGCCGTCTTCAAGGACGATGAGGTGACGCCGGAGTTCAGGGCACAGTTCACTCGGGCCCTCGACTACAGCTGGCGGCGGTTTCAGATCATGGTCGGCGAGGATTACGGCGTGCGCTGGCTCCCGACCTACACCGAAAGCGACGGCCCCGACGCCAAGCTGCTGGAGACCTTCCCGCCGGTCAACCGGATGCTGAGGCCCGCGCAGCACCCGTTCCCGCTCGACGGCGTGCTTCGCTACGACACCATGTACGTCGAGATGGGGCGCTACCTCCGCCAGATGCTCCGCGACGTGCAGATTGCCGGCGGCAAGATCGAAGTGCGCAAGTTCGCGACTCCCGCCGACATCGCCGCGCTTCCCGAGTCGCTCGTCTTCAACTGTACCGGCCTCGGCAGCCGCGACCTGTTCGGCGACCAGGACCTTCATCCGGCGCGCGGTCAGCTCGCGATCCTCGAGCCGCAGCCGGAGGTGCGCTACGCCTTCACGGGAAGCCCCGGCTACATGTTCCCGCGGCCCGACGGGATCATCCTCGGCGGCACGTTCGAGCTGGATCAGTGGGGCACGACGCCCGTTCCGGCGACGATCGCCCGCATCCTCGCGTCGCACAAGCGCTTCTTCTCCGACTTCCGCTGCACCGCTTGAAGTGCCTGCGGCCGGTCCCGACATGCGTTCTGAAATGAACTATCAGACCACCATAACCGAGAGCAGCGGGGAGCAGGCCGACGTGCTGCACGACAAGCTCACGCCCAAGGCGATCGTCGCCGCGCTCGACCACCATATCGTCGGCCAGGACGACGCCAAGAAAGCGGTCGCCGTGGCGCTCCGCAACCGCTGGCGCCGGCAGCAGCTCGCGCCCGAGCTTCGCGACGAGATTACACCCAAGAACATCCTGATGATCGGCCCGACCGGCTGCGGGAAGACCGAGATCAGCCGGCGGCTGGCGAAGCTCGCCGACGCGCCGTTCGTGAAGGTCGAGGCGACCAAGTTCACCGAGGTCGGCTACGTCGGCCGCGACGTCGAGCAAATTGCCCGCGATCTCGTCGAGGAAGCCGTCCGGCTGGAACGCGATCGCCGCCGCAACAAGGTCCGTGCGGCCGCCGAGGAGGCCGCGATGGATCGGCTGCTCGACGCGCTCACCGGCAAGGGGTCGAGCGAGGCGACGCGCCAGAGCTTCCGTCAGCGCTTCTCGGACGGCAGTCTCGACAAGGCCGAGGTCGAGATCGAGGTCGACGAGGCTCCCGCCATGCCGTTCGAAATCCCAGGCATGGGCGCGCAGGTGCTGGACCTGAAGTCGATCATGGGCAAGGCGATGGGTCAGGGTCCGCGCAAGCGCCGCAAGTTCAAGGTGCCCGACGCATTCACCCGTCTGACCGACGAAGAAGCGGACAAGAGGCTCGACCCTGACGACATCAATCGCATCGCGCTTGCCGACGCGGAAGCGAACGGGATCGTGTTCCTCGACGAGATCGACAAGATCGCGGTCAGCGACGTTCGCGGCGGTTCCGTCAGCCGCGAAGGCGTCCAGCGTGACCTGCTCCCGCTGATCGAGGGAACGACGGTCGCGACCAAATACGGGCCGCTGAAGACCGACCATATCCTGTTCATCGCATCGGGCGCGTTCCATCTCGCCAAACCCGCCGACCTTTTGCCGGAGCTACAGGGACGCCTGCCGATTCGCGTCGAGCTGAAGGCGCTGACGCAGGAGGATTTCGTGCGGATCCTATCCGCGACGCGCGCGAACCTCACAGAGCAGTATCAGGCGCTGCTCGGGACCGAGGGCGTCACCATCGAATTCGCCGACGACGGCATCGACGCGCTCGCGCGCATCGCCGCCGAGGTGAACGAGGCGGTCGAGAATATCGGCGCCCGGCGGCTCCAGACGGTAATGGAGAAATTGCTGGAAGACGTCAGCTTCGACGCCGAAAGCCGGCGCGGCGAGACCCTAAAGATCGACGCCGCCTTCGTCGAGCGGCAGCTTTCCAGCATCGCGAGAAACGCCGATCTGAGCCGCTACGTGCTCTGAATTTCGCACTCCAGCGGCTCTTGTGAACGGTTTGCCGCAAGCCACGCATCGTCCCGCCTTCGGAATGGTTTAGGCATCTCCCTTCATGGAGAGGCTTTTACTATGCGTTTGATTCACAATGGTTTTATCGCAATTGCTCTAACAGCGGTACCGGTTGCCGCTTCGGCCCAGATGACGCCGCCCGCGACGCAGCAGAACGTTCCGAACGAGCCGGCAATGCCGCCGCCGAGCACACCGGCTCAGAACTCCGCTGATCCGGACCAGGCACAGCCGCCAGCCGGGCAGGACCAGGCCCCGGCCGCCGCGACCGCGGCGGACGTCAAGGCCGGCGCCGCGGTCTATGACCCGGATGGTGGCACCGTCGGCAAGATCGGCGCGGTCAGCGGAGACGAGGCGGTGATCGACACGGGTTCCGTGCGCGCCAAGGTACCGATCTCCAGCCTCGCGAAGGGCGACAAGGGGTTGGTGATCGGCATGACGAAGGCGGAGCTCGAAGCAGCGGCGAAGGAGAAAAGCCCTCCCAAGTAGGGGGGTCAGGTCGCCAGCTTTCGATAGCGCCACACGAGCCCCTGGACCAACGGTGGCCAGAGGCTGGTTTCGACACCGGCAAGGCTGAGCCAGCGCGCGGCAACCACGTTGCACGTGCGGATCGCATTGGCCTTGCCGGTGGCGTGAAAGAAAGCGTCCGAAGGTCCATATCCCGGATGGTCGATTCGCTGCGGGCGGCCGTGTGAGTCGAGTGCGAAGTCCGAGCGGATCGCGGCCCATAAACGGCGGTACTCCGCCGGCCTCAGGCGGATTTCGCGCACGGCGTAGCTCGGGTCCGCGACATATTCGACGTGCATGACGCGCCTGCCGCCGGCCAGCGCGGCCCACAACGTCCCGGGCGTCAAATCCCACCAGGTTGGCGTGTCGAGATAGACTCGCCGCTCGCCCGAGCCAAAGGCTATCCAGCCCGCGCCCGGGTCGGCGGCGGCGAAGTCGCTGACCGGGATCAGTGGCCTCCAGTCCAGCCCATTGGCCTCCACCGGCATGATGATGTCGGCGTGGATGCCGTTGTCGGCGATGTAGACGGTCGTCCCTTGGGCCGGTTCCTGCCAGCCACGATTCACCGGAATGAGCGAGCCGGCGAGCGCAGCGATCAGGTACAGCGCTGGCACGGCGAGCAATGCGACGAGCAGTCGCCAGGCCCACTTGCCTGCTTTACCTTTCCGCCGTCGCCTTGCCACTTACCCTCCCGCCGCACCTTGCCTCAACTGGAGTGCCTGCCTAGATGCGCCAGCCAGGTCGGGGCGTAGCGCAGCCTGGTAGCGCATCACACTGGGGGTGTGGAGGTCGCTGGTTCGAATCCAGTCGCCCCGACCATCGTTGCTGTAGGCAGTCCGGGGGACTGCCGTTACAGCAAGGATCACCCTTCAACGGAAAGTCAGCAGCCTTCGATGTCCAGCCAGCCAATCCTGATGAGCATGGTCCAGGCCGCACCCGCCGGCGGCGCAGGCGGAAGCGCCGGGCTGTTGATGGGCATCCTTCCGTGGATTCTGATCTTCGTGATTTTCTATCTGCTGATGATCCGCCCGCAGCAGCGCAAGGTGAAGGAACATCAGGCGGCCATCGCTGCCGTGAAGAAGGGCGATGACGTGATTACCGGCGGCGGAATCCGCGGCCGCGTGACCAAGGTCAGCGACGAGGAAGCGGAGATCGAAATCGCGCAGGGCGTGAAGATCCGCGTGGTCAAGGCGACGATCAGCGAAGTGCTGACGGTCAAGACCAAGCCGGCGAACGACTGATGCTCGATTTCCCCAGGTGGAAAGTCTGGCTGATCGGGATTGTCATCGCGTTCGGGGTACTGCTGTCCGTCCCGAGCTTGATCGCCGGCACGCCGCTCGACGGTAAATGGCCCGGCTGGCTGCCGCACTACAAGATCAGCCTCGGCCTCGATCTGGCGGGCGGAAGCCACTTGCTACTCGAGGCGGACGCCGCCGACGCCCAGAAGACCCGGGTCCAGGCGATGGAGGATTCGGTCACGACCGAGCTTCGGCGCGATCCGAGGATCGAGATCGGCGATATTTCGACATCGGGCGGCAAGCTCTCGTTCCTCGTTCGCGACCCGACCCAGGTCGATGCGGCGGTCGACCGGATGCGGAACCTGACCAAGCCGGTTGCGCTGACCGGCAGCCGCGATTGGGATGTCTCGGTCGTCGATTCGACCCGCGTCGTGCTGACTCCTACCGCGAGCGGGACCGCCCAGGCGCTGAAGGATGCGATGACCGTCGCCCGCGACGTCGTCCGGCGGCGGATCGATCCGGGTGGCACCAAGGAAATCACTGTCGTCACCGAAGGCGGGAACCGGATTCTGGTCGAGGTTCCCGGCGTCGAGGATCCGGAGGCGCTCAAGAAGCTGATCGGCCAGACCGCGCGGCTCGAGTTCAAGCTGGTCGATACGACCGCCAATCCGGTCGAGGTTCAGCAGGGACGGGCGCCGCCGGGCAGCGAGGTCCTGCCGATGGCCGACGGCAGTGGTTTCATTGCCGTCCAGCGGCGCGTCATGGTGTCCGGCGATCAGCTGACCGATGCCAAGCAGAGCTTCGACCAGGACGGCCGGCCGGACATCGACATCACCTTCAACAGTTCGGGCGCGCGCCGCTTCGGCCGCGTGACTCAGGAGAACGTCAACAAGCCATTCGCCATCATCCTCGACGGCAAGGTCCTCTCGGCGCCGAACATCAACGAGCCGATCCTCGGCGGGCGCGCGCAAATCATGGGCAGTTTCACTGTCCAGAGCGCCCACGACCTCGCCGTGTCGCTCGCCAGCGGCAAGCTGCCGGTCAAGCTGAACGTGATCGAGGAGCGGACGGT
Source organism: Sphingomicrobium sp. (assembly GCA_035701045.1). Classification (GTDB taxonomy): domain Bacteria; phylum Pseudomonadota; class Alphaproteobacteria; order Sphingomonadales; family Sphingomonadaceae; genus Sphingomicrobium. The sequence goes on along the minus strand of DASSOB010000033.1, from coordinate 139,440 downwards.
CAGCGCCGAGCTCGGCCAGGATTCGATCCACAAGGGCGTGATCGCCTCCGTCGTCTCCGTCTTCGGCGTGATCATCTTCATGCTCGTCACCTACGGCCGGTTCGGCGTCTATGCGAACATCGCGCTGGTGGTGAACGCCTTCCTGATCCTGGGGATCATGGCCCTGTTCAACGCGACCCTGACCTTGCCAGGCATCGCCGGCTTCATCCTGACGATCGGTGCCGCGGTCGACGCCAACGTTCTCATCAACGAGCGAATACGCGAAGAGATTAGGCGCGGGCGGCGGCTGATGGACGCGGTCGAGACGGGTTATCGCGAGGCGTTCCGGGCCATTTTCGACGCGAACGTCACGCACGTCATCTCCGCGGCGCTCATGGCTTATTTCGGCTCCGGTCCCGTGCGGGGCTTCGCCGTCGTACTGATGATCGGCGTCATCACCTCGGTGTTCACCGCCGTTTACTTCACCCGCATGCTGGTCGTGCTGTGGCTCCGCCGCGCGCGCCCCCGCGTGCTGCACATTTAAGGCTGCTCGTTCATGAAGCTGCTCAAGCTCGTTCCCGAAGGCACCAACATCGACTTCATGCGATGGCGCAATTTCGCGCTCATCCTGTCGATCATCGTTTCGGTCGCATCCGTTGCTTATGCGGCCTACGCCGGACTGAACCTCGGCATCGACTTCGTTGGTGGAGAAGTGGTGCGGGTTGAGTTCGCGAAGCCGGTGCCGATCGAGGACCTGCGTGCGCGGATCGACCGCCTCGGCGTTGGCGAAGCGAGCCCCACGGCGCTGGGCAAGGACAATCGCACCTATCAAATCCGCCTGCCCAAGCCGCCAGGCCCGGAAACGGAATCGAACGCGGAGGTCAGCAAGCTGAGGACCGCGATCCCGCAGGAATATCCCGGAGCTCGCGTCGACGCGGGCGAATCGGTTTCGGGCAAGGTCAGCGAGGAACTGGCCGGGAACAGCGCGCTGGCAATTGGCTTCGCGATGCTCGGAATCTCGATCTACATCTGGTTTCGTTTCGAATGGCAGTTCGGCGTCGGAGCGCTGGTCGGGCTGGCGCACGACGTCGCGATGACTTTGGGTTTCTTCGCCTTCACGCGATTGCCGGTGGACCTGAACGTCGTCGCGGCCTTCCTCACGATCGTCGGCTATTCGCTCAACGACACGGTCGTCATCTATGACCGAATTCGCGAGAATCTCCGAAAGTACCGCAAGATGTCGATCATCCCGCTGATCAACCTGTCGCTCAACGAGACTCTGGCGCGGACGGTCGTAACCTCGCTCACCGTCCTCCTGGCCTTGGGCGTGCTGATGCTGATCGGCCCCGAGGTGATCTTCGGCCTCGCGGTCGCCATCTTCCTGGGGGTTGTGATCGGCACCTATTCGTCGATCTACATTTCTTCGCCGGTGCTGGTCTGGCTCGGAATCCAGCCGGACAGCTTCCTGAAGTCCGATGAGAAGGATACGCCGCAAGGGCAGACAGCCTGAAATAATCTCCTCCCCCTGAATTTGCAGGGGAGGGAGACCAGCGAAGCTGGTGGGGGGTCTTGTGCCAAGACGAAAATACCCCCTCACCATTCACTCTGCGGTGAATGGTTCCCTCCCCTCGAAAACGAGGGGAGGAGACACCTGCCGTTCATCGGACGCTGGCCATTGCCGCGCTTGGCCTCCCTCTGAGCCCACGCTAATGAGGACAATATGCTGAAAAATTCCCGCGCCGCGATCGTCCTTTTTGCAATCGCTCCGGCTCTTGCCCTGACGGCCTGCGCCCACGGCCGCGGCGCGAAAGGCGACACGGCCTATGTCGCGAGGGACGTGAGCTCGCTCTACACCGCGGCGAAGCGCTCGATGGACAATGGCGATTATGACCTCGCCGCCGGCCTCTACGACGAGGTCGAGCGCCAGCATCCTTATTCGGTTTGGGCGCGGCGGGCTCAGCTGATGAGCGCCTTCAATTATTATCTCGCGCAAAAATATCCCCAGGCGATCAGCTCGGCGCAGCGCTTCCTGACCATCCATCCGGGCAACGCCGACGCGCCCTACGCCCAATATCTGATCGCGATGAGCTATTATCAGCAGATTGCCGACGTGACCCGCGACCAGTCGATCACGCAGCAGGCGTCGGACGCTTTCGGCGAGCTGATCCGGCGTTATCCGGACACGCGTTACGCCGCGGATGCGCGGCTGAAGGTCGATCTCCTCAACGACCATCTCGCCGGCAAGGAGATGGAGATCGGGCGCTTCTATCAGCGTTCCGGCGAGTGGCTCGCCGCGACCTATCGCTTCCGCTCGGTCGTCGATAAATATCAGACCACCAGCCACACGCCCGAGGCGCTGGAGCGGCTGGTCGAATGCTATCTCGCGCTCGGCGTTCCGGACGAAGCGATGAAGGCGGCGGCCGTGCTCGGGAAGAATTATCCGGGGACCTATTGGTACCGTCAGTCGCTGAAGCTGGTGGACAAGGAGCGGCGGCACACGGGAGGTCGCGCCTTTACCCAGGCCGGCGAGACCCCAGCCGCGACGACGCCCGCGCCCGCGAAAGAATGATCCCGGCATGGACGGGCGAAGCGGAATAGCCGAGCCTGTTTCGCCGACGCTGCGCGCATGCTGAGGCACCTCGCCGTCCACAATGTCGTGCTCGTCGAGCGGCTCGAGCTCGAGTTTGAGCGGGGCCTCGGCGTGCTTACCGGCGAAACGGGCGCTGGTAAGTCGATCCTGTTGGACGCGCTCGGCCTGGCGCTGGGCGCGCGTGGCGACACCGGTCTCGTGCGCTCGGGCCAGGACAGCGCCTCCGTCTCGGCGGAGATCGATCTTCCCGCCGGTCACCCCGTCCTGACGCTGCTCGGCGAACAGGGGATCGATCATGAGTCCGGCGAGCCGCTGGTCGTCCGCCGGACGCTGAGGAGCGACGGAGGCAGCCGCGCTTTTGCCGGAGGCAGCGCCGTTCCAGCGGGCCTGCTCCGCGACGCGGGGGCGCTGGCGATCGAAATCCACGGCCAGCAGGACGACCGCGGCCTGCTCAATCCGAAGGGCCACCGGGCGCTGCTCGACGCGTTCGGCAAGCTGGACGTTGGGCCGATCGAAAGCGCGTGGGCGGAAGTGACCCGGATCGAAGCCGACCTGTCCGAAGCGCGCGCGGCGGCGGCCGCGGCCGAGCGCGATCGTGAGTGGCTCGACCACGCCTCAGCCGAAATCGAGCGGCTGGCGCCGGAAGCGGGCGAGGAGACCCGGCTCGCGGAGGAACGCGCCGCCATGCAGGCGGGCGCGAAAGCGAGCGAGTCGCTCGCCGGCCTCGACGATCTGCTTGGCGGATCGGACGGCGCGCTGGCGCGGCTTCGCCAGGCGGCGCGGCGCATCGAGCGCGGCGCGGCCGACCACCCGCTATTGGCCGAAGCGCTCGCGTCGCTGGATCGCGCCGTGATCGAAGCGAGCGAGGCGGAAAGCCGAATTGAGAGCGCCGTCGGCGCGCTAGCCTTCGATCCCGCGCGACTCGAGCAGGTCGAGGCGCGGCTGTTCGACATTCGCGGCCTTGCCCGCAAGCATCGCGTCGAGCCGGATGCGCTCGCGGCGCTGGGCGATGAGATGCGTATGCAGCTCGCGGCGATCGAAGCGGGAACCGAGCGGATCGGCGAGCTGGATGCGGCGCTGCTTGGCGCGCGGCGGGCCTATGCCGAAGCCGCGGCGGCCCTGAGCCGGCAGCGGCACGAAGCCGCCACTCGTCTCGACTCCGCGGTCGCCGCGGAGCTCGCGCCGCTCAAGCTTGATTCGGCGAAATTCCGGACGGCCATCGCCGCCGCCGAGCCCGGCGCGTCCGGCACCGACCGGATCGAGTTCGAAATCTCGACCAATCCCGGCGTGCCGTTCGGGCCGTTGACCCGCATCGCATCGGGCGGCGAGTTGTCGCGCTTCATCCTCGCGCTCAAGGTCGCGCTCGCCGAGGCGGGGAGCGCGGCGACGATGATCTTCGACGAGGTCGACCGCGGAGTCGGCGGCGCGGTCGCGAGCGCGATCGGCGAGCGGCTCGCACGGCTCGCGGAAAATTCGCAGGTGCTGGTCGTCACCCACTCGCCCCAGGTGGCGGCGCGGGCGTCGCATCATTATCGGATCGAAAAGAGCCACGGCGCCGACGGCACCCGCACCACCGTCCGCAAGCTCGATGCCGCGGAGCGGCGCGAGGAGATCGCGCGCATGCTGTCCGGGGCGTCGATCACCGAGGAAGCGCGGGCGCAGGCCCTGCGCCTGCTCGACGCGGCTTGATTCTCCTCCCCTGCGTTTGCAGGGGAGGTGGCAGGCCGAAGGCCTGACGGAAGGGTCTTCTCCACGCCGCAAGACCCCTCCACCATTGAATCTTCGTTCAATGGTTCCCCTCCCCTCGAAATCGAGGGGAGGATAAGAAGCGAAGAAAGGGAAGGAATCAGCATGAGCAAGGAACGGCCGGTCGCGCACGAGTTCGAGGGCGAGCGCCTGGAAAGCGTCCTCGTCGGCCGTCGCGACGGCGAGCCACGGCCGACGGTGATCCTGATCCCGACGGTCATGGGTGTGACCGATCTCGAAAAAGGGTTCGGACGCCAGCTGGTCGAGCTCGGCTACAACGCGCTGGTCGCCGACATCTTCGGCAAGGAATTCCACGGCGCCGCGCGTGACGTCTGCTTCGGCGAGATGACCCGGCTCCGGAGCGACCGCGCCGCGCTTCGCCGGCGGATGCTCCATGTGCTGGAGGTGGCGCAGGGGCTCGAAGAGGTTCCGGCGGACCGCATCGTCGTCGCCGGTTATTGCTTCGGCGGCCAGTGCGCGCTCGATCTCGCGCGAAGCGGCGCGAACATCGCGGCCGCGGTCAGCTTCCACGGCCTGTTCGACCCGCCCGGCCTTCCGCCCGAAAAGATCAAGGCCAAGGTCGTCGCTTACCACGGCTGGGATGACCCGATGGTGACGCCGGACAAGGTGGTGGCGCTCGGCAATGAGCTGACGGAGGCGGGCTGCGACTGGCAGATCCACGCCTACGGCAACGTCGGCCACGGCTTCACCAACCCGCACGCGAGCTCGCTCCAGATCGAAGGCGTCGCCTACAACGCGCTCGCCGCCGAGCGGAGCTGGACGAGCTTCATCAACCTGCTCGAGGAATTGTTTGGCTGACGACCTGACCGAAGCCGAAGCCGCCAACCGCCTGATGCGGCTGGCGAAGGAGATCGCGCGGCACGACATGCTTTACCACGACCGCGACGCGCCCGAGATTTCGGACGCGGACTATGACGCGCTCGTGCGGGAAAACCGCGAGCTGGAGGAGCGTTTCCCGCAGCTGGTGCGTACGGATTCTCCGTCGAAGCGGCTAGGCGCCGCGCCGACCAGTGCGCTCGCCAAGGTCCGTCTCGCGCGGCCGATGCTTAGCCTCGAGAATGCCTTCTCGGCCGAGGAGGTCGAGGAGTTCGTCGCCCGCGTGAAGCGGTTCCTCGCGCTTCCGGCGGACGCGTTCGTGGCGATGACCGCGGAACCGAAGATCGACGGGCTCAGCTGCTCGCTGCGCTACGAGCGCGGCGAATTGGTGCTCGCCGCGACGCGCGGGGACGGGACGACGGGCGAGGACGTGACGGCGAACGTGCGGACGATCGGGGATGTGCCTCAACACCTTCACCCCTCCCCTTCAGGGGAGGGGCAGGGGGTGGGGGATGTTGAAAAACCACATATCAGGACAAGCCCCACCCCAACCCCTCCCCTGAAGGGGAGGGGCTTTGACATTCCCGACATCCTCGAAATCCGGGGCGAAGTGTACATGTCGAAGGCCGACTTCGAAGCCCTGAACGAGCGGCAGGAGGCGTCCGGCGGGAAAATCTTCGCAAATCCGCGCAACGCCGCAGCGGGCTCGCTCCGGCAGAAGGACCCGGCGATCACCGCCGCCCGCCCGCTGCGCTTCCTCGCCCACGGCTGGGGCGAGCTCAGCGAACCGCTCGCCGATACGCAGTACGCGGCGATGAAGCGGATCGAGGCCTTCGGAATCCCCGTCGCGGACCTGCTGGTCCGCTGCAACAATGTCGAGGAAATGCTCGCCCATTATCGCGCGATCGAGAAAGCACGCGCGGACCTGCCCTTCGACATCGACGGCGTCGTCTACAAGGTCGACCGGATCGACTGGCAGGAGCGCCTCGGCCAAGTCGCGCGCGCGCCGCGCTGGGGCCTCGCCCACAAATTCCCGGCGGAGAAGGCCGAGACCACGCTGGAAGCTATCGACATCCAGGTCGGCCGCACCGGCAAGCTGACGCCTGTCGGCCGCCTCAAGCCCGTCGGCGTCGGCGGCGTGATCGTCGCCAATGTGACGCTCCACAACCGCGACGAGATCGCCCGCCTTGGCTTTCGCATCGGCGACCGCGTCCGAATCCAGCGCGCCGGCGACGTCATCCCGCAGGTGATCGAGAATCTCACCCGCGACGAGCCGCGCCCGCCTTATGTGTTCCCCAACCGCTGCCCAGAATGCGGCAGCGAGGCCGTGGCCGAGGAAGGCGAAGTCGACGTCCGTTGCCAGGGCGGCCTCATCTGCCCCGCGCAGCGGTTCGAGCGGCTGCGGCATTTCGTCAGCCGCGGCGCGCTCGACATCGAGGGGCTGGGCGAGAAGAGCATCGCCGAGTTTATCGAGCTAGGCTGGCTGCACTCGCCCGCCGATATTTTCCGGCTCCACAGGCACCGCGAGGAACTGCTCGGCCGTGAGGGCTGGAAGGAGAAATCGGTCGACAATTTGTTCGCTGCGATCGAGGCCAAGCGCGAGCCCGACGGCCCGCGCTTCCTGTTCGGCCTGGGCATCCGCCATGTCGGGATTGTCACCGCGAAGGACCTTCTCAAATGCTTCGGCACGATCGAGGAGCTTCGTCGGGTCGCGCTGGCCGAAGGCGGTCAGGAGGAACTCTCGTCGGTCCAGGGCGTCGGGCCGGTCGTCGCCGAGGCGGTCCACGATTTCTTCCATGAGAAGCACAACCGGCAGGTGCTGGACGACCTGCTGTCCGAAGTCTTGCCGCGGCCGTTCGTCAACGACGCCAAGCAGACCGAATGGAGCGGCAAGACGATCGTCTTCACCGGCAGCCTCGAAACCATGAGCCGCGATGAGGCGAAGGCGCAGGCCGAACGCCTCGGCGCCCGCGCCGCCGGCTCGGTCAGCGCCAAAACCGACTTAGTCGTCGCCGGCCCCGGCGCCGGCTCGAAGCTCAAGAAGGCCGAAGAACTCGGCATCCGGGTCATCGGCGAAGTGGAATGGGCGAAGATTGTTGCGGGCCCAAGGAAAAAGACATGACAAAGGAATTTCACTATTGCGGTGAAGCGATCATCCCGGCCGGGTCGATCCTTCGCCAGCTTCCAGATGCTTTAGACGCAGCGCAAAAAATGCGTTTCGACGCGCTCACCTATTCGGGGGATGCGTTGCAGCACTCTTGGATCGTCATGCGTGATACGGCAGCGTCGGCAGGGCCGGATGTTGGGCAGATCTCGGATCTTGAGCGCGTTGGGCTTTTACTAAGTGCGTGGTCGATTGTGGACCAGCTCAATGCTGTTCGGCAGATTTTCCAGTCATTGAAAAAAACCGTCCCAAGCAATTTGCAGGCTGCCCTGGAGACAGCGAGGAAGATGCGAAATGGAATGGATCATCTGGACCAAAAAATACCGAACCTCTCGAAGAAAAAAGGAACAGGATCAGCTTTGTTTGGCAGCCTGTCCTACTGTCTGCCTCGAGGGGTGCCCGTCACCTCAGCAACGCTTGTAGTTGTCGCTTCTGGCGCGGTGCATGGAACGCAAGAGTGGCCGGTTACCAACCCAGCGGGAAAGGTCGTTCGAGGTCCTGCTGATCTTTTTCAGTTGACCGCTTTTGATGCTACCTTGGAGCTCGGCCCTCCATTGGCCATCCTTCGAGATTGGATTCCTGGCCTTTGCGCTGAGTTGAACACACAACTGATCGCATGGGCCGCATCCACGTCCGAAAAGCAGGGAGTCGATCCAAAGAAATTGTTGCAATCGAGGGGTGGTGGTTGTGTCGTTGCAGCGATGACTTGGATACCCGATCCGTCCAGTTGATCACGTGCTCGCACGATTCAGCTATTAGAGCGCATTCACCGCACCCCGCTCGTCCGCCGGATAAAATCCGCCACGTTATCATGCAGCTCGACCAGCGTCGGCGGGTGGACGTAGACCATGTGGCCGGACTGATAATAATGATATTCGATGTTGCTCCGGATCGCCGGCGGCACCGGCAGGTGTCGAAGCTCCATCTTGCCTTCGAAGTAAGGCGTCGAAATATCGAAATAGCCGCCGTTGACCATCACCTTCAGCGTGGGATTCTGCTTCATCGCCGCGGCGAGGTCGGGGAGCACATTGGGCAGCATGATGAGCGGCTTGTCGGCGCCCGGCGGCTGATGCTTGTAATCCCATTTGGAATAGATCGGGATGCCCGACTTGAACTGGATGTCGGGGCGGTAATTGAGCCGGTCGCGCGCATATTTGTGCCAGGCGGCGACATAGGCCGCGCCGATCGCGCTCCCCTGCGGGTCGTAGCTCGCGACCTTGCTCAATGGATCGAGAGTCGCGCCGACGAAGCGCGTGTCGAGCGTGCCCGTCGTCAGCTCCTCCTTGGCGAGCAGCTCCTTCTGGAACGCGCCATATTCGATGCGAAGATTGGTCTTGAGCAGATAGGCTAGCGGAAGGCCGGTGTAGGCCGCCAGCTGCTGCGCGATCCGCTGCCGCTCGGCATCGGGAAGGTCGTTCCCCTTGATCAGCGCCTGCGCGTAGTCGGTCGTCGCGAAATGCTCGACCTCGCCGAGGAACGCGCGAAGGTCCGCCGGCTTGTTCGCCACCTTGTCGAAATACCAGGCCGTCGCCGCATAGGTCGGAAGGGCGACGATGTAAGGCATGTCGATGCCGGGATTGAGCTGCGGGTCGTCGGGCATGAAGTCCCAGTTCAAAATGTCCGATAGCAGGATGACGCCGTTCAGATCGACGTCCGCCTGCTGGAGCGCGAGCGACAGGCCCGCGCCGCGCATCGTTCCGTAGCTTTCGCCGAACACATATTTGGGCGAGTTCCAGCGGCCGTATTTGGTCAGGAACTGGGTGATGAAGTCGGTGAAGGCGTGGATATCCTGGTCGACCCCGTAAAAGGCCTTCTCCTTGTCCTTGCCGGCGATGCGCGAAAAGCCCGTCCCCGGCGCGTCGATGAACACGAGGTCGGAGGCGTCGAGCAGGCTCTCATTGTTGTTGACGGTCGAATAAGGCGCGGGCGGATTGTGCTTCCCGTCGGTCGTGATGACCCGCACGGGACCGAACGCGCCCATGTGCAGCCAGATGCTGGATGAGCCCGGGCCGCCGTTGAACAGGAAGGTGATCGGCCGGCCGGCCGCGGGCGCGCCCTGCTTGAAATAGGCCGTGTAGAACATCGAGGCTTCGGGCTTGGGCTCGTCCTTGTCCTGGTCCGACTTATCGCCCGAAGCATCGGCTTCGATCGCGTCGGTGTCCTCCCACCCCTTGGCGTGGACGACGAGCGTTCCCGCGACCGCATCGTAATTGATCGGCTGCCCGCCGACGATCACGGTGCCGACCGAGCGCGTTTCGGCGGGCTTGAAGAATTCCTTCAGCGGCTCCTTCGTCTCCGCCTTCTTCGCGGCGGTTTTGGCTGGATGCGCCTTGGCGTGGTGAACGGGAGCGGCGGTCGTGGGCGCGGCAAGCAGCGCCGCCGTTGCGAGCAGGATCGTGAATTTCATCCCACAGCTGTTGCAGCCGCAACTTCGCTTCGCAAGCGAAACCCTCGCTTCGTTCCTGGCAACGCCGCGAATGCGGCAATCCAGTTTTTTCACGCGAAGGCGCGAAGGAGAATTAAGGCGCGAAGGGACTGCGCCTGTCTTCGCGCCTTTCCTTTTTTCTTCGCGCCTTCGCGTGAATCAACGATGTCTGTGGCTGCGCCGCGTCAGGAATTGAGGACCAGCACCGGCCACTCGCTGGTTGGGGACTGTCCCTCGCGGAGGGATAGTCCCTGCTCGCGATAGGCGTGGGCGACGGCCTCGGCCTGGCTGTCGAGCAGGCCGGCGAGGATGATTGAACCGCCTGACGCAAGGACGTGTGCGAAATCAGGCGCGAGGTCGATCAGCGGGCCGGCGAGAATGTTGGCGATGATCAGATCGAACGGCGAACGGGCAGCGAGGAGCGGCGATTCCATGCCCGCGGCCTCGGCCAACAGGAGTTCGCCCGCGCCGTGGCCGATCTTTACGCGATTGATCGCCGCGTTCTCGCGCGCGACTCCGACTGCCACCGGATCGATGTCCGTGGCGATGCACTTCGCCTCCGGCCAGAGCGCGAGCGCGGCGAAGGCGAGGAGCCCGGTGCCGGTGCCAATGTCGGCGATGTTGGCGAAGCGCGCGCCCTCGCGTCCGAGTTTGTCGAGCACTCCAAGACAACCGCTGGTCGTCGCATGCTGGCCGGTGCCGAAGGCTAGGCTCGCGTCGATCTCGAAAGGGACAGTCCCCGGAGGGACAGTCCCTCCGGTCATCGGCGTATGGACGTAGAAGCGGCCGGCGCGGATCGGCTGGAGCCCCTGCTGGCTCATCGTCACCCAATCGGCTTCTCCGAGCTGCTCGATGCGCGGTTCGCCGGAACCGAGCGCCCGAAGCATGTTCAACTCTTCAGCTGTCGGCTGATGCTCGAAATAGGCATGGATCAGCCAGTGTTCGGGTTTCGATTCATCCGGCTCATCCGCGACCAGCACCGGCGGAGGATAGTCGAATCCCCCCAACTCCTCCGCCGCACCGATCGCCTCCCCCTGCGCCCGCGTGCAGGGCAAGGTGATGCGGAAACTCACCAAATCCTCCCCGGAACGGGGAGGGGAACCGCGACGCGAAGCGGCGTGGTGGAGGGGGCCAACGGTCGAGCTGCTGCAACGCTGGGGCCCCTCCACCGTCCGGCTGCGCCGGCCGGTCCCCCTCCCCGTTTCGGGGAGGAATGGCGCCTCACTCCACCTTTTCCTTCGCCAGCCGTTCGTCGAGCTGCTTCGTCAGCTGCGCGGCATAGTCTCGACAGGCGTTGGTATCGAGTAGCGGCTCGCCCTTCCCCAGCCGCTCGATCATGTGGCTTGCCGACGGGTGCGGGGTCAGCAATATGTCGCAATTGAGCGCGGCGACCTTGGCGATGCTGGCGCGGAAGCTCGCGAGATAGGCTGGGTGATCGCTGAATCGGTAATCGTCGCGGCTGACCGGAGTCAGGCTGTCGGCATAGACGATCTGTCGGCAGACGCCGCCGTCGCAAGTCCCCCAATGCCAGGTCAGCGCGCCGGGCGTGTGGCCGGGCGTCGCGACCGGGATCAGCACGAGATCGCCGAGCCGCACCTGCTCGCCGTCGCGGAGGATTCGATCGACTCGCGCGGGCGGAAACGGCTTGAGCGATCCGGCCTGCGGGTCGTCCGCGCCCTGCGTGCCGGTCTTCAGAACTTCGGCCGCCGCCGGTGACGCATAAAGCTGCGCGCCGGTCAGCTGCTGCAGCCGCGAAAGGCCGCCGACATGGTCGAAATGCTCGTGGCTGTTGAGCAGGATCTTTACGTCGCTGAGCTTGAACCCGAGACGGCGGATGTTGTTCGCGATCAGGTCCGCGGCGCCTTCCGGCCCGCCGTCGATCAAGATGTCGCCCTGGTCCCCTGTGATCAGGATCGCGGAAATCCCGCAGGTGCCGACGAGATAGGTATTGCCGTGAATGCGAACCGGCGGCGCCGGCTTGGTCCAATCGTCCCAGGGCTTGCACGCCGCGGCGAATTTCGGACCGGCGGTCTGGATCGGCGCGATCGGCTGCTCGACCTGCTTAGGCGGCTTCTGGAGCGGGATGACGACCGGGAGGAGTTGCGCGGCGGCGGCCGCGAGGGCGAGGCTAGCGAACATAGCTCGCACCGTTGACGTCGATGACGCTGCCCGTCGCGGACGCCGGGGCGTCGACCGACAGCCAGCGAATCACCTCGGCGACCTCGGTCGTCGACGCGACCCGGCCGAGCGGGATGTCGGCGACGATCTGCGCGCCGCCGCGGCCCTGAAGATACTCCTCCGTCATTTCCGACACCGTGAAACCCGGCGCGACGGCGAAACACAGGATTCCCTCGGCCGCATAGCCGCGCGCGATCGTGCGGGTCATGCTGACCAGCGCGCCCTTCGACGCCGCATAATGCCAGTGCTGGGGCGAATCGCCGCGGAAGGCGGCACGGCTGGCGATGTTCACGATTCGGCCGGGGATGCCCACGTCGAGGAAGTGCGAGACGGCGAGCCGGCTGAGGTCGGCCGCCGCCTGAAGGTTGATGGCTAAGGTCCGATGCCAGGCCGCGTGCCACTGCTCGTCGTCGGCATTGTCGGGCACGGCCTCGTAGATTCCGGCATTGTTGACCAGCACGTCGATCCGCCCGTCGAGCTCGGCGAGCGCCGTTTCCCAGATGTTGCGCGGCGCGTCCGGGTCGATGAGGTCGCCGGCGATCAACTCGTCGCTGCCGCGAGTCGAATGGCCGCGCACGTCATGGCCGTGCTTCTTGAGGAGTGAATAGGCCGCAGCCCCGATGCCGCGGCTCGCGCCGGTGATGAGGATGTTCATGGGGTGCCTATATCCTCCCCTCGATTTCGAGGGGAGGGGGACCATTGAACGAAGATTCAATGGTGGAGGGGTCTGCTCCGTGAGAGCAAGAAGGCCCCTCCGTCAGCCCCGCTGCGCGGGTCTGCCACCTCCCCTGCAAAAGCAGGGGAGGAGAGTTACGCCGCCATCCCGTTGACGAAATCCTTGGCGGTCGCCTTGAACCCGCCAATCTGCTCGGAGAAGCGGCCGAAGCCCTGCTCGACCTCGTCGATGTCCTTGGCGACGTTCTCGGTGTCGCTGCGGATCGCGGCAATGGTCGAGCTCATCGAGTCGGCAGCGAGCGCGGTCTCATCCACCGCCGCCGTGATCATCGTCACCGTCTGGGCCTGGAGCTCCATCGCCTCGCGGATTCGGTCGGCTGACGTCTGCACTTCCACGACCGTGCCGCGGATCGAGCCGTTGGCTTCGACCGTCTGTCTCGTCGCCTGCTGGATCGCGGTGATCTTGGCGGTGATGTCGTCGGTCGCGCGAGCGGTCTGGGAGGCGAGGCTCTTCACCTCTTGCGCGACGACCGCGAAGCCACGGCCCGCGTCACCGGCGCGCGCGGCCTCGATGGTCGCGTTCAGCGCCAGCAAATTGGTCTGCCCAGCGATGTCGCGGATCAGGCTCAGGATCGATTCGATGGCTTCGACGTGCGCGGAGAGCGCCTGGCTGACCTTCACGGCCTCGCTCGCCTGATCGCCGGCGCGGGTGGCGACGTCCGCCGCGACCTCGACCTCGGCGCGTGCATCCTCGATCGCGCGGATCAGGCCGGCGGCGGTCTGCGCGGCCTCGCGCATCGCGACGGCGGATTGCTCGGCGGCGGCGGCGACCTCGCTCGTCTTGCCCAGCATTCCGCGCGCCGAAGCCGCGGTGGAGTGGGTGCGCTCGGTCAGCGCCTTCGATTCCTCTGTGCTTGCACGGACCAGATCAGCAACCCGCCGCTCAAACTGGTCGCTTTCGCGGCCGCGCTGGTCCGCGGCGTCAATGGCTTCGAGCAGCGCGACCTGCGCAAGAATGATGTCGGTTTCCACAGTGATCGTCCGCAGGAACGCGCTCACGCATTGCTGAAGCTTGTCGGGATCGCTTGAGAAGCGCTCCGTCAGCCGGGCGATAATGCCGGCGGCGGCCTGCGAGCGGGCGGCCAGATAGACCGGAACCGAGGTCTTCTCGCGAAAGATCTTGCGCCCATATTCGGCGATGTTCTGGACCCAGGCCGCGTCGACCTTCGACGCATAGGCAGCGGCGTAGCGGTCCGCACGCTTCTGGCCGAAATGGGCGGTGACCTCGGTGGCAATCAGGTCGGCAGCATTTTCGCGCAGCAAAGCGAGGTCGCGGTCGAGCGAGCCGTCCGGATTGTAGGTGTTCAGGCGCTCCTTTACCTGCCGGTCCGTCAGCTGCTGAAGCTGTCCAGTCTCGCTCATCCGTCCACTCTCCGTCATTCGCGCGTTCGTCACTTGACTGACGCTCTTGCAGGACAATGGTTAAGAGCCGGTTAGGCGGAGCGGCCGGAACTTGCCTCGCGCCGGAGCGCGTCTTAAGCGGGCGCATCCTCGCCGTTCGGCGAACGTCCAAGGGAATTGAGCCCAGATATGGCCACGAGACCGCGACCGCTTTCGCCCCATCTCAGCATCTGGCGATGGGGCCCGAACATGGCCGTTTCGATCATTCACCGCGTGACCGGCGTGGCCCTGACCATTGCCGGATTGGGCGTTTTGACCTGGTGGCTTTTCGCGCTTTCGAAGGGCCCTGACGAATTTGCGAGCTTTACGAAGGCGGCCGGCAGCTGGGTCGGCCTCATCGTCCTCATCGGGCTCAGCTGGAGCTTCTTCCAGCATCTTCTCTCCGGCATCCGACAATTGGTGGAGGATAGCGGTTCGGCATTCGAAATCCGGACCAACAGCCGCCTCGCCACGCTCACCATCATCGGGGGCATTCTGCTGACCATCGTCCTCTGGGCCTATCTGCTGGGAGTGCGGTCATGAGCCTTGGAAAGAGCGCGACGCCGATCGGCAAGGCAAAGGGTCTCGGCTCGGCACAATCGGGCGTCCACCACTGGATGACGGACCGGGTCACCAGCATAGCCCTCCTGTTCCTTTGCACCTGGCTGCTCGCTTCGCTGCTGTTTCTGCCAAAGCTGGATCAGAACACGCTGATGGAATGGCTCCGGGCGCCGAGCGGCGCGATCCCGATGGCGCTGCTGGTGATCGTCGGATTCAAGCATGGGCTCGACGGGCTGAAAGTCGTCGTCGACGATTATGTGCACGAGCCCGGCAACAATTTCGCGTTGAACACCTTCTTCCTGTTCCTCGCCGTCGGCGCAGGCGCGATCGCGCTCTACGCGCTCGCCGGCATCGCATTCGGAGGCGTGGCTTGAGCGCGTATCGCATCGTCGATCATACTTATGACGTCGTCGTTGTCGGAGCCGGCGGTTCCGGGTTGCGCGCGACCATGGGTGCGGCGGAGCATGGCCTCAAGACCGCCTGCGTGACCAAGGTCTTCCCGACCCGAAGCCACACCGTCGCCGCGCAGGGCGGAATCGCGGCGAGCCTTGGCAACATGGGCGCCGACCATTGGCAGTGGCATATGTACGATACGGTCAAGGGCTCCGATTGGCTCGGCGACCAGGACGCGATCGAATATCTTTGCCGCGAGGCGCCCGCCGCGGTGATTGAGCTTGAGCACATGGGCCTGCCGTTCAGCCGCACCGAGGACGGTCACATCTATCAACGCGCGTTCGGCGGCATGACTCAGGACTTCGGCAACGGCCCGCCGGCCCAGCGCACCTGCGCCGCCGCCGACCGCACCGGCCACGCGATGCTCCACACGCTCTATTCGCAGAGCCTGAAGCACGACGCCGATTTCTTCGTCGAATATTTCGCGATCGACCTGATCATGGAGAACGGCGCGTGCCGCGGTGTTGTCGCGTTCAATCTCGACGACGGGTCGATCCACCGTTTTCGCAGCCAGGCGGTGGTCATTGCGACCGGGGGCTACGGGCGCTGCTATTTTTCCTGCACGGGCGCACACACGCAAACCGGCGACGGAAACGGCATGGTGCTCCGCGCCGGCCTTGGCCTTCAGGACATGGAGTTCGTGCAATTCCATCCAACCGGTCTCTACGGCGCGGGCGTCCTCATCACCGAGGGCGCGCGCGGCGAGGGCGGCTATCTCACCAACAGCGAGGGCGAGCGCTTCATGGAGCGCTACGCGCCCCACGCGAAAGACCTCGCCAGCCGCGACGTCGTCTCACGCGCGGAAGCGATGGAGATCCGCGAAGGCCGCGGCGTCGGCGAGCACAAGGATCATATCTGGCTGCACCTCGATCATATCGATCCGGCGGTGCTGGCCGAACGGCTCCCCGGAATCACCGAGACGGCCAAGACCTTCGCCGGCGTCGATTTGACCCGCGAGCCGGTGCCGGTCGTGCCGACGGTCCATTACAATATGGGCGGCGTCCCGACCAACTATCATGGAGAGGTCGTCACGCTGAAGGACGGCAACCCGGATGCGGTTGTGCCCGGCCTGTTCGCGGTCGGCGAGGCGGCCTGCGTCAGCGTCCACGGCGCCAATCGTCTCGGCTCCAACAGCCTCATCGATCTCGTGGTGTTTGGCCGCGCGGCGGGCCTGAGGCTCGCCGAGGTCGTGAAGCCCGGCACGATCCAGGAGGAGCTGCCGAAGGATGGAGCGGAGCTGGCGCTCTCCCGCCTCGACAAGTTCCGCCACGCCGAAGGCGGAAGCTCGACCGCCGAAATTCGGCTGGACATGCAGCGGACGATGCAGGCCGATTGCGCCGTCTTCCGCACCGACCGGACTCTTGCCGACGGAGTCGCGAAGATCGACAAGGTCTTCGCCCGCATGACCGACGTCCACGTCTCCGACCGAAGCCTCATCTGGAACAGCGACCTGGTCGAGACCCTGGAGCTCGACAATCTGCTCGCCCAGGCGGTGGTGACGATGCACTGCGCCGACAACCGCAAGGAAAGCCGGGGCGCACACATGCAGGAAGACTATCCCGACCGCGACGACAAGAACTGGATGAAGCACACGGTCGCGTGGATGGACGGGTGGGGCGGCAAGGGCGGCGACGTCAGGATCGACTACCGCCCGGTCCACGATTTCACGCTCACCGACGACATCAAGCCCTTCCCGCCGAAAAAGCGGGTTTATTGAGCTGGTCCAGATAAGGGAGGCCGGGCCGCTCGACGCGGAGGCGATGAGCGAGGTCCTCAAGGAACTGGTTGCTGCGGGGAAGCGGAGCAATGCCGCCGATCCGGATTTTGTGAAGTCGCACTACATCGAGCATCCGCACCGGCTGCATTGCTTCGTAGCACTCGATGAGCGCGGGAAAGTGCTTGGTTTCCAATCGCTGAAGCGCGCTCACGAAGGAAACATCTACGATACGCCAATCGGTTGGGGCATAATCGGCACGCATGTGAGGCCGTCCGCTGCACGCACCGGCGTGGGCTCACGACTGTTCGCGGCGACTCTCTCGGGTGCCCGAGAAGTGGGACTTTCCACAATTGAAGCGTACATCGGAGAGCGAAACATCGCTGCGCTTGCCTATTACGAAGCGCTGGGATTCAGAACGCACCGGGGTTCGGACGGAATCATCTGCAAGGCACTTCAGCTTTGAGGCGCTTCACAACCCATCTTTGGCGACCGAAAGACCCTTCAAAGCTTCGCCTCGGCATCCCTTCGAAAATGCAGGATTCTGACGACGTCTAGAAGAGTGTCGGTGGCGAGATAATAGATCAGATGAGACCCTGCCTTCGCGCGCCGAAGTCCAGGATAAAGTTCACCGGCATCCGACCCCAGATTAGGATTGTCGGCGCTCATCGCGATTTTCGAACGAATTTCGGAGACGTACGTGTCGGCTTGGTCGGTACCCCAACGCTCCGCGCTGTAGGACCAAATGTTCGCAAGATCAGCTCGAGCGTCCGGCCTCAGCGTGACGGATCGCTTCAACGATGCTCCCGGTGCATTTCTGCAAGGAACTCTTCCAGCTCAAATGGCTCGGGCGGGCCGCTGTCGATTCCCTTCTGGATTTCACGCCGGAGTGCCTCGATTTTTTCCTCCTCGGTCTCAAGCAAGCGCAGCCCGGCGCGCACCACGTCACTGGTGGATGCATAACGACCCTCTCGAACTTTGCGTTCGGCAAACTCGCGAAAGTGATTGCTGAGAATGATGGAAGTGTTTGAGGCCATGGCATTCATATACCATATTATGGTACCAAGACGCAATTGGCGGACTAAAGCGGCCTGAGTTCGCCTGCATAGCGTTGCGCCTTTTCCGCATAATGCGCTGCTGACTCGCGAAGCAGCCGCCGTTCCTCCTCCGTAGTCTCCCGCACCGCCCGCGCAGGCGAACCGACGATCAGGCTGCCGCGTTCGAAATGCTTGCCTTCGGTGATCAGCGCGCCGGCGCCGACGATGCACTCGGGCTCGATCATCGCGCCGTTCAAAATCCGCGCGCCCATGCCGATCAGGCAATCGTCGGCGACGGTGCAGCCGTGGAGGATCGCCTGGTGCCCGACGGTCACCCGCGCGCCGATGGTCAGTGGAAAATCCGCGTCGCTGTGGCCGATCGACCCGTCCTGGAAATTGGTGTCGTCACCGAGGATCAGCGGCGTATTGTCGCCCCGCAGCACTGCGCCGAACCACACGCTCGCCCGCGCGCCGAGCCGGACGTCGCCAATAAGGTCGGCCGAGGGCGCGGCCCAGGCGGACTCGCCCAGTTGGGGTGAAATGCCGCCTAGACTGTAAAGTGGCATGCGCGCGCGACCTCGCGTTGCTCGGATTGCCGGCTTCGGATGTCCCCTGGACATCCTCCAGGCGACAATGGTGCCCAGGAGAGGACTCGAACCTCCACGCCCTTGCGAGCGCCAGCACCTGAAGCTGGTGCGTCTACCAATTCCGCCACCTGGGCACTTGTCGCTGTCGGCAGGCCGCGGCGCTTAGGAAACGCGAGCCCGCCTTGTCAATCTAGGAACCGGCGGGCTATCGCGCCAGTCCATGATCGAGCGGTCGGAACAGCTTGTCACGGTTTTCGGCGGCGACGGCTTCATCGGCCGCTACGTCTGCGAACATCTGTTCAAGCGCAACGTGCGGCTGCGGATCGCCAGCCGTGACACGCGCGACTCCTATTTCCTCCAGCCGCTCGCGCAGGTCGGCCAGTTCGGTTTCGCCAAGGCCGACATCACCAATATGGATGCGGTTCGCGAGGCGGTGAAGAGCGCGACCGAGGTCATCAACCTCGTCGGCACGTTCGCCCGGGCGATGCACCACGTGCACGTCGACGGCGCGCGCAACGTCGCGGAAGCTGCGCGGGAGGCGGGAGCGGCGGCGCTCGTCCACATTTCGGCGATCGGCGCGGACCCGAATTCGCCCTCCCTCTACGGCCGGTCCAAGGCCGAGGGCGAAGCGGCCGTCCGCCAGGCTTTTCCGACAGCAACCATCATCCGCCCCTCGATCGTCTTCGGGCCGGAGGACAATTTCACCAATCGCTTCGCCTCGATGGCGCGATTGCCAATCCTTCCGGTCATCGCCGCCGAGCGCAAATTCCAGCCGGTCTACATCCGCGACCTGGCGCGCGCGATCGGCATGGCCGCGCTCGATCCAGGCAAGTTCGCCGGCGAGACCTACGAAATCGCCGGACCGGAGGTCATGAGCATGATCGAGCTTCATCGCGCGATCCTGGCAATTACCGGGCAAGATCCGGAAGTCGTGCCGCTGCCCGATATGTTCGGCGCCGCGCTATCCTGGCTCGGCTGGTTGCCCGGCGCTCCGCTGACCCGCGACCAGTGGCTGATGCTTCAGAGTGACAATGTGGCAAGCGAAGGCAACGCGGGTCTCGACGCGTTCGGGATCGAGCCGACTCCGCTCGCGGCGGTCGCTTACGAATGGCTCGACCGTTATCGGCCCGGCGGCAAATTCTCCGGACGGCGAATTCATTTGACCGGCACCACCTAAGCGGCTGATTTCCCTAAATGCCAATTCTCATCATCGCGCTGATTCTCGGCATCGTCGAGGGAGTCACCGAATTCCTGCCCGTCTCCTCGACCGGGCACCTGATCCTTGCCACGGAGCTTTTGGGCTTCGACGCCGAGAAATGGGCGGCGTTCAACGTCATCATTCAGCTCGGCGCGATTCTCGCCATCGTGGTCCTCTACTGGCGGACATTCTGGGCCGTTCTCATGGGCCTCTTCCGGGCGCATCCGACATCGCTCAGCTTCGTCCGCAATATCCTCATCGGCTTCCTCCCTTCGGCGATCCTCGGCTTCCTGCTGATCAACAAGATCGAGGCGCTGCTCGGCAACGCGGAAATCGTCGCCATTGCGCTGATCCTCGGCGGCATCGCGATCCTCGTCATCGAGCGGGTCGCGCAGCCGCGCGGGATGTTCGGGGTCGCCGAAATGCCGATGAAGACCGCCATCGGCATCGGCATCATCCAGTGCCTGTCGATGATCCCAGGCGTGAGCCGCTCGGGCGCGACCATCATGGGCGGGCTGGCGCTCGGCGTCGACCGGCGCACCGCGGCCGAATTCAGCTTCTTCCTCGCCATTCCGACCATGCTCGGCGCGACCATGCTCGAACTGGTCAAGCACCACGACACGCTGATCGCCGGCGCGAACGGGGTCGGGCTCGGCACGGTCGCGGTCGGGTTCGTGGTCAGCTTCGTCGTCGCGATCGTCGTCGTTCGTGCCTTCGTCCATTACATCTCGCGCCACGGCTTCGCGCCCTTCGCCTGGTATCGCATCGTCGCCGGCGCGGTCGCGCTCGTCTGGCTGACGATGCGCTGATTTCACTTGCGCCTTGTCGCCAGCGGTCTGATAATTCAGGCACTTAGATGGTGACCGACATGCGCAAGTGCCTGATCCTCCTTCCGCTTCTCCTGGCCTCGACCTCCGCGCTGGCCGAGCCTGCGCCGCGGCTCCCGCCCGAGCTGACCGACCCGGCGACGGCTCAGAGGCTCACCGATGCAATGCAGAGCCTCTCGACGGCGCTGCTCAATCTGAGGGTCGGCGAGGTGGCCGCCGCTCTCGAAGGTCGTCCGGCATTGCCCGAAGAGCGGAACCTCACCGTCGGCGATCTCGCCCGCCGCGACGACCCCGACTTCGACCGCCGCATCCATGAGCGGATTGCGAGCGTCGGGCCGACGATGCAGCAAAGCATCGAGGCGATGAACAAGGCGCTGCCCGAGATCGCGCGCGACCTGAAGGATGCTCGAAAATCCCTTCAACGCGCGATCGCCAACATGCCCGATCCCAATTATCCGAAGCGGTAATGCATCCTGATTTCGTCACCCCCGCGGAAGCGGGGGTCCCGCTATTGTTGTGCTGGATTGAAGAAAAGCGGGGATTCCCGCTTTCGCGGGAATGACGATGGGTTGTGACGGGCGTCTACCCCGCTAAAGCTGCCCCGGCATGTGGCAGCTCTTTCAATTCCCTCTCTGCCCCTTTTCCCGCAAGGTCCGCCTGGTGCTCGCCGAGAAGGGCATCGGCCATGAACTCGTGCGCGAAAATCCGTGGGAGAAGCGCGACGAGTTCATCGATCTGAACCCGGCCGGCGAAACCCCGGTGATGGTCGAGCCGGACCAGGGCGTGACTCTCATCGGCTCGCAGCCGATCGTCGAATATTTCGACGAGACGGTCGACAAGGTGCCGATGATCCACGGCAATGCGCCGCTCCGCGCGGAAATCCGCCGGATGACCGAATGGTTCGACATCAAGCTATACCGCGAAGCGGTCGAGCCGCTGATGAACGAGCGCATGAGGAAGCGCCTCGTCAGCCAGGAGAGCCCGGACACGCGCATCCTGCGCGAGGCGATGCGGGTCGCGTCCGAGCATCTCGACTATCTCGATTATCTGCTCGACCACCGCCGCTGGCTCGCCGGGCCCGGCCTCAGCCTCGCCGACTTCACCGCCGCCGGGCATTTGAGTGTCATCGACTATCTCGGTGCGCTCGACTGGCGCGGGCACAAGCAGACCAAGGACTGGTATTCGGTGATGAAATCGCGCCCTTGCTTCCGCCCGTTGCTCGGCGAGCGGATGGAGGTCATCGTACCGCCAAGCCATTACGACAAGGTCGATTTCTAGCCGTCATTGCGAGGCTCCGCAGGAGCCGCGGCAATCCATACTGCGACGCTGGATTGCATCGCCGCGCCCGCAATGACGTTTTTCTTCAAGCCGCCAGAAGCGCTCCGCGCAGAATCTGGTCTTCAAGCGTCTGCCCGGCACCCAGTGCGACGCAACTCAGCGCATTCTCGGCAACATGAACCGGCAGCCCCGTCGAATCCTCAAGTACCGTGTCGAAGCCACGCAGAAGCGATCCGCCGCCGGTCATCATGATCCCCTGGTCGATTACGTCCGCCGCGATTTCGGGCTGCGTGTTCTCGAGCGCGCTGCGTACCACCTCGACGATCTGGTTGACCGGCTCGGTCAGCGCCTCGGCGACCTGCGCTTCGGTCAGCATGATCTCGCTCGGCACGCCTCGACCGACATCGCGGCCGCGAACGCTCGTGGAAAGGCCGACGCCATCCTCCGGTCGCACCGCCGAGCCGATCTCCAGCTTCACGCGCTCGGCCGTGCCTTCGCCAATCAGCAGATTATATTTGCGCCGGACGTAGGAGGCGATCGCTTCGTCCATCTTGTCGCCGCCGACCCGCACCGTCCGGGACAAAGCCAGACCCTTCAGGGAGATGACGCCGACTTCTGTCGTCCCTCCGCCGACGTCGACCACCATCGATCCGATCGGATCGGCGACCGGAAGTCCCGCGCCGATCGCCGCGGCCATCGGCTCCTCGATCAGCGACACGCGGTCGGCACCGGCATTGCTGACCGCGTCGCGGATCGCGCGGCGTTCGACCGATGTGGCGCCCGAAGGGACGCTGATGACCACCTCCGGCCCACGCGAAAAGCGGCTCGGGCCGCCGTGCGCCCTGCGGATGAAATGCTTGATCATCTCCTCCGCGACCTCGAGGTCGGCGATGACGCCCGCACGCAGCGGCCGGATGGTCCGGATGCTGTCGGGAGTCTTGCCCATCATCAGCTTGGCGTCGTCGCCGATGGCGCGAACCTTGCGGACGCCGTTGACCACTTCCATGGCGACGACCGAAGGTTCGCTGGTGACGATTCCGGCGCCGGCCAGATAGACGACAGTGTTCGCCGTGCCGAGGTCGATCGCGATATCGCGCGAGGAAAAACTGAACGGTGATCTCATGTTGAAGCCCACCCCGGCCATGCGGAAAAAATCTCCGTTCCAACGGCTTAGGCCAGATTGCTGGGCGGGCCATATGGTTAATGCCCGTTAAAAGCCGGGCGTTCCCGAATTGCGACAAGTCGCCTCTTCGTCAGGCGTGGACCGCCGAGATGAGATAATTGAGCCGGATATCGTCGCTGAGGTGAAGCCCGCGGGTCGGCGACCAGGCGAGGCCCTCGACATCGAGGCATTTGAGCCCGGCGTCGGCGAGCAGCAGCTTCAGGCGTTCGGGCGCGATGAACTTGTCGAAATCGTGCGTGCCTTTGGGAATCCGGCCGAGGCCCTCGCCTATGGTGATCATCATCAGCCTCGACCATCCCGTGGCGTTGGGCGTCGACATGATCAGGAGCCCGTCCGGGGCGAGCCGCTTTGCCAATGCCTTCACGAAGGCCGCCGGGTCGGCGACATGCTCGATCACCTCCATGCAAGTGATGAGGTCGAAGCGTCCGTCGAGTTCTTCGACCGTGCTAACGCGATAGTCGAGGGACAGCCCCTCAAGCAGGGACTGTCCCTTAGCATGATCGCGGGCGACCGCAATCACTTCAGGTGCGGCATCGATCCCCGTTGCCGACGCTCCAAGGCGCGCCAGCGGCTCTGTCAGCAGCCCCGCCCCGCAGCCCACGTCCAGCGCGCTCTTCCCGTCGAGCGGCGTCCGGCTGCGCTCGTCGGCCTGCCAATGCTGGTCGATCATGTCGCGGACGTACTTCAGCCGGACCGGGTTGAGCTTGTGCAACATCGCCGACCGCCCTTTCGGGTCCCACCAGTCGGACGCGAGCGCGCCGAACTGCTCGATCTCTTCGGACAGGATGCTTGTCTGCACCATGGGCTCCCCCTAACAGGACGCGCCGGTTAGCCCAAGGAGCATGAGTGCCCCGCATCGTCATGAAATTCGGCGGCACCTCGATGGCCGGCATCGAGCGCATCCGCAACGTCGCCGCGCGCGTTCGGCGCGAGGCGGAGGCAGGCAACGAGGTGCTCGTCGTCGTCTCGGCCATGGCGGGCGAGACGGACCGGCTGGTGCAACTGTGCCGCGAAGCCGCCGCGCTCTACGATCAACAGGAATATGATGTGGTCGTCGCATCGGGCGAGCAGGTCACGTCGGGCCTCCTCGCCATGACCCTCCAGAACATGGGCCTCAGGGCCCGCAGCTTCATGGGCTGGCAATTGGTCAAGGCTTCGGGCGTGCACGGCAACGCCCGGGTCGAAGCGGTCGAATCCGCGATGTTGGATGAAGCGTTGAGCGGCGGAACGGTCGCCGTCATCCCGGGCTTTCAGGGAATTTCCGCCGACGGCCGTGTGGCGACGCTCGGACGCGGCGGTTCGGACACATCGGCGGTCGCCATCGCCTCAGGTGTCAAGGCCGACCGCTGCGACATCTACACCGACGTCGACGGGGTCTATACGACCGATCCGCGCATTGTGCCGAAAGCCCGGAAGCTCCCGCAGGTGACGTTCGAGGAGATGCTCGAACTTGCCGGAGTCGGGGCCAAGGTGCTTCAGGTCCGCTCGGTCGGCCTTGCCATGCGCGAGAATTTGCCGTTGCGCGTGCTCTCGGCGTTCGAGGACAAGCCGGGGACCGATATCGTCGCGGAGCTTTCAGGAGACCGGATGGAAAGAAACGAAATCGCCGGCATCGCCGCCGATCGCAACGAGGCCCGGATCACGCTGACCGGCGTGCCCGACAGGCCCGGCACGGTCGCGCAGGTGATCGGCCCGATCGCCGAAGCGGGAATCCAGGTGGATATGATCGTCCACGCCGCCACGCCGGACACGGGATCCAGCGACCTCACCTTCACCGTCCCGCGCGCGAGCCTCTCGCAGGCGCTGGCGGTGATCGAGAGCCGGCGAAGCGGGATCGGCTACGCGCAGCTCGTCAGCGACGACGCTGTCGCCAAGGTCAGCATCGTCGGCGTCGGCATCCGCTCAAACCCTGGGCTCGCGGCGAAAATGTTCGAGGTGCTTGCCGAGCGGCGGATCAACTTGCTTGCGGTCTCGTCGAGCGAGATAAAGGTGAGCGCGCTGATCGCGGAGCAGGAGCTGGAACTCGCGGTGCGGGTGCTTCACGCCGCTTTCGGTCTCGACGCGGACGAGGCGGCATGAGCGGCGAAGGTCTGATTGCCGAGCCGCGCGCGGTGCATCCGACCGCCGGGCACGCACGGCTCAAGGAGCTGATGCACCGGGGAACCGAGTTCCTCGGCTGCGACGTCGCGATCATGGGCGGCGCGATGAGCTGGGTCAGCGAGCGCAACCTCGTCTCGGCGATATCGAACGCCGGCGGTTTCGGCGTGATCGCCTGCGGCGCGATGACTCCAGAATTGCTCGACACCGAGATCGCCGAGACCAAGGCGCGCACGGACAAACCCTTCGGCGTCAACCTCATCACCATGCACCCCCAGCTCTCGGACCTGATCGACGTCTGCGCGAAGCACGATGTCGGCCATGTCGTGCTCGCGGGCGGTCTTCCGCCGGGCTGGGCGATGGACAAGATCAAGGGGCGCGGGGCGAAGCTGATGGCCTTCGCGCCGGCGCTCGCGCTCGCGAAGAAGCTGATGCGCTCCAATGTCGATGCTTTGGTCATCGAAGGAATGGAGGCGGGCGGGCACATCGGCCCGGTCTCGACGTCGGTGCTGGCGCAGGAAATCCTGCCCAATGTCGCCCACGACATTCCGGTCTTCATTGCCGGCGGGATCGGCCGCGGCGAGGCCATCGCCGCTTATCTCGAAATGGGCGCGGTCGGGGTCCAGCTCGGCACCCGCTTCGTCTGCGCGACCGAGAGCATCGCCCACGCCAATTTCAAGAAAGCGTTCATCCGCGCCTCCGCGCGCGACGCCATCCTGTCGGTACAGATCGATCCGCGTCTTCCGGTTATCCCCGTTCGCGCCCTCAAGAACGGCGAGACCGAGCGCTTCGCCGCCAAGCAGCGCGAGGTTGCCGACCTGCTCGACAAAGGCAGTGTCGAGATGGCCGAGGCGCAACTTCAGATCGAACATTATTGGGCCGGTGCGCTCCGCCGCGCGGTGATCGACGGCGATATCGAAACGGGGTCGGTCATGGCCGGCCAATCCGTCGGCATGGTCAACCGCGAGGAGCCGGTCGCCGCGATCATCCAGGAGCTGGTCGATGAAGCCGCCGCCGCGCTGGAGAGCCGGGGTTAATCAGTTCGACAATTCGATCGGTCAGGTCACTCTCAGCGCATTTCGGTAAATGCTCTTGACGGACGGTCGCCCGAGCTCTTGCTCCCACTGTTGGCGTTCAGAGGTTTCACCGCGGACTGCTGCGGCAACATACTTGCAGTAATCTCGGGCAAATTCATCAGCGGCTGATTGCGGGCGTTGGAACCATTGAAGCCCTTCAGCAGCCTTTATGATCTCGGGGCCTCGCTCCGGAATATTAGCCAGGACGAGCATTCATAGGCGGTAAGCGTCGCGTAAGGACTGGTAATCCTCTGGAACTGCGCATCGATCGAGCAAAGCTGCTGCGCCGACAAAGTCGCCCCTTATCTCTCGTATTCTCGCAAGGAGAAAGCGCGACTGAAATTTTAGGTTCTGGAACACCTTACAATTTGTGCCACGGTAAGCGCGAAGTTTCCAGTGAACAACCTTTGCAGCTACTTACTCGTACAGCACTCGGTCTCGGCGCCGTCGGCGACCTTGGTGACCCTCACTTTCGGTAGAGCGCGCCGGCACTGAGGCTTGGCGATCTGTTCGTCGCTAAGCGCATACGGTCGGTCGAGATCGGCTGTCATTGGGGGACGACCCTACCACAGGCGCGAATCTGCGGTTAGCAAGCGCGAAAGCCCTGCGCCCCTGCCCAGAGGAGATCGAATGCGTTTTCAGGAAGTCGTCCGCGCCTGTCTCATTCTCTTGTTCGGGGTGGTATCAGTCGCGGCAGCGCCGCCCAGCAACTACAATCCGCGCGAAACCTTCGCGCCGCTCGATTTCTCCCCGCCGCCGAACCGTTACCGTTCGGCTGACGGCACGCCCGGACCCGATTATTGGCAGAACCGCGCCGACTACACGATCAATGCACGGCTCGATCCGGCGACGCATTCGATCGGCGGCACCGTCCAGATCCGCTACACCAACAACAGTCCGGGGGCGCTCGACGTGCTGTGGCTGCTGGTCGAGCAGAACCTCTACAAGCCGGAATCGCGCGGCAATCTCTCTCTCGGCGGACGGCCGGGCTCATTGTCCGAAGTGCCGCAAGGCTTCACGCAGGGCATGATCTTCGACGATGTCCGGGTGACCGTCGGCGGGCGCACCGAGACGGTGCGGCCCCTGGTCAGCGACACGCGCGCACAGCTTCGCCTGCCCGTACCGCTCGCATCTGGCGGCAAGGCGGTTGTCGACATCCGCTATCATTATACCGTTCCGAAGGAGCCGTGGGGCGGGCGCACCGGGTGGATGGATACCGCGCACGGCCCGATCTATTCGGTCGCCCAATGGTATCCGCGCGTGGCGGTGTACGACGACCTCCACGGGTGGGACACGCTGCCGTACCTGCAGCAGGAGTTCTATCTCGAATACGGCGATTTCGATTATTCGGTGACCGTGCCCGCGAACTGGATCGTCGCCAGCCCAGGCGAGCTTCAGAATCCGGACGAGGTGCTGACGTCCACCGAACGCGCTCGCCTGGCCGAGGCGCGGCGGAGCGACAAGACGGTGATGATCCGCCGCTGGAACGAACCGGTGGGACCGTCGACCGGCACGCGCACCTGGCATTTCCTCATGCATAACACGCGCGACGTCGCGTTCGGCGCGTCGCCCGCGTTCAACTGGGACGCGGCACGCATGCGCCTTCCCGGCGGCCGCACCGGACTGGCCATGTCGGCCTATCCGCCTGAAGCCAAGGCCTGGGACCGATCGACGGAATATCTGAAAGATTCGGTCGAGCGTTATTCGGCCAAATATTATCCCTTCCCGTGGACGGTCGCGCTCAACATCGCGGGACCGGCGGCGGGGATGGAATATCCGGCCATGGCCTTCGATCCGATCGGTGCCCCGCCAAAGGCGCTGTTTTCCGTCACCGCGCACGAAATCGGGCACAGCTGGTTCCCCATGCTCGTCGGCTTCAACGAGCGGCGCAATGCCTGGATGGACGAAGGCATCAATACTTTCATCGACGTCTACGAATCCGACGAGTTCAATCACGGTGAGTTCGCGCCGAAGCGCGACGGCGAATATGCGCCGAAGGGCGGCAATCCGGTCGACGAAATATTGCCCATCCTCGCCGATCCCGACGCTCCACCGATCATGTCGCGTCCCGACACGATTCCGGAAAAATACCGGCACCCGGTCACCTATTTCAAAGCGGCGCTCGGTATGATTCTTCTGCGCGAACAGGTGCTCGGGCCCGACCGCTTCGATCCCGCTTTCCGCCGGTTCATCGCCGCTTGGGCATTCAAGCATCCGACTCCCGCCGACTTCTTCCGTGCGATGGACAGCGAGGCGGGCGAGGATCTGAGCTGGTTCTGGCGCGGCTGGTTCTACAACAATTGGCAGCTCGACCTGGCGGTGACGGGGATCACGCCGTTTCCGCCAAAGGCCGCGTTCAAGGGCTCGCTGGTGACCGTCCGCTCGCTCGACAAGATGGTGCTTCCGGTTACGTTGCGCGTGACCTTCGCCGACGGGAAGAGCCGCGATGTCCGGCTTCCCGCCGAAACGTGGATTCGGCAAGTCTCGACCAACGTGCCCGTCGTGTCGAATTCGCCGGTCGTCCGGGCGGTGCTCGATCCCGATCACAAGCTTCCGGACAAGGACCGGTCGAACAACGCTTTCCCGGCGCATTAGGGGGCGGCCGGGGTTATCCGCGGCGGCTGTTCCTGCTAGCGCGCGCTCATGGCCTCGACCGCCGCCGCATCCGCCAGGGAGATACTGACCGGTCTCCACGAAATCATGGCCAAGCGCGGCTCGGCGCAATCCAAGCTCGACAAGGTCGTCGACCTAATCGCCGACGCGATGGGAAGCGACGTCTGCTCGATATACCTCCTGAGGGACAATCATCTCGAGCTGTTCGCGACCCACGGCCTGCGCAAAGAAGCCGTGCATGTGACTCGCCTCCGGACCGGCGAAGGCCTGGTCGGCACAATCGCCGCCGAGGGGCGGGTGCTCAATCTCGCCGAAGCGGCCGAGCACGCCGCATTCGCCTACCGGCCCGAGACGGGCGAGGAGCGCTTCCACAGCTTCGCCGGAGTCCCGATCGTCCGGCGCGAAAGCCCGATCGGCGTTCTGGCCGTCCAATATGCCGAGCCGCGCCGGTTCGAGGACGTCGAGATCGAGGCGCTCCAGACCGTTGCGATGGTCCTCTCCGAGATGATCGGCGCCGCCCGGCTGGTCGACGGCGCGCGACGAAGCCGCCTCAGAAGCGCCGGGCCGCTGCGCCTTTCCGGATTGAAGCTGGTTGTCGGCATGGCCAAGGGCGAGGCCGTCTTCCACGAGCCACGCATCGTCGTCGAGCACACCGTGGCCGAGGACATCGAGGCGGAACGCGATCGGGTTTACGCCGCCTTCCGCAAGATGCGCGAGCAGATCGACACCATGACGCGCGAGGCCGAGTTCGGCACGACCGGCGAGCACCAGGAGATCCTCGAGACCTACCGCATGTTCGCCTATGACGAGGGTTGGTCGCGGCGCATCAATTCGGCGATCGACAGCGGTCTGACCGCCGAAGCCGCGATCGAGCGCGTCCAGCAGCGCACCCGCGCCCGGATGCAGGAAATCGACGACCCGCTGCTCCAGGAGCGGATGCACGATCTCGAGGATTTGTCGAACCGGCTTCTCCGCATCGTTTCCGGCCGCATGGGAACGGCGGCCCAGACAGGGCTGGCGCGCGACACCGTGCTGATCGCGCGCAATCTCGGCCCCGCCGAATTGCTCGAATATGACCGCCGGCGGCTGAAGGCCGTCCTGCTCGAGGAAGGATCGCTGACCTCGCACATGACGATTGTCGCGCGCGCGGCGGGCGTGCCGGTGATCGGCCGCCTTCACGACATTCGCCACAGCCTCGAAGAAGGCGACTCGATCCTGGTCGACGGCGACAACGGCAGCATCATCATCCGCCCGACTCGCCCGTTGCTCTCCGGCTTCGAGCACCGGATGGCGCTGAGCCAGAAGCGCCGTGCCGAGTTCGCGGCAGTGCGGAATCTTCCGGCGCGATCGAGGGACGGGCTCAAGGTCAGCGTCATGGTCAACGCGGGGCTGGCCGAGGACGCGGTTTCGCTCCCCATGACGGGCGCCGAAGGCATCGGCCTGTTCCGCACCGAATTCCAGTTTCTGGTCTCCGCCACGCTCCCCGGCCGCGACCGGCAGTTGAGGCTCTACACCAAGGTGCTCGATGCCGTAGGCGACCGACCGGTGGTTTTCCGAACGGTCGACATCGGCGGCGACAAGGCGCTCCCTTATCTGACCGACGAAGCCGAGGAGCAGGCGGAAAATCCGGCGATGGGCTGGCGTGCGCTTCGCCTGTCGCTCGACCGGACCACGCTGATGAAGGCGCAGGCGCGCGCCCTGATCGAAGCCTCGGCGGGGAAAGTGCTTCGAGTGATGTTTCCGATGGTTTCGGAACCGTGGGAATATGAAGAAGCACGCGGCTTGTTCGAGGCGCAGGTCGAATGGGCGCGGAAGGGCCATCGCAAGCTGCCCAAGCGGATCGAGTTCGGCGCGATGCTCGAAGTCCCCGGCCTCGCCGAGATGCTCGACGAGCTTCTTCCGCGAGTCGATTTCATCTCCATCGGCACCAATGACCTCACCCAATTCCTGTTCGCGGCCGATCGATCCGACCCACGCCTCGCGCAGCGCTACGATTGGCTGAGCCCTGCGATCTTGCGTTTCCTGAAGCGCGTTCTCGATGCCGCCCGCGAGGCCAATGTGCCGGCGCGGATTTGCGGCGAGATGGCGGGCCGGCCGCTGGAAGCGATGGCCCTGATCGGGATCGGCGCGGAAAGTTTCTCCATCACGCCGGCGGGTGTTGGCCCGGTAAAGGCGATGGTCCGCTCGCTCGATGCGAGCGCCGCGCGCGCCCGGCTTGAGCAGTTGCTCGCCCGCCCGCCGAGGGACGTCCGCAAGGCGTTGACCGAGTGGGCGCGGCGGCATTCAGTGACAATTGGTTGACACCCGGCGCCCAGGCCTCAAACAAGGACCATGCCCAAGCGCGACCGCGATATCGACAATGAGCCGGCGAACGAAGAGCTGGTCGAGGCCGAGGTCCCAACCGTCGGCGACCGCCTGAAAGCTGCTCGCGAGAAGAGCGGGCTGAGCCTCGAGGACGTGGCTGCGCAAACCCGGATCCCGCAGCGACATCTCGAAAGCATCGAAGCTGCCGACTGGGACAAGCTCCCGGCGCCGACCTACACGGTGGGCTTCGCCAAGAGCTACGCGTCGGCCGTGGGTCTCGACCGGAGTGACGTCGGCGACCAGCTGCGCGAGGAAATGGGCGGGCAGCGCTTCACTTCGTCCCAGGCCGAAGTGTTCGAGCCGGCCGACCCGGCGCGGACCATGCCCAAATGGCTGGTCGTCTCCGCGATCGTTGCGATCATCGTCCTCGTGGTGCTGATGAGTTGGCTCAACCGTCGCGCCCTCGACCAGCCACAGCCGGCCGTCGCGGAACCGGCAGCGGCGACTGCGCCTCCGGCGGCTACAGTAACGCCTTCGCGGCAGGTCCAGGCTCCCGCAGCGCCGCCCGCCGCTGCGGCGCAGGGGCCGGTGACCCTCACGGCGACCGCCCCTGCCTGGGTTCGCGTGACCGATCAGGGCAAGACCCTGTTCGAAGCGACCATGCAGCCGGGTCAGACTTACCAGGTGCCGCAAACCGCGGTCGCGCCCACGCTTCGCGCCGGCGCACCCGAGGCGCTCCGGATCACGGTAGGAAATACCGTCGCGCCGCCGGTCGGTCCGGCCGGGCAGGTCACCTCGAACGTCAGCCTCAAGGGGCCGGACCTGATGCGCGGTGGCGCTTCTGCAGGGGGCCAGCCGGGCAGTCCGCCGCCACAGTAGGATTCATCCGCGGCTAAGCCGCAACGGAGCACAGTTGCGTCGACATCGAAGCGTGGGGAAACATTCGTGAAACTCTTTCGTCCAGTGACCGTCATCGCGGCGGTAGCGATTGCGCTGGTGCCGGCTTCCGCCTTCGCGCAGCGGCAGCAACCGACCCCCGAACAAAGGCTCGAACGGCTCGAGAAGCAGATGGACCAGGTCCAGCGTCAGGTGTTCCCACGCGGGCGCCCGGCGAGCACCGCCGGATTTTCCGACGACCCCGCCGCGAGCCAATCGTCGGTGATCACGCTCAGTCAGCGGCTCGACGCGCTTGAGAAGCAGATGGCCAACATGCTCAGCCAGATGGAAGAAAACGGGAACCGCCTTCGCAGTCTCGAAACAGGCGTAGGCCAGATGAAGGCCGACCAGGAGCAGCGCATCCAGGCGATCGAGCAGCGCGTGAGCTCGGCCGAACCCGTCGTCTCGCCTACCGCGACGCAAACAGAGGCGCCGTCGACCTCGACTACGCCGCCCAAGACCAAGCCGGCCTCCCAGCCGCCCAAGGAAAAGCCAAAGGCCGCGGACGAGACGGCTTCGGACGAGGCGCCGGACGCGGCTGCTCCGAGCGACCCCGGGGAGGACGCTTATTCCGAAGGCTTCCACCTGTGGGAAGACGGCAAATATGACGCCGCGATCAGCTCGCTCAAGGCGTTCGTTAAAGCCTATCCGAAGCATCGCCGCGTGAGCTTCGCCAACAATCTCATCGGCCGCGCGCTGCTCGATAAGGGCGAACCGCGCGAGGCGGCGACCGCGCTACTCGCCAACTACCGAGGCGATCCGGGCGGGGAGCGGGCGCCGGACAGCCTTTATTATCTGGGCCAGGCGTTGATGAAGCTCGATCAGCCAACCCAGGCGTGCAAGGCCTATGACGAGCTCGACGCCGTTTACGGCTCGAAAATCCGTCCCGATCTGAAGAAGCTCGAAACCGACGCCAAAGCCCAGGCGCAGTGCGGCTGACGATGAGTGGTCATGCTGAACTCGTTTCAGCATCCATATTGGAGACCTCGCGCGCCTTCCCGTAGATGGACCCTGAACCAAGTTTAGGGTGACGAATGAAATCCTGCTTCAGCGACCGCTTTCGCGCCGATTTCGACGCGCTGATCGATCCTTCGGCGCGCATCGGAATCGCGGTCTCTGGCGGCCCGGACAGCCTCGCGCTGCTGCTGTTGGCCGCCGAGGTCCGGCCGTCGGCAATCGAGACGGCCATCGTCGATCACGCGCTTCGCCCGGGGAGCCGCGCCGAGGCCGAAACGGTCGCGCGCATTTGCGATCGCCTCGGTGTGCCGCACGCGATCCTCACGGCTGACTGGCCCGAGAAACCCAAGACTGCAATTCAGGAGCGCGCCCGCGCGATGCGCTATCGGCTGCTCGGCGAATGGGCGCGAGAGCGCGGGCTCGCCGCGCTGGCGACCGGCCATCATCTCGACGATCAGGCCGAGACGCTGCTGATGCGGCTCGCGCGCGGTGCCGGCGTTCGCGGCCTCGCGGGCATGCGCCCGATTTCACGGATTCCGGACGGAAGCATCGTTCTTGTCCGGCCGTTGCTCGGCTGGAAGCGCACCGAGCTGGAGGCGGTCTGCGCCGCGGCCGGGATCGAACCCATTCGCGACCCCAGCAACGAGGACGACCAGTTCGAGCGGGTGCGGGTGCGCCGGACGCTCGCCGCCACGGATTGGCTCGATGCGGCGGCGGTCGCCGCCAGTGCCACGAATTTGGCTGACGCTGACGAGGCACTGGACTGGGCCGTCGCACTGGAATGGACTCGATCCGTGTCCGTCGCCGACGAAGCGATTACCTGTCGCCCGTCGGGTACACCGCCCGAAATCCGCCGCCGGATCGTACGCCGTGCCATTCTCGCGCTTGCTACCGAAGGCGAAGGCGAGCTTCGCGGCCGCGAACTCGATCAGCTGCTGGCGACGCTCGCTGCCGGATGGACCGGCACCTTGCGCGGCGTGCTCTGCTCAGGTGGCGACGCGTGGCGCTTTGCCAAGGCTCCGCCGCGACGGTCGTGAGAGCTCGTCAGCCCAGAGTCCTTTTATAGAAGCGCAATAGCTCCGCCCAGGCGCGCTCTGCCTCTCCTTCGTCGTAGGTCTGGCTGCCGGCGACCGTCCAGCCATGATTGGCGGTGGAAATCTGAACCGTCGCCGGCCGGTGTGCGGCGGCGAATGCGGCTTCCAGGTCCGGTTTCTCCTTGGGCATGCGCTCGGCATCGTTCTTCGCAATGATCACCAGATAGGACGCCTTGGTCCTGGGGATCAGCAAATGCGGGCTCGACGGCTTGTCGGTGACCAGCGCGCCGGGATGGAAGGTCGCAACCGCGCCGATCCTGTCGGCCCGCGCGGCGGCGGTGTGGAACGACAGCGGGCCGCTCATGCAATAGCCCTGCACCGCCGCTTTCTTGCTCTTGTCGGTCTGCGGCTGGGCGTCGAGGAAATCGACGTAGGCGACCGAATCGCGGTCCACCATTTCATCGGTCAGGCCTTCGCGGAAGGCCATCAGCTTGCTTCGGTCGTCCGGCTTGTCGAAATCGAATGGCCCTTCGATCACCGGCGCCTTCTTCGCGCGGTAATACGGATTGACCACCAGCACGACATAGCCCTGGGCGGCGAGCCTCTTGCCCATCTCGCGAAAGACGGGCCTCAGGCCCAGGATATCCGGCCACATCAGGACCGCGGGCCATTTGCCTTTGCCCGAGGGAGTGAAGAGCGCCGCGTCGGCAGTCCCATCCGCCGTTTTCACCGAGACGTCCTTCTCCGTAACCGGCCGCGCTCCGGAATCCTCGGCGAACGCCGGAATGGCGACCCCGCTCGCCGCCGCCACCGCGCTCAGCGTCAACAGCAAGGTTCGCCGGGTGACCGAAGTGTCCGCGATAAAGCCCTGATGATTGCCGTCACCGCACATCGCTTTCTCTCCCGTTTATGTTTTCGTGATTGGATCATGCTTCACAAAAACGAGTTCCCGCGCAATCGGCGGGCTTTCCGAGCGCCCGTTCACCGGTCCCTAAGGCCGGATTGTTATTGGGTTCAATGAGCCTATCTTAGCGGCATGCGCGTTGGTGCGCAGGAAGACGGTTGATGAACGACAAAGACAAGAAGCCCGGCAACCCCTGGACTAAGAGCCTGCTGATCTGGATTGGCGTGCTGTTCGCGCTCGTCCTGCTCGTACAGATGATCGACGGCGGTTCGCGCGCCTCGGCCGGCCAGGCAATCGCTTATTCGGAATTCGTGAGCCAGATTAACAACGGCGATGTCCAGACCGTCACGATGGCCACCAGCAGCACCGGCGATTCGGCCATAAGCGGCAAGCTCACCAGCGGCGAGACCTTCCACACCGTCGCTCCGGCTGGCTCCAACGTCGCCGAAAAGCTCATTCAGAAGGGCGTCGGAGTCCAGGTGAAGGCCGAGGAATCCTCGAGCATATGGCTCTACATGCTCTACAATTCGCTGCCCTTCCTGCTGATCCTCGGGATCAGTTTCTTCGTGATGCGCCAGATGCAGAAGAACGCCGGCTCGGGCGCGATGGGATTCGGCAAGAGCCGCGCGCGCATGTTGACCCAGAAGGAAGGCCGCGTGACGTTTCAGGATGTCGCCGGGATCGACGAGGCCCGCGAAGAGCTTCAGGAGATTGTCGAGTACCTCAAGGACCCGGGCAAATTCGCTCGTCTCGGCGGCAAGATCCCCAAGGGCGCGTTGCTCGTCGGTCCTCCGGGCACCGGCAAGACCTTGCTCGCACGCGCGATCGCGGGTGAGGCGGGCGTGCCCTTCTTCACCATTTCGGGCTCGGATTTCGTCGAGATGTTCGTCGGCGTCGGCGCGAGCCGCGTGCGCGACATGTTCGACCAGGCCAAGAAATCGGCGCCGTGCATCGTCTTCATCGACGAAATCGATGCGGTCGGCCGCCACCGCGGCGCGGGGCTCGGCAACGGCAATGATGAGCGCGAGCAGACGCTCAACCAGCTGCTTGTCGAGATGGACGGTTTCGAGGCCAACGAAGGCATCATCATCATCGCCGCGACCAACCGGCCCGACGTGCTCGACCCGGCGCTGCTGCGGCCGGGCCGCTTCGACCGCCAGGTCGTCGTGCCGCGCCCGGACATTGACGGCCGCGAGCAGATTCTTGGCGTCCACATGAAGAAGGTGCCGCTGGCGCCCGACGTCGATCCGCGGGTCATTGCGCGCGGCACGCCGGGTTTCTCCGGCGCCGATCTCGCGAACCTCGTCAACGAGGCCGCGCTCCTTGCGGCGCGGAAGGGCAAGCGCTTGGTCGCGATGCAGGAGTTCGAGGACGCCAAGGACAAGGTGCTGATGGGCAGCGAGCGCAAGTCCATGGTGATGACCGAGGACGAGAAGCGCATGACCGCCTATCACGAGGCTGGCCACGCGATCGTGGCTCTGCACGAGCCCGCATCCGACCCGATCCACAAGGCGACGATCATCCCGCGCGGGCGGGCGCTCGGCCTGGTGATGCGCCTGCCGGAGCGCGACAGTTATTCCTATCACCGCGACAAGATGTACGCGAACCTCGCCGTCTCGATGGGCGGCCGCGTCGCCGAGGAGATGATCTTCGGCTACGACAAGGTCAGCTCGGGCGCTTCTTCAGACATCCAATATGCGACCCAGCTCGCGCGCGACATGGTGACCCGCTGGGGCATGTCGGACGCGCTCGGGCCGCTGCAATATGCGGAGCCGGAGGAGGAAGTGTTCCTCGGCTATTCGGTCAACCGCCAGCGGCAGATGTCGAACGAGACCGCGCAGGCGATCGACGCTGAAATCCGCAAGGTCGTCGAGGACGGCTACAAGCGCGCGCACACGGTCCTGACGGAGAATAACGAGCAGCTCGAGACTCTCGCCCAGGCGCTCCTCGAATATGAGACGCTGTCGGGCGACGAGATCAAGAAAGTGCTCGCAGGCGAGACGATCGACCGTGGCAGCACCAAGGGCCCGTCGATCCCGTCCGCGGGCTCATCGATTCCGAAGGCCAAGCGGCGCAAGCCCGGCGCAATCGGTGGACCGGCGACTGCCGGAGTCTAATGCTGGAATCCCCTCTCCCCCGCGGGAGAGGGAAATGCGGGGCCTGCTCTGATGCGGAAGCGTTTCCTGGCGATTGCAGTGATTGGCCTCGCCGCCGAGCCAGCCGCGGCGATGCCGGTTTCCACGTTCCTGACGAAGATCGACGCGCTCGCCCGGGCGGGCGCGGTCGCGGCGGCAAGCAGCGATGGCCAGCTGATCAAGAAGGAGTTGGAGGACGATGCCGCCGCGCTTCACGACGAACGTGTCGCCGCCGCCAGCGCCGGCAACACTCCGGCCTACTGCCCCGCGCCGCAGAGCGGACCGCCGAGTCTGGATGAGATCGTCGCCAGCCTCAAGGAAGTGCCCAAAGCCAAGCGCGGCAAAACCGAGGTCAGGGACGCGCTTCGCGCCTATCTGGCCCAGCGCTTCCCCTGCAATAAATAGCTAGGTCGCGCCAATCGCGACCGCGGCCGCGAGGAAGAGCGCGGCCGCGATGAAGGCGAAGATCAACAGCGCCATCGTCCGCATGATCGCGCTGAAGCGCCCCAGCCCGTAGGCCTGCTTCAGCTGACGGTACATGTGAAACGGCGGCACGAAGAACAGCAGGCCCGCTAGACTTGGCATCCCGCCGGCGATCAGCAGGCCGCTTGCGACCACCAGAAGCATCATGAATGACAGCGAGTAAGTGACGAAGACCGTGTGGTCGTATGTGTTGTAGCGCCGCCGGAACGGGAACAGCAGCCACATGAACGGGACCGACATGGGGATCAGCAGCCAGCTGTACTTCGAGGCGGCGTCCTGGACCTTCATCGATACGACGTCCGGATTGTCCCTCGCATGTTCGACGAGCGGGCGGATCCAGCCGGGTGTTTCGTCTAACTCGTCGGATGAGAAGGCTGCGCCGGTCAGGACCTTCTGGGTATCCGCGATATCCTCCTTGCGCTTCGCGATCTTGCGGTCGAGATCCGCGACATCCTTGCCCGCCGCCGCGTCCGCCTTCCGCTCGGTTTCGAGCTCGATGAGCTTGCCCTGGTTTTCGGCAATGTCGGTCTTGAGACCCTGCTGAACGTTAGTCGCGATGTCAGTCTTGAGACCCTGGACGTTCGTCGGGTGGACGGACCCAAGCGACCCCGTGAAATTGAGAACCGCGAACATCGCGAAGACGGTGAACAGATAGAGCGCGATGGGAGAGATGAACCGCGCG
Source organism: Sphingomicrobium sp. (assembly GCA_035701045.1). Taxonomy (GTDB): domain Bacteria; phylum Pseudomonadota; class Alphaproteobacteria; order Sphingomonadales; family Sphingomonadaceae; genus Sphingomicrobium. The sequence goes on along the minus strand of DASSOB010000033.1, from coordinate 101,347 downwards.
CGCTCGCCCGCGATGTAACGGCGCGTCATTTCGCCCGGCCGCCAGGCGAGCATCGGCAACGTGCGCCAGAACTTGCCTTCGAAATTGAACAGGCTCTGGGCGAAGTCCTGGAAAAAGGCCCGTACCGACCGGTGAACATGGGCTCTCTGCCCGCATGCGGCACAATAAGGGCCCGTCAGCGGCGATCCGCAATTGAGGCAATTCTTCTCATGGGTATGGCCGTCCGGGTTCGCTTCGCCAGCCCTCGGCTCGACAGCCCGAGCCAGCAGGCTTCCGGTGACCGCTTCGCCGATCGCTTCGAATTCGCCCATCTTTACCCCCGAACACGATATTAGGCGGGCCTCACCGCTCATGCTAGCTGCCACACATGCGCATCGGTCTACTCGGCGGCTCGTTCAACCCCGCCCACCGGGGGCACCGCCGCATCAGCATGGAAGCGCTGCGTGCGCTCGGGCTCGATGAAGTCTGGTGGCTGGTCTCGCCCGGCAATCCGCTGAAGGAGGGCGCCAGGGATATGGCGCCCTATGAGGCGCGGTTCGCTTCCGCCCGGGCGATGGCGCGCGGCGCGCGCATCCGCGTCAGCGACTTCGAGGCTCGCGCGAGGACGCGCTTCACCGTCGACACTGTTCGGCGGCTCAAGCGCCGTCATCCCGGGCACCAATTCATCTGGTTGCTCGGAAGCGACACCCTGTCAAATTTTCACAAATGGCGCGATTGGAGGGGTTTAGCCCGCGAAGTGCCGATTGCGGTGATTCGCCGGCCCGGTTATGATTCGGCTGCTCACGCGGCGCGCGCGATGGGCTGGCTTCGACGGTTCGTCCATCCTTCGAGCCAGGCGAGACACTGGACGGACTGGAGTGCACCGGCGATCATTTTCCTTCGCCTGCCGCCCGACCCCACGTCCGCTACCGCCATACGCGCGCATGATCCCAACTGGTATCGCCGATCGCCGCCGCTTGCCCGCCAGCGAATGCGTTCGCTTATGCCCTCGTCCGCCAGGAGACCACTTGACCGAACATAATGTTGAGACCGCCGCCGAAGGCCGCGTTCCCGTCGACGTGGAAGATCTTCACCGGCTGATCCTCCAGTCGCTCGACGACGACCAGGCGCAGGAGGTCGTGTCGATCCCGCTCGCGGGCAAGTCGAACATCGCCGATCATATTGTCGTCGCATCGGGCCGTTCGACCCGGCAGGTCGCGTCCATGGCGCTCAAGCTCGCCGACAAGATCAAGGAGCGATTCGGAAAGACCGTGCGGATCGAAGGACTCCCCGCGGCCGACTGGGTGCTCATCGACGCGGATGACGTAATCGTCCACATTTTTCGTCCCGAAGTGAGAAATTTTTACAATTTGGAACGAATGTGGTCTTTTGGTGATGATGCTAATGTGAGCGTCGCTCGCGGGTGAGGGCCATGAGACTTTTTGCAATTCTGTTCGCGCTCCTTGCGTTTGTCGCTCAACCTGCGGCTGCCGCGTCCTCACCGGCGCTGTCGAGCCTTGAGCAGCAGCTTAGCTCCATGCTGTCCGACAAGTCGTCCGATGTCGGCATTGCCGCGCTCGACCTGAACACGGGTGAGAGCGTCAGTATTCAGGGCAATACGCCCTTTCCGATGGCGAGCACGGTGAAGGTGGCGATCGCGGCAATGTATCTGTCGCAGGTCGACCGCGGACAGAAGACGCTCGACGACACCATCGACGGAACTTCGGTGCGCACGCTCATGTCGAGAATGCTCATTCGCAGCGACAATCACGCCGCGGATACGCTGTTGAAGGACATCGGCGGCCCCGATTCGCTCCAGGCCTGGCTCCATAAGCATGGCGTCACGGGCCTCCGCGTCGATCGCACCATCGCCCAGCTGCTGCGGGACAAGCGCGACCTCTGGGACCATCGCGATTCCAGCACGCCGATCGCGATGGTCCATCTGCTTCAGCGGATTTACAAGGCCGAGCTGATCCGCCCCGAAAGCCGCGATTATTTGCTCGACCTGATGGCGCAGTGCGAAACCGGCAAGAACCGGATCAAGGCGCTCCTGCCGTTCGGCACGCCGGTCGAGCACAAGACCGGGACGCTCAACGGCCTCAGCGATGATGTCGGCTTCATCACCATGCCCGACGGACACCGCGTGGCGGTCGCCATCTTCACGCGCGGCGGGTCGAACCGGCCGCGGACGATCGCCGAAGCGGCACGCGCCATCTACGACGGATTCAAGTCGGTCTTCAGTTGGCCGTTCGCGCCCGCGGCCGCCGCCCAGTAGGTGCGGCTCCACATCGTTGCGCGGGGAAAGATCGGCCGCTCTCCGGAGGCCGATCTCGTGCAACGCTATCTGAAACGCATCGCCTGGCCGACGAAGCTGACGGAGATTCCGGACCGCGGCGGTAAGATGCCTGACGCGGTGGCCGGAACGGTCACCGTCGCACTCGACGAACGTGGCGAAGCGCTGTCCTCGGTTCAGCTCGCGAAAAAGCTCGAAGGCTGGCGCGACGGCGGCAAGCGCGAGGCCCGGTTTCTGATCGGTGCCACCGACGGCCATGACGACAAGCTGCGCGACAGCGCCGACCTGCTCCTGTCCTTCGGCCCCGCCACCTGGCCGCACCTGCTCGTCAGGGCGATGCTCGCCGAGCAATTGTTCCGGGCGACGTCGATCCTTGCCAATCATCCTTATCACCGCGAGGGATAGGGAAATGCGCGCGGCAGCCCTTGTTCTCATCCTCTCGCTGGGTCTCGGCGGCAGCGCATTGGCCCAGCAGCCGCCGCGGCCGCTCGACTCGGCGCTTCAAAAGGCGCGGGCCGATCAGGCCGCGGCCGAGGCGGAAACGGCTCGGCTCGAAAGGGCCGCCTCCGAGGCTCGCGGCGAAGCGGAACGTCTCCACGCCGAACAGGCCGCCGCGGCGCAGGCGATCGAGGCGGCGGAAGCCAGGATCACCGCCGCCGATGCGCGATACCAGCTCGCGTCGGCATCGGTCGCGGCGCATCGCCATCGCCTTGCCGAGGAACAGCGCCCGGTGTCATCGCTCCTGGCCGGCCTCGCCACCATGGCCCGCCGGCCGCCGATTCTCGCGCTGGCGGATGGAGCAAACACCGATGAGCTGGTGAAACTGCGCATCCTCATCGATTCGACCTTGCCGGTCATTCGAAAGCGCACGGCCGGTCTCGCGGCCGAGCTGGCGAAAGGTCGGCGGCTGGAGCAGGCGGCGCTTGCCGCGCGCGGCGAGACCATTCGCAGCCGCCGGAACCTGCAGGACCGTCAAACACAGTTCGCCGCGCTCGAGCGCAAATCGATCCAGCGGGCGCTCGCGGCGGGCGGCAAGGCGCTGAGCGCAGGAGACGTGGCGATTGCCGCCGGCGAGGACATCGAGCGGTTGAAAAACGAGGAGTCGGACAGGCGGTCGGCGCGTGTGCTCGCGGCGCGGCTGTCGGCCGACGCGCCGGCTCCGCCGCGCCCGTTCGCGCCGGATCAGTCAAGGCAACGTGCCGCGATCCGCTATCGACTGCCGGTGCAAGCGCCGGTGATCAAGGGCTTGGCCGCGATCGACGACAGCGGGGTGCGTTCGCGCGGGATTACCTTCGCGACCTCGCGCGGAACGCCCGTCGCCGCGCCCGCGGACGGCGTCGTGCGTTTCGCGGGGCCGTTCCGCGGCTATGACGGAATCCTTATCATCGACCATGGCGGCGGGTGGATGAGCCTGATCGTGAACGTCTCTTCCACGCTGAAGTCCGGCGACAAGGTGCATATCGGTGCGCCGATTGGCCGGGCGCTTGGCCAGGTCGAAGTCGAATTGTCCCAAAATGGGCGGAGATTTTCGCCCGCTCTCATCGCAGGTTCATCTCAAAGCCTGTCAAAAGCGCCGAAAGGCGGCTAAACGCGAGCGCCGCCCTATGGGACTAACTCGATGAAACTCAATCGCAAGCTTCTGCCGCCGCTCGTTCTCGTCGGAGCGCTCGCCCTGGTACCCGTGACTGCCAGCTCTTTGGCTGCCGCGGACACGACCAATTACCAGGAGCTCGAGAAGTTCATGAGCGTCTATGAGCGGGTCAAGGCGAACTACGTCGAGCCGGTCGATGACCACACGCTCATCAAGGGCGCCATCGACGGAATGCTCGCCGCGCTCGATCCACACTCGAGCTATGTCGATGGAGCGGATTTCGACCAGCTCAAGACCACGACCGAAGGCAATTACGGCGGCCTCGGTCTCACCGTCTCGATGGAGGACGGCGTGGTCAAGGTGATTGCCCCGACCGAGGACACGCCCGCGTGGCGCGCGGGGATCAAGTCGGGCGACTACATCACCCACATCAACGGCGAGTTCCTCAACGACGTCACGCTCGACGAAGCGGTCGAGAAGATGAAGGGCGATCCCGGTACCAAGGTCAAGCTGACGATCGTCCGCCCCGGGCGCGACAAGCCGCTCGACGTGACTCTCGTCCGCGAACGGATCGAGCTGCGTCCGGTCAAGTGGGAGATCAAGGACCGCATCGGCTACATCAACATCAACACCTTCTCCGGCAATGTCGGCGAGCAGGTGAAGTCGGCGCTGCTGTCGATCGACAAGGCGACCGGCGGGCACCCGCTCGGCTATGTCGTCGACCTGCGGTCGAACCCCGGCGGGCTGCTCGACCAGGCGGTCGATGTGGCCGACGACTTCCTCGACAGCGGCGAAATCGTCTCGCAGCGCGGCCGGACCAAGGACGACATCGAGCGTTACTACGCGCGTTCGGGCGACATGGCGCATGGCCTTCCGATTATCGTACTGACCGATGCAGGGACCGCCTCGGCCTCGGAGATCGTCGCAGGCGCGCTCCAGGACCACCGCCGCGCGCTGATCGTGGGCGAGAAGAGCTTCGGCAAGGGTTCGGTTCAGACCGTCGTCCAGACCGGTCCGGACAGCGCCCTTCGCCTGACCACCGCGCGTTACTACACGCCGTCCGGCCGGTCGGTTCAGGCCGGCGGCATCGAGCCCGACATCATCGTGCCGCAGCTCACCGACCCGGACTACAAGGATCGCAAGTTCATCCGCGAGGCGGATCTTCGCCATCACCTGCTTGCGCAGGCCAAGGTCGAGGACAAGTTGCTGGAGGATGACGTCACGCCCGATCCGCGCTTCTCGGCCACGCCCGCCGAGCTCAAGAAGGCGGGGGTCAAGGACTTCCAGCTCGACTACGCGCTGAAGACGTTGAAGCGGCTTGCCGGGCCGGTGAACGTCGCGTCGGCCGCGCCGCAGAAGAAGTCCAAATAGGGCATGGCAGGGGCGGTGGCCGCGCGGTCGAGCGGCAATTCCGCATTCGGTCCGGCTGCCGCGGCGCGCCTCATCGCCCTGCTGCTTCCCGTGGCGCTCCTCGGCGGAGCGCTCGGCTCGCAATATCTCGGCGGCCTTCACCCGTGTGAGATGTGCTATTGGCAGCGGTGGCCGCACGGCGCGGCCATCGTCCTTGCGGCACTCGCTTTCGCTATCCCGGCAGGATCATCGCGCTCGCGCGGACTCGTGCTGCTCGCGGCGCTGGCCATCGCGATCTCGGGCGCGATCGGCGTCTATCATGCGGGCGTCGAAGCAGGGATTTTCGAAGGCTTCACCAAATGCACGGCTGAGGCCACGGCCGGGAGCACGGCTGACGTCCTGCGGCAACTCACCCGTGCCCCGCTCGTCCGCTGCGACGAGGTGCAGTTCCGCTTCCTCGGAATCTCCATGGCCGGCTGGAACGCGATCCTGTCCCTCGGCGGGGCGGCGCTGATCCTTTTGCTCAGCCTTCGCTCGAGGCGCGCATGAGCGGCTGGCGTCCAGGCGACCGCCGCGCGGACACGGCTTCAATGCTGCGCGTCGACCAGGCCGGCGAATATGGCGCCACGCGCATTTACGCCGGCCAGATGGCGGTGCTTCGGCCGAATTCTACCGAGGGCAAGCTGGTCGCGCGCATGGCCGCGCAGGAAGAGCGGCACCTTGCCGCCTTCGACCGGATGATGAGCGAGCGGCGGGTCCGGCCGACCGCCCTTCAACCTTTGTGGAACGTGGCCGGCTTCGCGCTCGGCGCCGCGACCGCGCTGATGGGGGAGAAAGCGGCGCTCGCCTGCACCGACGCAATCGAGACCGAAATCGACCGCCATTACGGCAAGCAGCTCGATCAGCTCGGCGAGGACGATCCGGAGCTGGCGTCGAACATCGCCGATTTTCGCGCCGAAGAGCTGGAGCATCGCGACACTGCGCGGGAAGCGGGGGCGACAGGCGCTGTCGGCTACCCTCTCCTGACTGCGGCGATCCGTGCCGGATGCAGGGTGGCAATCGGGCTTTCAAAGCGCATATGAGGAACCGTCGGTGGAATGGTCCGCTGAACATGGTGGAAAGGATTGGGGAAGCAGGATGACCAGGCTGCTGATCACCTTGAGCGCGGCGGCGGCTGCCGTTGGCGGCTTCGTCGCGCTTCCCGCCCCGGCGGCCGCACAAGCGCCGCAGGGCAACATCGCCGAAATCATCGTTTACGGCACCGATCCATGCCCTCGTTCGACCGACGATCAGGTGGTCGTCTGTGCTCGCCGGCCGGAAGCTGAACGTTACAGGCTGGCACCGAAATTGCGGCCGAGCGGCACTCGCCAGGAAATGCAATCCTGGGCCGTGCGGTCTCGCTCGCTCGAAACGGTGGGCGCGACAGGCACGGACAGCTGCTCCCCGGTGGGTCCGGGCGGCTTTACCGGTTGCATGATCCAGTCGATCAACCAGGCGCGACAGCAGCGCCGCGAGACCGTCGAGGGCAACACAGCGCCCGAGCAGTGATCGGGCCCGGGGGGGAGCCGCTGATTGAGCAGGGCCGAGGCCATTCCCGCGGCTGATCCGCCGCGGCACAATACGTTTCTCGGCCATCCCAAGGGGCTCGCTTTTCTCGCCTTCACCGAGGCGTGGGAGCGCTTTTCCTATTACGGAATGATTTCGCTGCTTGTCCTCTACATGGTCAATCAGCTCTTGTTGCCCGGGCATATCGGTGAGGTCGCCGGTTTCGCGACGTTCCGCCATGCGTTGGAGAGCGTGTTCGGGCCGCTCTCGACGCAGGCGCTCGCATCGCAGATTTTCGGCCTCTACGCCGGCTTCGTCTATTTCACGCCCGTGCTCGGTGGATGGCTCGCCGACCGCTGGATCGGGCAGCGCAGCGCCGTCGTCCTCGGCGCTTTGTCGATGGCCGGCGGCCATGTCGCCATGGCCTTCGACCGGAGCTTCCTGCTCGCCCTGCTGCTTCTGGTCGTCGGCTCGGGTCTGCTCAAGGGCAACATCTCGGCCCAGGTCGGCGGGCTTTACCCGCGCGAGGATGAAGCGCGCCGCACGCGCGGGTTCGTTATCTTCAGCACGGCGATCAACCTCGGTGCGGTGACCGGCCCGCTGGTCTGCGGCTTTCTCGGCGCCCGCTATGGCTGGCATGTCGGCTTTGGCCTCGCCGCCATATTCATGTTTGCCGGTCTCGCGACCTATCTGAGCGGATTCCGCTATCTCCCGCGCAAGGTCGAGCGAAAGCTGCTCGCGGCGGCACCGATGAGCCGGAGCGACTGGAAAGTGGTCGCCGCGCTGATCGCCGTGATGCTCATCGCAGTCTTCCAGTCGATCGCTTATTATCAGCTCGCCAACGTGCTCCCCGTCTGGCTTCAGGAACATGCGAATCTGAATGCGGGCGGGTTTCAGATTCCCATTCCCTGGTATCTCTCGATCGACCCGTTGTTCAGCATGATCAGCGTCCCGGCGCTGTTCGTGCTGTGGCGCTGGCAATCGCATCGCACCGGAAGCGAGCCGTCGGAATTCGCCAAGATCGGGACCGGCGCATGGGTGTGCGCGGCCGCGAATCTCGTGCTCGCCGGAGCAATCGTGGCGGCGGGCAACGGCAAAGTCCTGTGGGTCTGGCCGTTCCTCTATTGCGCGCTTCAGGGCGTCGGTTTCATTTATTACTGGCCGACCCTCCTCGCGCTCGTCTCGCGGGCGGCGCCGGCCAGGGTCAACGCGACGATGATGGGCATCTGCTTCCTCGTCCTGTTCGTGGCCAACAATCTCATCGGCTGGATCGGGACGTTCTACGAGCAGATGACGCCGCTCGCTTTCTGGCTGATGCACGCCGCAATCGCCGCGGCCGGCGGGATCCTCATACTGCTGTTCGGCCCGGTTCTGGGGCGGGTCCTGGAAACATGCGAGGAGGCCGAACGATGACAATAGCCGACGCCACTCCGGACTATGAAGTCGGCACGCACGATGACCGAGCGTTCCTCGGCCACCCTAAAGGGCTCGGCTTCCTCGGCTTCACCGAGGGGTGCGAGCGCTTCTCATATTACTCCATGCAGACGCTGCTCGTGCTCTACATGGTCAATTATCTGCTCATTCCGGGCCGGATCGACCACGTGGTGGGGCTGGGATGGCTTCGGGCGTGGCATTATCCGGGCCTCGACGGGCAGCCGCTCTCGTCCGCGATTTTCGGAGATTATTCGTCCCTGGTCTACCTGACGCCGGTTCTTGGTGGGATCATTGCGGACAAGCTGACCGGGCGGAAGGTAGCGATGATCGCCGGCGGGCTCATCATGTCGCTGGGCCATTTCCTGATGGCGGTCCAGGGCGCGTTCCTCTTTGCCCTGTTGTCCCTGATCGTCGGCGTGGGCCTGTTCAAGGGCAATATCGCAACTCAGGTCGGCGAGCTCTACGGCGAGAACGACCTGCGCCGGGCGATGGCGTTCCAGATTTTCTACATTTTCATCAACGTCAGCGTGATCATCGCGCCGCTGACCGCCGGAACGCTCGGCCAGGAAGTTGGATGGCATTACGGCTTCGGCTGCGCGGGCGTTGTAATGGTGCTTGGACTGGCCATCTATTTGTCGGGCCAACGCTGGCTGCCGCCGGAAATCAGCGCGGGAAAGGCGCCTCAAGGCAAGCTGAATGCGCGCATCGTTGGAAGCGCAATCGGCCTCGCGGCTCTCGTCCTCGGCTGGCTGGCAATCTCCGGTATCCTGTTTTCCTCGTGGGTGGTCGGGACGGTCTCCGCCGTCGTCCTGATCGGCGCTCTGTATTTCGCCCTGACGCGCAAGCTCGAACGAAGCGACAGGGTCCGTACGCTCGCCCTCGTGATCCTGATCCCGATCCTCGCCGTTTCGCTGCTGACCAACCAGGAAATCTTCAATGCCTATCTCGTCTGGGGCGACCAGCAGTTCAACCTGAGCGTCCTGGGCTTCGCCTTTCCGAGCAGCTGGCTGATTTCGATCGATGCCGGGGTCAGCTTTACGATGCTCGTCGCGGTTGCGGCGTTCTGGACATGGTGGGGAACCCATCATCGCGAGCCGGACGAGATCAGCAAGATGATCATCGGCAGCGTGTTCACCGTGGCGGGCGGCGTCTGCTTGTTCATGGCCGCGCTGACTCAGCCGGCGGGCGGCAAGATCAGCATGTTCTGGCCTTTGATGTTCGAACTGATGAACAGCATCGGCTTCGCCCATGTGCTGCCGGTCAGCCTGGCGCTCTTTTCCAAACTGGCGCCAAGAGCGATCGGAGCGACCGTGATCGGGCTCTATTATCTGGCGTTCTTCATTGCCAACAAGGTCGTCGGCTATGTCGGGGGCCTCTATTCGAGCCTGCCCACGACGACCTTCTGGCTCATCCACGTGGCGAGCGCGGTGTTCGGGCTCGTGGCGTTCGCCATCTTCAAGATGGTCATTGGGCACCGCATTCAGGACAAACCCGAGGATCAGTCGGCGGCGCTCGGCTAGGGAACGATCGGTAGATACACCGCAGTCGGCGTTGCGCCGCCGTAGAAGATGCTCTGCGTCGCCGCGCGGTAATCGCTGGCCTTCGCGTTGAAGATGTTCGGGACGAAGGTCTGCGGGTTGCGGTCGTAGAGCGGGAACAGGCTCGACTGGACCTGCACCATGATCCGGTGGCCGGGCAGGAAGACGTGATCCACGTTCGGCAGGTTCCAGCGATATTCGACCGTCTTGCCCGAAGGCAGGGCCGCTGGATGCGCCTTGTCGTGGACGTAGCGGCCGCGGAATATTTCGATTCCGATCGGCAGCTCATAGCCGGCCATGCTCGGCTTCGAACCCTGCGACGCGCCTTCCGGAATGTCGTTCGGATAGACATCGATCAGCTTCACCACCCAATCGCTGTCGGTGCCGCTGGTCGCGGCGAACAGATCGACCTGGGGCGAGCCCATGATGTGCACGGGCTTGGTCAGCGGCGCGCCGGTGTAGGTGAGGACGTCGGGCCGTCCGTCGACGAACCGCTGATCGTGAACCAGCCACGTGTGCCACTGGTCCGCATCGCTCATGTCGATCGGGCGTGGAATGAACGGTACGGGCGCTGCCGGGTCGGAGACGTAGCTGTCGCTTCCGGCGCTCGCCGGCTGACTGAAGCTCGTGCCCTTGTCGGCGGTCAGGTACAGCGGCGTCGGCGTTCCCATCGGCCAGCGCGGGCTTTCCTCCCAACGGTCGATTCCGCTCGCATAGGTCAGCACCGTCGGTGTGTGCGGGTCGGGCGCGCCTTTCAGATAATGGTCGAGGAACGGCTTCATCCATTTGGTCCGCCATTCCTTCGCGGTGTCGCCAGTGAAGGTCAGCGCCCCGAGCTCATAGCCGTAATGGTTGGCGCCCGAATGCCTCCACGGCCCGATCACGAGATGCAGCAGACCCGAGCCTTCATATTTGTCCTTGAGCGCGCGATAGACCGCTGGCGCGCCGTAGCTGTCCTCTTGGTCCCACTGCCCGACCTCGAGCATCGTCGGGACGGTGAGCGGACGCGCAGCCAGCCATTTGTCGACCGCCTGGAGCTGCCAGAAATCGGTGTAAGCCGGATTTTCCATCACCTTGCGCACGGACGGCACATTCTCGATGCGCCACTTGCGCGCGAAATCCCCGGCCGATCCCGCTTCCAGATAAGCCGTGTAGTCGTCGCCCTGGCCGCGCGGGATTTTGGCTCCGGCGTCGGCCTTGCCGGTGCTCATCTCGAGGAAATAGTCGAAGCCGGGCACGCGGAAGGCGCCGTTGTGGAAGTCGTCGTCGCCCATCCAGGTGTCGACCATCGGGCTTTCCGGCACCGCGGCCTTCAGCGCCGGATGCGGGTTGATCTCGCTCATCAGCGTGGTGAAGCCGAGATAGGAGGAGCCGATCGTGCCTACCTTGCCGTTCGATTCCGGCACGTGCTTCACCAGCCAGTCGATCGTGTCGTAGGCGTCGGTGCTCTCGTCGATGCCGGTCTTGTTCAGCGGCCCCGCGATCGGCCGCGTCATGATGAAGGTGCCTTCGGACCGATGCAGCCCGCGAATGTCCTGGAACGCGATGATGTAGCCGTCCTCGACGAACTCCTTGTAGAGCGCGGGGACGATGTCCTCGATCCGCTGGCTCGCGTTGCGGAACGCGTCGCCATGCGCGTCATAGGGCGAGCGCGTGAGGAGGATCGGCGCGTTCGCCGTTCCCTTCTTCATGACGATGACGGTGTAGAGCTTGGTGCCGTCGCGCATCGGGATCATGACTTCGCGGCGGACGAAATCCGCCCACGGCATCACCGCGTCGTAGCTCGCGACGACGTCCGGGGTCATCGGCGTGACGCGCTGCGGGACGGGCGCGGCGGCGAGGGCGAGGAGCGGAAGGATGCAGGCGGCGGTGCGGAGCGCGATTGTCTTCATGCCACGTCCGTAAGGATCGCCGCAGGGTGCGGCAAGCCGTGCGAGGTCAGCGGGGCTCCAGTCCGGCTTCATCGAACCAGCCGCGGTGCATGGCGGTTCGAAAGATCGCGTTGACCAACGGATTGGACCAGCCGGTGTTCGTCGCGAAATCCCGGCGCAAAGTTTCGTGATGCAACGCGTGCGCTTGCGGGGTCATGAGGAGCCCGGCGCGGCGCATCGCCCGGACGGTCCACGGATTGTCAGGCCGGTGGAGCGTCCCGTGGAAATATTGCGCGCACGTGCCACCGATCGTCAGGACGACCAGGCCGGCCATCAGCCACCCGGGAACGCCGACCGTGAAGGCGAGGATGTTGAGCAGGATCGAAAAGGGCAGGGCCGCGAAGATGATCGTCGAGCCGATCTGAACCAGGAACGGCCGCCGTCCTAGCGCCTCCGGTCGCGGATGGTGATTCTTGAAATCGTAGACGAGCCGCTCGAACGGCGAGATTCGCGGAAGCACCTCCGCCCGCAACGCGAGATACTCCGCGCTCTCACGCGATCCCGAATAATGGAACATCCGGTCGAGCCCGATCCCCGGCGTACAGGGTCGATAGTCCATGTACATGTGCGTCAGGCCGGACAGCAGGTCGGCGATGTACCAGGCGGCGACCGCGGCCGGGATCCAGCGCCAGTCGGGCATTCCCGCGAACCACAGATTGAGCGCGAGCGACAGGACGAACAGCGCCGTCACCGGCCATGGCGCGGCCTTCATCATCGCGCAAAGCTTCGTGGGCGTTGGGGCATGGGCGGCATTTAGCGCCAATCGCCCCCGCGCCGCAACGCGGCGCGCCGCCGCTCGTTTGAAGTCGCGATGGCGGATGTTGCGACCGAAGGCGTGCTCCACGTGCTCGACGCCGAACGTGCGATCGCACCGGGCGGCAATCTGCGCAAGTCGTGGGAGGCGCTCCTCGAAGATGCGCGCGGGTGCACGCGCTGCGATCTCTATAAGCCCGCGACTCAGACGGTGTTCGGCGAAGGGCCGCTCAATGCCTCGATCATGTTCGTCGGCGAACAGCCGGGCGACCAGGAGGACATCGCCGGCCGGCCTTTCGTCGGCCCCGCGGGCGCACTGTTCGACGAAGCGCTGGAGAAAGCGGGCATCGACCGCTCGACCGTCTATGTCACCAATGCCGTCAAGCATTTCAAGTTCGTGAGGCGCGGCAAGCGGCGCATCCACAACAAGCCCGATGCCGGCGAGATCGGCGCCTGCCGCTGGTGGATCGAGCATGAACGCGAGCTCATTCGCCCGCCTGTCACGGTGGCGCTCGGCGCCACGGCGGCGCGGTCGCTGATCGGCAAGACCGTGACAATCGGCAAGGTGCGCGGCAAGCCGCTAACCCTCGCTGATGGGAGCGAATGCTGGGTGACCGTCCACCCAAGCGCTCTCCTGCGCATGCCCGACCGAGCGGCACGGCAGGAAGCGCGGGCGCTGTTCGTGCGCGACCTCAAGCTGATCAAGAAGCGGGCCGCGGAGCTAGCAAGCTAAATTTCCCGCGCGCCCAATGCACGCTTGCAATTGCGAATTATTCGCATTAGCGGAAACGGCAGATAACAAACCACAAGGGGAAATCATGAAGCGGGTGGTTACGCTCGGCGTCAGCCTGGCCGGGCTTGTTGCAACTCCGGCGCAGGCGGACGAGCAATATTTCGGCTACACCTACAGCTCGGAGGTCCTTCCGAAGGGCGAGACCGAGGCCGAGCTCTGGGTCACCGACCGGCGCGGAAAGGATGAGGGCCATTTCGACGCGCAGGATTATCGGCTCGAGCTCGAACACGGTTTCACCGACCGCCTCACCGTGGCGGGATACGCCAACTTTGCGGGGAACCACATCCGCGGCCTCGACGACGGAAATGTGGACCGCGACTTCGCCTTCCGCGGTCTGTCGGCGGAATTCAAATATAATGTGCTGAGTCCCTACAAGGACGGCTTCGGCCTGACGCTCTATGCGGAGCCGGGCTGGTCGCGGATTCACGGTGGCGGCGAGCGCGGCACGGAATATGAGCTCGAGTTCAAGGCCATCGTGCAGAAGAATTTCCTCGACGACCGGCTGATCTGGGCCGCCAATCTCACGTTCGAGCCGGAATGGGAGCGCGAGGTCGAGATCGAGGACAGCGGCGAGCGCGAGGTGGAATGGGAGAAAGAACTCAAGCTCGAGCTGAGTTCGGGCCTCAGCTACCGCGTCGCGCCCGGCTGGTTCCTGGGCGGGGAAGCGCGCTATGCAAGCGTCTATCCCGACTGGACCAACGGACTCCACCGCGAAACCTATGCGGTGTTCGCAGGGCCGGCGGTCCATTACGGAGGAAAGAATTGGTGGGCGACCTTATCCTATCAGCCGCAACTGTTCGGCGGCCCAAGCCCGAATGGCAGCCGAGCGCTCGACGAATTCGAGAAGCGGGAGCTCCGACTGAAGCTCGGCTATAATTTCTGATGCGGAATGCGGGCGCGAGCTGGTTCACGATCATTCCCGCGGCGGTCGCCGTCGCGCCTGCACCGCTGCAAGCAACGGTCTACATGTCCGTCGCCCAAGCTCAGCAGGCGATGTTCCCCGGCGCGAAATTTGCCGATCGGTCGATCACGTTCACGGACGCGCAGCGTAAGATGATCGCCAGGGCTTCGGGCACCCGCGACTTCGCCAGGACTCAGCATATCTGGGATGCTCGCAATGGCGGCGGCCGAGCCGGGTGGTTCATCCTCGATCGGGTCATCGGCAAGCACGAATATATCACCTATGCGGTTGCGCTCACGCCCGAGGGCGTGGTCAAGCGTGTCGAAATTCTCGAGTATCGCGAAACTTACGGGGGGGAGGTCCGCAGCCCGGCGTGGCGGCAGCAATTCGTTGGCAAGCATTTTGGCTCGCAGCTCAAGCTCGGGTCCGACATCAAGAACATCTCGGGCGCGACCCTGTCCAGCCGCCACATCACCGACGGCATTCGTCGGCTCCTCGCCACCTACGAGCTGCTGCTGAAGAATGGCTGATCGGATCACCCGCTGCCGGCCGCTCCTCGGCACGTTCGTCGAGGTCACCGCGTCTTCGCAATCCGCCATTGACGCGGCGTTCGGCGCCATCGAGCGCGTGCACCGGCTGATGAGCGCGCACGAGGCAGGCAGTGACATCTCCGAATTGAACCGCTCCGGTCACGAACGCGCGGTCGAGCTCCATCCGTGGACGGCCAGAGTGCTCGAACGCGCCGTGCACTGGGCGCGGCACAGCCGCGGCATTTTCGACGTGGTCCGTGCCGGCAAGGCAGCAATCGATCGCGGCGACTTGCCGATGCACCCCGGCCAGCCGCTCCCGCAGGCCGCGCACTGGACGTGGCTCGAGCTCACCGGGCGCGCGGCCCGGCTGATGAAACCCGGCTGCATCGACCTCGGCGGGATTGCCAAGGGCTTTGCCGTCGATTGCGCGGTCGATGCGCTGAAGAGTGCAGGCGCGGCATTCGGATTCGTCAACGCCGGCGGCGACGTCTCGGGCTTTGGGTCCGAGCCGTGGCTCGTGCAGGTGGTCGATCCGGCAACTCGCCGTCCCTTCGCCGAGGTGGAAATAGAGAACGGCGCGCTCGCGACGAGTGCGGTCCTGCCGGCCGGCGAGCACGCTCACCTGGTCGGCACGGACCCGGAACTCGTGTCGGCCACCGTTTGCGCGCGAAGCGCGATGGATGCCGATGCGCTCACCAAGATTGTCCTCTCCGGCTCGCCGCTCACCTCTGCCTGCCTCGACGTCGCCGGTGCCAGGGCTTTCACGCTCGCCTGCGATGGCCGCCTCCGCGCGTTCGAAGGGCAGCGGCAAGCGGCGTGAAGCGGATCCAGTTCAGTCTTTCGCTTCCGAGATGGCACGAGTGGCTCGTCTATCTGACGGCTGGGCTCCTCACCTTGACCGGCGTCGCCTGGCTGATCCTCGACCGCTTCGGAAAGATTGAAGGGGAGTTCGGGCCCGAGCAGAACCCGATCCTGCCGTGGCTGCTCATGGCTCATGGCGTTCTCGCTTATTCATTCCTCGTCGTTGCCGCGATGCTGCTCCCGGTCCACGTGCGACTCGGCTGGAACGCCGGGCGCAACCGCAACAGCGGCCTGCTCCTGATCTCGATCGGCTTTGTCCTCGCGGTCAGCGGCCTTGGGTTATATTATCTTTCCGCGGAGGGTGTCCGAGCCTTCACGAGCACGGCACATTGGCTAATCGGACTTGTCTTGCCGATCGGGCTGATCGTTCATGTGCTCCGCGGGAAGGGCGGCAGGCCGAAGCCGGCGCGTCCGTGATCATTCGGCCGCGAGCAGTGTCTCCGCGCCTCCGAGGTCGACCGAAACCAGCCGGCTGACGCCTTTCTCGATCATCGTCACGCCGTAGAGCCGGTGCATCCGGCTCATCGTCACGGCATTGTGGGTCACGATCAAATAGCGCGTGTCCGTCTCCTCCGTCATCCGGTCGAGCAACGCGCAGAAGCGCTCGACATTGGCGTCGTCGAGCGGGGCATCGACCTCGTCGAGGACGCAGATCGGCGCGGGGTTTGTCAGGAACAAAGCGAAGATCAGCGCGATCGCGGTTAGCGCCTGCTCGCCGCCGGACAGGAGCGTCAAGGTCGACAGGCGTTTACCGGGCGGCTGGGCCATGATCTCCAGTCCCGCCTCCAGCGGATCGTCGCTCTCGACCAGCTCCAGATGCGCCTGGCCGCCGTCGAACAAGGTCGTGAACAAGCGGCGGAAGTGTGCGCCGACCTTCTCGTAAGCATCGAGAAGCCGCACCCGGCCCTCGCGGTTGAGATTGCCGATCGAGCCGCGCAGGCGGTGGATCGCCTGGGTGAGCTCCTCGGCCTCCTCCGCGCCCTTGGTCCGGTCGGCATCCAGGTCGGCCAGCTCCCGCTCGGCGACGAGGTTGACGGGTCCGATGCGTTCCCGGTCGGCTGTCAGGCGGTCGAGCTCCGCTGCCCGCTGGTCCGCATTGCCCGGTTCGGCCGGATCGAATCCCAGCGTCTCCGGAAGCCGCTGCGGCACGCATTCGAATTTCTCGACGCTCTGGCGCGCGAATTCGGCGCTGCGCGCCTGCTGGGCTTCGGCGCGCGCTGCCGCGGCGGCGCGCTGTTCGCGTGTCGCCGCGGAGCTTTCGTTGGCGGCCGACACCGCCTTCGCGGCGGCGACTACTGCTTGCTCTGCCTCGCGCTCGGCCGCCGAGGCTTCTCCCAGCCGCGCCTGGCTTTGCGCGTTGGATTGCTCGAATTCGGCGATACGCGCGTCTAGATGCGTCGGCTCTTGTTCGAGCTGCTCGCGCTCCGCTTTTTGCTGCTGCTGGCGGCCGAGCGCCAAAGCGAGCCGCTGCTCGGCATCGCTTTGGCGTGCGCGCCATTCGCTTTGTTCGCGTGCGGCGGAGCTCAGCCGTTCGCGGTCCGCCGCTGTCTCGCGCGCCCGCGTCGCCGCCTCGGCCCGCTTCTCCGCAACTGCAGACGCAGCGGTGGCGGCCGTGGCGCGCGATTGCTCGATCTCCTGTTCGAGAACGGCCGGATCGGGGAGGCCGGCGAGGGCCCTTTCACCCCCCGTCACTGCATCGCCGGCGGCCGCCAGCACCGGCTGGAGATCGTCCTGTCGCTGCGCGAGCCCGCTTCGCTGCGCCTCAATCCGCTCCAGCGCCGCTGTCGCCCCGTCGATCGCGCGCCCGGCGTCCCGCGCATCGCGTTCGGCCGCCAATGCAGCATGTCTCGACTGGTCTGCGGCTTCGCGGCATTCGTCCATTCGTGCGAGCGCCCCGTCGCGCTCCGTCGCGGCGTCCTCCACCGATTGCGCCAGCTTCGGCAGCTGCTGTGCCAGCTCCGAAAGCCGGTTCGCGCGGAGCAGGCGCTCGGCGGCAGCGGCTCCGGCGCCGGTCGCGACGAAGCCGTCCCACCGCCGCATCCGGCCCTCGCGCGTGACGAGCCGTTGCCCGACCGCCAGCGCCTGCCCGTCGTCGCGGTCCGCTACCGCGACTTGCTTCAGCCGGCGCGCGAGCTCGGCCGGGGCGCTGACATGATCGGCGAGGCATTGGGTGCCGGAGGGAAGGGCGGGATCATCCGCGCGTGTCTCGCTGCCGCGCCACGTTCGCGGACTGTCCTGATTGCCGATCGACGCATCGGCGTCCTCGCCTAGCGCGGCGGCCAGTGCGCGCTCGTAGCCCGGCTCGGCCTTCAGATTGGCGATGGCCGAGCCGCCGCCATGCTCAAGAGCGCGCGCGAGCGCGTCATGTTCTGATTTCGCCGCGGAATGCGCCGCGCGGGTGGAAGCGAGCTCGGTCTCCGCGGAATCGCGCCGCTCAGCCGCTGCCGCGCGGCCCTGCTCGGCTTCGATCCGGCGGGCTTCGGCGCCAGCCAGAGCTTCGGCGGCTGCCTTTTCCCGCGCTTCGGCCTGCTCGCGCGCGCGAATCTCATCCGACCCGTCGCTCAGCGCCGACGATTGCTCGGCCAGCCTGCGCTGTTCCTGCTCGGTGCGCGCAAGCTGCGCCCGCGCCGCCTCCAGCGCCGCTTCCGCGACGCGCCGCTCCGCGCGCATCGCCGCCTGACGCGCGAGAAGATCGGCAAGCGCCGCTTCCGCTTCCCGCGAAACACTCTCGGCGGCACTGAGTTCGCCCGCGATGCGCGCAGCGATTGCCTCCGCGTCGTCGAGGCGCCCGGTAATCGCAGCGCGCTCCTCTTCGAGCTGGGCGATGGCGCTTGCCGCGTCGCTCTTCAGCGCCTCTTCGCGCGCAATGTCATCCTTCAGCGACGAATCGAGCCGGTCCAGCTCGGCGAGCCGGCGCCCGACCGTGTCGCGGCGAGCGCGCGCGGTCGCCAGCTCGTGCGCGAGTGCGTGGCCTTCCTCCCGAAGCTCGGCGACTGAATTGCGTTTCGCTGTGAGGGCTTCTGCCGCACGGTCGTGCGCGGCTTGGGCCTCGGCGATGGCCTGCTGGATGCGCTCGACGTCCCCTGCGGCCGCCCGCGCTTCCGCCGCCGCGGCTTCCGCAGCGGATTCAGCTTCCGCCCAGCGGGCGTGAAGCACCCGAGCTTCCAGCGCGCGGATCTGGCCGGTGAGCTTGCGATAGCGCTCGGCCGCGCGCGCCTGCCGCCGCAGTTGCGCCGCGCGCTGCTCCTGCTCCGACAGGATTTCGCCCAGCCGCGCGAGATTGGCTTCAGTCGCGCGGAGCTTCTGTTCCGCGTCCTTGCGCCGCGCGTGCAGCCCGGAAATGCCCGCCGCTTCTTCTAGCAGGAGTCGCCGCTCGACCGGCTTGGCCGAGATGATCGAGCTGATCTTGCCCTGGCTGACCAGCGCCGGCGAATGCGCGCCCGTCGCCGCGTCGGCGAACAACAGGGCGACGTCCTTGGCGCGCACGTCTCGTCCGTCGATCCGGTAGGCGGAGCCGGCGCCGCGCTCGATCCGCCGCGTGACCTCGCTTTCGCCCGCGCCGCCCTCGTCGACGGAATCCCGCTCGAGAAGGATCGACACTTCAGCGAAGTCGCGCGGCGGGCGGCTCGACGTGCCGGCGAAGATCACGTCGTCCATGCCCCCGCCGCGCAGCGACTTGGGACTGGACTCGCCCATCGTCCAGCGGATCGCTTCCAACAGGTTCGATTTGCCGCAACCGTTCGGGCCGACGACTCCCGTCAGGCCCGGCTCGATCCGCAGCTCGGCCGGCTCGACGAAGCTCTTGAAACCGCTGAGCTTGAGCCGACGGATGCGCAAGCGTGTCCCTCCCTGGGCCGGGCTCTAGCTGCCGAGCTTGGCCTTGATCTGCTCTTCGAGCTTCGGCCAGACCTCGGCTTCCGTGACCGGCCCGAATTCCACCAGCGTGCCGTTGATGACGAAGGACGGGGTCCCCGCGAAGGCCGGATATTGGGTCGTCGCGTCGCTGGTCGTCTTCACCAGCTGGTCGATCGCCTTCTGGTCGGCGAGGCATTGCGTGCTCTTCGCCACCGGAACCCCGCGCGCCGCGGCCCAGCTCTGCAAATCGGCCAGCTTGGCGGCCTGCGGGGCAATCTGGTTGGGCGGCAGCGTTTGCATCTTCTGGATTTCCGATTCCGGCGCGGCCTGGACCTTCGCGAACCATTTCTCCTGGTCGTGATAGAGCGCCTTGGTCAGCGGGAAGAAGCTCTTCTCCCCGTTGCACTGCGCGATAAGCGCGACGGCGAGATCGATCGAGTTGCGCATGTAATTGCGGAACTCGTAGCTGATCTGGCCGGACTTGACGTACTTGCTCTCCAGCTCGGGGACCGCCGTCTCCTCGAACCGCATGCAGTGCGGGCAGGTCATCGATCCATATTCGACCAGATGCACCTTGGCGTTCGGATTACCCATCATGAAGCCGCCGGCGTTGGTGGCGGTGACGACCTCGGTCCAGTCGCCGCTCTTTGGCGGGGTGACGGGGTGGACGGTCGTCGCAGTGTCCGCCGCGGCGGTATCGTTGGCGCTCTGCTTCGCATTGCAGGCCGCGGAAGCCAGGCCGACCGCGAGGATGGCGGCGATGGAAATGCTCTTCATCTCTTCATTTAACTCCATTGATCGTCGGAATGGGTTCGCCATCCGCCTCGGCGAGCGACGGCGGGCCGCTGGTAGCGGCAATTCGCGCGGCAAGCGACTCCAGGCATTCGCGGAGTTCCGGATCGGCGACTTCACGAAGGCCCTGGCCAAGCTCCCTCGGTACGGGCCGAAGCTGCGGGCGCTGCGGCTTGGGGGCCGCGGCCGGCGGCCGGCCCTGCCTGAAGACGATCCGGTCGATCGCCGGATGGCCGAAAAAGCGGTTGACCCGTTCGATGATCAGCGGGGCCAGATGCTGGATGAGCGGCGCATGGGCACCGTCGACGAGCAACGTGAGCACGCCGCCGGCTTTCTTGCCCGCGGGAAAACGGATCGATTCGGGTGAAGATGCGCGGGCATAGCGCTCGCCGACGATCTCGGCCCAACGGCTGACGATCGCGCTCTGGACGAAGCCGAAACGGCGGAAGGACTGGCCGCCGACCTCTCCGACCAGTTCGCCGGCGGCGCGCGGGCGGCAGCTGCGCGGCGGTTCGCGATCGTTGTGCGGCTTTCGCTTCGACATCGGTCGCGAACATGCCATAGCCATAGGGTGACCGCCAATGCCGCGACGCGCCTCATTCAACATTATGTGGATAACTTCCGGCGCCTGCCGTGGCGCTCGCCGCCGGGCGAGCCGCCGCCCGACGCCTATCGCGTGTGGCTGAGCGAGATCATGCTCCAGCAGACGACTGTCGCCGCCGTGGTTCCGCGTTTCGAGCGGTTCATCCAGCGCTGGCCGACGGTGGATGCTCTCGCCGCCGCGAGCGACGAGGACATCCTCTCCGAATGGGCGGGGCTCGGCTATTATGCCCGCGCCCGTAACCTCATCGCCTGCGCCCGCGAAGTTGCCGCCAAAGGCGGATTCCCGCGAACGGCGGCGGAGCTTCGCAAGCTTCCCGGAATCGGCGTCTATACGTCGGCTGCGATCGCCGCGATTGCGTTCGGCGAACGAGCGGCGGCCGTCGATACCAACGTCGCCCGGGTCGTCACCCGCCTGAACGGGATCGAGAGACCGGCACGATCGGAAATCGAGCATCTCACGCTCGAATTGATGCCGGCGAAACGCCCCGGCGATTTCGTGCAAGCGATGATGGATCTCGGCGCCACCAGCTGCCGTCCGCGAAAGCCGCTGTGCGGCAACTGCCCGCTTCGCCCGGATTGCGCCGCCTTCGCGAGCGGCGAGCCGGAGCAATTTCCCGAACCGCGAAAACGGACGGCCCGGCCGCACAGGTTCGGCGTGGCCTGGTGGATCGAGCGGGACGGGCGCGTGTGGCTCGTCCGCCGACCGGCGAAAGGTCTCCTTGGCGGAATGGCGGCGCTTCCCGGCGGTGAATGGACCGCCGAGCCAAAATCCGGCACGACCAGACTCGGTACGGTACGTCACGTCTTCACCCATTTCTCGCTCGATCTCACGATCGCGCCTCGCTCCGAACCGGCCGGTGACGGGTGGTGGCAGCCGCTCGATCGTCTCGGCGACGCGGGCTTGCCGACACTCTACCGCCGCGCGGCTGACTTGGCGCTCGCCGTCCGCAAAGTCGCTCGCGCCCCGGCTTGATGAAGGGCCAACTCCTGCCTAATAGCGGCGCAAATCCTTTCGCTCCGCTCCTTAGAAAATCAGGGAAACTTCATGGACGATCGCTTCAATACAATTGCCGGTTGGGTGCTGTTCGCGGGCATTGTCGCGCTCGGCTCTTCGATTGTCGCCGGTGAGCTGTTCCACAGCGAGAGTCCCGAAAAGCTGAGTTATCCGATCGAGGGCGTTCAGGAGCAGGCTGGCTCCACCGCGGAAGCCGAGAAGCCCATCGAATTTTATCTTGCCAGCGCCGATCCTGCGAAGGGCCAGCAGGTCTTCAACAAGTGCATGGCGTGCCACACCGCGGCCAAGGGCGGCCCGAACATGGTGGGGCCGGACCTGTGGGGCGTGATCGGCGAGCCGATCGCCCAAGGCAAGGCAGGCTTCGCCTTCTCCGATGCGCTGAAGAAGGTCGGCGGCACGTGGAACTGGGACAATCTCAGCGAATGGCTGACAAGCCCGCGCACCTTCGCGCCTGGCACCAAGATGACCTTCGCGGGTCTCAGCAAGCCCGAAGACCGCGCCGACGTGATCGCCTTCTTGAACCAGCACAGCGACAATCCGCTGCCGATGCCCAAGCCGCCGGCTGAAGCGGCTCCGGCGGCCGCGGGCGCTGCGCCCAGTGCCGCGCCGGATAATGCCGCTCAGCCCGCGGAGAAGGCGCCGGCCCCGGCCAAGTAGCGGACCGGCATCATTCCGGCGGCGCGGATTGCTCCCGCGGCGGCACCGGATTCTCGCGGTAGAATTCGCGGACGAACGCCCACGCTTCCTCTGCGTCCTCGCACCAGCGGATGAGGTCGATGTCGTGCGGGGCGATCACCCCTTCCTCGACCATCGCCTCGAAATTGACGACGCGTTTCCAGTAATCGCGGCCGAACAGCAGGATCGGCAGCGGCCGCACCTTGCCCGTCTGGACCAGCGTCAGAAGCTCGAACATCTCGTCGAACGTGCCGTAACCGCCGGGGAACACCGCGACTGCCCGCGCGCGCAGCAGGAAGTGCATCTTGCGGAGCGCGAAATAATGGAACTGGAAGCTCAAATCCGGCGTGACGTAGCGGTTGGGCAATTGCTCGTGCGGAAGCACGATGTTGAGCCCAATCGTTTCCTGGCCTTCCTCCCACGCCCCGCGATTGGCGGCCTCCATGATCGACGGCCCGCCGCCCGAGCAAACCACGTAATGGCGATTGCCTTCCTCATCGACCGGAGTCCGGCTCGCGAGCCGCGCCAGCTCGCGCGCGACCTCATAATATCGCGACTTGGCCTTGAGCCGCTCGGCGATCGCTTCCTGTTCCGGATTGGCCGCGGCGGCGACGAGCGCGTCGGCCATGTCGGGTGCCGGGATTCGCGCCGACCCGTAAAAGACGATGGTCGACCCGATCTTCGCTTCGTTGAGCAGCAGGTCGGGCTTCAGCAGCTCCAACTGGAACCGGACCGGCCGCAAATCCTCGCGCAGCAGGAAATCCAAATCCTGGAAGGCGAGCTTGTAGGCGGCGCTTTCGGTCTGCGGGACCGACGGCACGTGCTTCGCCGACTTCGCTTCGACCTCGGATGACGGAAAGATGCGCTTGGGCGGCAGCGGATGATCGGACATGCGCTGCCGCCTAGCGTCAAACTGTGACAGCGTCACGCGTCGGCTCAAACTTGTCTTATCCGTCTTCGACGTAGGGTAACTGGAGGGTCGTTCCGCGCTTGGGCAAGGCTGTATCCAACATCAATTTGAATTGGTTCCAGTTCTTAGATGCCTTCATCAGTGTAATGACTGCATGAAGGTGTTGAGCAAGTGCGGGGTGCCCGATGTCCTCGGTTAGGAGCTGGTGCAGCCGGCCCCTCTTCCGACCGGCTTGATCACGGGGCATTCGGCTTTCGAGCTCTTCGCGAATGCCGGGGGCAAGGCGTTCATATACAAAGTCTTTGGTGTATCCGGCGACGGCTTGGGGCGGATTGAACTTGCGTCCACGCCATTCCCAGCCGCGAAGCCGATAGATTTGCTGATAGAAATCGTCGGGGAATCGCTTCGCCCAAGCAGCGAGTTCTTTTAGAAGAAAGGCGTCTAATATCTCCTGCAGTGCATGACGTTGCCGAACGGCCTGAAAGCCCGTTGCCTCGTCGACGAGCGCTACGATACCGACCTCCGCCAGCCCGCGGATGAGAGTGTCGGCGGCCTCGATCATTGCTTCGTACCGCTTCGGAACGCGGCCAGAGGCACGCATGCTTGCGTCGCGGAACTTAAGGTACGTCTCAGCCACCTGCTTCAGCGCAAGCGCGTTGTATCCTACGCCCTTCCCGCCCTTTTTGGTGCGATAGAATACTGGCCTTGAAGACTCGACCAATTCACCAGCCACAAATGGCTTCAGAGCGTCGGCCTGCAAGAAGAACGGCAACTCGTCGACCGTCGACAGCACACCTGTCCCTGCCTTTGGCGATCTCGACCGCCCAAGCGCGCGCAGAAATGTCGCCTGGGTAATGATACGTCTCTCGTCTTGTAGAACGGCGGCCGAGAGCTCAGTCGGGCCAATGTTGAACGACCCTTCATAGTTTGCCATCGGCAAGTCAGCAGACCAGCGAGCTTCAGCCGCCAAACGGCCAATTTCACGGCGTTCGGCCGGCGTTAGAGCCATCATTCTCGCCTTTCCGGCGGCCACCTTCTTTGGGTCTTTAGCAGTCATTGCTACCTCACATGCCAGCATCGTAATCTGCGCTAGCATATGCCAGCACATTCTTTGATGCAAGCATCCTCGCAATGACAGTCACATCGCTGACACTTGATGCACTCCTGAAGCGCACCAAATCGCTTCCATGATCGACATCCGCAAATTCGAGAGCCTCGGCCATGCCGACCACGGCTGGCTGAACGCCCGCCACCATTTCTCCTTCGCCAATTATCACGACCCGGCCCGAATGGGCTGGGGCCGCATCCGGGTCTGGAACGACGACCGGATCGCGGCGAAGAGCGGCTTTCCGCCGCATCCGCATCGCGACATGGAGATCGTGACCTACGTCCGCACCGGCGCGATCACGCATCAGGATTCGATGGGCAACAAGGGCCGCACCGCGGCGGGCGACGTGCAGGTGATGAGCGCCGGCACCGGCGTCACCCACGCCGAATATAATCTGGAGGACGAGGCTACGACCCTGTTCCAGATCTGGATCGAGACCGACAAGCCGAACGCGCCGCCGAGCTGGGGCGCCAAACCCTTCCCGAAGGATTCGCGCGATGGAGCGTTTCAGGTGCTGGCGAGCGGCAACGGCGATGACGGCGCGCTCGGCATCAACGCGGATGCTCGCGTGCTCGGAACGACGGTGAAGGCCGGCGAATCGATTGCGATCGACGCCGCGCCTGACCGCCATTTGTATCTTGTCCCGAGCGGCCGGGTGCGCGTGAACGGCGTCGAAGCCGGTCCGCGCGACGGCGTCGCGATCACCGGCGAGGACCGGATCGAGATTGAAGCGGAGGACGACTCCGAGTTGGTCCTGGTCGACGCGCGCTGAGGAGCGATTCCGGCTCCATTCATCGACACCGTGCTTGAAAGCGGCGTCGACGGGAGGCATGAGCCCGACGCGGCGCGCGGCAACACGCGCGATTCACGGGCAAAACGGGAACGGATGAAAGCGGCATATCGCTTGGGGCTTGCATTGGTGATGGCGGCGCTTGCGCTCGGGCCGGTCGCCGCGCTCGCGCAGGACATCCCGCCCGTGGCGACGAACACGACCGCGCCGGGCGCGATCGGCCCGCGCGAGCTGCAGGATTTCAGCCTCAAGGGCACCGTCACCCAGCGGGCGGAGCCGGCGGCTCAGCAACCCGTGAAGGCGGCACCGCCGCCGGCCCGGTCTCAGGCGCAGTCGGCACCCTCGACGACGCCGGCGCGGCAATCGTCTTCCGAGCGGGCGGGCGCGCTGATCTCCGATCAGCCGGTGCAGACGCAAACGGTGGCAGCACAGTCCGCCGCCCGGCCGGAGCCACACGCTTCTGGCGCACAGAGTTCCGCGACCGCGAGCCTCAATTCGCGCCCGGCTCCGGGTGACAGCTCCTCCGCGCCGCCCGCGCCTACACCGGCCTTCACCATGGACCCGGCTCCGTCGCCGGGCACTTTGGCGCCCGAGCACAAGTTCCCCATTCTGCCGTGGCTGCTTGCCGGCATCGCCGCCGTCGCGGGGGCAGCGTTCCTGTTCCTGCGCAACCGGCCGCGCCACGCCTACGCCGGCGGTCCCCAAATCGACGCCTTCGCCGCACCCGAGCCCGCGCCTCAGCCGAGACCCGCTCCGCCCGAAGCACCGCCGCCCCCACCGCCACCCGCTCCACCCAGGGCCGAAGCGCCGACTCGGCCGCGCAGTTCGGGAGTCGTTTCCACCACTCTCCGGCCTTGGATGGACATCGGTTTCCAGCCGCTTCGCTGCATTCTCGATGAGCAGCGCCTGACGGTCGAATTCGAGATCGAGCTGTTCAATTCGGGCAGCGGCCCGGCGCGCGAGGTGCTGGTCGAAGCGCGGCTGTTCAACGCCGGACCGGCGCAGGACCGGGAAATCGCCTCATTCTTCGCCAACCCGCACGGGCAAGGCGACCGGATCTCCGTCATCCCGCCGCTCAAGCGCTTTGCCCGCAAATCGCAGGTCATCATCGGCCGCGAGCAGCTCCAGGCCTATGAGCTTGCCGGACACCAGGTGGCGGTTCCGCTGATCGCCTTCAACGCGCTCTATCGTTGGAGCGGTGGCGAGGGCCAGACGTCGGTCGGCTATCTGATCGGCCGCGACAGCGAGGGCGACAAGCTCGCACCCTTCCGCCTCGACCTCGGCCCGCGCCTGTTCCGCGGTCTTGGAGCCAAACCGCTTCCCGAAACCGTTCGCGCCTAGCGGCTATTCGGCTGCGAGCCCCGGGGTCAGAGCACGCTGGAATTATAGCTATGCCAGGCCAGCACCGCCGCCGCGCCCCGGTACGGCCGCCACGGCTCCGCGATTTCGCGCAGCTGCTTCTCACTCGGCTTTTCGGGAAGGCCCATCAGCCGTCCTATCTCGATGAGCACGGCGAGGTCGCCGGCCGGAAAGACATCGGCTCTCCCTTCGGCGAACAACAGATAGATTTCGGCCGACCAGCGCCCGATGCCCTTGATGCGGGTGAGCAGCGCGATCGCCTCCTCGTCGTCTTCGGGCAGGTTCTTGAGGTCGAGTTCGCGGGAGATGACGAGTGCGGCGAGGCTTCGAATGTAGCCCGACTTCTGCCGCGACATACCGGCGGCGCGAAGCTCTTCGTCGTTCGCGGCGAGCAACATCGTTAAGTCAGGCGGCGAGCCGAAGGCCGCTTCCAGCTTCGACCACATCGACCGCGCCGCGGCAACGCTGACCTGCTGGCCGACAATGGTCCGAAGCAATGTATGCGCGCCGGGCTCGCTGACACGCGGGCCCGGAATGCCGTGCTCCTCGACGACGCGCGCAAAGGCGGGCTCGCGGCTTGCGAGCGCCGCGACGTGGGTTCGGATGCTGTTCGCGGTGCGGACCATTCAGCTCGTGCCTGCCGCATATAGGGCGACCGCGGCTGCATTGGAGACGTTGAGGCTTTCCACGGCGTCGCCGATAGGCAGACGCGCCAGGGCGTCGCAATGATCGCGGGTGTTGGGCCGGAGGCCGGGCCCCTCGGCGCCGAGCACCAGCGCGACGCGCGGCGGCCCGAGCGCCTGTGACAGCTCCGTTTCAGCATCGCCCGTGAGCCCGATCCGCCAGAAGCCCGCCTCGCCGATTTCCTCGAGCGAGCGCGCGAGATTGACGACTCTGACCCAGGGCATGCGCTCCAGTGCGCCGGATGCGGCCTTGGCCACCACTCCGCTTTCGGGTGGCGAATGGCGGTCTTGGGTGACGATTCCGATCGCGCCAAATGCTGCCGCCGAGCGCAGAATCGCCCCGACGTTGTGCGGATCGGTCACCTGGTCGAGCACGAGAAGCACCGCTCGTTCGCTCGCATCGTTGAGAATTCCATCGAGCCAGGCGTCGTCCAGCGGTTCGACCTCGATCACCACGCCCTGGTGCGGCGCGTCGTGGGGCACGAGGCGGCCGAGGTCCGGCGCTTCGGCCAGAGTAAGCGCGACCTCGGGCGGAAATTTCATGGTGCCGGCCGCCTCGCGCGTCGCCCAGGCGCGAAGCACCCGGCGCTGCGGATTATCGAGCGCAGCCGCGACCGCATGTTTACCCCATAATCGAGGCCGGTTCGCCGTTCCGTGACTCTGATGCGATTTCTTGCGCCGCGACATGGCGCCCCGCTTAGCTGCGGCCGCGCGCGAGTCCAGCGCTGCTCCTCACGTCGCGACGGTTGAGCATTCCTCGGCCAGCACCCTGCGGCGCCCCCTCCAGGTGCCGACGGCGAGGATCAGCAACATGGGATAGGCCCAGAACACCAGCGCGGCTCCGTAGGCGCGGGCATAGAGCTGGACGTCGATAGCCTTCAGCACGTGCCCGAAGATTGCCGTGAGCTGGAGTCCCGCGATCCAGAGAGGCCAGAAACGTTCGGACCGGATCGCAACCCAGCTGAAGCCGAGGAAGACCGCGACATCGACAAGCATCAAATGGGTCTCGACCCCCTCGAATCGCTCCTGCCTTGGCGGGAGAACGAGCTCCGTTGCAATGACTCCAACGACGAAGATGATTCCAACTTGCCGCTCGTCGCGCCGGCCGCGCAGCAGGGCATAAAGGGCGACCAGCGCAAGAAGGACTCGAAACAGATTCGGTGCCATCGATGTTGCCCTGAGCAGCACGCGCATTGCGCGCCGTCAATCGATCCCCTTCAGGCAACCGCGTGGAGCTGGCCCCGCGCGGATGCGGGCGGGCATTCAGTGTCGCCGATCGCGAAGGTGCGAAGACCCGGGACCTTGCCCTTCGCATCGGCAAGGGCAGCGTGGCAGCCGACGATCGCGCCGCGCGTGGCGACGAGGGTGCCGACAGCCGACGCGAGCTGCTCGAGCGTCGGGTGGACAGCGGCGAAGCCGACGCCAGCGACCGAGTTTGCGTGCATGATTCGAGCCTGGAGCTCGGCCACTTCGGCGAGCGCGGCATCGATGCTGCCCTCGACCACGCGGACCTGGGCGCCGACTTCATAGGCGGCATTTTCGATCATTTGTTTGCGCATGACTACTCCTCCCCCGGCACACGTCGCGCCGGAGCCGTTGTCGGTCCGATCCGGGGTCGGCTAGCTCTTGAGAAGCCTTGCGAGGCTCTCGAGTCCGGCGAGATACATGCCCGCCGCGAATGCCGCTCCGATCGCGATTGCCGCGATCCAGAACAGCCTCTGGCCGACACTCATCTCATTCCGGGGGTTGCTCCTCGTTGCGAACGGCGGTTGCAGGGAAGACCGGAACGATGCAGGCTTCTGCTCGGTAAGGAAACCTGCGTCGCCGGACTCCCCTGCGCGGTCAGCGTGCCGAATCTGATGACTGACCGCGCCCTCTGGGTGGTCCGCGGGAACCTGGGGCTCAATGTACGGCGATTGATGTATCAAACGCTGATATGGCGGGGCGTAGCTGGCGACGATCCGTGCGGCCTGGGCCCGGCGTTCGACTCCGAGGATCGCCAGCGCCTGTCGAATGCGCTGGTCGACCGTGTGCGGCGAGATGCCGAGTTCCGCCGCAATCTCTTTCGAGCTGAGATGCCGGTCGACGAGCTTGAGACAGTCGAGCTGGCCCTTGCTCAGCCGGCCGACGCGGGTGGACATCGAATCCTGCCCACCGGCGACCGGGCGCCGCCGGCCGATGCCGGGCCGGCCGTTCGTGTCTTTCAATTTGATCCCCACCCCGCGCAGCACTGGCGCAACTCCCGAGCGACGAGTCCCCTGAGTCTCCAATACAGAGTAGAAATTCACCGGAATTGCAAGAAATCAACCGAATCGCGGTTGCGGCGAAGTTAACGGCGATACGATTCATCGCCGTAATTCGGCCCGTTCGCGGTGATTCTTTTGCGCAATCCTGGCTGGCCTGCCAACCGAAGCTTTAGCGAAGGCTGGTGGAGAGGGCTGGATTCGAACCAGCGTACGCTTGCGCGGGCAGATTTACAGTCTGCTGCCTTTAACCACTCGGCCACCTCTCCGGAGGATTGCGACGCGTAACCAGTCAGGTGACTGGCGAGCATGGCGAGTAGGGGCGCCATGTGGCGGCGCGGGTGCGGTGTGTCAACGCGAAGCCGTTGTCGCCCCCACGAGGCTGCGCCACGTGTGCGCTCCAATTTCGAACCTTCCCCCGGCAGGTTCGAATTTGGAGCGGGTGAAGGGAATCGAACCCTCGTCGTAAGCTTGGAAGGCTTCTGCTCTACCATTGAGCTACACCCGCTCGGCGGCGCGCGCCGCCATGCCATTGGCCTATCGCGTCCGTCAACAATTGGGGTGCGCTTGACGTGGGGCAAGAGTCCGGCGTAGCCTTGATGTTGATGACGCACCTGAATGCCATCGCTGCAACCTCGGCTGCTCACCTCTGGTGGCGCGGATGCCCTGTTGCGGCGCGATGGCGCGACTGATCGATTAGCATCCGATCATCGACTGCCCGCCCGCCGAAAGGCGGGCTTTTTTTGTTTCAGGTGAGCTCAAATGACCCAGGTTCTTTCGATTTCCAGGAAAGCGGCGGACGTCCGCGTGCCCGTGCTCGACCTTGCCGACGCGGCGATCACCCGCCTTCTCGATGGCTATAATCTCGACCAGACTTCGGCCTCCGAGCTGTTCGAGCGCATTGTCGAGGGGACGCTCAGCGAACCCTTGATGTCGGCGACGTTCACGGCGCTGCGCGTCAAGGGCGAAACCGCACACGAGCTGATCGGCGCCGCCGAGGCGCTGCGCGACGCAGCCAAGGCCTTTCCTTCGCCCGGCTATGTCTTCGCCGACAGCTGCGGCACGGGCGGCGACTTCTCCGGTTCCATCAACGTCTCGACGGCGGCCGGACTCGTGGTCGCGGCGTGCGGGCTACCCGTGGTCAAGCACGGCAACCGTTCCTTCACGTCGAAGTGCGGCTCGGCGGACGTGCTCGAAGCTTTGGGCGCCAGGCTCGATCTCAGCCCGCTGGAATCCCGCGATATTCTCGACCAGACCGGCTTCTGCTTCCTGCTCGCGCCTTATTACCATCCCGGCATCGCCCACGCCTCGTCCGTTCGGCGCGCGCTGAAGGTCCGGACGATCATGAACCTGCTCGGACCCTGTCTGAACCCCGCCCAGCCCAAGGTGCAGCTTCTGGGCGTCGCCGAGCCGCGGCTGTTGAGGCCCATCGCCGAGACTTTGAAAGCGCTTGGCGTCGTCCGAGCGCTGGTCGTTCACGGCTCGGGGCTCGACGAAGTCGCGCTTCACGGCTTCACCCAGGCGATCCTGCTCGACGATGGCGAGTTCGAGGAGCTCGAGATCACGCCCGAACAGGCGGGCCTCCGCAGGCTGCCGGCCGAGCGGATCGTCGGCGGGACCCCTCGGGAGAATGCCGCGCGGCTCTCGCAGCTTCTTGGCGGCCGGGCGCGCGAGGCGGACTCATCGATCGTCGCGCTCAATGCCGGCGCATTGCTGATGACCGCGCGAAGGGCGGCGGACCTCCGCACCGGTGTGGCGATGGCGCTGGACGCGATGGCTTCGGGTCAGGCGAAGGAATTGCTCGACCGGTTCGTCGAGGCGACCCGTGGCTGAACCCGCGGGAATCCTGGGCGAGATCGCGTCGGCGAAGCGCGAGGAGCTTGCCGGGCGCTTCGCCAATGTGTCGCTCGATGCGCTCCGGGCCAAGGCGAAGCCGACGGAGCGCAGCCTTGCGAACGTGCTGGGACGCGATGGCGCGCGGTTCATCCTCGAAATCAAGCGCTCCTCGCCCTCGGCTGGTGCGATCAGGGCCGCTGCCGATCCGGCGGCGCTCGCGCATGGCTATTCGGGCGTCGCCGATGCGCTGAGCGTGTTGTGCGACCGGCAATTCTTCGACGGCTCGCTCGACGATCTCGCGGCCGCTCGCGCGCAATTCGACGGCCCGATCCTCGCCAAGGACTTTTTCATCGACCCGCGGCAGGTCGCCGTGGCGCGGGTCGCCGGCGCCGACGCCATATTGGTGATGCTGTCGCTGCTCGACGACGGTTCCGCGCGCGCCATCGTCGCCGAGGCTCGGCGGCTCGGCATGGATTCGCTGGTCGAAGTTCACGACGAGCAGGAAATGCGCCGCGCGATCGCGCTTGGCGCACCGCTCATCGGTATCAACAATCGCGATCTACGGGATTTCTCGGTCGACCTTGCGACCACCGAGCGGCTGGCGAAGCTGGCGCCGGATCGCACGCTCGTCAGCGAATCCGGCATTGCCACGCGCGCGGACGTCGATCGGCTCGCGCCGACCGTAGAAGCGTTTCTGGTCGGCTCGTCGCTGATGCGTGCCGCCGATCCCGGGGAAGCGGCGCGGACGCTGGTCTTCGGCCGCACCAAATTGTGCGGGCTAAAGCGCCCGGAGGATTTCGAAGCGGCGCGAGCCGCAACCTATGCGGGCATGGTCCTCGTGCCGGAGAGCCCGCGAGGCGTATCGCCCGGTCAGGCGCTGCGGCTTGCCGGCCTTCATCCGCGGCCGGTCGCAGTCTTCCGAAATGCGCCTGTGGAGAAGGTCGGCGCGATTGCCACGGTGCTCGGGCTCGCCGCGGTCCAGCTGCACGGCGAGGAAGATCCGGCCTACGTTCGCGCCCTGACTCGGCGCTTGCCGCGCGATTGCGAAGTCTGGAAGGCCATTCAAGTCGGCCGCTCGAAGCCGGCGCGCTTCGATGCTGCTGACCGGCTTGTCTTCGACAGCGGCGCAGGCACGGGCCGGACATTCGATTGGGCACTGATCCGCGGTCATCCGTCGCTCGACAGCGCATTGATCGCCGGCGGCATCGGCGCGGCAAACGGACGGGCGGCGCAACAACTCGGCGCCCACGCCATCGACGCCGGGTCGAGTCTCGACGCGACGCCGGGCCAAAAATCGCCGGAGAAGATCGCCGCCTTTTTCGAGGCGCTGCGCCCCGCGTCGCGCGAACGGCTCCGTGCATGCGCCTGAACGGCCGCTTCGGCCGATTCGGCGGCTGCTACGCGCCGGAGATTCTCGTCCCGGCGCTGGAGCAGCTCGAGTCCGCCTTTCTCGACGCGCAAGGGGACCCCGCGTTCACGGCTGAACTCAACGGCCTGCTGGCGAATTACGCGGGCCGACCGACGCCACTGACGCGCTGCCGCAACCTGCCGGGCAACATTTATCTGAAACGCGAGGATTTGCTCCATGGCGGAGCGCATAAGACGAACCAGGTGCTCGCTCAGGCGCTGCTTGCGCGGCGGATGGGCAAGACCCGCCTGATCGCCGAAACCGGCGCGGGTCAGCATGGCGTCGCCACCGCCATCGCGGGTGCGCTGCTTGGGTTCGAGACCGTCATCTACATGGGCGCCGAGGACGTGGAGCGTCAGAGGCTCAACGTCTTTCGAATGGAGCTGATGGGCGCGCGTGTCATCCCCGTCGAAAGCGGCGGCAGGACACTCAAGGACGCGATCAACGAAGCGCTGCGCGACTGGTCGGCGAGCTTCGAAACCACCCATTACCTGCTCGGCACCGCCGCCGGCCCGCACCCCTTCCCGACGATGGTGCGCGAGTTCCAGCGCGTGATCGGCCGCGAAGCGCGGGCGCAGATCCTCGACCAGCTCGGGCGTCTGCCCGATGCCGTTGTCGCCTGCGTCGGCGGTGGCTCCAACGCCATCGGCCTGTTCGCAGATTTCCTCGAAGATGACGTTCGCCTGATCGGAGTCGAGCCGGCCGGCAAGGGCCTCGACAGCGGCGAGCATGGCGCGACCCTGCTCCGCGGCAGGCCGGGCGTGCTTCACGGCGCGGAAACCTACATCCTCCAGGACGAGGAGGGGCAGATTGCCGACAGCTGGTCGGTTTCAGCCGGTCTCGACTATCCTGCAGTTGGGCCGGAGCATGCCCATCTCCGCGAAAGCGGCCGCGCTGAATATGTCGGCGCGACAGACGCCGAGGCACTCGCCGCGTTCCGGCTCCTTGCCGAAAAGGAGGGCATCATCCCGGCGTTCGAGTCCGCCCACGCGCTGGCTCACGCGGTGAAGCTCGCGCGGGAAGAGCCGGAAGCGGCGATCCTCGTCGGCCTGTCCGGGCGCGGCGATAAAGACATCGCCCAGGCGCAGCATTTGCTCCGGGCGGCAGCATGAGCCGCTACGCCGCGATGTTCGAACGGCTGGGCGGCGAAGGCGCGCTCGGCGCTTTCCTCATGCTTGGCGATCCCGACCTACCATCCAGCGCACGCCTCCTCAGGGCGCTGGTGGCCGGCGGCGCGGACATGATCGAGGTTGGAATCCCGTTCTCCGACCCGATCGCCGATGGCCCGGTAATTCAGGCGGCAGCCCTGCGCGCCCTGAACGCCGGTGTTCGCGTCGCCGATTGCTTCGACCTAATTCGCCGCTTTCGCGACGAACACCCGGATACGCCCATCGGCATCCTCACCTACGCGAACATCGTCATGGCGCGACCCGGCTTCATGCGCGAAGCGGCGGAAGCCGGTGCGGACAGCCTGTTGATCGCCGACGTTCCCGTGCTCGAAGCCGAGCCCTACGCGCGCCGGATGGAGCAGGCGGGTATCGAACCGGTGTTGATCGCCGCGGCGAACACGCCGGACCCCGCACTTCGGCGCGTCGCCGGACTATCGAAGGCGTACACCTACTGCGTCAGCCGATCAGGAATCACCGGGAATCACGCGGCAGGCCGATTCGATCCCGAGCTCATCCGCCGCGTCAACGAAGCCGGCGCACCGCCGCCCGTATTCGGCTTCGGAATTTCGTCTCCCGAACACGTCCGCGCGGCGCTGGATACCGGCGCGCGCGGCGTCATTTGCGGCTCCGCGATCGTCGACCGAGCGGCCCGTGGCGGAGACGTTACGGAGCTGGTACGATCGCTGAAAGCAGCGACGCGGGAACGACTCGCCGCCGCAATGAATTGAATCGCTCCGTATAAAGGAGACGAAGTCATGGCTGCGCGCGCAATCTGGCGAGGCCAAATCCGGCTCGCGCTGGTGTCGATCCCGATCGAGCTGTTCCCCGCGACCAGGAGCGGCGCCCAGATCCAGTTCCACCAGGTGCACGAGCCGACCGGCAAGCGCATCAAATATGAGAAGGTGGTGCCCGGCATCGGCCCCGTTGACCGCGACGAGATCGTCAAGGGCTACGAGGTGTCGAAGGGCCATTACGTCCTCCTCGACCCCGAGGAGATCGAGAGCGTCAAGCTGGAGAGCCGCAAGACGCTCGACCTCGTCGAGTTCGTCGACGAGGACAGCATCGACCCCATGTATTTCGACAAGCCCTATTACGTCGTTCCGGCCGACGACCTTGCCGAGGAAGCCTATGTCGTGCTGCGCGATGCGCTCAGGGCCGCGAAGAAGGTCGGCGTGGGCCAGCTCGCGATGCGTGGGCAGGAATATGTCGTCGCGCTGAGCCCCTGCGGCCGCGGTCTCCTCCTGGAGACCTTGCGCTATGCCGACGAGGTCAACAAATCCTCGGGCTTCTTCCGCGACATCGGCGACCACAAGCCCGACGCGGATCTGCTCGACATGGCCTCGATGCTGATCGAGCGTAAGGCCGGGGAGTTCGATCCCAAGGAATTCCACAACCGCTACGTCGACGCGCTTCACCGCCTCATCGAGAAGAAGCAGAAGGCCAAGGGCGAGAAGATCATCGAGGAGCCGGAGGAAGAGGCGCCCAAGGGCTCCAACGTCATCGATCTCATGGCCGCGCTGAAGAAGAGCCTCGGCGACGAGAAGCGTGCGAAGGAGCCGACGAAGTCGAAGAAGAGCACGGCGAAGAAGGCGACCGCGAAGAAAGCTCCGGCGCGCAAGCGGGCCTAATGGCGTTGGTGCCAACCATTTTCGTCACCCCCGCGAAAGCGGGGTCCCGCTCCCTTCAGAAACAGCGGGATTCCCGCTTTCGAGGGAATGACGAGGTGTTTTGATGGCCCAGCGCGACCTCGACATTGCGACCTATAATCGCAAGCGCGACTTCACCAAGACGAAGGAGCCCAAAGGGCGCAAGCTCAAGGGCAGGGGCGACAGCTTCGTCGTCCAGAAGCACGAAGCTTCGCGGCTTCACTGGGATTTCCGGCTGGAGCTGGACGGAGTCCTGAAGAGCTGGGCCGTGCCGAAGGGCCCCAGCATCGACCCGGCCGAGAAGCGGCTCGCGATGCGAACTGAAGACCATCCGCTCGATTACGGCACCTTCGAGGGAACGATCCCCGCTGGCGAATATGGTGGCGGCACGGTGATGCTGTGGGACTTGGGATCCTGGATTCCACATCCGGATAAGGACCCGAGCAAGACGATTGAGGAAGGGCACCTCCACTTCACCCTCGAAGGCGAACGGATGAAGGGCGAGTGGGTGCTGTTCCGCCTCAACCCGCGCAAGGGTAAGCGCGGCGAGCCGTGGATGCTGAAGAAGGTCACGGACGCTTTTGCCGACCCGGAAAACGGCAACGAGCTGGTCGACGATTGCGTGACCAGCGTGACGACAGGCCGGACCATGGCCGAAATCGCGGCCGGGAGCGACGTCTGGCACTCCAGCAAGAAAGGCAAGAAGAGCGGCCGCGCGAAGAAGAAAGCGTCGAAAGCACCGCCCGCCTTCCAGCCGCCGCAGCTCGCCACCTTGGTTGACGACGTGCCGGCCGGAAGCGACTGGCTCTACGAATATAAATATGACGGCTATCGCCTGCTGCTCGCCACCGGCGACGGTGTCGCGACCGCCTGGACCCGCCACGGCAAGGACTGGAGCGACAAGTTCAAGGCACTGGTCAAGGCGGCGGCGAAGCTCCCGGCCGGCTGCCTCATCGACGGCGAAGCGGTCGCGATCGACGATAACGGCAAGCCCAGCTTCCAGCTGCTCCAGTCCACACTGAAGGAGCAAAAGGGCGCCAACCTCGTCTTCTACGCCTTCGACCTGCTGATCGACCAAGGGGAGGACATCAAGCGCCTGCCGAACATCGTCCGCAAGGACCGCCTGGCCTCGCTGCTCGCGGGCGTGAACCCGCCGATCATTTACGGCGACCATGTGATCGGGCGCGGCGAAGACCTGTTCCGCGAGGTCTGCAAGAAGGGTGGCGAGGGCATCGTCGCGAAGAAATCCGGCGCGACCTACAAAGGCGCGCGCACCCGCAACTGGCTCAAGATCAAGTGCATCGAGCGGCAGGAATTCGTGATCGTCGGCTGGACGGAAAGCGACAAGCGCAGGGGCTTTCGCTCTTTGCTCCTGGCGGCGAAGGAGAAAGGCAAGCTGACCTACGTCGGCAAGGTCGGCACCGGCTTCAACGCGAAGCTGATCGCGGAGCTGATGGAGCGGATGAAGCCGTTCGAAACCGATAAGGCGCCCGTCAGCGTCCCGCGCGCCGACCGCAAGGGCGCGCACTTCATCAAGCCGAAGCTCGTCGCCGAGATCGCCTT
Source organism: Sphingomicrobium sp. (assembly GCA_035701045.1). Classification (GTDB taxonomy): domain Bacteria; phylum Pseudomonadota; class Alphaproteobacteria; order Sphingomonadales; family Sphingomonadaceae; genus Sphingomicrobium. The sequence goes on along the minus strand of DASSOB010000033.1, from coordinate 64,193 downwards.
CAGCGAATTCACCAACGAGAACATTCTCAGGCACCCGAGCTTCATTGGCTTACGCGAAGACAAGCCGGCGTCCGAGGTGGTCGTCGAAACACCGAAACATCTGACGAAATCGGAAGAGGGAAAGGGATCGTCTCCGAAGAAGAAGGGATCATCCCCCTCGCGGACTGCCGCTGAGAAGAGGTCGGCCGAAAGCCTCGGCATCAAGATCAGCAGCCCCGAGCGCATCATCTATCCCGAAGAGGGGCTGACCAAACTCGACCTCGCCAATTATTACGCCGCGGTCGACCCGCTGATCATGGTCGACGCGGCGCACCGGCCGATGACCCTGATCCGCTGTCCGCAGGGCCGGTCGAAGAAATGCTTCTTCCAGAAGCACGACACCGGCTCCTTCGGCCCCGACGTCAAGCATGTGCCGGTCAAGGAGAAGAAGGGGATCGTCCAGGACTATCTCTATTTCGACGACATCAAGGGGCTGCTCGCCTGCGTCCAGATGGGCACGATCGAATTCCACGGCTGGGGCAGCCGGAGCGAGGATATCGAGCGTCCCGACCGGCTCGTGTTCGACCTCGATCCCGACGAGGGCCTCGACTTCGGCAAGGTGAAGGAAGCGGCCGTGCGCCTGCGCGGTCTCCTCGGCGATCTCGGGCTCGAGACCTTCCCGCTGCTGACCGGCGGCAAGGGCGTGCATGTCGTTGCGCCGCTTGATCAGTCGGCGGACTGGCCGAAGGTATCGGACTTCGCCGAACGCTTCAGCCGGGCCATCGCCGAGGCCGAGCCCGACATGTTCACCGCCAACATCCGCAAGGTGCAGCGCAAGGGCCGGATCTTCCTCGACTGGCTCCGCAACCAGCGCGGCTCGACCGCGGTGATGCCCTACTCCGCCCGAGCCCGCGAAGGCGCCCCCGTCGCCGCGCCGATCGCGTGGGACGAGCTCGACAAATATGAAGGCGGCAACCACTTCACCATCCGCGACGCCGACGAGCTGCTGAGGCGCGCCGGCTCCAAGGCGCTCGCGGAATGGGGGAAGGCCAAGCAGGCGCTTCCGAAGGTTTGAAGATCGCTTATCACCGGTTGTCACGCCGTTGCAGGCATCCTGATCTTAATCCATCATGATTCGATGAGGACGCGTCCATATTTCAATGACACCTACGCGGGCATCGTTCTTATTGGGGTAGCAGGCGCTGCTATCTGCGGTCTCGTGAGTGGGGTGATGTTTCTTTTCAGATCGCTTTGTGAGCCAATTCTACGCATCGCCCTAACTGGGTTCGTGGAGGTGGTTGCTCACAGCACCTACCGATACGATCCTTCCACTTATTATTTGTGGGCGGGATATGCCGGGTTTCTCGGCCTGTTCATCCTGCTCATTGCCGCCGTGGCGATTATCCGGAAACCTGCGGTGGACCGCAGGATCGACGAGTCTTTACGTCGACAGACAACCGAGTTCGCGAGCGGCGCACCGCTTGAGCCGAAATGACAGCCTCTGCTTAGCTTCCGAAGCCGACACTACCGAATCTCCGACAACTCCACGCCCTTCGTCTCCCGCGCCAGCAGGGCGCTGACTCCGCCTCATCGCGCAGGCGATCCCAGCGCCGTCATCCCGGCCTTGAGCCGGGACCCGCCTTGTTCTTAGGTGCGGCCATGGAAAAGCTGCCGTGCGTCTACATTCTCGCGAAGGCTTCCCACAGCACGCTCTACACCGGGGTCACGTCGGACCTGCCCGGACGGGTCTGGCAGCACCGAGAAGGGCTCGTTCGAGGCTTCACGAGGCGATACGGCATTAAACGGCTCGTCTGGTTCGAGCGCCACGAGACCATGGAATCTGCAATTCTACGCGAGAAGAGGGTCAAGCGCTGGCCTCGCGCGTGGAAGTACGATCTCATTCATGAGCGCAATCCGACCTGGCGCGATCTCGCGGAGGATTTCGGATTTCCTCCGCTTCCATTGAAGTGAAGGCGGGTCCCGGCTCAAGGCCGGGATGACGGCGAGTTACCGAATCTCCGAAAGCTCCACGCCCTTCGTCTCGCGCGCCAGCAGCGCGCTGATCCCGCTGATCGCGCAGGCGATGGCGACGTAGATCGACACCGGCACCGACGAGTGCGTGTCCTTGTAGAGCCACAGCGCGATGATCGGCGCCAATGACCCCGCGAAGATCGCCGTCAGCTGATAGGCGATCGACACGCCCGAATAGCGGATTCGAGTCGGGAACAGCTCGGTGATGAAGGCCGCCTGCGGCGCGTACATCGACGCATGGAGGACTAGGCCGATGACGATGGCGAGGACGATCAGCGCGTCGCTTCCGCTCGCCAGCATCGGGAAGAACAGGAAGATGAAGACGACCAGCCCAAACCCGCCGAACGCATAGACCGGGCGGCGCCCGATGCGGTCGGACAGCATGGCGAGCAACGGAATGGCGAAGAACTGGACCGCCGCGCCGATCAGCAGTGCGTCGAGCGCGAGGCTGCGGCTTTCGGCTGCGACGTCGACAAGGAAGGTCAGCGAGAAAACGGTCAGCACATAATAGACGATATTCTCGCCGACCCTGAGGCCCGCGCCGAGCAGCACCGCGCGCGGGCGCTCGCGAAATACGTCGATCACCGGGAGCTTCGGCGGCGCCTCGGCGCCTTCGATCTCCGCCTCGAACATCGGGCTCTCGGTCACCTTGTTGCGGATGTACCAGCCGATCACGACCAGCACGGCGGAGAGCAGGAACGGCACGCGCCAGCCCCAGCGGACGAAGTCAGTCTCGCTCTGGATGCCGGCCATGAGCGCGAGGATTCCGGCGGAGAGCAGGCTGCCGAGAGGCACGCCCGCCTGCGGCCAGCTCGCCCAAAGCCCACGCCTTCTCGCGTCTCCATGCTCGGCGGCCATCAGCACCGCGCCGCCCCACTCGCCACCGACCGCGAAACCCTGGATCACGCGCAGCACGATCAACCCGACGGGCGCCCAGATGCCGATGGAATCGTAGCCGGGCAGCAACCCGATGAGCACCGTCGCGACGCCCATCATGACGAGGCTCCACATCAGCAATTTCTTGCGCCCGATCCGGTCGCCGAAGTGGCCGAACACGATCCCGCCGATCGGCCGCGCGGCGAACCCGAACGCATAGGTCGCGAAGGCAAGCAAAGTGCCGACCAAAGGATCGAACGAGGGGAAGAATAATTTGTTGAAGACCAGCGCCGCTGCCGCGCCGTAGAGGAAGAAATCATACCACTCGATCGTCGTGCCGATCATGCTCGCCGCGATCACGCGCGTGAGCGAGCTTCGCGGCCTGGCCGGGCTTGCTGCCATCAAAATCTCCCCTCCACTGGCGCGCAGCTAGCCTGAAGGAACGGGCGAGCGCCAGCTTGCCTTGCGTCAATCTTGCCGAGACGCCCGCGGCGCCCTAGCCGTAACGGATGCGCATTTTCCTCCTCCCCGCCTTGCTCTTCCTCCTCGCCGCCGCGCCGCCGCCCGACCTCGCGCGGATGAAATCGGAAGCCGGCCGCGTGACGATCACCCGCGACGACTGGGGCATCGCGCACGTCCACGGCAAGAGTGACGCCGACGCGGTGTTCGGCATGATCTACGCCCAGGCCGAGGACGATTTCCCGCGCATCGAGGCCAATTATCTCTGGTCGCTCGGCCGCACCGCGGAAGCGGAGGGCGAGAAGGCGATCTGGCAGGACCTGCGCTCGCGGCTTTATTATAGCGAGCCCGAGCTCAAGGCCTGGTACGCCGAGAGCCCACCCCAAATGCGCAAGCTGATGGATGCCTGGGCGGACGGCCTCAATTATTTCCTCGCGACCCATCCCGACGTCCACCCGCGCGCGCTCACGCATTTCGAGCCGTGGATGGTGATGAGCTTCACGGAAGGGAGCATCGGCGGCGACATCGAACGCATCGACCTGGATAAGCTCAGGGATTTCTATTCCTCCAACCGTCATGCTGAACTCGTTTCAGCATCCATTCCTGAGACCTCGTCAAACGCGAAGAAATGGACCCTGAAACAAGTTCAGGGCGATGAACTCGCCGATGCGCGCCGCCCTCACGCATGGGCCTCCGACATCTTCCGCCACGACCCCAACGAACCTCAGGGCTCCAATGGCATCGCCATCGCGCCGGCGAAAACGAGCGACGGCCATGCGCTGCTGCTCATCAATCCGCACACCAGTTTCTACTTCCGCTCCGAGCTTCAGATGTCGAGCGACGAGGGCCTCGACGTCTACGGTGCCGCGACCTGGGGGCAGTTCTTCATCTACCAGGGATTCAACCCGCACGCCGGCTGGATGCACACGTCGAGCGGCGTCGATAATGTCGACGAATTTGCCTACAAGGTGGAGCGCCGCGGCGACGGTTATTGCTATTGGTACGGCAAGACCTGCCGCCCGCTCGGCAAGCGGCCGATCACCATCCGCTACCGCACAGGCGACGGGAAGCTCGCCTCGCGCAGCTTCACCGCCTGGATGACCCATCGAGGCCCGATCGTGCGCGCGGACAATGGCCGCTGGATCGCCTTCGCAATGATGAACCGGCCGGTCCAGGCGCTCCAGCAGAGCTTCCTTCGCACCAAGGCGCCCGATCTCGCCTCGTTCATGAAGGTTTCGGACCTGAAGGCGAACAGCTCCAACAATGCGGTGTTCGCGGACGACAAGGGCAATATCGCCGTGCTGGCGCCGGAGTTCATGCCGAGGCGCGACAATCGCTTCGATTACACGAAGCCCGTCGATGGGAGCGATCCGGCGACCGACTGGCGCGGGCTGCATCAAGTCTCCGAGCTCCCCAACACGATCGATCCGCCGAACGGCTGGGCGTTCAACAGCAACGACTGGCTTTATTCGGCGGCCGGGCCCAATTCGCCCAAGCCGGGCGCTTTCCCCAAATATCTCGACAGGGCGGGCGAAAGTTACCGGACGATCCACGCGACGCGGATGCTGACGCAGCCCGGCCCGTGGAGCCTCGATCGCTTGCAAGCCGCCGCCTACGACGGCGCGCAGCCCTCGTTCGAAGTGCTGGTGCCCATGCTCGTTTCCGCCTGGAAGGCCCTGCCCGCCACTGATGCGCGCCGCGCTCGCCTCGCCGAACCGATTGCCGCGCTCGACAGCTGGGACAAGCGCTGGGGAATCACCTCGATCTCCAACACGCTGGCGCAATTCTGGGGCGACGAGCTGGTGAAGGCCGCGACCTCCCGCGAATGGAACGATCACGACAACATGTTCCGCCACATGGAGCGGCTGACTCCGGCGGAAAAGATCGACACCTTCGTGCGCGGTCTCAACCGGCTGGAAAGCGATTTCGGCTCGTGGAAAGTGCCGTGGGGCGACGTGAACCGCTTCCAGCGCATCTCGCCGCTGATCGATTCGCCGTTCGACGATTCGAAGCCGAGCATCCCCGTCGGCTTCACCTCGAACAAATGGGGTTCGCTCGCCTCGTTCGGCGCTTCGCAGAAGCCGGGCACGAAGAAATGGTACGGAACCAACGGCAACAGCTTCGTCGCGGTGGTTGAGTTCGGCCCGCAAGTTCGCGCCCGCGCCATTACCGCCGGTGGCGAGAGCGGCCATCCGGATTCCCCGCACTTCGACGATGAGGCGCTGCGCTACGCGGCCGGCGCCTTACGGCCGGTCTATTTCCGGCCCGACCAACTCAAGGGACATACCGAGCGGGTTTACCGGCCCGGGGAGTGAGCTTCGAGCGAATCGACGGGAGCCTCCGCACGATCGCGCATGCCGTAGTCGCGCACGACGGTCGCGACCCGCAGCCGGTAATCCTCAAAGATGCCGTTCCTGCCCGCCGTCTGGGCGTGACGATGCTCCGCCAAATTCCGCCATCTCGTCAGCGATTCCTCGTCGCGCCAGAACGACAGGGAAAGGATTCTGCCAGGCGTTGCAAGGCTCTCGAACCGCTCGATCGACAAGAAGCCGTCGGTGTCTTCGAGTTTTCGCCTCAGGTCGGCAGCGAGGCTTAGATAGTCGTCGCTGCGGGTTTCGCGCGGCAGGACTTCGAAGATGACGGCGATCATCCGGCGGTCTCGCTCAGAAATTCGCCCACGGCGTCGAACAGCGCCTGCCGATTGTCCTCCAGATGCATCCGATGTGCGCCGCACTTCAGCTTCAAGTCCCGGGCGCCGTCGGGGACGTTGCACATGGATTCGACCAGCCAGGCCGCGTCGGCGTCCAGAGTGATGTTGTCCCACTCCCCGCGAACGATCAGGGTCGGCGCACGGACGGTCGAAAGGTCGTATGGAAAATGTCCGCTCCAGGCGTCTTCGAAGTCGAGGTCCGGGCCGGAAGGAACCCTGGCGCTTGGCGGCGTTCGTTCATTGCTGGTCGGATCGCTGGCAAGATACGCATCCGCCCAGATGTCGAAACGGTCCTTGCAAATAGGCAGCGGAGAGTCGCTCGGCACTCTCGACTGGAAGCTGTTCCACTGGTCGACGGCGCTCACGAGGATCGCGGGTGGAACCCGGCCCACCGCGCTGGCTCCGCCATCGCGCTGCGCGATGGGGCCGAATAGCACCAGGCGATCCACCCAGCCGGCGTGCCGGCCCGCAAGCAGTCCCGCCGGGATGCTGCCCCAGGAGTGAGCGATGATCGAAATCCGCGCGCCGGCGGTTTGCTCGCGCATGTGGCTGACGACGCGCTCGATCTGGCCGGCCGCCTCGACGGCCCGGCCGGGCGCCTCGGAGCGGGCGACATGCGTTCGCTGCATGAGCGCGGGCCGGTCCGAGCCGCCGTAACCGGGAAGATCGAAGGACCAGACGTCAAACCCGCGATCGTGAAGATCGTCCGCCCACGATCGGCCTTCGATCCGATAATTGACCGACAAGGCTGCCGGAAACGTAGAACCGTGCACGTAGAGAAGGCTTTGGCCTCCGCCGGGGCGATGCTGCACGCAAAGCGTCGGCTCGCCAGGCTCATGCAGCAGGAAGGACTCTTCAAGTGGTCGGTCATCCGACGCGCTCGGGGTTATTGGGGATTCCAACAATGCGTTCCCTCTCGAATGCTTCTTGATGCATCGAATTCGGGAATCGATCCGCATTTGTCATCGGCGATCGTTTCGGCCGAAACCGAAACGTCATTGCGGGACACCGTCGAATAGCCGCGGTAGAACGGGCCAATGACCGACGGACCCTATATTGCCGAAGCGGCGTCGCTGATCGGCGACCCGGCGCGGGCGAACATGCTTGGGGCGCTGATGGACGGCCGCGCGCTGACGGCGAAGGAGCTCGGCCTCGCGGCCGGCGTCGCGCCCTCGACCGCGAGCGAGCATCTCTCGAAGCTCGCCGCAGGCAGGCTGGTTACCGTCACCCCGAGCGGCAGACACCGCTATTTTCGTCTCGCATCGCCGCAGGTTGCCGGGGCGCTGGAGACGTTGATGGCGCTCACGGTCGACGGACCGCGCCGCCATCGCCCGAAGTCGCGTTGCGACGAAGCGATGGCGCGGGCGCGAACCTGCTACGACCACTTCGCGGGCAGGCTCGGCGTCGGTCTGGCGGACAGCTTCGCCGAACGAAACCAGATTCTGCTCGAATCAGAGGGCGGACAGGTCACCGAAGCCGGTCGCGCTTTCCTCAGTGGCTTGGGAATAGATCTGCCTGGTCCAAAGGGCCTGCGCCGCGCCTTTTGCCGGCCATGCCTGGATTGGAGCGAGCGCCGTTGGCACATCGGCGGCGCGGTTGGCGCGGCCATTGCGCAGCGGTGCTTCGAACTCGGCTGGACCGAGCGCCGGAAATACGGCCGCGCGGTGACGATCACCGCCGCAGGGGAACGCGCGTTCGAGGAACTGTTCGAAGTCCGGGTCTAAACCCCCGCGAACTTGTCCGTCGCGCGGATCAGTCCGTCGAGGTTACCCGGCTCGCTGAACAGATGCCCGGCATCGGGGATGATGTTGAGCTCGACGTCGGGCCAGGCCTGCTTCAGCTGCCACGCCGCGACCGGCGGGGTGCAGGTGTCGTGGCGGCCCTGTACGATCACGCCTGGAATGCCCTTCAGCTTGCTGGCATCGCGGAGCAGTTGGCCTTTTTCCAACCAGCCGTGATTCGCCATATAATGGTTTTCGATCCGCGCCACGGCGACGGCCATCTCGGGCGACGTGAAATGTTCGATCGTCGACGGGCTTGGCAGCAGGGTGACGATCTCGCCCTCCCACTTGCTCCACGCCTTGGCGGCGGTGAGTTGCACGCCTTTGTCGTCGCTCGTCAGGCGCTTGCGATAGGCTTCGACCAAATCGCCGCGCTCCGCTTCGGGGATGAGGCCGATGAATTCCTCGAACTTGTCGGGATAGACCTGCGAGGCGCCGCCTTCGGTGTACATCCAGTCGATTTCATATTGGTCGAACAGGAAAATCCCACGCAGCACCAGTTCGGTCGCCCGCTCGGGATGCATTTGCGCGTAGGCCAAGGAGAGCGTCGATCCCCAGCTTCCGCCGAACACCTGCCATTTGTCGACCTTGGCGACCTGGGTGCGCAGCTTCTCGATATCCCCGACGAGATCCCACGTCGTGTTGTGGTCCAGCGAGGCATAGGGTGTGGACTTGCCGCAGCCGCGCTGGTCGAACACGAGAATCTTGTACTTGTCGGGGTTGAACTGCCGCCGGTGCTCGGGGCTGGATCCGCCGCCCGGACCGCCGTGCAGGAACACGACCGGCTTGCCGTTCGGATTGCCGGATAGCTCCCAATAAAGGCGGTGCCCGTCGCCGACGTCGAGCATGCCGGTCTCATAGGGTTGGATTTCCGGGTAAAGCGAACGGCGCGGTTGCGCGGGCATGTCCATTAGAAGCTGAATTCCTTGTAGATGTGCGACACGTCGCCGGCCCATTCGCCGTGATAGCGCGCGAGCAGGCGGTCCGCGGGAGTCATGCCCGTTGAAACCACATCGCGCAACGGGTCGAGGAATCCGCCTTCATTGTCGCCGGCGCTGCCGAGTTGCGCGCGGTTTGTCAGGCCGGTCGCGGCGATTTCGAGCACCCGGCCGGCGAAATCGCGCATCGACTCGCCGTCGGGAGTTACGGCATCGAGCGCGAACTTCGGAACTTCGCGGCGCAGCTTCTCGCGCTGTTCGATCGACCAGTGCTTCACGATATCCCAGGCGGCGCCGAGCGCCTCGTCGTCGTAGAGCAGTCCGACCCACAGCGCCGGAAGCGCGCAGATGCGGCTCCAGCGGCCGCCGTCCGCGCCGCGCATCTCGAGGAAGCTCTTGAGCCGCACCTCCGGGAAAGCGGTCGACAGATGGTCTGTCCAGTCGGCGAGCCGTGGCTTCTCGCCCGGCAGCTGCGGCAATTTGCCGTCGAGGAAGTCACGGAAGCTCTCGCCGGCGACGTCGATATATTGGCCGTCGCGGAAGACGAAATACATCGGCACGTCGAGCGCGTAATCGCAATAGCGCTCGTACCCGAACCCATCCTCGAACACGAACGGCAGCATGCCGGTGCGGTCCGGGTCGGTGTCCTCCCAGATATGGCTCCGGAAGCTCTTGTAGCCGTTGGGCTTGCCTTCGGTGAACGGCGAGTTGGCGAACAAGGCCGTCGCAACCGGCTGGAGCGCGAGGCCGACACGGAACTTCTTCGCCATGTCGGCTTCGGACGAATAATCGAGGTTCGTCTGGATCGTGCAGGTGCGCAGCATCATGTCGAGCCCGAGCTTGCCGACCTTCGGCATGTAGTTGAGCATGATCGCGTAGCGGCCCTTGGGCATGATCGGCAGGTCGGACCTTTGCTTATCGGGCCACATGCCGGTGCCGAGGAATCCAAGACCCAGCCGGTCGCCGATCATCTTGCATTGGCCAAGGTGGCGCGCAGCTTCCCCGCATGTCTGGTGGAGGTTCTTGAGCGCGGCGCCAGAGAGCTCGAACTGCCCGGCGGGCTCGAGGCTGATCGTGCCGTCGGTTCCGGCCAGTGCGATGACGTTGCCATTCTCGACGACGGGCCGCCAACCGAATTCGGTCAACCCCGTGAGGAGGTCGCGAATTCCGCCCGGCTCGTCGTAGCTCGGGGCGCGATGGTCGGCCGTGCGATAGACGAACTTCTCGTGCTCGGTGCCGATCCGCCATTCGTCCTTCGGCTTCTCGCCCCCGGCGAATACCGAGAGCAAATCGTCGCGGCTTTCGATCGGCGGGCTCTCGCCGGTGTCTGTGCGCTGGGTCATCCGGTGCGGCGATTAGCGGCGCGCCCAGAGCCGCGCCAGCACTTCCCGTTTATGATTCGATAAGCGGCGGATCAACTCCAGTCGCCGGCGACAGTCATATAAGCCGCGAGCGCGGCCAGCGCGGCGGTCTCGGCTCGGAGGATGCGCGGACCGAGCGAGATTGGCGATGCGCCCGACCCGCGGACAAATGCCCGCTCGTCCGGGGTGAATCCACCTTCGGGTCCGACGAGGATCACGGCCGGTCCTTCGATGAAGGTGCCGGCAACGGGATCGCCGCCGCCTTCGTCCGCGAAATAGAAACGGCGCGCGGGATCGAGCTCTTCGACGAACCGCCGAAGCGGCAGCGGCTCGACAATCTGCGGCACGCGCGTGCGTCCGCATTGCTCGGCCGCTTCGATTGCGATGCTCTCCAGCCGCTCCAGCTTCACGCGCTCGGCCACCGTGCGCTGGGTGATGACCGGCAAAAGCCGTGCGACGCCGAGCTCGGTCGCTTTCTCGACCAGCCAGTCGGTCTGCGCGCGCTTGACCGGCGCGAAGGCGAGCCAGACGTCCGGAATGCTCTCCGGCTCACGGATCCTGCCTTCCACTACGAGCGTCATGCGCTTCCGCCCCGCCTCGGCGATCCGCGCCAGCCATTCGCCGGAGAGATCGTCGAACAGCAATAGCTCCGCTCCAGCGCCGAGCCGCAGGACATTCCCGAGATAATTCGCCTGCTTCGCATCCAGCTCGACAGTCGCGCCATCGCCAAGCGGCGTCCGCACGAACAGGCGCGGCAGGCTCTTCGGCGGCCAGGCAGGGATAGCCGTCACGAAGCCGGCGAAGGCGGTGCCGCTGCGGCTAACAGGATGGCTCCGACCGGCGCTAGCAGACCCATGAAATCATCCTAGCCAAGACCGACCGCATGTCTATCTCGGGGATGGACGGGCCCAAATCCGTGGTGCAGAAAGTGTCGATTCCAAAGGGGACCGAACATGTCCGACACCAAGCCGACGGAAGAGGTTGACGTCACCAAGGAATGGCGTGCGACGCAGGGCCAGAAGTCCGCGGCCACGCGCCTTCGCATTTTTGCAGCGCTTTCGTGGATCATTGCGATCGGCGGCGAGGTCGCCGGGATCGTCCTGCTCTACAGGCACGTGTTCGACCACGGAAACTTGGCGCTGCTGATCGGACTATTGGTCGGGATCGCCATCTTCGCGATCGCCGGCAGCCTGATGTGGAAGGCTGCGAACAAACACGATCCAGCCAGCAAGTCGGAACCGTTCAAGTTCTTCGTCCAGAACCAGCTCGGCGCGATCATCACGCTGATCGCCTTCCTGCCGCTGATTGTCCTGATCTTCCTCGACAAGGACATGGACCCGAAGAATAAGAAGATCGCCGGCGGCGTCGGTGTCGTGCTGGCAGCTGCGGCCACGCTCATCGGCGTGAGCTGGAACCCGCCGTCGGTCGAGCAATATACCGAGGACATGAACACGTGCGCGGCCCAGATCAAAGCCAGTCAGCCGACCACCGCCTGCTCGCCCGAGGTCGCCGAACAGGCGAAGGCCATCGCGAAGGACTCCAACACCGTCGCCGAGGCGACGAGGAGCGCCGAGCACCCGGGCGGCCTGGATGTCGTGTACTGGATCGCGCCCGAGAACGGCGCCAAGAAATCAGCGACGCCGCATGTCTTCCACATCTGCGAGGGCGTCAGTCCGCTGCGCGGCAAGAGCGTGAACCAAGGCTCCGTGACCCAGGCCTATTCGGAGAACGCCACCCGCATCACCAAGCAGATAGCGATGGAGCAAAAGCAGTGCGGGTTTGCCGGTTCCACGGACGACAAAGTCGCGGGACCACAGCAAGCAGGGTAACGGTCTAGCCGGTATTGGTCGCCCCGGCGACTACTTGCCCGATATCTTCACGCCGACAAACGCCTCAAGTGCATTGCCGCGCTTGACCAGCAGCAGGACGCTCGAGCGGCCTGCCTTGCGCGCCGCCTCGACTGCCGCGGTGACCTGGGCGGGACTCGTGACCGTCTGGTTGTTGACGGACATGATGAGGTCGCCGCGCCGCAGTCCTTCCTCCGCAGCGTCACTGTTCGCGTCGACGGCGGTGACGATCACGCCGTGCACCGTCGCGGGCAGGTTCGCGGCGCGCGCCAGCTCGGGAGTCAGCGGCGCGAGGGATAGTCCGAGCGCCTTTGCCGCTTCCTTGGCCGAACCGCTGCTGCTGTCGCCTTGAGTTCCGGTGTCGCCTCCGGCGATCTTGTTCAGAGCCTCTTCGGTCGGGCGATCGGCGAGAGTCACATAGACGGTGGCATGCTTGCCACTGCGCACGATTTCGATGGGGATTCGCTTTCCGACCGGCGCATTGGCCACCAGGTAGGAAACCGTCTGATCCGGCGTAACCTGCTGCCCATTGACCTTCACGATCACATCGCGCTGTTGCAGCCCCGCGCGCGCTGCGGGGCCACCCGGAACGACCGTCCGGATAATTTCGCCGCTGTCCTTCGGCAGGCCAAGCGCGGACGCAATATCCTCATCGAGAGCCTGAAGCCCGACCCCAATGTAGCCGCGCTCCGGGCGCTGGCCCTTCATCAGTGCGTCGATGACCGGCTTGGCGGCCTCCGCTGGGATGGCGAGGCCGATTCCGACCGAGGCGCCGGTTGGCGAGACGAGCGCCGAGTTGATACCGATGACGTTGCCGTTCAAATCGAACATCGGGCCGCCGCTGTTGCCCATGTTGATCGCGGCATCGGTCTGAATGTAGCGGTCATAAGCGCCGCCGCTGAAACCGCCGCGGTGAACCGCCGAAATGATTCCGGCAGTGACGGTGCTTCCGACGCCATAAGGATCGCCGATCGCGATCACCCAGTCCCCGACGCGCGCCTTGGTGCTGTCACCCCACTGGACGAAGGGCAGGTTCGTCCCGTCGATCTTCAGAAGCGCGAGGTCCGACGTCTCGTCGCGGCCGACGATCTTGGCCGTATATTCCTTACGGTCGGTCGTCGTCACAGTGACGGTGTCGACCGTGCCCGTTCCCTGCAGCCCCTGAATCAAATGGTTGTTGGTGACGATGTAGCCGTCGGGCGAAATGATGAAGCCCGAGCCGAGCGACCCCGCCTCGCGCGTGCGCGGCTGATTGTCGTTGCTGCTGCTTCCGCTTCCGCCCTTGTCGTCGCTCTGCGGCTGGACTGGACCGAAGCGGCGGAAGAATTCCTCGAAGGGATCGGTCGGTGTGCGGACCTCGATCCGCTGCTTGGTCGAGATGTTGACCACCGCCGGCTGAAGCCTGGCGACGAGGTCGGCAAAGGACATGGGCGCGCCTGGGCGCGGCGCCAGCGCCGAGGTTCCGGGCGCATTCTGCGGCACCTGCGCGCCGGCCTGCCCTGTCGTGAGAGAGAATGCCGTTCCCCCGAGTAGCAGGGCCATTGCGACCCCGTAGGCGTAGCGCACTTTTCCGGACTCCTTCGAGCTCATCGATACTCCATCATTTGGCTTGGGACGCAAGGCGCTAATGTCCGATTGGTCTTAACCGCAATTGAACGCACCGGTTCATTTCGCGCGTCCAGTGAATTCCTTCAGATAGTCATTCTGCGGCGACAGAATGATGTTGGTTGCAGCGGGAGGCTTGCCGTCGGTGCCTGAAACGAATGTCGCCTTGTAGCTCTGCATCGCACGATAGAAATCATAAAAATCAGGGTCCTTGCCGAAACTTGCGGCATAGGTTCGAGCGGCCTGCGCGTCGGCCTCGGCCTGAATGATTTGGCCCTGCTTCATGCCTGTCGCGCGGATCGACTGCGCCTCCTGGTATCGAGCGGTGCGCATTCGGTCGAATGCGGATTCCAAGGGCGCGCCATCGGGCAAATCGGTACGTTTAATTCGCACGTCGAGCACCTCGACCCCATATTGCCGCGCGATCCGGTTCAGCGAGGCTTTGACGCTGTCCATGATGCCCTGGCGCTCGGGCGTCAGGAGCGTGGCGAACTCGACCCGGCCAAGCTCGTTGCGAACTTCGGAGCCCAGGATCGGGCGAAGCTGATCGGTCAGCCGCTTCTCATCGCCCGCGCGGATGTACATCAGCAGCGGGTCGACGATGCGATAACGGGCGAATGCATCGACCTGAAGACGGCGCTGATCGGTCGACAGCACCTGCTGGCGCTGCATGTCGACGTCCTGGACCCGTTTATCGATCCAAACGATTTGCTCGGCGAATGGGATCCGCCACGAAATGCCCGCACCCGGAGATCCGATCGGCCGGCCCGGCTCATAGCGGTTGAGGATCCGGACGGGCTTTCCGAACCGGACGACCACCGCCTGCTTGGTTTCGGGAACAATGGGGAAGCTGCCGAGCAGGACCAGCACCACGATGAGCGCGATGACGCCGGTAAGCAGGGGCCGGCGGCCGATGAAGCCGGTCATTGCTGCTTCTCCTGTGGAGTCGATTTCTGGACCTGCGGAAGCGGCAGATAGGGGGTGACTCCGGGCGCCTCGACGATCGTTTTGTCGACCTTCGAGAGCACCTGCTCCATCGTTTCATAATACATGCGCCGGCGCGTTACCTCGGGCGCCAGCCTGTACTGTTCGTATACCTTGTCGAAGGCGGTCGCCTCGCCTTGCGACCTTTGCCGCAGCTGGAGCGAGTAGGCATTAGCGTTATTGATGTAGGTCTGCGCGTCCTGCTGCGCCGCCGTCACCTGCTTGAACGCATCGTTCACTTCGTCCGGCGGGTCGGCCTGCTTGATTGCGATACCCTGCACCTGGATTCCAGCGCGATAGGAATCGAGAATGGTCTGCATGTTCCGGGCGACCTGCTCCTCGATTTCGGCGCGCCGGTCGCCCATCGCATCGTTGAGCGTCACGCGGCTGATCACCGCGCGCATCGCGCTCTCACCGACTTCGCGGATCGTCTGTTCGGGTGCCGCCAGCTGGAAGAGATAGAGCTCGGGCGTGCGAATGTTCCAGCGCACAGAATAAGCGAGATCGATGAGATTCTGGTCGCCGGTCAGCATCAAATCGCTGTTGCCTTCGGAACCGAGGTCGATCGTCCGGATGCTCTCCACGTCGACCTTCTTGACGCGGTCGATTGGGGAGGGGAGGGTGAGGCTGACGCCAGGACCAAGCGTATAGCTGTAGCGGCCGAATCGGGTGACGACGCCGCGCTTTCCGGGCTCGATCGAATGCATGCTGGTGAAGATGAGCCAGGCGGCGACGAGGCCGACGAGTCCCCACAGGATCAGCGACCGGTTCGGCCGCCCCGAAAAGCCTCCTCCTCCGCCACCGCCGCCACCGCCGAAGCGAGCCCGGCCGCGCCGGAGCAATTCCTCGAGCGAGGACATGCCGGAGCCGCCGATGACGCGGTGCCCGCGCCGCGTGGAGTCACCCCAGGGACCTCCGCCTTTGTTGTCGTCAGGCGGCGATTCTTCTTCGGAACCGCTGCCGCTGCTCGACCCCCACGGGCCCTTTTTGTCGGCGAACAGGCCTCGGATTCGGCTGCCCCGCCCCAGAAAATACCTCATCGCGTGGGAGTATAGGGACGGCCTCGGGCGAAAAACAGTGGCAAGCGGGCGCGCACTTCCTATCTGCGGACCATGGCTCATCCCGCCGACCCGCTCATCGGACTGCCGCACGACGACCGAATCCGCTCGCGCAAGCTGTTGCGGGGCGTTGCGACGATCATCGTCGACGCGACCGGCCTGAGCGCGGGCGAGAGCCGGCGGCTGGAAGAGGAACTTCGCGCCGCCGCGCTGGCCGTTCCGGGCGTCGAGGAGGCACGAATCGCGATGACCGCGAGCCAGCCGCATCGCACGCTGATCGCCATCGGCAGCGGCAAGGGCGGCGTCGGGAAATCCACGGTCGCCGCCAATATCGCGATCGCGCTGGCCAGAACCGGCAAAAAGGTTGGGCTGATCGACGCCGACGTTTACGGCCCCTCCCAGCCGACGCTCCTCGGCAGCAGCGAGAAGCCGACGGCCGAGGGCGAGCAATTGATCCCCGTGGAAGCGCAAGGGATCAAGTTCCTGTCGTTGGGCCATCTCGTCTCTCCGGGGCATGCGCTCGCGTGGCGCGGGCCGATGGCGACCGGCGCATTGGCCAAGCTGGTCGAGGCGGACTGGGGCGATTGCGAGCTGCTGATCGTCGATCTCCCGCCTGGGACCGGCGACGTTCAGCTCTCGCTGGTTCAGCGCTCGCGGCCCGCCGGAGCGGTGATCGTTTCGACCCCCCAGGATTTATCGCTGATCGATGCCCGGCGCGCGGTCGACCTGTTCAACAAGATGAGCGTGCCGGTGATGGGAATCATCGAGAATATGGCGACCTATGCCTGTCCGCATTGCGGCGAAGTTTCGCATCCGTTCGGCTCCGGGGGCGCCGAAGCGTCCGCGGAAGAGATGGGCGTGCCGTTCCTCGGCCGATTGCCGCTGTCGCTGCAGATTCGCGAGGCCTCGGACGCGGGCCATCCGCCGGCGGCGGGCAGCGGTCCGGACGCCGATGCTTTTTCGGAAATCGCGACAAAGCTGCTCGAGACCTTGGAAACCCCGGTCCACTGAGCCGTTGTTGTCAAATGCCGCTCACCAGCGACGAAGATATTGCCGAACTGCTGACCAACGCGCGGACGATCGCGGTCGTGGGCGCATCGGACCGGCCGAGCCGCCCCTCCTACAGCGTGATGAAATTCCTTCAGGACCACGGCTATCGCGTCCTTCCGGTCAACCCGCAGATCACGGGCGAGCATGTGCTGGGCGAATTCGTCTGGCGCGAGCTGGCGCAGATCGGGGTGCCGATCGACATCGTCGACATCTTTCGCCGCCCGGACGCCGCCGCCGAAGCCGTCCAGCAGGCGATCTTCGTCGGCGCCAAGGCGGTGTGGATGCAGATCGGCGTGATCAATGAGGAAGCGGCCGCGAAAGCGGAATCGGCGGGGTTGCAGGTGGTGATGGATCGATGCCCCAAGATCGAGATCGGGCGACTGGGCCTGGCCCCTCTCCCGCTTGCGGGATAGGGAGGGAGCCGCGAAGCGGCGGAAGGGTGAGGGGTGTGCTTTGATCGACACTCCCCTCACCCCGCTCGCGCTTCGCGCGAGTCGACCCTCTCCCCGGCGGGGAGAGGGGCTAGGCGGCGCCCACCGTCATCTCCGGCACGAGGGTCGTCGGGGCGTCGATGCCTCGGCGGAATTCGAGATCGTTCGCGGGCTCGAGCGTGGCGAACATGTCGATGAGGTTCGAGGCGATCGTGATTTCCGCGACCGGCTCGGCGATCTCTCCGCCGCGCACCATGAAGCCCGCTGCACCGCGGCTGTAGTCGCCGGTGACGCCGTTCACGCCGTGACCGATCAGCTCGACGATCAGCACGGCTTCCGGAAAACTCTCCAGAAGCTCTTCCCGGCTCCGTCGGCCGGCTTCCATGTAGAGGTTGCTCGGCGCCGCGCCCGGCGCCCCTGCGCCGCCTCTCGCCGCGTGACCGGTCGGCTCGATCCCTAGCTGCCGGGCGGAGGCGCTCTCCGCGATCCATTGATTGAGGATTCCGTTTGAAACGAGTTCGCGGCGGGCGACCCGCACCCCCTCGCCATCGAACGGGCGCGACCGCAACCCGCGAAGCCGCAGCGGGTCGTCGACGATCGTCACGCCGGGGCCGAATATCTGCGTGCCGAGCTTATCCTGGAGGAAGCTGGTCCGCCGGGCGACCGACGAGCCGGAAATCGCGCCCGAGAAATGCCCGAGCAGCGACGCCGACACGCGCGGGTCGAAGATGACCGGATATTTGCCCGGCTTTGGCCGCGCAGGATTGAGCCGCGCGACCGCGCGTTCGCCGGCGCGTCGACCGATCGCCGCAGGCTGCTCGAGATCGGCGAGATGGCGGGCGCTGCGCCACGCATGATCCCGCTGCATGGTGGAGCCTTCGCCGGCGATGACGCCTGCGGAGATGCTGTGGCCGGTCGCGCAACTGGTGCCGGAGAAGCCGCCTGACGTTGCGAGCGCAACGATGCTGGCCGAGGCGCTGGCGCCGGCGCCGGTGGAGTTGGTCACGCCCGCCACGGCCAGCGCGGCGCTTTCCGCCTCCAGAGCTCGCGCGCGGAGGTCCGCCGCCCGGGGTTCGCCACGATCGTCCGAATCAAGAAATGGCGGCTCGCCTAGTTCCAAGAGCTCGGGCGGCGCGAGCCCGGCATAGGGATCTTCCGGCGCCTCCTTGGCCATGGCGATGCAGCGCTCGATCAGCACGCCGAGCGCCTCGTCGGAAAGGTCGGAGGAGGCGATCGTTGCGGAGCGTTGGCCGACGAATAGTCTGAGGCCCATCTGCTCGCCTTCGGAGCGGCCGACGTCCTCGAGCTCGCCGAGGCGAACCTGAACGCCGGACGAGCGGTCGCCGCCATAGAGCGCGTCGGCGGCGGTCGCGCCGGCGGCGATTCCGCGCTCGACCAGGGATTCGGCGATTCGGCAGGCCTCTTCGGGGGCTTTCATGCGTGGAGCGCCTAACGCGCCGAAAGGCCGACGACCAGCATGGCGAGGCCGACGAGCAGGCCGCAGCCGCGGTTGGAACGGAACAGCTTCAGCGCGAGCTCGCCGTCGGCGGGATCGGCGCGAAGCGCCTGGTTCGCAAGATGGAGCGCCGCCGGAAGGAGTGCGAGCAGGGCTAGCCAATCCGGCCGGACGGTCCAGATCGCCGCTCCCCACAAGAGCAGCGCAATCGAATAGAATATGGCGACGCCGAGCGGCGCCTTGCCGCCGAGGCGCCGGGCCGAGGATTTGACGCCGACGAGCGCGTCGTCCTCCATGTCCTGGATCGCGTAGAGCGTGTCGTAGCCGACGACCCAGGAGATGCTTCCGAACCAGAGCAGGAAGGTCGTCCAGGAGAGGCTTCCCGTCACCGCCGGCCAGCCGACTAGCGCGCCCCAGGAGAAAACGATCCCGAGCCAAGCCTGCGGCCACCAGGTGATCCTCTTCATGAAGGGATAGGCCGCGACCGGCGCGATGCTGATGAGTGCAACAATCGCCGCGGTTGGATTGAGCTGAAGCAGGACGACGAGCCCGATCAGGCAGAGAATACCGATCAGCACCCAGGCGGACTTGAGCGACACGCGTCCGCTTGCCAGCGGCCTCAGGCGCGTGCGTTCGACTCGTTTGTCGAGCTCGCGGTCAACGATATCGTTATAGACGCAGCCGGCGCTGCGCATCGCCCAGGCGCCGAGCCCGAGCCACAGGAACAGGTCCCAGCGGCCGCCGATCCCGGCCAGCGCCAAGCTCCACGCGCAGGGCCAGTAGAGCAGCCAGCTGCCGATCGGCCGGTCGAGCCGCATCAAAGACGCGTAAGGCCTCAGCCGCGGAGGAAGCGCGCCGATGAATCCGCGCCGTTCGCTGTCGGGGACGATGTCGATGGTGGCGGTCACGCTGCCGAACTAGCGGCTCACCCCGCGAGCGACTAGGCTGCCGATGGGGCACAGGGGGCGTGTGATGTTCAGGTTGTTACTCCCGCTGCACGGATGGAATGCCGTCGCATGGGAGATGGGGGACCGCGCAGGAATAGGCGGAGAACCTCTCTCGCTTGACGGCGGCGGCCTCCTCCTCGACCGGTACGATATGGCGATTCGCTTTATCCGAGTCGGGCCTTAAAAAGAGCGCCGGGGAGAGTAGCTTTGGCGGACCATGGGTGCGGAGTCATCGAGGCGCTCGAGCGCGAATGGTGCGACGCCTTGTGCGGCCGCGACATGGACCGGCTTCGCGCACTCATCCATCCGGATTTCGTGTTGATCGGTACCCGCTCGACCGGCCCGTTCATGATGGGCCGAGAGGAGTGGCTCGACGCGATCCAGCGCCGCGATGTGGACTCGATCGAGCTCCAGGTCCGCGACGCGACCACGCTCGACAAGGTGATGATCGGCACCGTCCAGGCCCGCTGGCGGATCAAATATCTCGGCCGCGTGATCGAGGATTGCGTGCTGCTCACCGACGTCTGGGTGCTGGATGAGGGCCGGTGGCAGGCGATCCGGCGTCACTCGACTCCGGCGCCTGTCGGCGGATGTGACAATCTCAAGGGGGAATAGGATGGCACGAGAAGAGGCGCGGCAGGCCGGCGACAACATCAAGGAGCTTACGCTCCGCGGGGTCATATTGGGTGCGCTGATCACGGTCGTTTTCACGGCGGCCAACGTCTATCTGGGCCTGAAGATCGGGCTGACTTTCGCGACCTCTATACCCGCCGCCGTCATCTCGATGGCGGTGCTGAAGGCCTTCCGCGACGCGACCATCCAGGAAAACAACATCGTCCAGACGATCGCTTCGGCGGCGGGCACGCTGTCGGCGATCATCTTCGTCCTCCCCGGTCTCATAATGGTCGGCTGGTGGACCGGATTTCCCTACTGGCTCTCGGTTGCGGTGATCGGGATCGGCGGCATTCTCGGGGTTATGTACTCCGTGCCGCTCCGGCGCGCGCTCGTGACCGGGACGCCGCTTCCCTACCCCGAAGGCGTCGCGGCGGCCGAGGTGCTGAAGGTCGGCGCTGGCGTCGGCGGCGCCGAGGAGAACCGCCGCGGTCTCCTGATGATCATCTGGAGCGCTGTCGTGGCAGCCGGCTACACCCTGCTTGCCGCGCTGGGATTCGTTGCTGGCGCTGCGGCCAAGTCTTTCCGTCTCGGCTCGGGCGCGACTCAGGTCTCGACCAGCTTCTCGCTCGCGCTCATCGGCGTCGGCCATCTCGTCGGCCTCGCCGTCGGCGCCGCGATGTTCGTCGGCCTGCTGATCAGTTGGGCTTTTCTCGTTCCGCATTACACGTCGCTTGCCGCGATCCCGATTGGCACCAGCCTCGACGACTTCGTCGGCGACGTGTTCGTCAACAAGGTGCGGTTCATCGGCGCGGGGACGATCGGCGTTGCCGCTGTCTGGACTCTGCTCCGGATCATCGGCCCGATCATCAGCGGCATTCGCGGCGCGATATTGGCTAATAGAGAACGCAAGGCGGGACGCGGGGAATCGCTGCCGATTACCGAGCGCGACATTCCCATCGGGATCGTCACGGCGACGATCCTCGTTTCGATGATTCCGATCGGCCTGCTGCTCTATGCCTTCG
The DNA here is from genome assembly GCA_035701045.1 of Sphingomicrobium sp. Classification (GTDB taxonomy): domain Bacteria; phylum Pseudomonadota; class Alphaproteobacteria; order Sphingomonadales; family Sphingomonadaceae; genus Sphingomicrobium. The sequence goes on along the minus strand of DASSOB010000033.1, from coordinate 43,043 downwards.
CCAGCACCAACCCGATCGCCGCCAATCCGACCGCGACGATCATCCTCAGCATCATCTACATCCTCATCGCCGGCGTCGTGATCGCGGCTGTGTGCGGCTACATGGCGGGCCTGATCGGCGCGTCGAACAGCCCCATCTCCGGCGTCGGAATCCTCGCGGTCCTTGGAATCGCGCTGATCCTCGCCTTCCTGTTCCCCCATGCCAGTGGCGATGCCGCCAGGTCGCTCGTCGCTTTCGCCTTGTTCGTAACCGCCATCGTGTTCGGGGTCGCGACCATTTCGAACAACAATCTGCAGGACCTGAAAACCGGGCAGCTTGTGGAAGCAACGCCATGGCGGCAGCAGGTCGCGCTCATCCTGGGCGTGATCTTCGGTTCGGTCGTCATTCCGCCGATTTTGGACCTCTTGAACACAGCCTTCGGGTTCCAGGGCGCCCCGGGCGCAACGGTGACGTCGCTGGCGGCGCCGCAGGCTCAGCTCATCTCCGCGCTCGCGCAGGGTGTGCTCGGCGGGAATCTCGACTGGACTCTCATCGGGTGGGGCGCGGTCATCGGTATCGGAGCGGTCATCGTCGATGAGGGGCTTCGCTACTCTAAGCGCGGGGCCCTTCCCCCGCTTGCCGTCGGCATGGGCATTTATCTCCCGATGGCACTGACGCTGCTGATCCCGATCGGGTCGGTGCTCGGCCATTTGTACGAGAAATGGGCGGCCCGTTCTCCCAGCCCCGAGTTCGCGCAGCGCATGGGCGTTCTCCTGGCGACCGGCCTCATTGTCGGCGAGAGCCTGTTTGGCGTCATATTCGCCGGCATCGTCGCGGCCACCGGAAGCGACGCACCGCTTGCGATTATCCACGATTTCGGCTGGGCCGTGCCGCTCGGCATCGTCGTGTTCGTGGTCGCGGCCCTAGGCCTCTATGCCTGGACCAAACGCGAAGCCAACGAAGCCTTAGCGGCCTAGAGCCGCGCGCCTCAGTGCGGCTGGGGAGAGCGGTTTCGCCCCTGCTTCGGCCTGGTGGACGAGATCGACGATCGCCCGGTTCACGGGCGCGTCGGCGTTCAGCCGCTCGGCCAGGCGGACAAGTTCGCCGTTCAGATACTCGACCTCGGTCTTGCGCCCTGCGGCGAGATCGTCAGCCATCGACGAGCGTGCCTTGGCATCGATCTTCCACGACCGCCCGAACACATTGTTGAACAGCCAGTCGGGCGCCGCGACGACATAGGGGAGGAGGGTCGGCGCCACCGCTCCGACCTTTGCCGGCTCGATCCCGGCGCGCTGGAGCAGGTCTAGCCCCTCGCGCATCGAGGCTGCGAAGACTCGCCGATAGTCGCGGTGGCGCAGTTCGTCCCTAAGCGTCTTGCCGGACAAAGCGTTTACGGCGTTGTTGAGATTGATGAGCAGCTTGCCCCAGGCGAGCGCGAGCATGTCGTCGGACAGCTTGAGCGCGGCCGGCCCGCCGCCTATCTGCTCCGAAAGCGATTGGGTCACCGACCGCCGGTCGGCCCAAAGCGACCCGGCGACTCCCTTGTGGAATCGTCCTTCGCCCAAATAAGCGACGTTGAACGGCACCATCCCGCGCGCGACCTCGAAGCAGCCGCCGAGTCCTTGTCCCAGCACATCGATGTTGCTGATCCCGTTCTGCAGGCTGATGATCGTCGCGCCGTCGTGGCCGTGCTCGGCAATCTGCGCCGCCGCCTCGGCCGTGGCGCCACTCTTCACAGCGAGGACGATGATGTCCGCCTCGGCCAGCGCTTCTGGCCCGCAGCGATAATCGATCTCACCTGGCCGCAGCGTCGCTCGCCAGCCGCTGTAATCGCTCAGAACGAGCCCGTGCGCATCCACGTCCCGCGAGAGCTTCGGCCGGCCGATGAAGGTGACCGGCAGCCCCGCTGACTGCCAGCATCCGCCGACGAAACAGCCGACCGAACCGGCGCCGAGGACCGCGATTTGCGTCCCCCCGGCCAAGGCTCAGCCGCGCCCGCGATAGGGCTGGACGCCCTGGTCGGGCAGCCACAGCCCTTCCGGCGGCGGGCCCGATTGCCAGAAGACGTCGATCGGCATCCCGCCGCGCGGGTACCAATAGCCGCCGATCCTCAGCCATTGCGGCTTCATCTCGCTGGTCAGCCGTTGGCCGATGCCAACCGTTACGTCTTCGTGGAAGCCCCGATGATTGCGATAGGAACCGAGGAACAGCTTCAGGCTCTTGCTCTCGACGATCGTCTCGGCAGGCGCATAGTCGATCACGAGATGCGCGAAATCCGGCTGACCCGTGACCGGGCACAGCGAGGTGAACTCCGGCGCCGCGAACCGCACGAGATAGAGCGCGCCCGGCCTCGGGTTCGGCACATAGTCGAGCCTCGCCTCCTCCGGCGACGTTGGGAGGCTGCTAGGTTTACCGAGGTGCGTCGTCTCCATCGACGGCGCTTCTAAGGCTCCGGAAGCGCCCAGTCGATTGGCTTCAGGCCGCGGCTCTCCAGGAACGCATTGGCTTTCGAAAAATGCCGGCATCCGAAGAAACCGCTGTGCGCCGACAGCGGCGAGGGGTGCGGCGCCTTGAGCACCAAATGCCGCGACGTATCCACGAACGCCGCCTTCTTTTGCGCATAGCTCCCCCACAGCATGAATACGACCGGCTCAGGTTTCTCATTTACCTCGCGGATGATGCGGTCGGTGAACCGCTCCCACCCGCGTTCCCGGTGCGACGCCGCGCGGCCCATTTCGACGGTCAGCACGCTGTTCAAGAGCAGCACGCCCTGCTCGGCCCAATGCTCGAGGAACCCATGCCGCGCCGGCCGGACCCCGAGATCGCTCTCCATCTCCTTGAAGATGTTGACGAGGCTCGGCGGCGGCCGGACCCCATGCCGGACGGAAAAGCACAGCCCGTGCGCCTGCCCCTCGCCGTGGTACGGGTCTTGCCCGAGGATCACCACGCGCACCTGCTCCGGCGGCGTGAGGTCGAGCGCCCGAAACCACTCCCCGCCCTTGGGGAAGATGTGCTTTCCTCGCTCGCGCTCGGCGAGAAGGAAACGCTTGAGCTCGCCCATGTAGGGCTGCTCGAACTCGCCGCTTAGCCGCTCGAGCCAGCTTGGGTGCAGTCGAACCGTTCCGTCCATTCACTGCAGTCATTGCGAGCGGCGACGCCGCGTGGCAATCCAGTTCGGCATGGACTCGCTCGTTTCCACCGAATGGCTCGCCCGGCATCTTGGAGAAGCGGACCTCACCGTCGTCGATTCGAGCTGGTACATGCCGGCGAGCGGGCGACAGGCGCGAGACGAGTATCTCCAGGCGCACATCCCCGGCGCGCGCTTCCTCGATATCGACGAGCTCTCTGACCGCTCCAACCCGGCACCGCACATGCTGCCGTCCGCCGCAACATTCGGGGCCGCGATGGAGCGCCTCGGCATTGGTCGGGATGACCGAATCGTGGTCTATGACAATTCGCCAATCCGCACCGCCGCGCGCGGCTGGTTCATGTTTCGTCATTTCGGCGTCGATCAGACCGCCATCCTCGACGGAGGCTTCCAGAAATGGCTGGCCGAAGGCCGTCCGATCGAAAGCGGAGAGCCGGCGCCGCGCGCCGCCAGCTTTGAACCGGCGCAGCGCGACGAAGTCGTGACGAAGGCCGACATTCTTTCGGGAAACCATGAGCCGCTGCTCGACGCACGCGGCAAGCCGCGCTTCGAAGGCACCGAAGCCGATCCGCGTCCGGGAGTGGCGCCGGGCCATATTCCCGGCGCGCGGAATCTGCCGTTTTCGGCGCTCTATAATGAGGACGGTACGTTCAGGTCGGCGGATGAACTTCGGCGGCTTTTCGATCGCGCCGGCATGGATTCCTCCGAACCGTTTGTAGCGAGCTGCGGCTCCGGAGTGACCGCCAACAGCCTGATCTTCGCCGCGCACCTGCTCGGCAACGACGGTGCGAGACTCTACGACGGAAGCTGGAGCGAGTGGGGCGCCGATCCGGCGACCCCGAAGGCAACGGGGCCTGCCTAGGCCAGGACGATTCCCGCGACGTCTTTCAGCTCGCGGCGAATCTCGTCGATGAGCGCCCGCGACGCTTCGGAATTGGGTTCGCGTCCCGCCTCGCGCTCGTTCAGCAGCGCCTCGATTCCCGTCGCGGCGCTGCCGACGAGCCGTTCGGATCGGCGATCGAAGGAATGCTGCTTCGCCTTGCCCGCCTGCGGCCACGCCGCGGCGAGTGCGTCGTCATCGGGCAGGTCGGGCGCCGGTCCGTCGCCCAGACCACCGACCAGACGCAGCGCGTGGCGGATTCCGGCGAGCCTCGAAACGGCCTCGGCGTAAGCGACCGGCTGCGGCTCGGGCGCGGCCTGTGGAAGAAGGTGAAGCATCGCACCGGGCTAACCGGATGGCGGTTAGGAAAGAGTGAATCCGGCGCTTAAGCCCCGCTGGTCGCGTCGACGTCGCGGAGGATCCAGCCGCGCTGCGGGATGGTCTCGATGAACTCGGCCCCGCCCGACGCGTTCCTCAGCTTCTTCCTCAGCTTGGAAATGAACACGTCGATGATCTTGGGCTGCGGCTGGTCGTCGGCGCGGCGGTAGAGATGCTTGAGCAGCATCGCCCGCGTGACGACATTGTTGCGCGCGAATGCGAGCAGCTCGAGCACGCGATATTCCATCTCGGTGATCCCGATCGGATGCCCGTCGATGCGGATCAGCCGCTGGATCTGGTCGACGCTGAGGCGCCCGCCGCACAGGCTCTCGGGCATCTCGCTGCCGCTGGCCTTCAGGGACTGGAGCAGGCGCGAGGCGGCCTCCTCGCTATCCTCGGGCGAAACGCTCTTGGGGCTGCCGATCAGCTCTTGCTGGATGTCGCCCAGCAGCTGGTGCGCTTCCTCGACCAGCCGCGAGCCTTCCTCGAACCGCCGGCGCGAGCGGTCGAGCATCGATTCGATTTCGACCAGCCTGCCCGAAAGATTTTGTTCTGCCATGTCGAGGCCGCTCCCCCAGCTTCTGCTTACTGCCCCGTCTGCGCCGATGCGATATTGGTGTTGGCCGCCGGCGCGGTGAGGATTTGCACGGTCGCCGGCCCCTTGTCGACGATGCGCGTGTCCGGGTCCTGGACAGTCGAGCGAATGCCGATCGGCGCATCGCCGCGGTCCGCTGCATCGAGCAGGCTGGTCTCTGCCGGGCTGCGCGGCGCCGGGCCGCCGAACAAGACGTCGATCGCCTGCTGCTGGGCCTCGCCGGCGGTGATTCCGGCGGTCCCGGCGACGGGCGGCGCCAGAGTGAAGTCGGGCGGGATGATCAGCGGCGCGTTGCGCGCGACGGCGAATTCGTCGGGCGCCTTGCGCTTTCCGGTCAGCGCGGCGCAGCCGCTGGTGGCGAGCGCGGCGACGGCCATGATCGCGATTGGGGCTTTACGCATGTTCGATAGTCTCCTCGGGGCCCGGCCCCTTCTGGTGATCCTTACGAGTGACGAACGCACGCAGCAACAGGATCGCGACGGCAATGCTAATCGCGGCGTCGCCGACATTGAATACCAAAAATGGCCGGAAATCGCCGAAATGAAGGTCCGCGAAGTCGACCACATAGCCGAAACGCACCCGGTCGAGGATGTTGCCGAGCGCGCCGCCCAGCACCATTCCGAGCGCGATCTGGTCGATGCGGTTCCTTTCCCGCCCAATCCAGACGGCCACGCCGACGGCGATCGCCGTGGTCAGCCCGACCAGCATCCAGCGCCCGAGCGGGTTGGTGGCGTTCAGGAGCCCGAGCGAAATCCCGTTGTTCTCGGTGTAGGTGAAGTTGAAGACCGGAAGCAGCATCAGCTGGTCGCCGATCTGATCGATGCCGAGCCGCTGCGTGACCAGCCATTTCACCAGCTGGTCGAGGATGAAGACGACGAGGGCAACGGCAAAGCCGAGGCGGTACCGTTGCATCAAATCCTCCCCGGAACGGGCGGAGCCGGCTTCAAGGCTCCGCCGGTCGAAGACCGGTGGAATGCCAGCGGAGGGAGGGGGACCGCCCGAGCGCAGCTCGGGTGGTGGAGGGGGCCCATGGCCGAGCTTGCGAAGAGGTGGGCCCCCTTCGTCAGTCCTTCGGACTGCCACCTCCCCGTTCCGGGGAGGATTTGAAAGGACTCACCCATTCACCACGCCCTCGCACCGCGCGCACAATTCGCCGTCTTCGCGAACCTCGGGCAAATGCCGCCAGCACCGCCCGCATTTGTGATTGGCCGTCTTCGTCACGACGATCTCATCGCCTTTATGGACTGTCGATGTGATGAACAGCTCCGCGAGGAACGCGGGGTCTAACCCATCAAAATCCCGGAGAATTGCATCGATGGCGTTGATGGTAACTTCCGCTTCAAGGCTAGAACCGATGACCTTTTCGCGCCGGAGGGGCTCGATCGCCTCGGTGACCTGCGCCCGAAGCTCGCGAAGCGCCGTCCATTTCGCCTCCATTTCGTCATCCCCGCGCAAGCGGGGACCCAGCTTTTCTTCATCGGCTAGGTTCCCGCTTTGGCGGGAATGGCGAAGGAACGAAAATTCAGGCCATTCCAGCAGATGCACCGATCCCCCATCCGGGTATCGCGTGCCCCATACTTCTTCGCTGGTGAACACCAGCATCGGGGACAGCCACCGCACCAGCGCGTGGAACAGCGTGTCGAGCACCGTCCGGTACGCCCGCCGCCGCTCGGTCTGCACGCCGGACTCGGCGTTCACCTCGCAATAAAGCACGTCCTTGCGGATATCGAAGCAGAAGGCCGACAAATCCTCGTTGCAGAAGTCGGTCAGCGCGCGGACGTAACTGTTGAAGTCGAAATCATCGATCGCCTTGCGCAGCTTCCCGTCGAGCGCGGCGGTCAGGTGCAGCATGTAACGCTCAAGCTCCGGAAAAGCGGAGACGTCGTCCAGACGCTCTTCCTCGCTGAACCCGTCGAGCGCCCCGAGCAAATATCGAAACGTATTCCGAATCTTCCGATACTGGTCCGCGACCCCGGCCAGGATCTCCTTCCCGATCCGGTGGTCCTCGGTGAAATCGACCGACAGCGCCCACAGCCGCAATATGTCCGCCCCATATTCCTTCATGAGGTCATTGGGGTTGATCGTGTTTCCCAGCGACTTGGACATTTTCATGCCCTTGGCGTCCATCGTGAAGCCGTGGGTCAGGATGGCGTCGTACGGCGCCCGCCCGCGCGTTCCGCAGCTTTCGAGCAGCGACGACTGGAACCAGCCGCGATGCTGGTCCGACCCTTCGACATAGATATCCGCCGGCCAGCGCTGCTCGGGCCAGTGCCCGCTTTCGAGCACGAACACGTGCGTGCATCCGCTGTCGAACCACACGTCGAGGATGTCGCCGACCATCTCGTAATCGTCCGGATTCCGGTTCGGCCCGAGGAAATGCGCGGCATTCCCGGCATCCCAGGCATCGACTCCCTGCTCGCCGATCGCGTGGACGATCCGCGCGTTCACCAGATCGTCGACCAGAACCTCGCCGGTCGATCTTTCGACGAACAGGGCGATCGGAACACCCCAGGCGCGCTGGCGGCTGATCACCCAGTCGGGCCGCTGCTCGACCATCGATCCGAGGCGGTTGCGACCCTTTTCCGGAACGAAGCGCGTGTCGGCGATCGCCTGCATCGCGAGCTGCCGCAACGTTCTCCCCTCGCCCCCTTTAGGGGGAGAGGGAAGAGGCGCGGAAGCGCCGAAGGGAGAGGGGGCTGATAGACTCCCCCCTCTCCCGGCTTCGCTGCGCTCGCCACCCTCTCCCCCTGAAGGGGGCGAGGGTTTCAGCAGCGCCCCGCCTTCATTCTCCCACCGCCCCTCGAAGAACCAGCGGCAGCTCTTCTCGTCGAGCGGCTTGTCCATCGCGATGAACCATTGCGGCGTGCAGCGATAGATGACCTTGGCTTTCGACCGCCACGAATGCGGATAGCTGTGCTTGAAGTCGGCGCTCGCCGCGAGCAGCGCGCCTGCCTCACGAAGGTCCGAGCAGATCGGCCCGTCGGGCGCGTTGAACTTGGCGTTGATGACGCTGCCCTGCCCGCCCAGCCACAGCCAGTCGGGGCGGTAAAAGCCGCCCGCATCGACCGCGAATACGGGATCGATGCCATTGGCGCGGCACAGCTCGAAATCGTCCTCGCCATGGTCCGGCGCCATGTGGACGAGGCCGGTGCCCTGGTCGGTGGTGACGAAGTCGCCGGGCAGGAACGGCCGCGGCTTGGCGAAGAACCCGCCGAGCTTGTGCATCGGGTGGCGGGCGACGGTGCCGGCGAGCTCTGATCCTCTGAACTGGAGATGCGGGGCATCGCTGTTGTCCCAGATCTCCGGATGCAAACGCTTCAGAAAGTTGGCGACTTGACCGTCCGGCCGCCAGTCTGGCGTATCGCCTATGGCAACGACGAAACGCTTTCCTTCGAGCGACTTGAGCTCCGCCTTGTCGTCGAACTCGCCGGTTTTGATTTCGAATACCTGGTACCAAATCTCTGGATTGTAGGCGATCGCCTGATTGACCGGGATCGTCCACGGCGTCGTCGTCCAGATGACGGCGTGGGCGCCGACCAGCTCGGGGATTCGGCTCTCGACGATTTCGAACGCGACATCGATCTGGGTCGAGACGATGTCTTCATATTCGATCTCGGCCTCGGCCAGCGCGGTCTTCTCGACCGGCGACCACATCACCGGCTTGGCGCCGCGGTAGAGCTGGCCGCTCTCGGCGAACTTGAATAATTCCGAGACGATGGTCGCCTCGGCGTGGAAGTTCATCGTCAGGTAGGGCTTGTCCCAATTGGCGCCGACCCCGAGCCGCTTCAGCTGCTCTCGCTGCACGTCCACCCAGTGCTGGGCATAAGCGCGGCACTCGGCGCGGAACTCCTTGACCGGCACCTCGTCCTTGTTGAGCTTCTTCTTCCTGTACTGCTCCTCGACCTTCCATTCGATCGGAAGCCCGTGGCAGTCCCAGCCGGGCACATAGGGCGCGTCCTTGCCGAGCAGGGTCTGCGTCCTCACGACCATGTCCTTGATCGTGTGGTTGAGCGCATGGCCGATATGGATGTCGCCGTTGGCGTAGGGCGGGCCATCGTGGAAGATGAACTTCTGCCGCCCCGCGCGCGCCTCGCGGATGCGCTGGTACAGCCCCTCCGCCTCCCATCGCGCAAGGATCGCCGGCTCCTTCTGCGGCAGCCCGGCTTTCATCGGAAAGTCCGTGCGCGGAAGGAAGACGGTGGACCGATAATCGGTCTTGGTCGGGGCGTCGGCCATTGCGGCGAGGCTCTAGCGGGCCGCTCGTTGGATGCAAACCGTCATTAAGCCCCGAGACCCGCCGCGAAGCGGCAACTCACAATTTCACGCGAAGGCGCGAAGAAGAAGTGAAGCCGCGAAGAAGGACGCCGTCCTTTCGCGCCTTATTTTCCTTCTTCGCGCCTTCGCGTGAAATACTTTTCTGACTGCTTCGCTGCGCTCGCAGTGAAGATCAGGCGATGTCCAAGAGCTTTCGCGCCTCGGCCTCGTCGCGCCGCATTTCGGCGACCAATGCCTCGACCCCGTCGAACTTCAGCTCCTCGCGGATGAAGGCGTGGAGCGCGACCTCGATCTTCCGCCCGTAAAGATCGCCGTCGAAGTCGAACAAATGAGCCTCGAGCAGCTCCTGCGGCGGATCGAACGTTGGCCGGATGCCGAGGCTCGCGACGCCCGGATGCTCGATCCCGTCGTCCAGCTTCACGCGCACCGTATAGATCCCGTATTTCGGCCTCTGATAATCGCCCAGCTCGACGTTGGCCGTCGGATAGCCGAGCTCGCGTCCCCGCGCGTCGCCCCGCTGCACCACGCCCTCGATCGCGAAATCGCGCGTGAGCAGATGCGTGGCATGAGGAATGTCGCCCGCGGCCAGCGCCTCGCGGATTCGCCCCGAGGACACGCGCTCGCCCTCGACCAGCACCGGCGCGACCGCTTCGGCCGCGATGCCATGCCCTGCGCCGACCGCGCGCAGCTCCTCGACGCTCCCGGTCCGGCCCTTGCCGTAGGTGAAGTCGTCGCCGGTCACGACGCCGGCCGCCCCGATCCGTTTGCCGAGGACTTCGGAGATGAAGTCGGTCGAGCTCGTCGCCGCCATCGCGGCATTGAACTCGAACACCAGCATCGCGTCCGCGCCCGCATGGGCGAAGAGCCGCTCGCGCTGGTCGAGGGTGGTCAGCCGGAACGGCGGCACGTCGGGCTTGAAATAGCGGACCGGATGCGGATCGAAGGTGGCGACGATCACCGGCCGCCGCTCGTGGAAGCCGCGCTGCACCGCCCGCCCGACCACCGCCTGGTGGCCGAGGTGGAAGCCGTCGAAATTGCCGAGGGCGAGGATGCTTCCCCTGAGTTCATCGGGGATGCCGCCGTCTAGGGTGAGCCGCTGCATCGCGCGGCGTCTATCGGCGGAGCATCGCTGCCGCAATGTTCGCTGGAAATGTAGGATTTGCGCTGCGATGGCCCGGGCGATGGGCTGTCCTTCGAATTTGGCTTGGCTTGAGGAAAGCCGGAGCGCCGCGTCCGCGCGCGCGTATAGCTTTGCTGCGTTCGCTGCGTTTCGCGGTCTTGACTCTCTTGGGAGCGAATCCTATCTCGCGCGCATCCCGATCCACCGGTTTCCGGCGGCGCATCTGTGCGCGCGTCGGTTTTTTCGTCTGGATAGGGGCCACCAAGCGTCGAGATGGGCGTGGAATGAGCGTGGAATTTCCAAGCATCCGCGTGGAGTTTTCCCTCTGCAAATTCCACACGCCCGTGGAGCTTTAGAAGGGTAATAGATGGCTCGTATCGCCGGGGTGAACATCCCCACCAACAAGCGCGTGGAAGTCGCGCTCACCTACATCCACGGAATCGGCCGCACCACGGCCAAGGGCATCATCGCCAAGCTCGGGATCAGCCCCGACAAGCGCGTCCAGGACCTCACCGACCAGGAGGTGCTGCACATCCGCGAGTCGATCGACAAGGACCATCAGGTCGAAGGCGACCTCCGCCGCGAGACCGCGATGAACATCAAGCGGCTGATGGACCTCGCCTCCTACCGCGGCCTGAGGCACCGCAAGGGCCTGCCCGTCCGCGGCCAGCGCACCCACACCAACGCCCGCACCCGCAAGGGCAAGGCGCGCCCGATCGCGGGGAAAAAGAAGTAAAGACTGTCCGGGGGACGGTCGTCTTACTTCTTTTCAAAAACCGCACGGAATCAGGATTGTAGGAACGAAATAGAATGGCTCAGGCACCCCAGCGCATCCGGAGGAGGGAGCGCAAGAACATCACCGCCGGCGTCGCGCACGTGAACGCCAGCTTCAACAACACGATGATCACCATCACCGACGCGCAGGGCAACGCCATCGCGTGGAGCTCGGCCGGAATGATGGGCTTCAAGGGCAGCCGCAAGTCGACGCCCTATGCGGCGCAGGTCGCGGCGGAAGACGCGGGCAAGAAAGCCGCCGACCACGGCGTCCGGACGCTCGAGGTCGAGGTCAAGGGGCCGGGCTCGGGCCGCGAAAGCGCGCTCCGGGCGCTCCAGGCGGTCGGCTTCACGATCACCAGCATCCGCGACGTGACGCCGATTCCGCACAATGGAGTGAGGCCGTCGAAGCGGCGGAGAGTCTAAAACTGGATTGGGTCCCCGCTTCCGCGGGGATGACGAAGTCACATTTGAAAACAGGGGCTGAAGCCCCCAACTGCCAAGGGATGAACATGGCCGTCAACGCAAAGAACTGGCAGGAACTGAAGAAGCCCAGCGCATTGGAGAAGAAGCAGGGCGCCGGCGACAGCCGCCGCCGCGCCGTCTTCGTCGCCGAACCGCTCGAACGCGGCTTCGGCATGACGCTGGGCAACTCGCTCCGCCGCGTGCTCCTCTCTTCGCTCCAGGGCGCCGCCGTCACCTCGATCAAGATCGACGGCGTGCTCCATGAGTTCAGCTCGCTCGCCGGCGTCCGTGAGGACGTCACCGACATCGTGCTCAACGTGAAGCAGATCGCGCTCAAGATGGAAGGCGAGGGGCCCAAGCGGCTGCACCTCAGCGCCACCGGCCCGACCGACGTCACCGCCGGCATGATCGCCACCGCGGGCGACATCGAGGTCACCAACCCCGACCTCCTCATCTGCCACCTCGACGAGGGCGCGACCTTGAACATCGAGCTCACCGCCGACATCGGCAAGGGCTATCAGCCGGCGGTCGCCAACCGCCCGGCCGACGCGCCGATCGGGCTCATCCCGGTCGACGCGCTCTATAGCCCCGTGCGCCAGGTCGCCTACAAGGTCGAGAACACCCGCGTCGGGCAGGAGCTGGATTACGACAAGCTCACCCTGACCATCGAGACCGACGGCACGGTGACCCCCGAGGACGCCTTGGGCTATGCCGCGCGGATCCTCCAGGACCAGCTGCAGCTGTTCGTCCATTTCGACGAGAGCCAGGTGCGGATGGCGCCGTCGCCGATGATCGGCCAGCCGATGCCGATGACCGCCGAGCAGGTCCAGACCGACGCCAACCAGCTCAACCGCTACCTCCTCAAGAAGGTGGACGAGCTGGAGCTGTCGGTGAGGAGCGCCAACTGCCTCAAGAACGACAACATCATCTACATCGGCGACCTGGTGCAAAAGACCGAAGCCGAGATGCTGCGCACCCCGAACTTCGGCCGCAAGAGCCTGAACGAGATCAAGGAAGTGCTGGCGTCGATGGGCCTGCGGCTGGGGATGGATATCCCCGGCTGGCCGCCAGAGAACATCGAAGAGATGGCGAAGAAGCTCGAGCAGGAGCTGCTGGGGTAATCAGGCGAAAGTGATACTTTCGCCTGGGCTATCCAGGACCAAGGAAGGGCCGCCATTTGGCGGCCCTTTTCATTTCGCCGACCCGCCGCCAAGGTAGGGCCGATGACCGGAGCTTCACCTCAGTTCCAAACCGAATGGACAATCGTCGGCGAAGCAAAATCCTGGATGGATGCATTGCTCGATGCTCATGGAGCTTCGGCTCCTTTCGCCAAAGTCCAACTGGAAACGAGGACCGGCGGCAGTCTCAAACGGCGCGACCTTACCGTCATCGACCAGCAAAAGAGGGTTTGCCTGACAGGGGAAGCCAAGGTTCCGTGGGCGCACGACGGTAGCTCGCCTTTCGTCGAAAGCACGGTGCGCGATGCCCGGCACAAGGCTGCTCAGGCCGGCAGCGAATGGTTCTTTACCTGGAATTTGAACGAACTCGTGCTCTGGCGTGCGTCGAGCTTCGAGAAGGAGCTGGGCGGAAGTCGTGGCTTCAAAACCTATCAGATCAGCAAGATTCGGCGCCAAAGCGATCTTGAGAATCCTCGATTCGAGCGCGAGCTTCGCGAGGGGATCGAACGCTTTTTCCTCGAATTCATGCAAATCTACCGGGGCGAGGCGGACGTGCAGCAACGCCCGGCGGACGAGTATTTTATCCACGCCTTTGACAGTTTCCTCGCCCGGCCGGTTCTCGATGCGACCTATGCGCTTGTCGCGCGAGATAGCAGCCCGGCAAACCGCGCTTCCGTGGATAAATGGATGCGCGAGGAGCAGGGCTGGATCGTCGCCGGAGACAGGCTGGAACTGCTCGGCCGCGCCGCGCGGTTCGCCACCTACGCGGTCGCGAACAAGCTGGTTTTCTACGACGCATTACGGAAGCGGTTCTCGGCCTTGCCGGCGCTCGACGTTCCGGCCGACGTGCGAGTCGGCGAGCAGTTGATCGACCGACTGGCAGCCTTCTTCGATCAAGCGCGTCATGTCACCGGAGACTATGAGACCGTCTTCGGGCCAATGGCAGGGGACATCGGATCGCGCATCCCGTTCTATGACGATGGCGTAGTCGATGCCTGGCGGCAGCTGGTTCAGCAGCTCGATCGCTTCGACCTCTCGCGCTTGGACTACGACGTCATCGGGCGAATTTTCGAGCGGCTGATCGACCCCGACGAACGGCACAAATACGGGCAATATTATACGCGACCCGAAGTGGTCGATTTGATCAACGCCTTCTCGATCCGTTCAGGCGAGGACATCGTCCTCGATCCAGGCTGCGGCGGCGGGACATTTCTCGTGCGCGCCTATGCGCGCAAGAAGCGGCTTGCCCCAAGGTTGACCCATTCGGAGTTGCTGGAAGGCGTTTTCGGCACCGACATCTCGCCGTTCGCGGCGCACCTCAGCACGATCAATCTCGCCACTCGCGACCTGATCGACGATGCGAATTACCCGCGGGTGAAGCGGGCCGACTTTTTCGACTTGCGGCCTGGCGCCGAGTTTATGCGACTACCCACCGAATCCGGGGGGGGGTATTGCCTTGCCCCGCTTCAAGGCGGTTGTCGGCAACCCGCCTTATGTGCGGCAGGAGGACATTTCCAGGGATGCCAAGGGCCGCTACGCGCGGCTGGTGAAGACGGTCGGGCTGGACGCGGGCGGCCGGTCCGACCTGCATGTTTATTTCTGGGGGCAGGCGCTGGCGGTCATGGCGCCGGATGCGCGGCTCGGCTTTCTCGCGCCGAGCCAGTGGCTGGATGCGGAATACGGATTCAAATTGCAGGCGTTCCTGCTCGAGAACTTCCGGATCGAGGCGATTGTCGAAAGCCGAGACGAACCGTGGTTCGTGGGTGCGCGCGTGGCCACGGTGGCGACGATGGCGACGCGCGAAGCCGATCCCGAGGCGCGCGACGACAACCTGGTTCGTTTCGTGCAGATTCAAAAGCCCATCGCCGCCTTGTTGGCGCATGACGATACATCGGCGGGCGCGCTGGAGGCGGCCGAGAACTTCCGTAAGCGCGTGCTGGCGTGCGCGACCGATACCCAGGGCGATGGCTGGCGCGTGCGCGTCCGGCGGCAGGGAGACCTTCGGGTAGCGGGCGTGCGGCTGGGCGAGCGGACCAAGGGCAAGCCGGTCTATGTCGGAGGCAAATGGGGCATCCCGCTCCGCGCTCCCGACTTGTGGGAGGAATTGCTGCAAGCGGGCGGCGAGCGCTGGCGACCGCTTGCGGAGATCGCCGATGTTCGATTTGGTGTGAAATCTGGCAAGGACGACTTCTTCTACGTGGCCGACTGGTCGCGACGCGGATTGGAGGACTTCGCAGATCCGGCCGGGTTCGCCGAACATTTCGGCGTGGCGCGGCGCGAGGTGGAAAGCGGGCGTGTGACGCTGGCCAAAACGGGAACCGGCGAGGTCCATCCGATCGAGTCCGAATACCTGGCGCCCATCGTCCACAGCCTGATGGACATCGACGCCTATCGCATCGAGCGCCGGCACTGCGACAAACTGGCGCTGATGGTTTCGAATCCCGCCGGCGAGCATGTTCGCCGGTACATCGAATGGGGAGAGCAGCAGGGGTTTCACCGCGGAGCGACTTGCGAGGCAAGAGCAAATGCGCGGGCGTGGTACAACCTTGTCCCTGACGTTATTCCTTCCGACGTATTGTGGGTGAAGGAGCGGCAATATCGTTTTGCTGCCCTTGCCAATCCGGAACACTACGCGGCCAATTGTCGCCTTTATACTGTCGCGTTCGATGCAGACGTGGATACCGAGGCGCAGGCGGCCATTCTAAACTCCAGCGTAGTCGTGCTTTCGACTTTGCAATTTGGCCGCCCCGTCGGCGTCGAAGGCGCTTGGAGCACGATGGTTTTGGACGCAAATATGCTGCTTGTGCCGGCAGCATCGGACCTAACAAGAAATGTTCGAACTCGCTTGTTGAAAGCGCATAGCCGAATGGCGGCCCGCGGCATCCTTGGATTTGTTTCGGAGCGCCGGCTACGACAGAAGAGCTTCATCGAACGGGGTCGAGAAACCGAACTCGCGACACTGTCGGATGAAACCGAACTCGACCAGGCGGATCGCCGGGAACTCGACGATGCGGTGCTGGAACTGCTCGGTATCGGCAAGGCCACGGAACGCGAGCGCCTGCTCGACGCGCTCTATGCTCATCTGCGCGATTATTTCGAGAGCGTGCGTGTCCGGGAAGAGGAAGCGATCGACAACAAAAGGAAGGCGGCTCAGCAGGGCACGCTTGGCGTCGACCAGATCGTTGCCGACGTGCTGGCGGAAATCGAGCGCGATCATCCGAACCTGCTGCGCGGGTATGCCGATCTCCGCCCCGGCACATCAGGCGACGGCATCCGTATTCCCGCCAGTGGGGAGCCGATCATCGTGGACGATCTCGTCACTTGCGGGGTGCGTTTCGCTGAGGGGCGCAAGAGCTCGATCGTGCCGACGCGGACCAAGGAGCAAGCGGAGCTCGTGGCCGCCATAGCGGCGGTGGGGCCGCGCGGCAGGAGCCTGTTCGTGCCGCACGAGTCCGAGGCCGCGCGTGAGCTGACAGCGCGCTTGCGGGCGCTGGCCGTGGCGCGACGAAGCGTCAGCGAGGACCTCATACTTGCGCGAACGGCCGATCCCGACCTCGTGGAACGGTCGAGGCAACGTGTTCTGAGTCAGCTTGTCAGCGGTGTCGCGGGGACGAGGCGTGGCGCTCTGGCGGCGTAAACTTCATTGGTCGGATTGCGGTGGCAGCTTACCAAATGGAGCCCACGGCCTCCGCTGAAGCAAGCGGGCTCCCTTTCGCACTCCGATGCCCGGCGGTCTATGCGCTCTACAGCCCCGTCCGCCCGCTTGCCTTCCGCCAGTCCGCCGGACTGGCGCTCGGCGGCGCGCCTCCAGGACCAGCTGCAGCTGTTCGTCCATTTCGACGAGAGCCAGGTCCGGATGGCTTGCAGTGCTCGTGCACCTCTTCAGACCGTATTGGGCCGGGAGGGTTATCGTCCTAACCTCGACCCGAAGCTTTACGCCGCCATCTGCAAGGCTGCCGCGATCGACCCCGCCGATACGGCGATGGCGCGGGAGGAGAGTGTTGACGCACACCCCTCACCCGGCGCTTCGCGCCACCCTCTCCCGCAGGCGGGAGAGGGGCTAGAGGGTTTCCGCGCCGCGACCGGCGAGGCGCGGCCGAGCGAGGTCAAGCTGTTCGATTATATCTACGGCGTGCTTCACTCGCCCGCCTATCGCGAGACCTTCGCCGAGTTCCTGAAAATCGACTTCCCGCGCATTCCTTATCCGCCCTCTCCGCAAGTCTTCCGCCACGTCAGCGAAAGGGGCGAGGAGCTGCGGCGGCTTCACTTGATGGAGCCTGCCGCGATTGGGGAGGCGCCTTATCCGTATATGGGCGAGGGCGACGACGTGGTGGTGGCGGGGTTTCCGAAGTTCGAAAAATCCTCCCCGGAACGGGGAGGGGGACCGTCTGCCGAAGAGCAGACGGTGGAGGGGCCCCACGCATCCGCGCCGCGTACGTTCGGAGATGATGCACCTGGCTCGACCGTGGGCCCCCTCCACCACTCGGCTGCGCCGAGCGGTTCCCCTCCCCGTTCCGGGGAGGAATTGGGCCGCGTGCACATCAACAAGGACCAGTATTTCGACGGCGTGCCGGCAATCGCCTGGAATTTCCACATCGGCGGCTATCAGCCGGCGCAGAAGTGGCTGAAGGACCGGCGCGGGCGGACGCTCTCATTCGACGACATCACCCATTATCAGCGGATCGTCAAAATCCTCGCCGAGACCGACCGCATCATGAAGCAAATCGAGCTGCCGCTCGGTTGAACGGCTGCGTCATTCGCTCCTCAATATCCGCGGTAGTAGGCCATCGCGCGGGCCTGATAGACGGCGGCTGCGATCTGGGGGCGGGCGCGGCGCCAGGAACCTGTTCTGCACTGGTTGTAGTCGGGGTCCGACAGTCCGTACCAGCGGTGCGGATCGTAGAGGCAGACGCGCTCGACGGCGCCGCCGACCCGGCGGTGAAGCGTCCGCTCGCCGGCGCGGGTCGCGAGGTTGAGATCCCAGTAACCGACGCGCTCGATCCTGAGATTAAGCGGCGCGGGGACCTGCACGTAGATCACGCCCTGCTGCTGCGCCGACGCGGGCGTGCCGATGAAGACCGAAGACGCCGCTGCCGCCGCCAGGACGATCGCGGTCCTCGATGGGATGCGGGTGACCATCTCGCTTCTCCTTCCTCTGTTCACCTCTCCCGGCGGCGCACATAACGACCGAGCGGACCGATAGGGGCCATCGCTGTGCTATGTTGAGTGGAAAAGGGGATGGGCGATGAAGGAACGGTTCGAGCGGCATCGGCAGCCGTGGCGGGCGGACGAGCTTCACAAGCTCAAGACGCTCGCGGGCAAGGGCATGGCGTTGAAGGCGATCGCCAAGGCGCTGACGCGGAGCGAGGAGTCGGTGAAGCAGCGGGCGAAGGAAGACGGGCTGAAGATCGCCAAGCTGCGGTAGGTTGGGGGCACACCCCTCACCCTCCCGCGCGCTGTCGCGCGCGGGCCCCTCCCTCTCCCGTTGACGGGAGAGGGGCAGTTCCTGAAGCCCGCTCCGCCCGTTCCGGGGAGGAACGAGAATTTTCCCTTTCCTACAAATAACCATATAGGTTATACGTCTCGCGATGAAGGAAGTTGAGGAAGGCGGGTCCCGGCTCAGGGCCGGGATGACGGGCGGGCAGAGGGTGCCGCGGTGGGTCGCGCCGTTCCTGCGCGCGCTGGAGCGAACCGGTAAGGTTCGGGCGGCGGCTCTGGATGCGGGGGTGGATTTTTCCACCGCTTATGCCCGGCGGCGCGCTCATGGGGAGTTCGCGGCGGCCTGGGCCGCGGCGCTGGAGCGGGCCCGCGTGGCGAAGGGCCGGGCGCGGGAGGCGGAGCTGGCGGAGACGGTGGAGCGGGTGGGAAAGGGGAGGGTGGCGGCGCCGCTCGGGCCCTTAGCGTTCGCCCCCTCTCCCTCCCAAGCCTTCGGCTTGGGCCCCTCCCTCTCCCGCGAGGGGAGAGGGGTTAATGGGGAGGAGGAGCTGGTCCTCCGTCCTTCGGCCACCGGGGCGCCGAAGCTGGTGAAGGCGTCGGCGGGGCGGTGGGGGCGGAAGCGGCAGGAGGCCTATCTCGCCGGGCTCGCCGCGACGGGGAACCACCGCCGCGCCAGCACGGCGGCGGGAATCTCCTACGAGGCGGTGCTCCGCAGGCGCCGGAACGACCCGGCCCTGGAGGCGGCATGCAAGGCGGCGATCGCCCATTGCAGGGCGCGAGCGCCCGAGTTCCTCGCCAGCGCGATGGTCGCGACCTTCGACCCGGAGTCGCTGCCCGACGACGGCGTCAACCCGCTGCCGAAGGTCAGCATCGCCGACGCGATCAGGATCGCCGAGATGAAGGGGCCGAGGGGCGCGGGCGGGGCGGATGGCGCGGCGGCGATCGAGGCCTATGACGTGGGCGAGGTCCGCCAGCGGCTCGAGACGAAGATGCGGGTGCTGGGGCTGGTCGAGGAGCGGGACCGGGCGGCGGACGGCTGGACCCGGGCCGGCGGCGAGTGGGTCCCGCCGGGATGGGCCGAGACGGTGGCGATCGGCCTGTCGGCGGAGGCGGGGGAGCCAGAGCTGGCGCGGACCTGCGCGCATTGCGGAGAGACGCTCTATCTGGCGGTTGGGGGCGGCGAAGACGGCATTATCGACCGGACGCCCGATTCCGGGCGCTGAGCCGAACTGGATTAACCGGGAAAGCCGCAGCATCGTCAGGCACTTACGAGTCGGCTGTTGAGTCGGCTGCTTTCGGGGGATGTTCATGGTCAGCGCGGTCAAGTCGCGGCCGAGCCATTATGAGGTGCTGGGGATCGCCCCGACGGCGAGCGACGCGGAGATCGCTGAGGCGTTCGCGGCGCGGATGGGCCTGTTCGGCGCGCGACCCTGGGCTGCCGCGGCGCAGATGAGCCTGGCGTTCGAAACGCTGCGCGATCCGGCGAAGCGACGGGCTTACGATTTGGCACTGGGCCTGAGACGGGAGCCGCCGCCGCAGCCGAGAGGCTGGATCATGGCGGCGCCGCAGCGGAGCGCGGTGACGTTCGCGCGGGCGGCCGTCGAGCAGGCGGAGCGAGTCGCCGCCGTACGGGTCGAGCCGGCTCCGGCGGAAGTGCGTGCCGAGGAGCCGCCGCCGAGAGAGGTCGAGCCGGCTCCGGCGGAAGCGCGTGCCGAGGAGCCGCCGAAGGAAGAGCCGGTGCTGCCCGCCGAACCTGCTCCGGAGCCGGAGCCGGCGATTGCCGCCTGGGATGTGCCGCGGTTCGCGGAGCGCGATCCCTCGACGGAATTGAAACGGGCTGCGCTGGTGGTCGGAGCACTCATCCTCGCCGCCGGGGGCGTTGGAATCACGGCGGGGCTGTCGGCGGGTGGAGAAGTCGACGACCAGGTGACCGTCCCGCTTCCGGGTGCGAAGGCGAAAGCGGAGGTGGCCGCTGCCTCGCCCGCACCGGTGGCGAAGCCGGTCGAGGAACAGGCGGAGCGGCCGGTCCGGACGGAACCCGTCGAGGCTCCGCCGAAACGCGCCGCGCCGTCGCCCCGGATCGCATCGGTCGACCCGCGGCCGTCCGACCGGATCGAATCGATTGCCAATACGCTCGTGGAAAATCCGCCGGCGGTGACGGTTGCCGCCGTTGAGGCGCCGGCTTCGGAGGCGGCGGCCGCCGACTTGCCGCTGCCGAAGAGCGTGATCGCGCGGACGATCGACCGGATCGGCTACAGTTGCGGCTCGGTCGCCTCGGCGAGCGCGGTCGACGGAGCACCCGGCGTGTTCAGGATCGATTGCAGCTCGGGGCAATCGTACCGCGCGGCGCCGGTCCGCGGGCGCTATCACTTCCGCCGCTGGAGCGGGGAGTAGCCGGCTGACCCCTCCGCCATGCAGTCTTCGCCGCATGGTTCCCCTCCCCATCGCCGCTGCCGCGGCGACAGGGAGGAATTATTCTTCGGTTCTCATGAGAACAGTTTCGCCGATGAGCAGGAACAGCAGGAACGGCGCCCATGCGGCGACGAGCGGCGGGTAGGCGCCGGCGTTGCCCATCGCCAGGCTGAAATTGTCGGCGACGAAATAAGCGAAGCCGAGCCCCATGCCGATCGTGGCGCGGAGCAGCAGCTGGCCCGAGCGGGCGAGGCCGAAAGCGGCGATGGCGGCGAGCAGCGGCATCAAAAGGATCGACAAGGGCTGCGATATCTTGTGAGCGAGCCCGGCGCGCGCCTCGTCGGTCGGGCGGCCGGCCTGCTGGAGCTCCGCGATACGCTTCTTCAGCGTCCAATAGTCGAGCTCGGTCGGGTCGACCTTGGCGAGCGTCAGCTGCGCCTGGGTGACCCCGGGAAGCGCGCTGATGCGGCCCGCCTGGCGGACGACGTTCATGTTGGCGTCGTAGATGCTCGCGTCCTGAAGCAGCCAGCCATGGCCGGACGGGTCGGGCGCGGCGCGCGGCGCGGTGATGACCCGCTGGAGGATGCCGCCATTACGGTCGTAGATGGTAACCCGCTGCAACCGCATGCGTGGCCCGCGGCCGGCGACGATCCCCGCCTTGACGAGATCGTCGCCGCTCAGCACCCAGACGTTGGTCAGCACGCCGCTCGCGGGCGGAATGGGCTTGTAATCATTATCGCCCCACGCGTTCACCTGGCGCGCGCTGTTGACCACGACGCCCTCGTTGAAGGCGAACAGGGCGGCGGCGATGCCGATGCTGGCGACGATGAGCGGCGCGAGGATCTGGTGCGCCGAGAGGCCCGCGGCCTTCATCGCGACGACTTCGCTGTGCTGATTGAGACCGACGAAGGCGATGAGCGTTCCGAGCAATACCGAGAATGGCAGGAAGCGCGAGGCGAGGACCGGAATCCTCAGGCCCACATAATGCCACAGGTCGGAATCGCCGTTGCCGGGAACCGCGAGGATTTTCCCGGCTTCGCCGAGAAGGTCGAGAGTCATCAGGATGAGGACGAGGATGACGAGAACGGCGAGGCTGCGCGTCAGGAACAGGCGCACCATGTAGAAAGCGATCTTGCGCGACGGGAAGAAGCCAAAGTTGATCACGCGCGATCCTCGCCGAACCTGGGCATCATCCCGCGGATCAGGCGGGCGAGGCGGGCGAAGAACCATTCGAGCGCGCCGATCGGCTGCCCACCCGGCTTGTGCGCGAGGACGTGGTACATCCAGGCGATCATCGCGCTGAAGACGACGAGCGGGACCCACAAAGCGAGAATGGGATTAAGCTCCCCGTTGGCGGCCATCTGCTCGCCGTACTGATTGACCTTGTGATAAGCGACGACGATCAGCAGGCCGAGGAAGATGCCGAGCGCCGACGTGCTTCGCTTGGGCGGGACCGCGAGCGCCACGCCGAGCAGCGGAAGCATGAACATCATGATCACTTCGACGAGGCGGAAATTGAAGTGCGCCTGCGCTTCCAGCCGCTGGTGCTCGGTGGCCGGCGCTCCTCCGTAGCCGACGCGCCATAGCTCGTGGAGGTAGAGTTCATCGGACTCGCTCACGCCGCGGCGGCGAAACTGATCGATGATGGGAAGGCTGACGGGCAAATCGTAGCTGTCGAAGGCCAGCGTCCGGGGAGTCGCGAACCTGGGCGAGTTCTGGATGAGGCGGCCCTTCGTCAGCCGGAACAGAATAGTGTCGGGATCGTCGGTCGAGAGGAACTTCCCTCCCTCGGCCGTCGCGGCGATCGTCATGCCCTTGCCGTCGCTGGTTGCGACGAAGATGCCGTGCAGTTGCGTGCCCTTGTTCTCGCTGCTCTCGATCCTGAGCGTGAGCCGGCGGCCGATCTGGTTGAACTCGCCGACCTTGATCGCCGCGCCGAGCGCGCCGGATTTGAGGTCGAAGCGCAAATTCTCGTAGCGATATTCGGTGAAGGGCTGGAGGTAGCCGACGATGAGCAAATTGACGATCGCGAGCGGGATCGCGAAGCCGTAGGGGATTCGGAGCAGCCGGCCATAGCTGATCCCGATGCCGCGCATCGCGTCCAGCTCCGACGACAAAGCGAGCTTTCGGAAGGCGAGCAGGATGCCGAGCATCAGCCCGATGGGGATGCCGAGCGCGAGATATTCCGGAAGAAGATTGGCGAGCATTCGCCAGACGACACTGACCGGTCCGCCAGCGTCGACGACGTATTGAAACAGCCGCAGCATCTTGTCGAGCACAAGCAGCATCGCGGCGAGGATCAGCGAGCCGAACAACGGCACGGCGATCGAGCGCGCGAGATATCGGTCAATCAGGCCGAGATGGGGCAAATTCGGTCGTCCCAGCACCATGATTTGGCCGCAAAGGCAGCCGAGATTCCACAGCGGACGGATGCGCCTCGAACTAGGAGCAGCCGCCCGATCGACGCCCCTATAGCGGACGGGCCGGTGAATTCATGTCGAAATCGTTTCCGATGACTGACGCGCAGGTCTCCGAAGGACAGCTGTGCCCGGCGTCGGGGACGAGCGCGCTTCACTGCTACCGGCCGAGGATCGCGCTCCTGTCGAACCCGAAATCGACCGGCAACCTCGCGCAATTGCCGCGAATCCGCGAATTTTGCGCCGACCACCCCGACGTCTTTCACTATGAGGTGGAGGAGGCGAAGCAGATCGGCGAGGCGATGCGCGTCATCGCCCAGGTGCGGCCGAAGGTGCTGGCGATCAACGGCGGCGACGGCACCGTCCAGGCGACTCTCACCGAGATCCACAACGGCGGGCATTTCGAGGGCGAGCCTCCGCCCGTCGCGGTGCTCCCGAGCGGAAAGACGAACCTCATCGCGCTCGACCTCGGCGCGCGCGGCGACCCGATCGAGACGCTCGAGCGGCTGATCGATCTCGCTCGGGCCGACGATTTGGCGCCTTACACCGTGGCGCGCGAGCTGATCGCGCTCCGCCGCGACGGCGAGGAAGACCGGCCGGTGATCGGCATGTTCCTCGGCGGCGCCGGCCTCGCGCAAACGATGATCTTTTGCCGCGAGAAGATTTATCCGCTCGGCCTTCCGAACGGCGTCGCTCATGCGATTACGGCGCTGGCGGCGATGGCCAAGCAGGTGCTGCGGATCAAGGGAAGCTTCCTGCCGCACGATTCCATGCCGCTCAGCGTTTCCATGTCGGCCGAGGACGCCAGGCTCAGCGGTCGCTTTTCGCTGCTCGCGGTGACGACTCTGGAGAAGTTGCTCCTCGCGACCGACATCGGCGCGCACCGCGCCGGAACGCTGAAGCTGCTCGCGATCGAGGAGCGCCCCGAATCGATCGTCCGCGCGGTGCTGGCACGGATCATCGGCAGGCTCGGCCGATCGAACGTGGAGGGGGTGCATTTCCGGGAAGCCGACGAAATCACGATCGAGGGCGACAGCTCCGACGTCATCCTCGACGGCGAGACCTTCCGCGCCGAGCCCGGCCACCCCATCCACCTGCGCACGGCCCAGCCGCTGGCGTTCGTGAAGGTGGCGGCGTAGCCCCTGCCGTTTGGCCCTTTTTCAAAGAGCCACCGAAATCTACCCTTCGCTACTTTTCACACGAAGGCACGAAGAACACAAAGACCACGAAGGTGGCCTCGGACCCATTGCGCCCTTCGTGGCCTTCGTGTCTTCGTGTGAAACAGTCAGGGCTTCGCCCTAATGCGGCAGGCGGTTAGATGGTGAACGACCTTCGCGAATTGGTTGCCCAGGAGCTCGGGCAAGCGGTGGATCCGCGGGTGGGCGACATAGCTGCGGCGATTGCGGCGCAACATGGGGAAGCTTCGCGGGCGGTGCTGTTTTACGGGTCGTGCCTGCGCGAGGAGCGGCTCGACGGGCTCATGCTCGATTTCTACCTGATCGTTTCGGACTATGGCGCGGCGTATCCGAAGTGCTGGCTGGCGATCGCGAACCGGCTGATTCCACCCAACGTCTTCTATTTCGAGAAGGACGGGCTGGCGGCGAAATATGCGGTGCTGAGCGAGGCGGATTTTCACCGGCTCAATGGACCGGCGACGAGCAGCGTTTCGGTCTGGGCCCGGTTTGCACAGCCCGCGCGGCTCGCGTGGGACAGCAGCGACGAGGCACGCCAGCGCGCGATCGATGCCGTGGCCCGCGCCGCTCCGACGTTGCTCGTGGCGGCCGGAGTGAGGAAGGGCGAAGCGCCGCTCGACTGGTGGCGTCGCGCGTTCGCGCTGACCTATTCGGCCGAGTTGCGCGCCGAGCGGAAGGGCAAGGGCCAGTCCGTCGTCGACATGGATCGCGCGCGCTACGAGCGGTTCGGCGGGCCGGCGGTCGCGGCGATCCCGTCAGCGCTTCCGAAGCAGGCGAGCTGGCCGCGGCGGCGGATCGAGGGGAAAGCGCTATCAGTCGCGCGTCTCGCCAAGGCGAGCCTGACCTTCGCCGGCGGCGCGGACTATATCGCGTGGAAAATCAACCGCCACGCCGGAGCGGATATCCAGCTGAAACCATGGCAGCGACGGCACCCGCTGCTCGCCGGGATCACGCTGCTGCCGCGGCTGCTGAGGAGCGGAGCAGTGCGGTGATCGATCCGAGTCCTGCGTCCGTCAGGCTGCTTTTGCCTGGTGCACATCGAGTTGAAGGTTGAGTGCCTTCAGCACCGGCAAGATTGTTTCCAGAGTGGGATTGCCATCTGTGCTCAACGCCTTGTGAAGCGTCTGCCGCTTGATTCCAGTCTCGCGCTCCATGTCGGAAAGCCCGCGTGCGCGGGCAACCACTCCAATGGCATGAGCGATATAGTGCGCATCGCCACTAGCGAGCGCATCGCGAATGAGATGGACCTGATCTTCGTCGCTCCGGAAGAGCGTCGCCGTATCGACCATTTTGATGTTCGTACCCATAATCACACCTGCTCATTTACTTAAAGCGGCCGCAAGAGCCTTAGCCACCGCAATGTCGGCCTGCTGTCGCCGCTTGTCGCCACCGCACAACAGCACGACCATCTCGAGGCCTCTCATCGCGTAATAGAGCCTGTATCCGGCTCCGACGTTAATCCGCGCTTCCATGACCTTGCCGCCGACCGACTTCACATCGCCGAAGAGACCCGCCTCGAAGCGCACGATGCGTGTCTTGATGGCTCGTGCGGCCACCGGATCCCTGATGCCGTCGAGAAATGCCTGGAATTCGCCAGTGAACGCGACGGTGCAGGCCACATGTGAAGCATATATGCTTCGTCGGTCGAATGTCAATTTAAAGGCTGATTGCCGTAACGAGGAAGGCGCTGGAGCTTGGACGATTCATCCAACGAGATGCCCGTTTCGCGCCCACCCTCCCTTCCAGGGAGGGGAATCTTACGCCTTTGCGGCGGCTCTTGGGGGTTCGGTGGTGCGGGAGAGCGCCGAGGCTACGGCGCTGGCGAGGGCGCCGACGGTGAAGGGCTTGCGCAGGAGCTCGTAGCCCCGAAGGTCGTCGCTTTCGCCGTCGCCGACATAGCCGGTCACGAATAACACCGCGAAGTCGCGATCGTGGGTCGATTTGAGATGCCGGATGAGCTCGGGGCCGGTCATTTCCGGCATGATCACGTCGCTGATGACGAGGTCGAACTCCTGGGCCCGGAACAGCTCGATGGCCTCGGCGCCGCCGTCGCAGGAGATCGGGTCGTAATCCAGGTCTTCCAATGCATCGACGGTGGCGGAGCGGACGCGCG
Source organism: Sphingomicrobium sp. (assembly GCA_035701045.1). Lineage (GTDB taxonomy): Bacteria > Pseudomonadota > Alphaproteobacteria > Sphingomonadales > Sphingomonadaceae > Sphingomicrobium. The sequence goes on along the minus strand of DASSOB010000033.1, from coordinate 16,680 downwards.
GATCGTCTTCGACGAGCAGGATTCGGGCACCGGCGACATGGAGGTCCGCGGCTTCGCGGCGCTGCGCGGACGGATGGACCCGGACTTCCGCGGCGACCTGCGTCCGCGGCAGATAGATGGAAACGGTCGTGCCCTTCCCGACCTCGCTTTCGATTCCGACTTCTCCGCCCGACTGGTGGGCGAAGCCGAAAATCTGGCTCAGGCCGAGACCCGTGCCCTTGCCGACGGGCTTGGTCGTGAAGAACGGCTCGAAGGCATGTTCGAGCACCTCCGGGCTCATCCCGCAGCCGGTGTCGGCGACGCTGATCTTCACATAATCGCCGGCCTGGATGTCGCCGACCTGATTGGCGGCGAGGCGCACGTTTTCGGCCGCGATGCGCATCAGCCCTTCGCCCTGCATCGCGTCGCGCGCGTTCACCGAGAGGTTGACGATGGCGTTCTCGAGCTGGTGCGGATCGACGTAAATGGGCCAGGTATCGGGCGCGATGTCCACGTCCACGCGGATTCGCTCGCCGAGCGTCCGGTCGATGAGGTCCGACATGCCGCCGATGAGCTCGGTGCTGTCGACCCGTTCGGGCAGCAGCGGCTCGGATCGGGCGAAGGAGAGCAAGCGGCGGGTGAGGGCGGCGGCGCGGGTCGCGCCTTCCATGGCATTGTTCAAGTGGACCATGATCTCACGCCTGGGGCCGTTCAGGCGGCGCAGCGCGAGATCGATCCCGCCGACGACGACCGCGAGCATATTGTTGAAATCGTGCGCGATTCCGCCGGTCAGCTGGCCGACGGCTTCCATTTTCTGGACCTGGCGAAGCTGGGCCTCGGCGGCTTCGCGCTCGGCCGCTTCCGCTTTCAAGGCCTGGTTCGCCTCCCACAGCTCGTGAGTCCGCTCGCGCACGGCGAGGTCCAGCGCTTCGGCGCGGTCGGCTTCGCTTTCGGCCTGGCGCCGGGCGCGGGCATTCTGGCGGAGCGCCTGGACCGATACGACGGCGAGGAAGATTGCACCGAGGCCGACGAGGATTCCGAGCCAGCTCAGATAATTGGTGAACTGGTCCGCCTGGTCGGAGAAGAACTGGCTGCGCTCGATCCGGTCGCGGAGCGCATCGCGCTCGGCGCGAATGATGTTCTCGAGCGTATCGTCGAGCTCCTTGCCCGTGCCGGTGGTGGAGGCCGCGTAGAAATAGCGGATTCCGGCGTCGCCCTGTTTGGCGAGCGCGGCGCGCGCGGCGAGCGCGAGCTGCTGGCCGCGAAGCTGATAGAGCTGCTGAACCCTGGCGACGCGCTGCTGCTGGTCGCGGCTGTTGCGCATGAGGTCGCGCAACTGGCCGATCTGAAAGCCGGCGAGCTGCCAGTCGCTGGCGTAGATCTTGCCGTTGGGAACCTCCTTTTCGTCGAGCACGAAGCGGGCGAGCGCGGCCTCCGCGCCCGACACGTTGGCGCTGACGTTGCGGACGACGAGAGCGACTTCGTAGGAATGGCGCTCGGCGGTCAGCGCCTTCTCGCGCGCATCGTTTGCGAACTTGACGAGAAAGACCATGGCGACGAGCACCAGGGCCGCGGCGAGGCCGGCGGCCGCGGCGCCTCCGCGCCGCCAGTCGAAGCGAACTTCGTCCTCTTCCCCAACCCCGATCATGCGCACAATCTTAAACTCGTTAACCAATTGGCGAAAGCCAAAGGTTCCGGCGGTCTATCTCAAACGATGCACCCCGTGGCACGGCCGGCGGCCGCGAACATGCCGAGAATCTCGCCGACCTGCTCCTCGCTGTGGAGTGCGCAGAGCGAGCAGCGGAGCAAGGTCATGCCGGCCGGCGTCGCCGGCGGGCGGGCGAGATTGACGTAGAGACCCTCGTTCAGAAGCGCCTCCCACATGGCGGCGCCGGTTTCGAGATCGGGCATGATGACGGCGATGATCGCGGATTGCGGCTCGACCGTGCCGAGCGTGAAGCCGAGCTGGCGAAGACCAGCATGGAGGCGCCTGGAATTTTCCCACAGGTGGGTGCGCTTGTCCGCGCTGTCCATGAGCTTGCGGATCGAGGTCGCGGCGGTCGCGACGACCGAGGGCGGGAGCGAAGCGGTGAAGACGTAGGGGCGGCAGACGAGGCGCAAAATCTCGAACTTGGGGTGGTTCGAGACGCAGAATCCGCCGACCGTACCGACCGATTTGGAGAAGGTGCCGACGATGAAGTCGACGTCCTCGATGACGCCCTGCGCTTCGGCAACCCCGCGGCCGTGCTCGCCGATGAAGCCCATCGAATGGGCCTCGTCGACCAGCACCATCGCGCCGTTGGCTTTCGAGACGGCGACCATGTCCTTCAACGGCGCGACGTCGCCGAGCATCGAATAGACGCCTTCGAGAACGACCAGCTTGCCGGCGCCGTCGGGCACGCGCTTCAGGCGCTTTTCGAGCGCTTCGATGTCGTTGTGGCGAAAGGGGACGATCTGCGCGTCGCCGAGCTTGCAGCCGTCGTAGATCGACGCATGGCTGTCGATGTCGAGGATGATGTAATCGTCCTTGCCGGCGATCGTCGATATGACGCCGAGGTTCGCCTGGTAACCGGTCGAGAAGACCATGGCGTGATCCATCGCGTAGAAGTCGCGGAGCGCCTGCTCGCATTCACGGTGGCCCTGGTAGGTGCCGTTGAGCACGCGGCTTCCGGTTGTGCCCGAGCCGAACTCGTCGAGCGCCTGCTTGCCCGCCGCGATGACCTCGGGATCGAAGGTCATGCCCATGTAATTATAGGTGCCGAGCAGGATCGTGCGCCGGCCGTTGCAGATGGCGACGGTCGGGCTTTCGACCTTCTCCATGACCAGGTTGAACGGGTCGGTCAGTCCGCTTTCGAGCAGCGTCTCGCGCTGCTGGATCAGCGGGTCGAATTTGGAGAAGAGGTCGGTCACCTGCCCGCCTGAAGCCGCTCGAGCGCGTCGACCAGCTGGCCGACGGTCTCGATCTCCGCCTGCATGTTCATCGAGATGATGACGTCGAACTCGTCCTCGATATTGGCGACGAAATCGAGCACGGTGAGGCTGTCCCACTCGAGGTCCTGGGCGAAGCGCGTCGCTTCGGTGAGCGCGACGCCCTTCTTGTTGAAGGGCTCGATGAGCTCGGCGACTTTGGCGTAGGTTTGCTGGCGATCCGGCATGGTGGGCGCTCGTTAATGCGGGAGTCTCGCCTAAGCAACGCAATGGGGCGCGATTGCGGCCCGGGTGCGGCGATTTGACCGGTCGTTTGTTTGGCTTTGGCCGACCATGAGCGAAGCCGCCGCACCCAATTCGCGTTCCGCCATTCAGTCGCGGTGGGCTGCCGGCGTGCTGGGTTGGCAGGGACCCGTGCTGATGCTGCTTGCGCGATCGGCACTTGCCATCGTCGCCCAGGGTCTTGTCGCGGCGCTGTTTTGGGCACGCCGGTCGGCGGCGCCGTGGCGGGACGCGGAGCCGTGGCTGCCAGTCTACGGCACGCTGATCGACGCGGGATGCGTTTGCGGCTTGTGGTGGCTTGCCCGGCGGGAGGGCATCCGTTTGCGGGACCTCATCGGTTTCGATCGCGGACGCCTGGGCCGCGATCTCCTGATCGGGATTGCACTCATCCCGCCCAGTCTCCTCATCATTCTAAGCGGCAATCTGGGCAGCAGCCTGCTGGTCTATGGCGACCTTTCCGCTCCGGATGTTTTCGGCCCTTTGCCGCTGTGGGCGGCGCTCTACGGCGTGCTGGTCTTCCCGCTCATCTGGGGCGTCGTCGAGCAGACGACCTACAACGCCTATGTGCTGCCGCGCCTGCAGGTCTTGTCGGGGAGGACGGGATTTGCGGTTGCTGCGGTCGTCCTTTTCTGGTCGTTCCAGCATGCGCTGATGCCGCTGACCTTCGACCCGGGCTTCATGCTCTATCGCGCGCTGGCGCCAATTCCGTTTTCGACCTTCCAGGCGCTGCTCTATCTGCGCATTCGACGGATCGTGCCGCTGGCGACCGCGCACTGGCTGATGGACGGCGGGGACGCGTTCGCCCGAATGCTTTGGCCGCTGCTGACCTAGAAGGGAGATTTGCCGATGCTTTTTGCCTTGATGGGGTTCCTCAAGCCCGATTCCGAACCGGTCTCGCCCTCGGTGCAGGTGCAGACCGGCGATTTTCTCGGCCAGCCGTTCATCAATGTCCGGCTCGCCGGTCAGCTCAAGGATGCGTCGGGCAAGCGCGCCGGAATGATGATGATTTTCGAGGACGAGAGCCGCGAAGCCGCGGAGACCTTCGTCAAGACGAGCCCATATGTGCAGGCGGGGCTCATCGAGGATTTTCAGCTTTACGAATATGCGACCGAGGTCGGGTGAATTAAAGCCAGCCGTGCGCGCGGTACCAGGCGGCGGTGTCTTTCAGGCCCTGGGCGGTGTCGATCTCGAGGCACCACAGGCCGGGGGGGCAGGCGCGCTTGGGCTCGACCACCCAATTGCGGTGGGAGAAATAAGCGGCGCGATCGACGGTGAGCTTGGCCTTCTCGCGCCTGATCCACTGGTCGGCGCGGGCGGCGAAACGGAGCAGCAGACCGGGCGAGGAGACGATCGCGGCTTTGGTACCCACGGCATCCGACAGCGCGCGCGCGAACTCGCGGTGGGTCCAGCCGCCGGCTTTGCCGTCATCGGATTCGATGAGCTTGCGTGACGGCGCAGCGGGAGCGGCCAGCGCGAGCAGCAGGCGGGCGAGATCGTCGACGTGGATGACCGAGACTCGGCCGCGCGGCGGCATCAGCATCAGGCCGAGCTTGGCCATCCGGAACAGCTCCAGGGTCTCCCGGTCTCCGGGGCCATAGACGGCGGGCGGGCGGACGATCACCCAGTCGAGGCCGGAGCCGTGGACCAGCTCCTCCGCGCGCGCCTTGGACGCGCCGTAGAGCGAAAGCTTCGGCTCGCGCGCGGCGAGCGAGGAGACATAGACGAAGCGGCGGACGCCGCCGGCGGTCGCGGCGGCGAGCATCGCGAGCGTGCCCGCGACATTGCCCTTTTCGAAGGCGGCGGCGCCGTGCGCGCTGATCACGCCGGCGACGTGGATCAGCGCGTCGGCTTCGTCGACCAGCCTCTCCAGCGCGGCGCGGTTCTCGAGATCGCCCGCAATCCACTCGACGCCCTCGCGCGGCGGCTGCTCGCGGCGGGTGAGGGCCTTCACCTCGTGCCCGGCAGTGAGCGCGGCATCGATGAGATGCGAGCCGACGAAGCCGGTGCCGCCGGTGATCGCCAGGATCATAGCGGCGACCAGGACTTTTCGTCGGCAGGGGACAGTCCCTCGTCGGTGGGGGACAGGCCCCGTTCGGGGACTGCCCCCGGTTCCTTGCCGAGGCGCTCGATGATCGCGTCGAGCAGCGGCTGCAGACCTTCCTCGATCGGGGCGGAAATGGGGAAGACCGGCTCACCCGATGCCTTTTCGAGCGCTTTCACGATTTTCGCCCGCTGCTTGTCGCCGAGCAGGTCCGCCTTGGTGAGCGCGACGATCTCCGGCTTCGCATCGAGTCCCGCGCCGTAGCTGTCGAGCTCTCCGCGAACGATTCGCCAGGCGTCTAGAGGGTCCTCCGCCGAACCGTCGACGAGGTGGAGAAGCAGGCGCGTCCGTTCGACATGGCCGAGGAAGCGGTCGCCGATGCCGGCGCCTTCGGCCGCGCCCTCGATCAGCCCCGGGATGTCGGCGATCACGAACTCGCGCCCCTTGTGGCGAACGACCCCGAGCTGCGGCCGGAGCGTGGTGAAGGGATAGTCGCCGACCTTCGCGGCGGCGTTGGTTACCGAGTTGAGGAAGGTTGATTTGCCGGCGTTGGGCAGGCCGATGAGCCCGACGTCGGCGAGCAATTTGAGCCTCAGCCAGACCCACATTTCCTCGCCCGCTTCGCCGGTCTGGTGCTGCCGCGGGGCGCGATTGGTCGAGCTTTTGTAGCTGGCGTTGCCGCGCCCCCCGAGACCGCCCTGCAAGAAGGTCATGCGCTGGCCGGCCTGGGTGAGGTCGGCGAGGAGGGTGCGCTCCTCGTCGTCGGCAAGGATCTGGGTTCCGACCGGAATCTCGATGACGAGGTCGCCGCCGCCGGCACCGGTCCTGTTCGAGCCCGCGCCGCCCTTGCCGCGCGGCGCGCGGAAATGCTGGGTGTAGCGAAAGTCGATGAGGGTATTGAGGCCCGGCACCGCTTCGAAGACGATGTCGCCGCCCTTCCCGCCGTCGCCGCCGTCGGGACCGCCGAACTCGATATACTTCTCGCGCCGGAAGCTGACCGCGCCGGGTCCGCCGGCGCCGGACTTCACATAGATTTTCGCCTGGTCGAGGAAGTGCATGCGCGCCGACTTACCGGCCCGCGCCGTTCCCCGCCAGACGTGCGGCTCTCAGGCTTCCTCCGGCTCCGCTTCTTCCTGGCGCGCGGCGAGCCAGATTCCGAACAGCACGCCGGCCGCGCCGAGCGTCCGGGTGAGCGCCGGCCGCTCCTCGAAATATTGGACCGTCCGGTCCCACCATTCGGGGCCTCCGCGCCACAGCGCGGCATGTTCTTGCGGCTTCAGCAGCGCCATCGTCCCGTCGCCGATGGCCATGAGGCCCGCAAGTTCGCCGAGGCGCCTGCTCAACATGCTCATTCGAACCTCCACTCGTTCAACGGGCATGGCCCGGCGGGTGTTCCGGAGGTCAGCGGCCGCCGACGCTGACTTCCGCGCCTTCGCAATCGCGGAAGCGGGCAATCCGGGTGCCGTGCACGTCGGCCGGCGGGCTGGTGAAGACGAGACCCTCGGCGCGGCCGGAATCGTAGAAGCGGTCGATGTCGTCGACCGAGAGGCCGAGCTGGACGCTTCCGGCCGGATTTTCATCGGAGGCGGGGTGAAGCGCGAGCGTCGTCTCGCCGGTGTCGAACTCGCTCCAGGACGGCGATTCGAAGCGCAGGCTGAGGCCAAGAGCGTCGCGGTAGAAGCGCACCGCGCTCTCCATGTCCGCGACGAACTTGATCGCATAATTCAGGCGCATGGCGATTTCCCGTCTGGGCGGCGCCGATCGATCAGCAGTTCAGCCCCGACGGGCCGCAGCTGCGCTGGGTTTGAACGCGATTGAGCTCATCCTTGTTCGTCCGTTCCTGGTCGGCCCATTGCGCCTTGGTCATGCAGATGCGCTTGGTCGAAAGCCTGGAGCCGATCTCCTCGATCTTGTGGCAGACGATCTGGTTCGCGTCGGCCGTATTGGCTGCGACGGCCGGCTGGGCAGCCTGGGGGACGGCGGGATTGCGCGCGGTATCCCCAGTGAAGGTGAATTCGAGGCCGCCCCGATACCAGCCCGCCGGGCTCTTGCCGGTCGGTGCATAGTCGCCGGCCTGAAGCATTTCGAGGAGCGCGCCGCCGGCGACGCTCGCCGCTTCGGCGCAGTCGAGCTTGGGAAGGATTAGCCGCTGCAGCGTTCCGTCGGGCGTGTATTGAGTCGCGAAGGTGATACTGAAATCGAGGCGCCCCTGTTTGAGGCCGAACGTCGGGCATTGGCCCGACTGGGCGATCTCAAACAGCTTCGCCTCCGTTTTCTCATTGAGGTGTTGGTAGCCGCGCTGGCTGAGCTTCGGGAGATTGCTCCAGTCGCCGTTGGCGGTTTCGACGCTTACGGCCGCCGAAGCCGGGACCGCCGAAGCGGCCAGTATGAGCGAAAGTGTAACAAGGCGGTTCATCGTCGCCTCCAATCCTGGGAACGGTAAATTTACGCCTGGCGTGCGTGCGAGTCTATGAGCCGCCGAGCCGCGATCAGCCGGCGGATGCGGGTTGCGGATGGTGCGGCACGAGGATCAGCGTGCGGCCTTCGACGCGCCAGGATTCGAGCTTCGACAGGAAGTTCATGCCGAGCACATCGAGGCTCCCCAGGCCGGGAGCGGTGACGATGTTGAGGTTGCGCGCGACGATGTTGCCGATCCGAAGCTCGTCGATCGAGCCGGTGTGGGCTCGGGTCACTCCATTGGCGGTGCGCAGCATCACGGGGGTGAGGCCGGCGCCGGTGTCGATGCCCGCCCTGCGTACCGTGTCGCTCGACAAAGCGGTGACGGTCGCGCCGCTGTCAATCAACATGCGCGTCTTCACGCCGTCGATCGACGCCGTCACCCAGAAATGGCCGTCGGGGGCCATGCTGACGCGAAGCTCATTGCCCGCGACCTTCTGATTGTCGAGACCGAGGCTGCCTGCGATGCGCGATAGTTCGGGCTGGTAGGGCGCCTGCTGGAGAATGACGAAGATGAGGAAGGCGAGAAGCGCGAGCGAGAAAGCGAAGCGAACGACGCGTCCGACGTAGGGAATGCGCTGCAGCAGCATGATGAGCAACGCCGCGGCGACCGCGTAAATCGCGAGTTGAATCCATTCGGGGGAAGTCGTGGGCATGCCGGTCCAGTTTCAACCGCGGAACTGGATAGCTGATCCGCGAGACTGACGCATCGGCCGTTTCAATACGGGATAGGGTCAGGATGTGGGCTTCAGTTTCATCCCGAAGCCCCAGTCGTCGTCGCGCGCGGCGGTCATGCCGACCAGTCCCCCAGGGCCGACGGTCAGAAGGTCCGAATGGCCGAAACCCTTCGAATAATCGAGGACCGTGATGATCTCCGGATTGGCGCGCATGATCGCCGAGCGACCGGGTTCGGGCCGCTCCAGCCGCTCGAGGCCCGGATGACGCTCAAGCAGCAACTTGATCGCCCGCATCCGCTGCTTTGCGTCGGTGACCTCGGAAGCGCGGGCCGCGATCGACAATGCCTTGATCGTGGCCGGGTCATGGAAGTCGCGGCCCATGACGAGCGAAACCCGGTCGTCGCGCTCGATATTGGCGAATTTCTGGCCGCTGCGCGAAATCACGAAATAGACGAGGATATCCTCGTTCGCGTAGCTGACCATCGTAGTCTGGGGCCAGCCGTCCGGGCGCAGCGTGGCGATCGCCATCAACCGGTTCTGGTCGAGAATGTCGACGGCTTTGTCCTTCAAGGTGGGTTCCTCCTGTCGGGCCCAACGCCGGTGACTGCCGATCGTGCCACATCCGCGGGGTTCTGCGTGAGGGCCTCCGCGAGAGTTTGGTCCAGGGCTGGGGAGCGACTCTCATCGGAGACCCTGCGAGCGTTGTGAATCGCCGCCGCGGCGGGCGCCATATGTAGTCATACCTAGTGGGAATTGCGGATATCGGCGCGCGTCCGGATCGTGGATTGGCGGCAGTGGCGGTTGGTGGGCCTGTCATGCAGGAGAAAGCCGATGGTACGAGAGATCGAAAGCGAACTAGTGATGGAACGGCCGGCATTCGAAGCGGAATCTCGGCAGAGCGGCGGAATCAAGTCGATCCTGTTCCACGTCTATGACGATGAGGCGGTCATGGCGCGGCTCCAGGTGGCGCTTACCCTGGTCCGCGCGTGCGGCGCCCATCTACAGTGCCTCCATGTCACGGCGCTCGAAGCCTATTCGGTCATGGACCTCTACGGTGGCGTATTCGTCAGTTCCCAGATCGCGGAAGCGCTGGAGGAGCAAACGGACGAATTGCGCCGTCAGATCGAGTCGGAGCTCGGCAACGAGCACGTGAGTTGGGACTATGAAGAGGCCCTGGGCGAACTCGTGCCGCGCCTGGTGCAGCGCGCCGCTTTGTCCGATCTGCTGATCGCTGGGCGCGAGCCGAAGCAACGAAAATCCGGCGGGCCGGCAGTCGCCTTGCTCGGCGATCTGATTCAGCGCTCGCGCACGCCCTTGCTGGTGGTGGGCGACGAGAATGAGCGGTTCGACCCGTTCGGCCCGGCCGTGATCGCATGGAACGGGAGCTATGAAGCCGCCAATGCGGTACGGGACGCGATCCCGATGCTGCGGATGGCATCCGACGTTCGGGTGGTCCGATTTACCGAGGACAAGGAGGAATTGTTCAAGTCCAACCGGCTGCTCGAATATCTTTCGAGGCACGGCATTCACGCTGAAATCGAGACGCTGGCGCCTCCCAAGGCCGGAATCGATGTCGGACTGGTCGAATATGCGACCGGCCGGAAGGCGAGCATGATCGTGATGGGCGGCTATAGCCACAGCCGCGCCGGCCAGTTTCTGTTCGGCGGCGTCACGCGCGCGCTCCTGAAGAGCTGTGCGGTTCCGCTCTTCCTGTCGCGTTAGCCACGCAATCGCGCTGCTGTTGATGAGTGCCGCCGGCGCATGGCCGGCGGCACTCGCGGCGCAACAAATGGATATCGCGAAGGGCTCGGTCGCGGGAACGGTCGAGGGCCTCCGCGCGGGCCAGTATGTGTGGGCGCCAGAAGTCGCGCCGCGCGGGCCGATGCTGCTGATCGTCAATCTCGAGACGCAGCGGGCGGTGCTTTATCGCAACGGTGTCCCGATCGGCGCCTCGACGGCGTCGACCGGACGGCCGGGACATGAAACGCCTACCGGCGTGTTCACCATCCTTCAGAAGCGGGTCGAGCATTATTCGTCCACGTACGACAATGCGCCGATGCCCTATATGCAGCGGCTGACCTGGAAGGGCGTTGCGCTGCACGCCGGGCATCTGCCGGGCTATGCCGCGTCGCATGGTTGCATTCGACTGCCGGCCGGCTTCGCCAAGCTTCTGTACGGAGTTACGAGCCTCGGCATGACGGTGGTGATCACCGACCAGGCGACGCAGCCGCGAATTGCGCCGACTCCGCCGATTCTCGCGAGCGGGAGCGAACGGCCGGAGCAGCCGGGGCAGATCATATGGACTCCGGAGAAATCGCCGTCCGGGCCGGTTTCGATCGTCGTTAGCGCCGCCGACCGGCGCGCGGTGGTGCTTCGCAATGGCGTGGAGATCGGCTCGGCGCCGGTTACGGTCGAAGGCGAGGTTCCGGGTGCCTGGGCCTATGCGCTCCGCGAGGTCGACGCGGCCGGCCAGCATTGGATCCGGCTGCAACTCTCGCCGAACGCCGGATCGAAAGAATTGCCGGTCGCGCCTTCGGAATGGCAGCGGTTCCATGCGCCCGAGAATTTCCGAAGGGCGGTCGCCGGGATCGTCGAGCCGGGAACTACGGTCGTCGTGACACCGGATTCGCTGCACAGCGGCGCGGTCGCGCGGCCGCTGACGGTCATCGAGGACTCGCCGGAGCCGAAATAGTCAGTAGCGTTCGAGCAGGCGGTCGACGGTGTCGTCGGCGGTCGCCTGCTTGCCGGCTTCGCCATCGGAGCTGCGTTCGAGCGCGGAGCGGATCAGCTCGATCTGCTGGTCGGTCAGATGCTCGATGCCGATGAATTTCTCGCGTGCCTTCTCGACCGAGCGCAGGAGCTCGTCGAGCTTGGCCTGCATCGCCGCGCCGTCGCGGTTCTGGCTGTTCTGGATGAGGAAGACCATCAGGAAGGTGACGATGGTGGTGCCGGTGTTCACGACCAGCTGCCAGGTGTCCGACCAGCGAAACAACGGCCCGCTGACGGCCCAGATGACGATGATCGCGGCCGCGAGGATGAAGGTCATCGGCTGGCCGGCGGCCGTCGCGATCATGGTCGCGATGCGGTTGAACAACTTTCGCATGCGCCCGTAACGCGCATGCAACGATTTGGCTGCGGCTCAGATCAAGCTGATCAGCATCGCGACGGACGCCGCCGTCATGACCGCGGTCGCGGCCCAGCCAAGGATCAGCAGCGGGCGCGTCGCGGTGAAGCGGCCCATCACCTTGTGGCTCGAGACGACGACCATCATCGCGATCATCAGCGGGACGGCGGCGACGCCGTTGAGGACGGCGCTCCAGAACAAGGCGCGCATCGGGTCGATGGGCGACCAGTCGATCAGCACGCCAATGAAGCTCGCGACGACGATGATGGAATAGAAGCCCGCCGCCTGCTGCGGCTGATATTCGAGGCCTTCTTTCCACCCGAAAATCTCGGCGACCGCGAAAGCCGCCGAGCCGGCGAGCACCGGGACGGCGAGGAAGCCGGTGCCGACGATGCCGATGGCGAACAAGGCGAAGGCGAACTGGCCCGCGACCGGCCGAAGCGCCTCGGCGGCGTCGGCCGCGGAGCCGATCTGGGTGATGCCCTGCCGGTTCAGGGTCGCGGCGGCGGCGAGGATGATCGCGATGGCGATGAGTTCCGAAAATGCCATGCCGGCCAGCGTATCGAAGCGCATCCGGCGGAACTGCGTGGCCGCGCTGCGCGGCTCCTGCTTGATGGGCCGGTGCTTCGAATTGGCGATCTCCTCCGCCTCCTGCGAGCTTTGCCAGAAGAAGAGGTAGGGGCTGATCGTCGTGCCGAGCAGCGCGACGATGGTGAGGAGGGCATCGCGGCCGAGGTCGGTCGGCCAGACGAGCCCGACGAGCGCGGCGGGCCAGTCGGTCCTGACGACGAGCAGCACCGCGACGTAAGCGAACAGGCTGAGCGTCAGCCATTTGAGGATGCGCGCGTATCGCCGGTAGGGAACGAACAGCTGAAGCGCGGTGCTGACGAGCGCGAAGCCGATCACAAAACCGTGCTGTCCGCCGCCGATCACGAGCTTTGCGGCCGCCGCCATCGCCGAAAGGTCGGCGCCGATGTTGATGATGTTGGCGATGAGCAGGATGCCAATCAGAATCCCGACGAAACGCCTGGAAAAGGTGCCGACGAGATTGCTGGCGAGCCCCGCGCCGGTCACGCGGCCGATATGCGCGCTGATGAGCTGGACCGCCGACATCAGCGGATAGCAGAGCACCATCGTCCAGGTGAGGCCGTAGCCGAACTGGGCGCCCGCCTGCGAATAAGTGGCGATCCCGCTCGGATCGTCGTCGGCGGCGCCCGTGACGAGGCCGGGGCCGAGCTCCTCGAGGGAGCCGACGACCCGGTGGCGGAAGCGTTCCAGCCTGGTCGTCTTATGTCTCCCCATGGCTCCGCTATGCCTTCGGGTGGTCGATCTGGAGCCGGTAGCGGAGGCGGTCGGCGGCAAGCTCGCGCGCCGTGTCGCGCGGCAAGCCGAGAGTCTCGGCGATCGGCGAACCGAGGAGGGAATCGCCAAGCGCGTTGAGGACCAGGGCGAGCGTGCTCTCGGCGACGTGATGCGCCTCATGCCCGACGCTCAATTGCGCGACGAGGTCGCGGATCGCATCGAGGATCGGGTTCAGCGCATCGCGATTGCCGGTGAGGATCATCCAGGCGGCGAGCGCGCCCGCGCCCTCGCGATCGAACACGTCGAAGGTGCGGTCGACGATGTCGAGGGCGTCGGTCTCGCCGGCTCGCGCGCGCTCGACCGCCTCGGCGATGCTCGCGCTGACCGAATCGGCGATGGAGCGGGCGAGCGCGCCCTGAAGGCCCGCGGCCGAGCCGAAATGGTGGAGGAGGTTGGCGTGGGTGCGGCCGATCTTCGCCGCCACGGCCTTCAGCGTCACAGCCTGCGGGCCCTGGTCGAGCAACAGCGCGCGCGCCGCGCCGATCGCGGCGGAGCGGCTTTCCTCAGGGCTCAGGCGTGTGCGCTTTATTGACACTTCTGTAAGTTGGCCTAGCTTATGCTCATGACTGCAGCAATCGTTCCTCATCCGGCGACCGCCGGAATCACGCCGCGCGACCGGCGTTTCGGCCGGAATTCGGCGACGCCGCGACTTTGGCACGGCGGGCGCGTCGAAGCGACTGCAATTTACAATGCGTTATCGACCACGTTTCCCGCGGGTGAAGCCTTCTTCGTCGAAAGCGTCCGCCGATTTCGCGGCGGCGTGGGCTCAAAGCTCGCCGGGGAGATCAAGGGTTTCACCACACAGGAGGCAATCCACAGCCGCGAGCATGACGCGTTCAACAAGCGCGCGGCGCAGGCCGGTTACGATTTGTCGAAGCTCGAGGCGCGGGTGGAAATGCGGCTGGCGGTCACGCGCGGCAAGCCGCCGATCGTCAGCCTCGCGGCGACCATGGCGCTGGAGCATTTCACCGCGATCCTCGCGCACCAGCTGCTCGCCGATCCGCGGCACCTCGACGGCGCGGAGATGCAGACCGCGGCTCTGTGGCGCTGGCACGCGGCGGAGGAGATCGAGCACAAGGGCGTCGCCTACGACACTTGGCTCCATGCGACGCGCGACTGGCCTCCGCGGAAACGGTGGAAGGTCAAGGCCAAGGTGATGCTCTATGTCACCCGCAACTTCCTCGTCGACCGGACGGCGGGTGCGCTCGAGCTGATGCGCCAGGACGGGGTCACGGGCGTACGGGCCTGGGCGAGGCTGCTGTGGTATTTGTGGGTTCGGCCCGGAATGTTCCGCAAGATCGCCGGGGCGTGGGGACGGTTCTTCCTGCCGGGATTTCATCCATGGAACGAGGACGACCGGCACTTGCTGTGGGCCTATGAGGCGAGCGCTGGCGAAGCGGATCAGCCGGAAAAAAAGGTGAGGCGGGCGGTTTAGTGGCATTCCTCCCCATCGCGCAGCGATGCGGAGCATGGTGGAGGGGTGATTTGGGAATCCGGCCTGACCCCTCCACCATTGAATCTTCGTTCAATGGTTCCCCTCCCCACGAGCTGCGCTCGCAGGGAGGAAAGCTTACGCCGCCATCGCGGGCTGTTTTCCCTCCTCCACCGTCGCCAGCCGCAGGCGCATCAGCCTTGCGGGGACCTCCTCGCCTCGGGCGCGGCACATGCGCGGGGCGATGATGCCGGTGGATTCGAAGCCGAGCTTGTCGAGCACCCGCGCCGAGGCGGGATTGTCGATGAAGTGCGAGGCTTCGAGTTGCTTCAAGCCGAGCGCGCGGGCGATGCCGATCAGCGCCTCGCATGCCTCGCCGGCGAAGCCCCGGCCCCAGAAGGGACGCGCGATCCAATAGCCGAGCTCGACCGCGCCGGAGGGGCGGCGGCCAAGGCCGCATGACCCGACGAGGCGGGGCGCGGCGTCGGTCCGCTCGACGATGAGCAGCGAGGGCAGGACAGGATCGCGCGGGCTGGCGAGAAACGCCTCGGCGTCGCGCAGGTTAAAGGGCCAGGGCACGACGGAGAGATTGCGGACGATCGCCTCGTCGCCGATGGCGGCGGCAAGCGCCGGCGCATCTTCGGGGAAGCCGGGTCTCAGCAGCAGTCTTGGCGTTCTCGCGAACATTGGCCTTCTCCTCGCCCCGGCCGCCTAAACGCGACCGGTGACAGTTCAGGGAGAAGATTTGGGCCCTTCCAAAACAAAGAAGGGAGAGGAAGGGGCTTCCCTCTTCTCCCTTTTGGTCTCGATCCTTGAGATCTCGTCCGGGCCGCCCCCTCGTGGGAACGGTCCCTTTCTGACCGTTCCTATGCTTCGCTTCCGCTAATCGGCATGACATGCACGTATTTGCGGCCGAGCTTGCCGTCTCGGAACGCGACACAACCGTCGGTAAGCGCAAACAAGGTGTGATCCTTGCCAAGGCCGACGTTCGTGCCCGGGTGCCATTTCGTGCCGCGCTGGCGCACGATGATGTTGCCGGCGAGGACCGATTGTCCGCCGAACTTCTTGACGCCCAGACGCTTGCTCTCGCTGTCGCGGCCGTTGCGGGACGAGCCGCCTGCTTTCTTATGTGCCATTCTCGGTTACTTCTTCTTGGCCTTCGGGGCCGATTTCTTCGCGGCGCCCTTAGCAGGTGCAGCATTTTTTGTCGACGGCGTTTTGGCCGTCGGCTTGTCGGCCGGCGCCTTTTTGGCATGGTTCGCCTTGGACGGAGCGTCGCCGCTCTCGGCCGGCGGATTGGCCTCCGACTCCTTGTCGGGCGCCGGATTCTCGGTCGGCTGGGCGTCGACCACGGCGACGCCTTCCTTGTCCGAACGGTTGGCGGCGGAGCCGGCCTTGGCCGGCTTCGCGGGCGCCGGATCCGCTTTCGCTGAAGCTACGGCGGACGAGTCCGCCTTGGCCGACTTCTCGGCGGCTGCCTTCGCTGGCTTCTCCGCTTTGTGGTCGCCGATCGCGACGATCTTCAGGATCGTGTGCTGCTGGCGATGGCCCTTCTTGCGGCGGTAGTTGTGCCGCCGGCGCTTCTTGAAGACGGTGACCTTTTCGCCCTTGGCCTGGGCGACGATCTCCGCCGCGACGGTCAATCCGGCGACCGGCTTCAGGTCGGAGCCTTCGCCCGCCAGAAGGATGTCGGTGATGTCGACCTTGTCGCCGGCGTTCCCGGCCAGCTTCTCGACGACGATCTTGTCTCCGGCGGTGACGCGATATTGCTTACCGCCCGTGCGCACGACTGCGAACATTGGCTCACTTCTCTTTGCAAAACTCGACGCGCGCCGAGGCACGCCCCGCGCGAAAGCGTGCCGCCTATGGCAGCGGTCCCTCTCTGTCAACCGCGGGGAAGGCCCCTGAACCGTTGTTGCCACAGCGCAACAGCATTGGTGCGGAATGATGACTCGACGCAACAACTGCTTGCCAGAACTGCTGTTTCCTCATTGCTTGAGCGCATGAACCGGAATGTTCCGGCTGCGCAGGGGGCCCCGATGAAACTGTCCACACGTAGTTTGCTGTTCGCGGGCCTCAGTACGGTCGCGTTCGCCACGCCAGCTTTCGCCCAGGAGAATCAGGAAGCGGCGCAGACGCCGCAAGCCCAGGCGGCAAGCGAGACTCCGGACGAGCAGACGATCATCGTCACGGGCACGCGTCGCGCCGACCGCACGGTTGCCGACAGCCCCGTTCCGGTCGACGTCATCGGTTCCGAGGCCATCGAAAACACTGGGGCGACCGAGACCAACAAGATCCTCAACCAGCTGGTTCCGTCCTTCAACTTCCCGCAGCCATCGATCGCGGACGGTTCCGACGCGCTTCGCCCCGCGACTCTGCGCGGCCTCAGCCCCGATCA
>DASSOB010000032.1:0-20743 GCA_035701045.1 Sphingomicrobium sp. | reverse complement strand
GGTTCGGGGATCGTTGCGGGGGATCTGTGGTCGGAGCGCATTCATCTTGTCTTCGTCGTGCGTGGAACGAGCGGTCCGTGATGGTCGCGCGAGAGAGCTAACAAGACCTTACAATTCCGCGGCAATTGCCGGATCTTCCAGGGGCCGCTTGAAGAAGACGCGCACCACCGTGCCGCGGCCCGGCGCGCTCTCGATCGCCGCCCCGCCGCCCGATTGGGTCGCGACGCCGTAAACCATGCTGAGGCCCAGCCCCGAGCCCTTGCCGACCTCCTTGGTGGTGAAGAAGGGCTCGAATGCGCGTTCCGCTACCTCGGGTGGCATCCCGGCGCCGGTATCGGATATGGTGAGTTCGACATAATCACCGTCGGCCAGGTCGGAATGCCCTTCGATACGGAGAAGCCGGCTCGAGAAGCTGAGCACGCCGCCGCCGGCCATCGCATCGCGGGCGTTGATCGCGAGATTGAGCAGGGCCACTTCCAGCTGCGTCGGATCGGCCATTACTGGCACATTATCGTCGTGCAGCTCGAACTTCTTGGTGATTCCTGGGCCGAGCACATTCTTTAGCAGCGGGCGCATGTTCTGGATGAGCGGCGTGACCAGGGTCGGCCGGACTTCCAGCCGCTGGACGCGGCTGAACGCGAGCAATTGTCCGGTCAGGCGCGCACCGCGCTCCGCCGCCGCCAGCGCGTTCTCGGCATAGCGCCGCAGCGCCTCGTCCGCCGAGCGCTTGGCGATGATGTCGAGCCCGCCGACGACCACGGTCAGGAGGTTGTTGAAGTCGTGCGCGATCCCGCCGGTCAGCTGGCCGAGCGCTTCCATCTTCTGGCTCTGGCGAAGCTGCTCCTGAGCGGCCTTCAGCTCGGTGATGTCGCGCGCTTCGAGCAGCAGATAGATGACCTTGCCATTCGCGTCGCGCACCGGCTGGACGGAGACGTCGACGTGCGTGGTCGGCGCTCCGTCGCGCTCCAGCCGAACCTCTTCGGTGAACAGCTTGCCCGCGGCGGCCTGCTTCACTGCCTTCTTCATCAGCGCGATGTGCTGCGGATACATCTCGAGCGTCGGCGCATCCCAGATCTTCTTGCCCAGCGAGTCGCGCACGTTCGACGCACGCCACTCGGCCTCCTTGCGGTTCAGCTCGACGATGGTTCCGTCCGGTTCCATCAGCACCAGCACTTCGAGCACCGTGTCGAACACCGCGCGGAAGCGGGCTTCGCTGAGTGCCAGCTCGCGAGTCTGCTCCGCCACTTCGGCTTTCAGTGAAAGTTCGGCCTCCTTGGCGAGCGTGATGTCGGTCGCCGCACCGATGAACCCCAGATGTTCCCCGTCGGGTCCGAACCGCGGCGCGCTCGTGCTCCGGAGCCAGCGATAGGTCCCGTCCCCGCGCCGGAATCGCCCCTCCAAAGTGAATGGCTTCAGCGACGCTTCCCCGGCAATCGATTCGGCGAGGATCCGTTCGCCATCGTCCGGGTGAATCCCGTCGCGCCAGTCGTAGGTCCGGGCGACGTCGCGATCCTGGGTTCCCAGATATTCCATGTAGGCGTCGTTGACGAACTCACGCGTCCGGTCGAGCGCCGTCACCCACATCAACACAGGCGCATTGTTCGCGATCCGCCGGAAACGTTCCTCGCTCTCCTTCAGCGCCCGCCCGGCGTCGCGCTCGTCGGTGATGTCGGGGGCAAAGATGATGATCCCCCGCACCGTCCCTTCCGCGTCGGCCCAGGGCACGTAATCGAGCTGAAGCGCGCGCGGGCCGAGGCTCGGGTGATCGAAGGTTGCGGCAAAGAATTTGCGCTCTCCGGCAAGCGCCTCCTCGAGAAGCGCGCGTCGCGCGGCATAAGCGGCGGGCCCCACCATCTGCTCGTAGCTTCGCCCGAGAATTTCCTTGCGCGGGCGCTCGAACCAATCTGCCGCGGCACGGTTCGCGAAGCGGAAAATCTGCTGTTGGTCGAGATAGCAGATCGGGATCGGAACGATGTCCGCGATCGCCAGCATAGCCGAGAAATCGAGAGCCCCGCCGCCGAGCGCGGTGACCAGCGGATCGAGCATGGATTCATGCGCATGCGACGGCTCGTCGAGCGCGGGCGTCGCGCTCTTCCCGGGCCTGGTCGGATTGCCCCCTCTGTCGGCCATGCGCTCAGGAATAAGCGCTTTCCCGGAAGAGTCGATGCGTGTCCGCCGCGATGCTCCGCTCACTTGACGTCGCCGCCCCTAAATTATGACTGGCTGGCTCTGAATCCGATGGAAGTGAAGTCAGATAAAGCGCCGTTAAAAGGTATCGCCAGCGAGCCAGACGGCCGCGGCACGCCTAACGCTTGAGGTTGGACGGACTCGGTCGTCCTGGTGTCCGACCGCCCCCTCCGCCCGGGTCGTCGTGGTCTCTTTGACACAAGCTTCCGTTTGCTCGCGCAAGCGCTCCGTTGTGCTCGGCTATTCCTCGCCCATCCGTAATGCCGCAATAAACGCCTCCTGCGGGATGGACACCGACCCATACTCCCGCATCCGCTTCTTTCCCTCCTTCTGCTTCTCGAGCAGCTTCCGCTTCCGCGTTGCGTCGCCGCCGTAGCATTTCGCCGTCACGTCCTTCCGCAGCGCGCCGATCGTCTCGCGCGCGATGATCTTGCCGCCGATCGCGGCCTGGATGGGGATTTTGAACAAATGTCTTGGAATCAAATCCTTCAGCCGCTCGCACATGCCGCGGCCGCGCGCCTCGGCGTTGGCGCGGTGGACAATCATGCTGAGCGCATCGACCGGCTCGTTGTTGACGAGGATGCTCATCTTGACGAGGTCGCCCTCGCGGTGGCCGAGCTGGTGATAGTCGAAGCTCGCATAGCCGCGGCTGATCGACTTCAGGCGGTCGTAGAAATCGAACACCACTTCGTTCAGCGGCAGCTCGTAGCGGAGCATCGCTCTCGCGTGGCTGCCAGTGCCGACATAGGTCAGGTCCTTCTGGACGCCGCGCCGGTCCTGGCAGAGCTTCAGCACCGCGCCGAGATACGTGTCGGGCACATAGATGGTCGCCTCGATCCACGGCTCCTCGACCGCCTCGATCAGGCTCGCGTCGGGCCAGTCGGCGGGGTTGTGGATGTCGTGCGTTTCGCCGCCGCGCAGGCGCACCTGATAGACGACGCTCGGCGCGGTGGTGATGAGGTCCAGGTCATATTCGCGGGTCAGCCGTTCCTGGATGATATCGAGGTGGAGAAGCCCGAGGAAGCCGCAGCGGAAGCCGAAGCCCAAGGCCGCGCTGGTCTCCATCTCGAAGCTGAACGAGGCGTCGTTCAAGCGGAGCTTGTAGAGGCTGTCGCGGAGCTTCTCGAAGTCCGCGGCGTCGACCGGGAAGAGGCCGCAAAAGACGACCGGCTGGACGTGCTTGAAGCCCGGGAGCGGCTTGTCGGCGGGCCGCTTCGCGTCGGTGATCGTGTCGCCGACGCGGGTCTCGGCGACCTCCTTGATCTGCGCGGTGATGAAGCCGATTTCGCCGGGACCGAGCTCGCTCAATTGCTCGATCTTGGGGCGGAAGCAGCCGACGCGGTCGACGAGATGCGTCGTCCCCGCCTGCATGAACTTGACCTGCGCGCCCTTCCTGATCGCGCCGTCGATGACCCGGACGAGGATGACGACTCCGAGATAGGGGTCGTACCAGCTGTCGACGAGCATGGCTTTCAGCGGAGCCGCCGCGTCGCCCTTGGGGGGCGGGATTTTGGCGACGATGGCGTTGAGGACGTCTTCGATCCCCTGGCCGGTTTTCGCCGAGGCCAGCACCGCGTCCGACGCGTCGAGGCCGATGATCTCCTCGATTTCCTGCCTGACGCCTTCCGGGTCCGCCGCGGGCAAGTCGATCTTGTTGATGACGGGGAGGATCTCGTGATCGTGCTCGATCGACTGGTAGACGTTCGCCAGAGTCTGCGCTTCCACCCCCTGCGCGGCGTCCACGACCAGCAGCGCGCCTTCGCACGCAGCGAGGCTCCGCGAGACTTCATAAGCGAAATCGACGTGCCCCGGCGTGTCCATCAGGTTCAGCTCGTAACCCTGCCACTCGAGCCGCACCGTCTGCGCCTTGATCGTGATCCCGCGCTCGCGCTCGATATCCATGGTGTCGAGCACCTGCGCCTGCATCTCGCGGGTCGTGAGCCCACCCGTCGCCTGGATCAGCCGGTCGGCCAGAGTGCTTTTCCCATGATCAATATGCGCGATCACGGAGAAATTACGGATCTTCGAAATGTCGGTCATTCGCCCGCCCGCTAGCAGCCGGTTCGGCCGCTGTCAGTAGCGGGCAGCGCCGGGTTAGCTCGGGGCTTTGAGGTCGGCGGATTCCGGCGGAAGCAGGGTCTTGACCAACAGCTTCCCGTCGGGCTGCATCGCCTCCTCGCGGACGAGAACCTGAGAAGTTTTGTCGAACCAGAAACGGCTGACGACCTTGCCGGTATGATAGTCCGCAGTGACCAGCCAGCAATCGATCAGGCGATTGTCCCAGTCTCTCACCTTCGATGAGGCGGCGACCTTGAATCGATAGCGATCGGGCTTCTGGTCGATGCCAGCGTCATAGAACGGAATGTCGAACGTCCGCCCGGCGGTCAGCGGAAGCGCCTGCAGCAATTCCATGTCATATTCGAAATTATAGGAGGGCTCCGGCATGGGCATCACGAAATCGCGGCGCAAATTGTCCG
The DNA here is from genome assembly GCA_035701045.1 of Sphingomicrobium sp. Classification (GTDB taxonomy): domain Bacteria; phylum Pseudomonadota; class Alphaproteobacteria; order Sphingomonadales; family Sphingomonadaceae; genus Sphingomicrobium. The sequence goes on along the minus strand of DASSOB010000032.1, from coordinate 16,079 downwards.
GCAGATCGGTCATCCCGACGACCTTGCCAGCAGCAAAGCGGTAGCCGCCCAGCTGTGACTTTCCGTCCTTTTCGACGTGCCGGATGTGAGTGAGCGGCTTGAACGTGCCGCGATCGAACCAGCTGTCCTGGATCAGAACGGTCTTCGATCCGACCTCGTCCCAGCGCTGCACGATGTGCATCCCCGCTTTCCCGTCGGGTGCGGGCGCGAAAGAAATGCGGCGTTCCCAGATGTCGACAGCATTGCGCTGGCCGTCGGGACCGACAGTGTAGCGGAGATAGCGGTGCGCGCCCGGCTGCAGCAGGGAGAAGCGCGCGAGCGGTTGGCCGACATCGATGCGCACCAGCTCCGCAGAAGCCGCGGACGAACATGACAACAAGCATATGGCGAGCAGTGCCGAGACCCTGGTTTTCATCTCTCAATCCCTCCCATCGACGAAAGCCGCGGCTTCAGGTCTGAGGTCGGGCGGGTCAATGCTGTTGGCCGAAGCTGTGAGACGTTGGTCGAATTCGCGCGATCCGCTTCAACGGCGTCGCGTCATTCGCGAGCTGTGCGCGGCTCGCCGGCCGCCGAGGAGGCTCGATTCGCGCCTTCCGACTCAATTCAATCGCTGTTAAACGGGAAGCGGCAAATCAAAGGGGGCTTTGAACATGACGAAGGTTGCGTTGCTTGCGGGCGCGGCGATTGCGCTCATCTCCACCTCAGCCGCGGCCGATCCCAGCTCGGGCCGCAAGGACCAGGCGCGCGGCGAGGCGCAGATCCCGGTCTGCACGCACCGCATCGGCACGCTGGCTATCGTTCCGCCCGACAAGGAATGGTGGCGCGAGCTGAACCTCGGCAGCCCGGAAGCGATCATCAAGGTCTTCGTCCAGCAATCGGGCTGCTTCACTTTGGTCAACCGCGACCGCGCGATGAACAGCCGGGCGATGGAGCGCGCGCTCGCCGATAATGGCGAGCTCCAGGCCGGCAGCCGCATGGGCAAGGGCCAGGTCAAGGCGGCGGATTATTTCCTCCAGCCGGACATCGTCAGCACCAACAAGAATTCGGGCGGCGGCGGCGCCGGCGCGGCGATCGGCGGTCTGCTCGGCCACATCGGCGGCTGGGGCAGCGCGGTCGGCGCGGTCGCCGGCGGAATCAACGTCAAGAAAGGCGAAGCGAACGTCACTCTGTCGCTCGTCAACGCCCGCACGACGGAAGAGGAAGCGTTGACCGAAGGCTATGCGCGCAAGACCGACGTCAGCTGGGGCGCGGGCGGCGGCGCCGGCTGGTGGGGCGGCTTCGCGGCCGCGGGCGGCTACGGCTACCAGAACACCGCCATCGGCCAGATCATCGTCCTCGCTTATCTCGACGCCTACAAGAAACTGGTGGCCCAACTCGGCGGCGTACAGGCGGTTCCGGCCGGCGCGCCCGGGCATTAAGCGCAATTCCGCTCAAGGGTTGCTCCTGCGCGAGGATGCGGCATAGTCGTCCTCGCAACAGGGGGCTTTTGCACATGAACCGACTGGCATTCTTGACGGCCGCGACGGCGCTCGCCGCGGCGGGAGTCTATGCGGCACCGGCGAAGAAGGGGACGAATCCGCCGCCGCCGATCGCGACCTATTGGATGGACGTGTCCACCTCTAGCGGGATGGGCGCGGGGATGATGGGCGGTTCCGGCGGCCGGCCGGACATGGGCCAGATCATGGCCATGATGAACGGCGGCGGCTCGGCGGTCAGCCACAGCCTCGGCCTGACGCTCGCCTCGCGCGAGAAAGCGGCGGCACCGGAAGCGGATCACCTGGTCCCGCCCGGGCTGGAGATGGGTCCGAGCCTGCCCTTGATCGCTCCAGAGCGAGTGAGGGAGGAGCCGGCGACGGACATGCCGGCCAATTTCCAGCGGCCGAAGGGGCGGATGCTGATCTACTGGGGCTGCGGCGAGCATGCCGGTGCGGGGCAGCCGACGGTGATCGATTTCGCCAAGGTCGGCGCCGGGCAGGTGCCGCCGGGCATGGCCCAGCTCGCCAACATGGCGCACATGGTCCGGCATCCGAACTCGGCGCCTGGTTTCGGCGAATGGCCGAACCGGCAGGATTCGAGGGCGGTCCCGGCGGCGGGCTCGATCGTCGGATCGCACAAGGTCGAGGCCAATTACGCGCCGCCGATCGGCTTCACCCTGAACGCGGGTCAGGATTTCATGCCCGGTCTCGGGCTCAACGAAGCGGGGGCCATGCCGTCGGGCGCGGTGCACCTCCGCTGGCGGCCGGCGGCCCAGGCGACGGGTTACGCGCTGGCGATGTTCGGCGCGGCCGAGAGTGGCGACGTGATCATGTGGAGCTCGGGCAAGGGCTTTCCAGCGCTCGATTTCCTGACTCCGTCCGAAGTCAGGCGCCTGATCGCCGCGGGGCAGGTGCTCTCGCCCTCGACGAGCGAGTGCCTCCTCCCCGCCGAGGTCGCGAGCGCCTCGCCGGCAGGCATGGTGACGATGATCGGCTATGGTCCCGAAGTGGATTTCTCGGATAACCCGAAGGCGCCCAAATGGGTCGCCAAGGTGCGCTACAAGACCACCGCCTCGCTGATCCGCGGAATGGGCGAGATGGGTGCCGGGGACAGCGAGCAGATTCAGACCCGACAGCCGGAACAACCGGCGAAGAAGAAGAAGAAAAGTTTCGGACTCGGCGACCTCCTCGGTGGAGCAATCCCGCACTAGGGCGTGTGGTACCACGCACCGATGAGCAGCTTCGTCTGGCCCTGCGCTATTTCGAGAATCCTTGATGTTGCATTTTCGGTTTGACCGACTCGCGGCCGTGGGCGCAGGGCGCCAGCGGGCCGCCTGTGCGTAGCGCACCAGCATTGCCGAACGGCCGAGCACCCTTAGCGTCGTAAGCGTCAAGCTCCCCACGAACCAGGAGAATGACCATGACCGAAACGACATCGCCGTCCGGCGGTGCGGACACCCTTGCGCCCACACCAGAGCACGCACCCGCCCAAACGGGCAAAGCGGAACCCAAGAAGACGATCATCCTCGGAGGCGCCGAAGTTTCGTCGATTCAACCGTTCAGCTTCCATGCCTCCGACGAAGAGCTCGCGGAACTGAAGCGGCGGATCGTGGCCACGCGATGGCCCGAGCGCGAGCTGGTCGATGACGGCTCCCAAGGCGTGCAACTCGCCTTGATGCAGGAGCTCGCGCGCTATTGGGTGAGCGAATATGACTGGCGTCGCTGCGAAGCGAAGTTGAACGCGCTGCCGAACTTCATCACCGAAATCGACGGGCTGGACGTGCATTTCATCCACGTCCGCTCAAAGCATGAAGATGCGCTGCCGATCATCGTCACGCACGGCTGGCCCGGCTCGCCGATCGAGCAGCTGAAGATCATCGATCCGCTGACCAACCCGACGGCTCACGGCGGCAGCGCGGCGGATGCCTTCCACGTCGTGATCCCGTCCGGGGCCGGCTACGGCTTTTCAGGAAAGCCGAATGTGCCCGGTTGGGGGCCGGCTCGAATGGCGCGGGCCTGGACCGTGTTGATGAAGCGCCTCGGCTACAAACGCTTCACGGCACAGGGCGGCGATTGGGGTGCGTTCGTGACGAACGCCATGGCTGAACAGGCCCCTCCGGAGTTGATCGGCATTCATGTGAACCTGCCGGGCACCATGCCGTCGGAGGTTACGAAGGCGCTTCAGTCCGGCGGTCCGGCGCCTGCTGGTCTGTCGCCTGAGGAGCAGCGCGCATACGATCAGCTGACCTTCGCGTTCCAGCATTTGCCCACGCAGTTCATGATGATCGCGCATCCGCAAACATTGTACGGGTTGGCCGACTCACCGATCGCGCTTGCCGCCTGGATGATCGACCACGACGTGGCGAGCTACGGGCACATCGCGAAGCTGTTCCTCGATCGGGAGCCCTATGGCGACCTCACGCGGGACGACATCCTCGACAACATCACGCTGTCCTGGCTGACCAACACCAGCGTGTCCGCGGCCCGGCTCTACACGGAATTCAAGGACGGCTTCTTTCACGACCTGAGCATCGACGTTCCGGCCGCCGTCAGCGTTTTTCCGGAGGAGATATACCAGGCCCCGCGGAGCTGGACCAAGCGCGCTTATTCCAAGCTGCTCTATTTCCAGAACCAGCCGAAAGGCGGTCATTTCGCGGCATGGGAGCAGCCGCAAGCTCTCGTGGATGATCTTCGCGAGGGGTTCCGATCGCTCCGCCACTGAGCTTGCCCCCCGGACGGCGCTCCTCGCGGGGCGTCGTCCGTGGTTTTCCAGAGTTATTGCACGGGGACGGGCTGGGCCTGGATGACCGGCTCCGGTTCGGCCCGCATTGCGGGAGCGAGATATTTGTGGATCGCGGCGACGACCTGGGCCCCGTCGCCGACTGATGCCGCGACCCGCTTGACCGAGCTCGATCGCACGTCGCCGATTGCGAATACGCCCCGGCGGCTCGTCTCGAGCGGGTAGCCGGCGCCGATCTCTTCACCCGTGAGAACGAAACCGCGCTCGTCGAGCTTAATGCCCGAGCCCCGCACCCAATCGGTGTTCGGCTCCGCGCCGATGAAGGAGAAGAGATAGCGGACGGGCCTTCGGGTCTCCTTGCCGGATTGCCGGTTCCGGCAGCGGATCGCCTCGAGCTTGCCGTCCGAACCTTCGAGGCCCGAGACTTCGCAGCCGACGACCAGCTCGACGTTCGGCAGCGAATTGATGCGCTGGACGAGATATTGCGACATCGTCTCTTCGAGCGGGCGCCGGACCATGAGCGTCAGACGCTTCACGCGGCCGGCGAGGAACACCACCGCCTGCCCCGCGCTGTTGCCGCCGCCGACCAGCGCAACGTCCTCGCCGGCGCAGAGATCGGCCTCGAGCGGCGACGCCCAGTAATGGACCGAGGCGCCCTCGAATTTGTCGAGGCGAGCGACGGCGAGGCGCCGGTAACGCGCTCCGGTCGCGAGAACGACCGAGCGAGCCTGGATGCGCTCGCCGGCGGCCAGTTGCACGCGGCACGGGTCGTGGCCGCATTCGAGCTTCACCGCCTCGTCGGGAATGGCGACTTCGACGCCGAACTTCTGCGCCTGGCTGAAGGCGCGGCCCATCAGCGCCATTCCTGAAATGCCGGTAGGAAAGCCGAGGTAATTCTCGATGCGCGCCGACGCGCCGGCCTGGCCACCGAACGAGCGGCAGTCGATCGCGAGCACCGACAGTCCTTCGGAAGCGGCATAGACCGCCGTCGCGAGACCCGCCGGTCCCGCGCCAATGACCACTACGTCGAACAACCGCCCCGGATCGATCGGCCCGACCAGCCCGACACAGCGCGCGAGCTGCGATTCGGTTGGATTGTGCAGCAGCTGGCCTCCAGGACAAAGGACGATCGGCAGCTCCTCCGACGCGACGCCGAAGCGCTCGATCAGCGTATGCGCACAGCCATCCTCCGCGGGATCGAGATTCCGATAGGGGTGACCGTTGCGCCGGAGGAAGTTTACCAGCCGGAGCACGTCCGCGTCGCCCTGGTCTCCGATGATGACCGGACCGGCGCCCGCTTCAATCAGGCCGACACGGCGAAGGATCAACGCGCGCATGATGCGTTCGCCCAAATCCGCTTCGGCTATCAAAAGTGCTCGCAGCCGGCCGGGCGGAATGGCAACTGCCTCAACATCGGTCAGCGCGACGGCATCGACCAGCGAAGGACGGCCCGATAGTTGCGCCAGCTCACCGGTGAAATTGCCGTGCTCATGGACGACGATCGGTGCGCGCTCGCCGCCCGCATCATGGCGCGTAACTTCGAGCTTGCCCGACAAGATCAGCTGAAGGCCAGGCGGGATGTGGCCGACGTTCGCGACCACGTCTCCCGCGCGGTAGCGGCGCGGCTCACCGAACTTGGCAAGCCGCGCCAGCTCCGCGTCCGTCAGGCGCGGGAACATTTGGGCCCCGCGAGTCGCGGCGATGTCCTGACGGAGGTCGGCCACTAGGCCGGTACCGGCTCCACCAGGATCTTCCCCGCGTCGGCCGCGAGATCCTGGCCGTGAACGAAGGCGAGGATGTCCTTGTTCACGATCTCCGGATGCGTCTGGCAGCAGCCGTGCGGCAGGTCCTTGTAGGTCTTGAGCGTGCCGTTCCTCAGGAGCTTCGCGGTCAGCGGGCCTGAGTCCGCATAAGGCACGATCTGGTCGTCCTCGCTGTGGATCACCAGCACCGGCTGGACGATCGACTTCAGATCCTCGGTGAAGTCGGTTTCGGAGAAGGCTTTGACGCACTCGTACTGGCCCTTGATGCTGCCCATCATGCCCTGGCGCCACCAGTTGCGGATCAGCCCTTCGGAGATTTTCGCGTTCGGCCGGTTGAAGCCGTAGAACGGGCCGGTCGGGATATCGAGGTAGAGCTGGGCGCGGTTGGCGGCGATGGCCGAGCGATAACCGTCGAACGCTTCGATCGGCATGCCACCGGGGTTCGATTCCTTCTTGATCATCACCGGCGGCACGGCGTCGATCAGCACCGCCTTGGCGACCCGGCCCGGATCGGCGCGCGCGACGTAGCGCGTGACCTCGCCGCCGCCGGTCGAATGGCCGATGTGGATCGCGTTTTTGAGGTCGAGCTGGGCGATGAGCTGCTTCACGTCGTCGGCATAGGTGTCCATGTCGTTGCCGCTATCGGTCTGGCTCGAGCGGCCGTGGCCGCGGCGGTCGTGGGCGATGACCCGGAAGCCCTGGTCGAGGAAGAACATCATCTGGTTGTCCCAGTCGTCCGCGCTCAATGGCCAGCCGTGGTGGAAGACGATCGGCTGTGCGTCTCTGGGCCCCCAGTCCTTGTAGAAGATTTGCGTGCCGTCTCGGGTGGTGATGAAAGGCATGGAATGCCCTCCCTGCTATGGTCCCGCCGATAGTGACGACGGGACTCGTGGACAGCCGGCCGTCGGGGCCGGCGCCGGGGGCCACGGTCGAGGGGGCGGGCAGCACTACGTCCGTCGAGACTCGCTCGCGGCGACGGGAGCGCCGGTACGCCTTTCGGCTTACGCCTGAAAGGGAGCGACTCGGGCGGGAGCCGAAATGATTGTCGACTGTGCGCAGGGATTGCGCGGGGGAGCCGCTTCACTTGAAAGGAGCTTCAATGAGCCGCCGTCGGCGTCTCCATGATCTCGGTCAGCACGCCGCCCATGTCCCGCGGGTGAAGGAAGAACACCGGCGTGCCGTGCGCGCCGATGCGGGTCGGGCCGAGGATGCGAGCGCCTTTTCCCTCGAACCACGCGCGCGCTTCCTCGATGTCAGCAGCCTCGAAGCAGACGTGGTGCTGTCCGCCAGCGGGGGTCTTCTCCAGGAACTTCGCGATCGGAGAATTGTCGCCCAGCGGCTCGATCAGCTCGATCTGCGCATTGGGCGCATCGACGAAGCAGACCCGCACGCCCTGCGCGGGCAAATCGAACGGCTCCCCGTGCGGCTCCGCGCCGAACATGGTGCGGTACAGCTCCAGGCTTTTCTCGATCGAAGGCGTCGCCACGCCCACATGATTGAGGCGGCCGAGTTTCATGGTCGATTCTCCATGCCGCGTCAGCGGCGGAAATTGTTTCACGCAAAGGCGCAAAGGCGCGAAGAGAGAACCAAGCGCAAGCCCCTTTGCGCCTTCGCGCCTTTGTGTGAAATAAAAACGACCGCTGCGCTGCGCTCGCGGTCCAATCAATGCTCGACGATCACCTCGGTCGTCACGCTGTTCGCGATGTAGCAGGCCTCGTGTGCGTGATGGTGCAGGTCGGCGATTGCCGCTTCGTCCGGCGGCTCGCCGCCCCAGCCGATGCGCGGGCGCAGCGTGACTCGGGTCATCGCCATCTTCCCGTCGGCGCGCTTCTCCATCACGCCCTCCGCCTCGTCGACATAATCGTCGACCACGAACCCCGCGCGCCGCGCGAAGTCGACGAAGAACAGCATGTGGCATGACGACAGCGAGGCGATGAACGCCTCCTCCGGATCGACTCCCGCGGGATCGGACCAGGGTGCCGGCACGACGTGGGGGCTTGCGCTCGCGGGAACCACGGCTCCCCCGTCGAACGCCCATTCGTGCGCCCGGCTGTACTGGCCCCTGGCGAAATCGGTATTCTTATCGCGGCGCCAGCGGACTTTTGCGGTGTAGGTGCTCACTTCGCCGGCACCGCCTCGACCGGAATGCCGAGCTTCTCCAGCTGCGGCTTCACTTTCGCCGCATCGCCGATCACGACCCAAGTCAGCTTCGATGGGTCGATCGCCGCCTTGGCCGCGGCGTCGAGTTGCGGCGCGGTGAGCGAGCGATAGTGGCTCGCCAGAGTCTCGTAATAATTATCGGGCCTCTTGTAGAGCACGTTCGATTCCATGCCGCCCATGACCTCGTCGGCGGTTTCGAACGAGCCCGGAAGCTCGCGGATCGACCCGTCGATCGTCCGGGTCAATTCCTCCGCTGTCACGCCCTTGCCGCCGAGGAACTCGTCCATGTCGCTCCGCATCGCGGCGATCGACGGGCCGGTCTGGTCGGTCTGTACAGGCGCGTAGATCAAATACGGGACCCGGTTCTCAACGCGGCTGATGAAGCCAGCCACGCCATAAGACCAGTGCTTCGTCTCGCGCAGGTCCGCGTTGAGCCGCGACAGGAAGGCGCCGCCCAGCACCTCGTTCGCCTGCTGGAGCGCGGTGAGGTCGTCGGTGCCCTTCACCGGCATGACCTCGCCCGCGAAGATCAAGGATTGCGGCGTGTTGGGCCGGTCGAGCAGCAGGATGCGCGAGGCCTGCGGCGCGGTCGGAGCGGAGAAATTCTTCACCGGCGCGGCGCCCGTCGCTTTCCAGTCGCCGAAGCTCTTTTCGAGCAGCGGCATGACGCCCGCGAGCGTGGCGTCGCCAACGACGAAGATGGTCGCATTGTCGGGCCTCAGCCAGGCGTTGTGGAAGGCTGTGAGATCCGCCGGCGTGAGCTTCGCGACCGCAGCGGGGTCGCCGCGTCCGCTGAACGGCACGCCATAGGGATGGTCCTTGCCATAGATGATCGGCGGAAGGGTCCTCAGCGCGAGCCCGACCGGCTGCTTGGTCTCGGCGGCGATGGCCGCGAGCTGCTGGGCGCGCACCCGGTCGACCTCCGCCGGCGCGAACGCCGGACGCCGGACGATGTCCGCCATCAGGTCGAGCGAAGGCGCGAGATTGGGCGTGAGCGCCGACAGATAGACTCCCGACCGGTCCATGCTAGGCGAGGCCGAAATGGTCGCGCCGAGATTCTCCTGCGCTTCCGCGATCTCGACGGACGTATATTTATCGGTGCCCTCGTCGAGCATTCCGAGCATGAACGCCTGGGTTCCAAGCGCATTCTTCGGATCGGACGCATTGCCGGCGTTGAAGTCGATCGCCACCCGCACCACCGGAACCGCGCTGCGATGCGCGAACAGCACCGGGATTCCGTTCGACAGCTTGGCGTGCTCGACATCCGGGAAATCGAGATCGGCGATCTGACCGACCGGCGGCAGGGCCGAGCGGTCGACTCCGCCGCTCGTCGGAGCCGCGGTCGATTTCGGGACCGCCGTGACCTTCGCGCCGCTCTCGCCCGAAGCCGTGTCGTTGGCGAGCTTCGATTCCTCGTAAGGATCGCGCTTGCCGGGTGCGAGCGTGTAGGAGAACACCGGCCGCGAGAGCCATTTCTTCGCCGCGGCCCGCACCTGGGCAGGAGTCAGCGCCGCCGTTTCCGCCAGCTCCTTTTTGTAAAAGCCGGGATCGTCCGCATAGACCGCGCCGCTGGCCAGCGTCACCGCCTTGCCGCCGAATCCGCCGACCGATTCGAGGCCTTTGATCGTGTCCGAGACGTCATCAGTCTTCGCGCGTTTCAGCTCCTCCGCGGTCGGGCCGTTCTTGATGAACTCGGCAATGATCGCGTCGAGCTGGCGGCCAACCACAGCGGGATCGACTCCCGGCTTCACCGTTGCCTGGACGGTGAATTCGCCCACTCGCTCGAAGGAGTTGAGGTAAGCCGAGACGCTGACCGCCGTCTTCTTGTCGCGGACCAGCGCATTATCGAGCCTGGAACTCGCGAGCCCGCCGAGCACGCTTGCCGCCATATCGAGCGCCGGCGTGTCCTTCGCCGTGATTCCCGGCACCGTCCACATGCGGGCGATGGTCGTGTTGGCGACTTCGTCGTGGAACAGCTTCGTGACCGGCGCCTTCAGCGTCGGAACCGCGGCGGCCGCGGGAGTCGACTTGGGACCGCTCGGGATGTCGCCGAAATATTTCTCGACCAGCGGCCGTGCTTCGGCCTCGGTGATGTCCCCGGCGAGCACGAGCACCGCATTGTTCGGCCCGTAATGCGAGCGGAACCAGTCCTTCACATTGTCGAGGCTTGCCTTGTCGAGATCGGCCATCGAGCCGATCACCGTGTGGTGATAGGGATTGCCGGCCGGAAACAGCGTCTGCTGGATCGAGTAGCGCAGCAGCCCGCCCGGCTGATTGTCGTTGCCGCGCTTCTCGTTCTGGACGACGCCGCGCTGGATATCGAGCTTCTTCTGCGTGACCGCGGCGAGCAGATGGCCCATGCGGTCGCTTTCGAGGAACAGGGTGCGGTCGAGCGCGGCCTTCGGCACCGTCTCGAAATAATTGGTGCGGTCGAAATTGGTCGTGCCGTTCATGTCGGTCGCGCCGATCGCCTGCATCGGCTGGAACCAGCTCGTGTCGCTGTGCTCGGAGCCGCCGAACATCAGATGCTCGAACAGATGCGCGAAGCCGGTACGGCCGCCCGGCTCGTCCTTCGACCCGACATGATACCAGACCGACACCGCCACCACCGGCGCCTTGTGATCCTCGTGAACCACAACCCGGAGCCCGTTCGGCAGCGTAAACGTCGAGTAGGCAATCGACACGTCTTTGACGAGGGTTGAGACGGGCACTCCCTGCGGGAGGCTCGCGGCGAGCGCGGGCGAGGTAAGGATGGTCGCGGCGGCGAGGAGGGCAAGGCGGCTCCGGGTACGCATGGGCTTCAAATCTCCGCTAATCTGACCGAGCGCGCGCGACCTTAACGGCCGTTCGAGACGGTGCAACGCCCGTCCCGTCAATTTCTGCAAAACGGCTGCCGGGAACCTTGGCGCCGCACCTTGCATCCAACCGGTCGTAGCGTTCGATGATCGGGCGCGTCCGAATGAAAAGGGGTTATGGAAATGAACCTGAGATTCGCACTTGCCGCTCCGCTCGCGCTCGTGATCGCCGTTCCGGCGGTGGCGGCGGCGCCTACGGATCCGCAAATCGCGCACATCGCTTACACCGCCGGCAATATCGACATCGCCGCGGGCAAGCAGGCGCTCGCCAAGTCCCACAACAAGGCGGTGCGCGAATTCGCGCAAGAGATGGTGCGCGACCATAAAGCGGTGAACGACAAAGCGCTCGCGCTCGTGAAGAAGCTGCACGTCACGCCGCAGGACAATCCCACGAGCGAGGCGCTGAACAAGTCCGCCAAGGCGACCTTCGACCGCTTGTCCAAGCTCAACGGCGCGGCGTTCGACAAGGCCTATGTCGACAATGAAGTTGCCTTCCACAAGACGGTCAACGACGCGCTCTCCTCGACCCTGATCCCCAACGCGAAGAACGGCGAGCTGAAGAGCCTGCTCGAGACCGGCCTCACCTTGTTCAAGGAACATCAGGCCCATGCCGAGCAGATCGCGAAGGGCCTCAAGTAAAATGCGCTTGCGCCGAACGCCCCTGTATGTCGCAAGCGCAGGGCTGCTGCTGCTGGCCTCCTGGCCGGCAGCAGCCGCTCCCCACACCTATGTGGTGACGATCGACAAGATGAAGTTCGGCCCTCTGCCGGGCGACCTTCACAAGGGCGACATCCTTATCTGGGACAATCGCGACATGTTCAAGCACAGCGCGACGGCCGGCGATCACCACAGTTTCGACGTCGATCTTCCGGCCGGCGCGAAGAAGAAGATGGTGCTGTCGAAAAGCGGGACATTCCCCTTCTTCTGCCGCTATCATCCGGGGATGCGCGGCACCTTGACGATCGGAAAGTGAGCTGAGCCATGGCGAGCCGGACGGCGAAAGCTGCCGACGTTGCGACCCTCGACGATTTCGAGCTTGCGCACCTCTGCGCAAAGCGCGATCGCGCCGCGGTCCGCTACGTCGTCACGCATAACAATCAGCGCCTGTTCCGAGCGGCCTGGAGCATCCTCAAGAATCATGCGGAAGCCGAGGAAGCGGTGCAGGCCGCCTATCTCTCCGCCTTCGCCAATATCGGCTCGTTCGAGGGCCGCTCGGCCCTGTCGACCTGGCTGACGCGGATCGTCATCAACGAAGCTCTCGGCCGCGCCCGCGCCGAGCAGCGCCGCCGGACGCGGCTCGAACAGGAGGGCGTGGCAGTGCTCGACGCGTATCGTGAAACCCTCGCGCGCGGGTCGGTGGCCGATTCTCCCGACGCCGCTGTCGCGCGCGAACAGATTCGCCGGCTGCTCGAAAAAGCGGTCGGCGAATTGCCCGAAATCTTCCGCACCGTCTTCGTTCTGCGCGAGGTCGAGGGCATGTCCAGCGAGGAGACCGCGGACGTCCTCGGGATCCCGCTCGCGACGGTAAAGACCCGGCTGCTCCGCGCTCGCCGCCGCCTCCAGCAAATGCTTGCACCGGAGCTCGGTGGCGTGCTGAGCGGCACTTTCCCGTTCGCCGGCGCCGACTGCGCCGCGATGACCAAGCGCGTGCTGGAGAAGCTCGGCCTCTAGCCTTCGCCACCGAACCGCGCGACGACGGTCGGTGGTACCCTACCGGCAGTTCGTCGCGCTTTGCTGACCTGAAGGCGCAGATTAGCGTTCGCCGTTCAGTTCTCCGGTCACCTCGCGGAAGCGATAAATGTCGCGAATGTGGAAGTTGAAGTAACGGCCCCTGGAGTCCGCCGCGCCGAAAGCCTCGACCTCGTCCTCCGGCACGTCGAAATAGATGTAGGATCGGCCGGTCACGAACTCGACATGGAGCTCGCGCCGGGCGGCGTCGTAGGAAAATCGCCGGATGACGCTCGACGGCATGGCTCAAGAACGCTCGTGCGCGAGACGTGTGCCGTTCCGCCGAGGCTGGAGCTTGTCCAGCCGCCGCGCTACTGACCCGTCCGTGACCGAGAAGCCCACGAAACCAGATTGGAAAGCGCTCGCCGAGAAGGAGTCGAAGGGGCGCGATCTTTCGCGTGAGACGTTCGAGGGCATCGCGCTGAAGACCGTTTACGGCCCGGAGGACACCGCCGGCATCGACAGCGGCTGGCCGGGTCTGCCGCCCTTCACGCGCGGGCCTTATGCGACGATGTACGCGGGGCGGCCATGGACGATCCGGCAGTACGCCGGCTTCTCGACTGCCGAGGAATCGAACGCTTTCTATCGCCGCAACCTGGCCGCGGGTCAGAAGGGCCTCAGCGTCGCCTTCGACCTCGCGACGCACCGCGGCTACGACAGCGACAATGTGCGGGTCGCGGGTGACGTCGGCATGGCGGGCGTGGCGATCGACACGGTCGAGGACATGAAATTGCTGTTCGACGGGATTCCGCTCGACAAGATGAGCGTGTCGATGACCATGAACGGCGCGGTGCTTCCCGTCATGGCCTTCTTCATCGTCGCCGGCGAGGAGCAGGGAGTCCCGCACGACAAGCTAACCGGCACGATCCAGAACGACATTCTGAAAGAGTTCGCGGTCCGCAACACCTACATCTACCCGCCCGAGCCGAGCATGCGGATCGTCGCCGACGTCATCGCTTATTGCGCGGCGGAGATGCCGAAGTTCAATTCGATCTCGATCAGCGGCTATCACATGCACGAGGCCGGGGCGACGGCGGTGCAGGAGCTTGCCTACACGCTCGCCGACGGCATGGAATATGTGCGCGCGGCGCAGCGCCAGGGCCTGGAGATCGACGATTTCGCCGGACGCCTCAGCTTCTTCTGGGGCATCGGCATGAACCTGTTCATGGAGGTCGCGAAGCTGCGTGCGGGCCGGACCTTGTGGCACCGGATCATGACCGATCTCGGCGCGAAGAAGGATGAGTCCAAAAGGCTGCGGACGCATTGCCAGACGTCGGGCGTGAGCCTCACCGAGCAGGACGCATACAACAACATCATCCGCACCACGATCGAGGCGCTGGCGGCGGTGCTCGGCGGCACTCAGTCGCTGCACACCAACAGCTATGACGAGGCGATCGCGCTGCCGACCGATTTTTCCGCTCGCATCGCCCGCAACACGCAGCTGATCCTGGCCGAGGAAAGCGGGATCACCGCGGTCGCCGACCCGCTCGGCGGAAGCTGGTATGTCGAGAAGCTGACCCGCGAGCTGGAGGACAAGGCCTGGGCGCTGATCGAGGAAGTCGAGGCGCGTGGCGGCATGACGAAGGCGGTCGCGGAAGGCCTCCCCAAGCGCCGCATCGAGGAAGCCGCGGCAGCGCGCGCGGCGAAGGTCGATACGGGCGAGACGGTGATCGTCGGCGTCAACCGCTATCGGCCGGCCGAAGAGGAAGAGCACGACATCCTAGAGGTCGACAATGCCAGGGTGCGCGCCCAGCAGATCGCGCGGATCGAGAAGGTGCGCAGCGGCCGTGACGAGGCGAAGGTGCGGACAGCGCTCGATGCGTTGACTGCCGCCGCCAAAAATCCTCCCCGGAACGGGGAGGGGGACCAAGACGCGAAGCGGCTTGGTGGAGGGGGCTCGGCGTCGGAGCAGCTCGACCGTGGGTCCCCACCACTCAGCTCCGCTGAGCGGTCCCCCGCCCCGTCCCGGGGCGGATTTGAGAACAACCTTCTCGCTCTCTCCATCGAAGCAGCCCGCGCTCGCGCCACGCTCGGCGAGATTTCCGACGCGCTGGAGCGCGCGTTCGACCGCTACGGCACGAAGCCGGAACCAGTGCGCGGAATCTACGGCAGGATGCGGCGCGACGGGCGCTGGAAAGCCGCCGAACAGGGCACGCGCTCCGTCGCCGAACGGCTCGGCCGCAAGCCGCGGATCATGGTCGCCAAGATGGGCCAGGACGGGCACGACCGCGGCGCCAACCTGGTCTCGTCGGCGTTCGCGGACCTCGGTTTCGAAGTCGTCCCCGGTCCGCTGTTCCAGACGCCTCGCGAAACCGCGCAGATGGCGGTCGACAATGACGTCGACGTGGTCGGTGCAAGCTCGCTCGCCGCTGGTCACCGCACGCTGATCCCGGAAATGGTCGACGCGCTGAAGGACATGGGCCGCGCGGACATCAAGGTCGTCGCGGGCGGGGTCATCCCGCCGCAGGATTATGCCGCGCTCCGAGCCGCGGGCGTGCAGGCGATCTTCGGCCCCGGCACCAATCTCGCCGACGCCGCCGACGAAGTGCTGCGCCTCCTCGGCCACAACCGCCCGCCGCTCGACGAGGCCGCGGAGTGATCGTCAATGCGATCATGCTTGCGCTATCCCTATGGTGCTCCTGGTATTGGGGGCGCCTCGTGTTTCGAGCGCTCCGATACGGCTACGTGGTGCCGAATAATGAGCCGCCTCACACTCGACGCGAGCACCCAATAACGTACTGGGGGTCAATCACTATTTTCTTGATACTGATCGGGTTCTTCATCGCTGGAATTTACCTATTCGGTATTCGGCTGCTCTCTAATTTCCTGACGGGGCTCCATGTTTAGTAAGATCCTGATCGCCAATCGCGGGGAGATCGCGTGCCGGGTGATCCGGACTGCGCGGCGCATGGGCATCAAGACCGTCGCGGTCTATTCCGACGCTGACGCCCGCGCGCCGCACGTGAAGATGGCCGACGAAGCGGTTCGGCTGGGGCCGCCGCCGGCGTCCGAATCCTACCTCAAGGCCGAGCTGATCATCGACGCGTGCAAGGCGACGGGCGCCGAGGCGGTGCATCCCGGCTACGGGTTCCTGTCCGAGCGCGAAAGCTTTGCGAAAGCGCTCGCCAAGGCCGGCATCACATTCATCGGCCCGCCGCCCAAGGCGATCGCGGCGATGGGTGACAAGATCGAGTCCAAGAAGCTCGCGCAGAAAGCGGGCGTCAACGTCGTCCCCGGCTATCTCGGCGACATCGCGGCGACCGACGAGGCGGTGAAGATCGCTCATGACATCGGCTATCCGGTGATGATGAAGGCCTCGGCCGGCGGCGGCGGCAAGGGCATGCGCCTCGCCTGGACC
>DASSOB010000031.1:0-208351 GCA_035701045.1 Sphingomicrobium sp. | reverse complement strand
TGGGAATCACCATCGGCGACCCGGGCCGGGCAAGCGCGGACGCGCTGGTGCGCAACGCCGATCTCGCGCTCTATGCGGCCAAGGCGGCCGGCCGCGGCAAGCACCGCCTGTACGAACCGTCGATGCACAGCGAAGCGGCCGAGCGGCAGCTGCTCGAGAACGATCTGCGGCAGGCGATCGAACGCGGCGAGCTCTCGGTGCATTACCAGCCGATCGTCCGCGCCGCGGGCGAGGAAATCTCGGGCTTCGAGGCCCTGTGCCGCTGGAACCACCCGACACGCGGCCCGATTTCGCCGGCCAAGTTCATTCCGCTGGCGGAGGAAGCCGGCCTGATCGGCAAGATCGGCGAATGGGTTTTGCGCACCTCGCTCGAAGAGGCCGCAAATTGGCCCGACTATGTGCGGGTCGCGATCAACCTCTCGCCGCTGCAGTTCAACGACCCGAACTGCGTAGCGATGGTGGCGCAGCACATCAGCGAGACCGGGGTCAAGCCCGAGCGCGTCGAGCTCGAGATCACCGAAGGCGTGTTCCTTGCGGAAGGCGACTCAACCGACGAAACGTTCGCCAAGTTCAAGAAGCTCGGAGTTCGCCTGGCGCTCGACGATTTCGGCACCGGCTACAGCTCGCTCGGCTATTTGAAGAAAGCCCCGTTCGACAAGATCAAGATCGACCAGAGTTTCGTCCGCGGCGCGGCGTCGGCGACCAATCGCAACGCCGCCATCATCCGCGCGATCGTGACGCTCGCCGAGACTCTCGGCATGGACACCTGCGCGGAAGGCGTCGAAACCCACGACGATCTTCAGCTTATCCGCGAACTCGGCGTCAGCATGGTCCAGGGCTATATCTTCGGTCGCCCGAGTCCTGCCGAGGAAGCGCGCGAGCTTGCCAATCAGGCGAGCATGGAGGCGGAAGGATTCCAGTGTACTCGCGAGCCGAGGCATCGCCTGATGCGGCGGGCCGTCACCGCCATCGATGGCACCACGGTGGAAATCAAGCTGCGCAACATCTCGTCCATGGGGGCGCTGGTCGAATGTCCGGTGTCGATTTCGCCCGGCACTGAGCTGGCGATCGACATTGTTGGCGTCGGTCCGGTCCGCGGAAACGTGCGCTGGGCTCAAGCCGGAAAGTTCGGCGTCCAGTTCACGCAGCAATTCGAGCTCACGAGTCTCGCGCCGAAAAAAGAGAAGCCCAACGAGGTCACGATGCTGCGCCCGTGGTACGTCGGTCAGCAGCGAGAAGCGAGTTAGCCTTTAGAGCCCGGCAAAACGCTTCGCCTCGGTGCGATCCTTCCCGTAGAAATCATCGAAATAGACGATCGACGTTCCGCTCGGCACCGCCGTCAGATAGGTGATGTAGAGCGGCACGAGCTCCGGCAAATTCACCTTCTGCTCCGGCCTCGCCCCCTTCGCGCGCGGCGGATGGCCGTTGAACAGCCAGCGCGCGAATCGCGCGGCATCCTCGAGCCGGACGCAACCGTTGCTCTGCAACCGCGCCGCGTCCTCGATCTTCTCCCTCTCGGGCGTGTCATGGAGCCAGATACCTTCGGGGTTCGGGAACATGAACTTCATCCGGCCCATCGAGTTTGCCGGTCCCGGTTTCTGCCTCATCCGCACCTTGACCCGGCCCGCGACCACCGCATGCCAGTCGATCGACATGGGATCGATCACATGGGCGTGGTCGGTCCAGTCGGACATGATCTCATAACCCTGCTTGTTGAGATAGGCGCGGCCGCTCTTGATCACCTTGGGCGCGAGGCGCCTCGCGGTGATGTCCGGCGGCGAGTTCCAATAGGGGTTGAGCGCGACATAGCGGATGAACGCATTCATCATCGGCGTCTGCGCGATCGCGTCGGAGCGTCCGGCAACGACCCGCATCGAGTCCACGACGCGTCCGTTCTCATACATGTAGAGGCGCGCCGCGGGCGGGTTGACGATGACATAGCGGCCCTTGCCGGAGGGAAGCGCCCGGGCCCGCTCGAGATTGAGCTGAAGCAGCCGGCGCTCGGCATCGCTCCGGTACAGGCGCGCGGCAATCGCTTGCCGAAGCTTGGCGTAAATTGGGTTCATCCAGCCCATTTGAGAAACATAATCGGACAAAGACGGAGCAGCCGCCGCCGCGGACAAGAGGCTGGTTGGCGATGGCGGCGTCGGGCGTAGCTCACGATCGACGTAAATGATGCCGACATTCGGGTCGTGCTTCATGTCGCGAGCGTAGGTGACGAACGCCTTGCTCAGCATGGCTTCGGCGCGCTGCACCGCAGCCGGGCTGCCGGTTCGGGCGTCCTCCAGCGCGCGTCTCAATTGCTTGACGTCGTAGCGTCTGGGATTGAGGCGATCGGCTTGAGCCGTCTCGATCAATTGCACCAGCTGCTGGGCCGCGGCGCCGGAGGTTTGCGACAGCCACAACGGGGCGCCGCCGCGCGACCGATAGAATGCCGTGATCTCCGAGCTGTAGGAAGAGCCGTCCGCCGCTTGGGCGGGCACGCTGACGACGGCGAGCGGCGTGACGACGGCAACCGCAGCCAGCGCGGCGCCGAGTCCGAGAATAGCGTTCCGCGGCAAGGCACCGCGTGAAAGACTGGTCATGATTTGCACTTTGTCTCCCTTGCGCGCGCGAGCCGCGCCCCTCGTCAGCTTGAACGCACGATCGCGAAATCGGTTTATCGCGATCCCAGCCTGAACCTGCAATGGCAGAGAAAAACTTTCATTCCTAAGCCGTTATCGTTCTCATACAAGAAGCGCCGGCTCGCGCCGGCGCTTCCCGTTTCAACTTCGCAGGCTCACCTGCGGTTGATGTCCACGTCGCGAACATAGCCACGACGATCGACGTCGCATCGGAATTGCAGGTCCGCCGAATTATAGCCGTAGGCCAGAGCGCCATAGGCACCTACTCCGTAAGGTCCGTAATTGTTGTAGGCATAGCGCCCGCTGGTCGCGAGCCCGCGAACGCGCGTGCCCCTACGCGTCGGATTGGTCGAGGTAATGGCGACGACGCGACCGGAATTGGCAGGCACTCCGATCAATGAGCCGAGGATCGCCCCGAGACTATTCCGATTGTACAGGCGCCCCTGAACGGCCGCGCTACATTGTGACGCGGCGACGTTGGGATTCACGCGATAGGAATAATTGGGATAGGAATAGCCCGGATAGGAATAGGCTGGATAGCTATACCCATAGGGATATTGGGCGTTTGCCGGAGCAGCGGCGGCAATGGCCGTCATGCCGGCGGCGCCGGCGAGGATTTTCGTGATCATACGCATGGCTCGATTCCTCCTTCCGAGTGGTTGGAGCCTTCGGGAGTTAAACGCGCGGTCTATCCCGGACGGTCATGCATTCGTCGTGGCGGACGGGCGGACTGCCGAGCTGTTCTTAACCGCCGATAAACGGCGGCGGCCGAGACTAAGCTCTGAGTTCTGCCAGGCGGTCGATCACGTCCTGCAGGCGCGCGCCGAGATCGCGGGGCGGCATGGTTTTGCCCCCGGGCGTCGAACACACCCGGAATATAACTGGGATCAGCCCTTCTTAGGAGGCGGAATCCTCGCCTTGTCTACAACTTGGCGGCGCGCGTCTCGGAAAGGTATAACTGCATCATTTCGCGAGCCTTGTCCGTCAGCTCGATGAACGCGGTGCGCGCATCGTTCGGATGCTGCTCTCGCTTGATCAGATTCTGATCTTCGAGATAGTCGAGCCAGCGCAACGCCGTCGTGAGCTTGGTTCGCGCATATTGGGCAAGACGGCCGATGGTCAGCCTCGGGCCGCCTCGATCCATCACGAAAAGAGTCAACAGCAGCTCCCAGGCGGGCTCGCCGAACATGGCCGGGTTAAAAATTTGCGCCCGTCTGCGGCGATCCTCCAGGATCGCTTCAGCGAGGCGTAACGGATTGGCCTCTTTTGGCTGATTTTCGGCTGGTCCTTCCCCAACCAACAGTTCGAGCAACCGCGCGGCATCCTCGCGATCGCGTTGGGATAGCTCGAGCGATTTGCCGGACACGGAACCCCGGTCGTTATATTGGAACATCTCCCCTCCTCCAGAGGACCAATACCCTATTTAGTCGACGTACAAAGACTAAGTTCATCCACCTTGGTAAAAGTTCCAACCGGTGCGGCACTTTCCGCAAAATTCCTGAGTTGAAACATTTCTGGCCACCCATCGTGAAGCGAACGGGCTGGATGCGTCTATGGGACATCTGGCAACTCAGAACCACGGCACTGATTATCGGAAGTTGCCAGGCTATTTGCACGAATTTGCGCAATGCCTCGATCGTCGCGGCCGCAGTCGCCGACGTCCGTCTACGCCGACTTGAAAAGATGATTGCACCGGTCTGGGTCCATTGCGGATTGAATCTCAAATATTGCTTAGGGCCATGACGCATACATCCAAGCTCGTCAGCCGCTCCGTCCCCACTGGAGCGAGCCGAATCTCCCAGGGGGCCCGCCAGCAATGGCGGGTCCCCTTTTTATTCCAATCCGTGCACTCGATCAGAATGCCTCGGCTGGGATCTGCATGAGCGCCTCCGCGCCGGCCTCGACCTTGCGCCGGAGCGCGCTGGACAGCGGGAGCTCACGCCCGGCGTAGAACCGCGCGGTGGCGAGCTTGGCCTCGTGGAAGCTTCTGTCGTCGGCGCCCTCTTCGAGCGCCCGCTGCGACGCGGCGGCCATCTTCAGCCACATCCAGCCAAACGACACGAGCCCCATCAAATCCATGTAAGGATAAGCCCCGGCCCCGGCATTGTCGGGATCGGCCATGCCATTTTGAGCGAGCCAGATTGTCGCGGCCTGAAGATCCTGCAGCGCGGGAGCCAAGGCAGACGCGACGCCCGACGGGTCGCCCGCTGCCTGTGCATCCGCAATCTCTTTCCCGAGTAGCTCGAAGAACGCCCGCACCGCGCGCCCACCGTCGCGCGGGAGCTTGCGGCCGACGAGATCCATCGCCTGAATGCCGTTGGTGCCTTCGTAAATCTGGGTGATTCGCGCGTCGCGGACGAACTGCTCCACGCCCTGCTCGCGAATGTAACCGTGACCGCCGAACACCTGCTGCGCGTGCACCGCGGCGGCGAAGCCCTTGTCGGTCAGATAGGCCTTGATCACCGGCGTCAGCAGACCGAGCAGGTCCGCGGTCCGCTCACGCTCCGCCTCGTCGGGAGAGCGGCGCATCAGATCGACCTGCAGCGCGCCCCACAGCACCAGCGCGCGCCCGGCTTCGTTCCACGCCTTCGATTCCATCAGCATCCGGCGAACGTCGGGATGGACGATGATGGGATCGGCCTTGGCGTTCGGATCGCGATCGGACTCGTTCAGGGCCCGGCTCTGGCGCCGCTCCTTCGCATAAGCCGCGGCATTCTGGTACGCGACCTCGCCCTGAGCGAGGCCCTGAAGGCCGACTCCGAGCCGAGCGGCGTTCATCATAATGAACATGGCCCTCAAGCCCTTTTCGGGCTCGCCGACCAGCCATCCTTTGGCCCCGTCGTAATTCATGACGCAGGTCGCGTTCCCGTGGATGCCCATTTTCTTCTCGAGCGCGCCGCAGCCAAGCTTGTTGCGCTCGCCAAGCGACCCGTCCTCGTTCACCAGGAACTTGGGAACGACGAACAACGAGATGCCTTTGACATTGTCCGGCGCTCCGGAGCGCTTGGCGAGGACCAGGTGAATGATGTTCTCGGACAGATCGTGCTCGCCCGACGAGATGAAGATCTTGGTGCCGGTGATCGAATAGCTGCCGTCCTCGTTGGGCTCCGCGCGCGTCTTCAGAAGGCCGAGGTCGGTGCCCGCGTGCGGCTCGGTGAGGTTCATGGTTCCGGTCCATCTACCGGTCACCATGTTCGGAACGTAGGTTTGCTTGATCTCGTCCGACGCCTCGACCAGCATCGCGGCAATCGCGCCCGAGGTCAGTCCCTGGTACATCTCGAACGCGTGGTTGGCCGACAGGATATATTCGCTGACCGCGGTGCCGACGACCTGCGGCATGCCCTGTCCGCCAAATTCTTCGGGGGCCGTCAGCGTCGGCCAGCCGCCCTCGCAGAATTGCCGGTAGGCTTCCTTGAAGCCGGGAGGCGCCGTGACCGATCCGTCATCGGCTCGCTTGCAGCCGACCTCGTCGCCGATCTTGTTGAGCGGTTGCAGCACCTCCTCGCAGAAGCGGCCGGCTTCTCCGAGGATTGCCTGGACCACGTCCGGCGAAGCGTTGGCGAACCCGGGCAGATTCGCATAGCGCCCGATGTCCAGCACATTCTCGAGTATGAAGCGCGTCTCGCGGACCGGCGCGTGATAGATGGGCATTCCAGCTTACCTCCGTGTCAGCAATGTCCTATTGCGCCTCTGGCGAACCGTCCAGCGGCGGAGTAAGGGGAAGTCCATGCGGAAACTTCTCCTTGTCCTCGCCGCGGCATCGATACCCGCGGCCGCCCCCGCGGCGCCGAAAACCGAAACCGCCGTTCTCGCCGGCGGCTGCTTCTGGGGCGTGGAAGCGGTGTTCGAGCATGTGAAGGGCGTGACGAACGTCGTCTCGGGCTTCGCCGGCGGCAGCAGGGCGGACGCGAGCTACGACAAGGTAAGTTCGGAAAGCACCGGGCACGCCGAAGCGGTCAAGATCACCTACGATCCCTCGAAGGTCAGCTATGCGCAGTTGCTCCAGGTGTTCTTCACCGTGGCGCACGATCCGACCGAGGTGAACCGCCAGGGTCCGGACAAGGGACCGAGCTACCGGTCGGCGATTTTTCCCCAGTCGAAGGCGCAGGAGCGGTTCGCGCGCGCGTTCATCGCCAGGCTCGACGGAGCGCACATCTTCAAGCGCCCGATCGCGACGAAGATCGAGCATGGCGCTTTCTTCACGGCGGAGGAGTTCCACCAGAACTTCTACGACAAGCACCCCGACTATCCCTACATCGTCATCAACGACAAACCGAAGGTTGCCGCGCTCGAACAACGCTTTCCAAAGCTTTGGAAATCCTAGGATTGTTCCACTAAGCTGTTAGGATTTCACATTTTCTTCACGCGAAAGGGGCGACAAAGCGGTGGACGGCCCCTATATGCCGCGCGAACGCATCACACGGGGTAACCGGGAACCCAATGGAATGCTGACGACCAATCCGTTCGATGACGACAAGCTGCACGAGGAGTGCGGCATCTTCGGCATCTGGGGCGCCGACAATGCGGCGAGCTTCGTGGCGCTCGGGCTTCACGCCCTCCAGCACCGCGGCCAGGAAGCCGCCGGGATCACCAGCTACGACGGCAAGCAATTCCATTCGTACCGCGCGATGGGCCATGTCGCCGGCAATTTCGACCGCGACGAGGTGATGAACGGTCTCGCGGGCCGCTCGGGAATCGGCCATGTGCGCTATTCGACGACCGGCGAGACAGCGTTGCGCAACGTCCAGCCTCTGTTCGCCGAGCTCTCGGAAGGCGGGTTCGCCGTCGCGCACAACGGCAATCTGTCGAATGCGATGAAGCTGCGGCGGACGCTCAACCGGCGCGGATCGATCTTTCAGTCGACCAGCGACACCGAGGTCATCATCCACCTTGTCGCGACGTCGCACTGCACCAATACGCTCGACCGGCTGACCGATGCCCTGAAGCAGGTCGAGGGCGCCTACTCGCTCGTCGTCCTCACCAATGACGGACTGATCGCCTGCCGCGATCCGCTCGGCATTCGCCCGCTGGTGATGGGCAAGCTCGGCGAAGCGACGATCTTCGCCAGCGAAACCGTTGCGCTCGACGTCATCGGCGCGAGCTTCCTCCGCGACGTCGAGCCCGGCGAGCTGGTTCTGGTCAACGACAGCGGCATTCGCTCCTTCCGCCCGTTCGAGAAGGTCGCGCCGCGCCCGTGCATCTTCGAGCATGTCTATTTCTCGCGCCCCGACAGCATCGCCGAGGGTGTGTCGGTCTACGAAGTCCGCAAGAACATCGGCGCGGAGCTGGCGCGCGAGGCGCCGATCGACGCGGATTACGTCGTTCCGGTCCCCGACAGCGGAGTTCCCGCCGCGATCGGCTTTTCGCAGGCAAGCGAAATCCCCTTCGAGCTCGGGATCATCCGCTCGCACTACGTCGGCCGTACCTTCATCCAGCCGAGCCAGGAAGTTCGCCACCTCGGCGTCAAGCTGAAGCACAACGCGAACCGAGGGCTGGTCGCTGGAAAGAGCATCGTCCTGATCGACGATTCAATCGTCCGCGGCACGACCAGCGTGAAGCTGGTGCAGATGATGCGCGACGCCGGCGCGCGCGAAGTCCACATGCGCATCGCCTCGCCGCCGACGCGTCACAGCTGCTTCTACGGTGTCGACACGCCCGAGCGGGCGAAGCTTCTCGCGGCGCAGATGAGCGTCGAGCAGATGCGCGATTATATCAAT
Source organism: Sphingomicrobium sp. (assembly GCA_035701045.1). Lineage (GTDB taxonomy): Bacteria > Pseudomonadota > Alphaproteobacteria > Sphingomonadales > Sphingomonadaceae > Sphingomicrobium. The sequence goes on along the minus strand of DASSOB010000031.1, from coordinate 200,010 downwards.
GCGGACAGCCTGGCGTTCATCTCGATCGAAGGCCTGTATCGCGCGCTGGGCGAAGAACGGGACAATGAGCGGCCGCAGCGCTGCGACGCCTGCTTCACAGGCGAATATCCGACGAGGCTCACCGATCACGAAGAGAATGAGGGCGGAGCCAGCCTGTCCCTGGTAGCGAGCCGCTAGCTTCGGCTACGCAGCCGCGGCTCTTCCGCGGGAAAGCATCGGCGCGTCGAACGGCTCGAACCAGCGGCGGCCCTCGAACGACACGGCGATGACCCACGCTGCAGCCGTCAATGCCCAGGACACCACCGTTTCCTGCCAGCGAAAGGGCTCCATGCCGCCGGCCGCGAGCATCGGTCCCCAGACGAGGAAGGTGATGACGGTAATTTGCAGCGCCGCGACGAACGCGCCGAACCGCGGGGCCAATCGGCAAGCGACGGCCAATCCCGCCACAAGATAGATGCAACCCGTAAAATAGGCCCAGAACAGCGGTCCCGGCAGCCATTCGGGAACGAGCGGCGCGGTCAGGTTCACGTAGAAAAAGTGCGACAGCCCGAAGGCGATCAGGGCGAGGCCGTAGAGTAAAAGGGCAATCCGCATTCCGAGGCGGCCGGAGAAGAAATTCCGGCCTTTGGCCAGCTCGACGTAGAGGATCCAGGCGGCGGCGATCAGCACGGCGTTCTCGCCATTGCTTTGGTACGAACCCTCTTCGAGCGGGGCGCGGATGATGAACGGCACTTTGAACAGCGCGGTCCAGATCAGCAGAACAACGAGCAGGACAAGCGCGGCCGGGGCGGCGGTGCGCCGGAAAAGCAGTCCGGCGCCGCAAACGAGCGAGACAAAGGTGCAGAGATAGGCGAGCAGGTCGCGAGCGGGCGTCGTTTCAGGCACCGGGCGCCAGATTGGAGCGAACCCGCCTTCGACGAGCGCAATGATGCCGATGGCGATCAGCGTCACTCCAAAGACCCAGCGAGCACTCGTCTTCCAGCTCATGACCCCGAGCATCCGCGATTCCACGCAGCTGGAAACTGCTTTTCTACCAACGCGCGTTTTTTTGCGGATGAAGATCGCGGAAAGAGCGGCTAGGGCCGCCCAATGACGGAAGACAGCAAACCTCTCGCCGGCAAGCTCGCGCTGGTGACCGGCGCGAGCCGCGGGATCGGCGCGGCGACGGCCGAAGCATTGGCCGGGGCGGGCGCGCATGTGATCCTTGTGGCGCGCACCACGGCGGCGCTGGAGGAAGTCGAGGAGCGCATCCACTCAGGCGGCGGCAGCGCGACGATTGCGCCGCTCGACCTGACGGACGGCGAGAGCATCGGCAAGCTCGCCGTCGCGATGGCGGAGCGCTGGGAGAAGCTCGACATCCTCGTGCTCAACGCCGCGATGCTCGGCTCGCTCACGCCCGTGCAGGACATCGACCCAAAGGAATATTCTCGCCTGTTGAGCCTGAACCTCCTCGCCAACCAGGCGCTGGTCGCCGCCTTCGACCCGCTGCTGAAGAAAGCCGAGCGCGCGGACGTCATCGCGCTGACGTCGTCCGTTGGCGCCGAACCGCGGGCCTTCTGGGGCGCCTACGGATCGTCCAAAGCCGCGCTAGAGAGCTTGCTCGGAGCCTATGCCGACGAAACCGAATATCTCGGCCGCCTGCGCATCCACATCGTCGATCCGGGCGCGACCCGAACTCGGATGCGTGCGATCGCTTTTCCCGGAGAAGAGCCGGACAGCGTCAAGCCGCCGGAGAATGTGGCTCAGGCGATCGTCGAACGGCTCACCGCCGATGCGCCAACCGGCGAGAAGGTGCGCGTCGAGGCCTGAGCCTGGCCTCAGCCGCAACAGCCTGACCCCGTTAGATTTTCACCTCCACCGCAATCGCCGGACGAGTCCCTTTGTGCTATGAGTCGCCCTGCGGGCATTGACCCTGCCCGCGAGGGGAAGGGGAAACATCATGGAACGCACGTTTGGCGAGAACTGGCGCGGCGCCGTCATCGGCCTCGCGCTGACCGTTGCGGTCGTCGGCGGGGGACTAGCGGCCGCCTTCCTGTAATCGCCACGACCTAGGCGAGCGCAAAGCGCGCCAACCTTCGGACCGGATCGACTTCCTGCAGGCGAAGCCGGACGGATTCGCCCAGTTCCAGGCCGTTCACACCGACGCGCGTGATGACGGCGGGATCGGCAATCTGAATTCGCGCTCCGCGCTCGTCGATGTCGGTCACCGTCCCCTGGAACAGATCGCCGGCTCGGCCGGCAAGCACGACGGCTTCGGCCAGCTCCAGCACCGCGCTGTCGACTTGAGATGCTTTCGCGTCAGCCCGGTTCATCACCTTCGGCAGCCGCTCGAACGCAGCCGTCACCCAATTCGGCACCTTCCGGCCCACCGCCACCGCCAGCGCCGCTTCGTTGACATAGCGATCCGCGAGCCGGCGCAGCGGCGCCGTCGCGTGGACATAGGTCGCACACATCGCCGAATGCCAAGGCCGCTCACCCGTCCGATACGGCGCGTAGCTCGCCCGCTCGCCGGACCGGCGGATGGCCAGCATGAATGCCGCCTGCCGCGGATCGTTGGGATCGAGGTCGCGCTGGCGTTGCTCGAGGCTCATGCTCGCCGGCCAATCGATCCCGAACGCGCGGGCGCTCTGGCGCAGCCGCCGGACCGCGCGGTCGTTCGGGCTCGGCATGACACGGAAGAGGCCGGTCTTATGCCGATATAGAGCATCGGCAATCGCCAGGTTCGCGGCAAGCGACATCGCCGCATTGGCGCGCTCGAACGGGCTGACGGGCCGGAAAGCCAGTTCGAACCCACCGCCTGACTTTTCCACCACCTGTTGCTGTGGCGGATCGACGCGCGACGCGCCCCGTTCGAGTTCCGCCGCCTCGATTCGCCGCGACAGCTCGGCGAAGCCATCGGGAAGGTCACTCGGCTGAACGGTCGCGTAGCCGAGCTTGGCGCGGCTTCGAACAATTGCCCGTTCCACTCCGTCGAGACTCGTGCCGCCGTCCGTCGAGACGCGGACGGAGAACAGCACGGCCGGACGATTGCCGTCGGGCAGCAGACTGGCGGCTCCCTCGCTCAGCCGCGGCGGATAGAGGCTGATCCTCTCGTCGGGCATGTAGATCGTCTCGCCCCGCGTCCACGCCTCGGCATCGATTGGGCTGCTATCGGCAACGAACCAGCCGACATCGGCGATGGCGTAGCGAAGGATCAGGTCGGCTCCCGAACGCTCGATCGAAAACGCCTGGTCGAGGTCGGTCGAGCTCGTGGGATCGAGCGTCACGAACGGTAAAGCGGTGCGATCGACATGCCCGTCCGCAGGCTTGGCAGCTGCGGCCGACGCCGCGTCCTCGACCTTCGGCGGAAAGGCGCCCGGCAGCTGAAATTGCTCGCGAATGGCGGCGAGCCCCTGATTGAGGCTGCGCGAACGATCGTAAAGCGCCTTCAAGGCTTTGCTCCTGGTTTGTCGAGCGGAATGGCGAACCCGCCGCCGCCTTGGCGCCGACGCGGATCATGAAAGCGCTGGTCAGTGAGAAAAAGGCGGCCGTTCTGCTCCGCTACCATCGGCATACGCGACCAGAAGAGGAAGGCGCGGACATGGCGGTCGCGTTTCGCGGCGGCGGCGAGACGCGGGTCATCCATCCGCAACGGCGTGATTTCGGGATCGAGCGTCGCATGGTTGAGTCCTTTGAGCGGATCGTACTTCCCCGTGCCGCCGACCTCGTCGCCGCGCCAGATCATCCGGCGCTTCCAGAAGGCGAGCGGAATTTCGGCGGCGACGATCATCCGCGGCGGCGCGACCCGCTCGACCAGCGGCCGGGTCAGCGCGATGGCCCGCAGGCTGATCGCCGCATTGACTCCGATGTAGCCGAGCATCGCGCCGAACGCCCACATTGCCGGACGAGTCCAGTTCCTGCCCAGCCGCTCCGCCCGCCAGGACATTTCGAGTCCGAGGATCAGCATGATCCAGATCCATGGATCGACGATGAACAGCGTGTCGCCGTAGAACCAGCGGTGCGAGAAGGGTTCGAGCAGCCGCGTGCCGTAACCGGTCGCAAAATCCAGCAGTAGGTGACTGAGGACAGCGAGGAAGCTGGCGAGAACCAGCCCGCCGAGGTTCAGCGAACCTTCTTTGCCTGGTCGCAACTTTTCCCACAATAAAATAATTGCGACCACCAAAAAAGGCACGGTGACGAGCCCGCCGATGCCATGCGTGAAGCCGCGATGGACTGCGAGCGGATCGCGACCGAAGGCGAGCGCGACGAAGCTGTCGATGTCGGGCAAATTGGCGGCGATGATGATCGCCGGCATCGCCCGCGGACTCAGCCGCTTGAGCCCCATGCGCCCCATGACCGCGCCGACCAGGCTGTGGGTCAGGTTGTCCAATTATTGTTTCACGCAAAGGCGCTAAGGCGCAAAGGAGTTATAGTTGTTGACGACGCGTTTCACTCCGTCTCTGAACGTCTCGCATCCGAAATTCATAAGCAGCCCGAGGGGCTGCTTCATCAATCTCAAATAGGTCAGCAATTGCTTGGCGTGCACCGGGGCATTCCGCTCAACCGATTTCACCTCGATCACGAGTGAGTTTTCGACGACGATGTCGGCCCGGAAGGCATCCGGCAAGGCTATGCCGCGAAAAGTGACCGATACAGGTTGCTGCCGTACGACAGCCAGCCCCTCTTGCGTTAAAGCCTCCGTGAGCAGCGCCTCGTAAGCGCTCTCGAGAAGTCCCGGGCCAAGTTCCTTATGAATGTGGAATCCGCAATTGACGGCAGCAGAAGCGATCTCCTCAATCTCTGGCACGTTGCTCCTTCGCGCCTTGGCGCCTTTGCGTGAAACAAATTTCCCGTCCGAGCGCCACGAGATTGGGTCAAATCTGGTGCGGTTCCTTTTCGACCATCCAGGTCTGGCCCCTTGCGACGAGGGCCTGGAGGTCGGGGCTCTTGCCGGAGGCGGCGGCCTTGTTCTGCTCGATGACCGCGCTTTCGAAAGTCGGGCGCGGGTCCTCGTAGATCACGCCAAGGGCCATCGGGAACGCATTGGGATCCATCAGGATCAGCATCGCCGCGAGCGAGCGGTTCGCCGGATCATGGACCAGCACGTCGGGATCGTCGCCGTCGACGATTTTGAGCGCGAGCTGCTCGCGGTCGAGCGCGATGCCCTTTGACCCGCCGTCGAATAGCATCTTCTCGCCCGCCTGGAGCCACAGCTGCTTCTGCTGCGCCGCCTGCTTCTCCGTGAAGCTCGCGAAAACATCGTCATTGTAGACGATGCAATTCTGGAAAATCTCGATGAAGCTCGCGCCTTTGTGCGCGTGGGCTGCCTTGAGCACATCGGGCAAATTCTTGTGCACGTCGATCGCCCGGGCGATGAACCGCGCGCCCGAGCCCAAAGCGAAGGCGCAGGGCTGGACCGGACGGTCGACCGATCCGAACGGAGTCGAGGGGCTGCGCGTGCCGACGCGGCTGGTCGGCGAATATTGGCCCTTCGTCAGGCCGTAGATTTCATTGTTGAACAGCAAGATCTGACAGTCGAGGTTGCGGCGAAGCACGTGCATCGTGTGATTGCCGCCGATAGAGAGTGCGTCGCCGTCGCCGGTGATGATCCACACGTCGAGCTCGGGATTGGCGAGCTTCACGCCCGTCGCGATGGCCGCGGCGCGGCCGTGGATCGTGTGGAACCCATAGCTCGCCATATAATAAGGAAAGCGGCTCGAGCAGCCGATGCCGCTGATGAACACCGTCTTCTCGCGCGCGATGCCGAGGTCGGGAAGCGTCCGCTGCACCGCCTTCAGCACCGCATAGTCGCCGCAGCCTGGGCACCAACGGACCTCCTGGTCGGACGCCCAGTCCTTGGCGGTGGTGGTCGGGATGGGGGTCACGTCGTTCATGTCACGGCCTCAGCCAGATGATGATGAGGATGATGGCGATGAGCAGGATCACCAGCGGGAAGACGTTGATCGGTTTCATTCGAAACGCTCCAAACGCAGCACTCCTATGCGTGCGCGCGCGAGTCCGCCGTCAACGCGGCGTCGATCGCGGCTTCGATTTCGGCAATTCGGAACGGGTGGCCGCTCACCTTTGTCAGCGATTTCGCGTCCACCAGGAACTGGTCCCGAAGCACGGTCTTGAACTGCCCCATGTTCATCTCGGGCACCAGGATATGTTTGAAGCCCTTCAATAGGACAGACATATTTTTGGGCATCGGCCAGATGTGGCGGACATGGACGTGGGCAACATCCTTGCCAGCCGCAATCGCCCGCCGCACCGCCTGGTGAATCGGGCCGAAGGTCGAGCCCCAGCCGACGACCGCCAGCTCGGCGCCTTCGCGGCCGAGGCAGATGTCCTGGTCGGGGATTGAGTTGGCAATCCCGAGCACCTTGCCGACGCGCGTGTCGGTCATCTCCTGGTGGATCTCGGGGCGGTAATCGATGTTGCCGGTCCCCGGCGCTTTTTCGATGCCGCCGATGCGATGTTCGAGCCCTGGCGTGCCTGGCTTGATCCACGGCCGCGCGAGGTCGTCGTTGCGCGCATAGGGCATGACGCCCTCGCCTTCCGTGGGCGGCGTTTCGAAGAATTTCACTGGAAACGGCTGGTAATTGCTCATGTCCGGCACGCGCCATGGCTCGGCGGCGTTGGCGATATAGCCATCCGTCAGGAGAATGACGGGCGTCATGTAGCGAGTTGCGATGCGGCACACCTCGATCGCGCAGTCGAACGCGTCCGCGGGCGAGCGCGCGGCGATCACCGGCACCGGCGAATCCGCGTTGCGGCCGTAGACCGCCTGATAGAGGTCCGACTGCTCGGTCTTGGTTGGAAGGCCGGTCGACGGCCCGCCGCGCTGCGAATTGACCACGACCAGCGGAAGCTCGGTCATGACGGCAAGACCGACCGCCTCCATCTTGAGCGCGATGCCCGGTCCCGACGACGAGGTGATTCCGAGCTGCCCGGCGTAGCTGGCGCCGATGGCGGCCGCGACGGCCGCGATCTCGTCCTCGGCCTGGAACGTCGTGATCCCGAATTCCTTCAGCCGCGCGAGATGATGCAACAGCGGACTTGCCGGGGTAATCGGATAGGAGCCGAAGAACATGTTGACGCCCGCGAGCTGGCAACCCGCGACGAGGCCGAGCGCCAGCGATTCCGCGCCGGTGACGGTGCGATACAAGCCTGGCTCGGCCGGCGCCGGCGCGAGGTGGTGCTGCTTGAACGGGGCGCCCATTTCGGCGGTCTCGCCATAAGCATGGCCGGCGTTCAGCGCGGCGATGTTCGCCTCGGCAAGTTCGGGCGCCTTGGCGAATTTCTGGGTGAGCCAGTCGACGATCGGCTGGCGATCTCGGTCGAACATCCAGAGTACGAGCCCCAGCGTCCACATGTTCTTGCAGCGCAGGGCTTCCTTGTTGCCGAGCCCAAAGGGCTTCACGGCGTCGAGAGTCAGCTGCGAGATGTTGAAGTGGACGACCTGCCATCTGGCGAGGCTGCCGTCCTCCAACGGGCTCTGCTCGTAACCCGCTTTGGCGAGGTTGCGCGCGGTGAACTCACCCTCGTCGGCGATGATCAGCCCACCGTCGCGGACGGCTGTGGCGTTCACTTTGAGCGCCGCCGGGTTCATCGCGATCAGCACGTCGGGCTGGTCGCCGGCAGTATCGATCGCAGTCGAACCGAAGTTGATCTGGAAGGCGCTGACACCAAAGGTCGTCCCTTGCGGTGCCCGGATTTCCGCCGGGAAATCGGGGAAGGTCGCGAGGTCGTTGCCCGCGAGCGCGGTCGAGAGCGTGAACTGGCCCCCGGTCAGCTGCATGCCGTCGCCGCTGTCGCCGGCGAACCGGACGACGACGGCTTCGGCGGCCGGATGAGCGGTGGCTTCCTTTTCAGTGAGGAGATGGGTGGCTGTCGCCACGGGACGAGTCCTTCACAAACGCCAAGAGGTTCAGGTGGCACCTTCTTTATGCCGGTGATTGCCCTCGCGCCACATTCTTATGGGCATCGGCGATCGAGCACCCGAGGACAGACTTCCCGACCGGCGATTTCATGCGAGCATCTTCGGCACCTCGCAGCCGCAAATGCGCCGCCGGTCGAAAGCCGGTTTCGCTTCCCGGTCATTGCCGCGAGGGCTGTGAATCTCGCAAGAATGGAGGTCCGCATGAACCGGCTGGCGCAGATAGGCATGGCCCTGGCGATTACGCTTACGCTGGCCTGCTCGAAGGCAGCTCCCCCAAATCCTGCGAATGTCATCCAGAATGCGGTCAACGACCCGGCACGCTCGGCGGCCTGGCGAACCGGCGATCCGCTTCGAAAACCGGCCGAGACTCTCGCATTCTCCGGCGTTCGGCCGGGCATGACGGTCGGCGAATTCTATCCTGCCGGCGGCTATTTCACGCGCATGCTGAGCGACGTCGTCGGACCGTCCGGCCATGTCTATGCGATCGAGAACGCCGGCTGGAACGATTCGGTCAAGGATGATCGGGCGATGCTGGTCGAGGGCAAATGGACGAATGTGTCGCTCGATGTTCAGCCCTTCGGCACCGTCAAATTCGCCAAACCGCTGGACATCGCCTGGGTCACGCAGAACTACCATGACCTCAAGATCGACCAATATGGGAAGGTGGACACGGTCGCGTTCGACCGGGCGGTCTATGACGCGCTGAAGCCCGGCGGCATCTTCTTCATCGTCGACCACCAGGGCCCGCCGGGCATGACCGACACCGACATTGCGAAAATGCACCGGATCAATCGCGACGTGGTCGTCCGCGAGGTGACATCGGCGGGATTCAAGCTTGTCGGCGAAGGGACCTTCCTCCGCCGCCCGGGCGACGATCACACCAAGCCGATCTTCGATCCGTCGATCCGCGGCCACACTGACCAATATGCGCTGAAGTTCCAAAAGCCGCGCTGACCGCGGCCAAGCTTAGATCAGCGTCGCCGCTCCGCCGCCGAACACGACCGGGGAGTTCCGATATTTCCGACGGTTACCCCTCCCTGGACGCTTGCAGGTTAACGCCGTTAAGCGCAGATAGTCCGTGCCTTCGGGGGAGAGTGATTGGCTCGCATATTTCTCAGCTATGCGCGGGACGATGTCGGTGCCGCAAGGCAGCTTGCCGGGTGCATCTCGGAGGCCGGGCACGAGGTCTGGTGGGATCGGCACCTCCACGGAGGTTCGCGCTTTGCGAGCGAGATCGACAAGGCGCTCAAGGATTCGCAAGCAGTGGTTGTCCTCTGGTCGGCCAGTTCGATCGAATCCGCCTGGGTCCAGGATGAGGCCGCGGAGGGTCGCGATTCCCAACGGCTGGTACCGGTTTCTCTCGGCTCCGCGAAACCGCCGCTCGGGTTCCGCCAGTTCCAGACGATCGAGCTAGGATCGTGGGACGGCACGGGCAGTCCCGACGCAATCGACGAACTCCTGGAGGCGATCGGACGAACATGTGGGGCCGAGCCGCGCCGGCACGGTGCCGATCGAGCCGACAAGGCCGCCTCGGTGCACAAGAAGCCTTCGGTGTGCGTCCTCCCGTTCCTGAATATGAGCGGCGAGCCCGAGCAGGAATATTTCAGCGACGGCATCAGCGAGGACATCATCACCGATCTGTCGAAGGTTTCCGCACTCTCCGTGGTCGCGCGGAACACGGCATTCACGTTCAAGGGGCAGACAGTCGACGTAAAGGAAGTCGCGAAAACCCTGGGCGTTACCTACGTCCTCGAAGGCAGCGTCCGAAAGGCGGGCAACCGGGTGCGGATCACCGCGCAGCTCATCGACGGCGACGCCGGCGATCATGTCTGGGCCGACCGCTACGACCGCGACCTTACCGATATTTTTGAAATCCAGGACGAAATTTCCAAGGCGATCGTCGAAGCCTTGAAAGTGAAATTGCTCCCGGCGGAACGACGAGCAATCGAGAGTCGTGGCACGTCAAATGTCGAAGCCTACGACCTTTACCTGATGGCCCGTCAGCAGTGGATCAGCGGCACGTTCGGCACCGTTCGCCGCGAGCAGTCGATCGCGCGACTTTGCCGCGAAGCGACCCTGCTCGATCCGGACTATGCGCAGGCCTGGGCGTTGATGGGCCTGGCGCAGCTCGAGCTTCGATTCGTGCATGGCCATGACGAGGACGCTCTGTCGGCCGCGGAGCACGCGTTGCAGATCAATCCCGGACTTGCAGAAGGTCATTGCATCAAGGCCCGCTACCTCGAGGAAGAGGGGCATACGGAAGAAGCGGAAAAACAGATTCGGACGGCGCTGAAGCTCGATCCCGAATCGTGGGAAGTTAACCGCGAGGCGGCGCGCATGCTCTTTCGCCACGGCCACATCGAGCAGGCTATTCCCTTTTTCGAGAAGGCCGCGTCGCTCAACGATACCGACTGGCACAATGCGGTCATGCTCATCACCTGCTACAAGGGGGCCGGCGACGAGCCGAACGTGCTGAGGGCGGCACAACTGGTGCGCGAACGAGTGCAGCGCGCGGTTACCATGGACCCTACCAACGGCACGGCCCTCGCTAGCGGTGCGTACGCGCTGGCCATGCTCGGCGAACGGGATCGATCGAGGGAGTGGATGAGGCGTGCGCTGCTGCTCGACCCGGAAAACCTGGTAATGCGGTACAATGCGGCGTGCACGCTGCTGGGCCAGCTCGGCGATGCCGATGAGGCGGTGAAGACACTCGAACCTTTCTTCGACAAGGTAACGAGCACAACCTGGATCTGGCATGCCGAAGCGGATCCAGATCTCGGGGAACTCCGGGACCGTCCGCGCTTCAAGGAGATGCTCGCCGGTGCAAAAAAGCGCCTGGGCATGACCGAAACGGCGACCAATGCCTGACACTCGCGACGTCTTCATCTCCTACGCACGCTCGAGCGAGGAGGACGCGCACCGGATCGCGCAGTCCCTACGGCAGGAAGGATTCAGCGTCTGGCGCGACGACGAGCTGCCGGCGCATCGCTCCTATTCCGACGTGATCGAGGAGCGGCTCAAGTCGGCCAGGGCGGTCGTGGTACTGTGGAGCGCCGAATCCGCGAAATCGCATTGGGTACGGGCCGAAGCCAACACCGCGCTGGAAGGCGGCACGCTCGTCCAGGCGATGCTCGACGGAACTTTCCCCCCGATGCCATTCAATCAAATCCAGTGCGCCGACCTCAAGGGCTGGAACGGAGATACGGGGGCATCGGGATGGCAGAAGCTGCAAGGCAGCGTTGCCGCACTGATCAGGAAGCCGGACGATGAAGCGGAGGCCGCCGCTTCCGCCGCTTCGTCAGCTCAGACGGACCAGTTGTCGATCTGCGTCCTTCCGTTCGTGAACATGAGCGGCGAGGCGGAGCAGGAATATTTCAGCGACGGGATCAGTGAGGACATCATCACCGATTTGTCGAACGTGTCCGCGCTCTCCGTCGTCGCGCGGAACACCTCATTCACGTTCAAAGGCGAGCCTATCGACGTAAAGGAAATCGCTCAAAAGCTTGGCGTAACCCATGTCCTCGAAGGAAGCGTCCGTAAGGCCGGAAACCGCGTGCGTATCACCGCGCAGCTCATCGACGGCGCCAAAGGCGATCATGTCTGGGCGGCACGCTTCGACCGGGACCTCACGGATATTTTCGAAATTCAGGACGAGATTTCGAAGGCAATCGTGGATGCACTTAAGGTGAAGCTGCTACCCGCGGAGAAGAAGGCTATCGAGAAACGGGGGACGAACAATGTTGAGGCTTACAACTTGTACCTGATGGCCCGGCAGCAATGGGTCAGCGGGAATTTCGGCGACCCCCGGCGCGACGAGGCGATCGTCCGCGTGTGCAAGCAGGCGACACGCCTCGACCCTGATTATGCGCAGGCTTGGGCGCTCATGGCCTTGGCACAGGCGGAACTGCGCTTCGTGCATGGCAAGGACGAGAATGCGCTGCCCGCCGCCGACCGCGCGTTGGAGCTGAACGCCGCGCTTCCAGAGGCGCATTGCATCAAGGCGCGCTATCTTGAAGAAGAGGGCAAGGGCGACGAAGCCGAGCAGCAGCTCCGGACGGCGCTCAAGCTCGACCATGATTCATGGGAGGTCAACCGCGAAGCCGCGCGCATGCTGTTCCGGCGCGGCCACGCCCGGGAAGCGATTCCGTTCTTCAGCAAGGCTGCATCCCTGATGGAGAGCGATTGGCACAATCCGCTGATGCTGACGACCTGCCACGGCCTGACCGGCGACAAGGCTGAATTGCGCAAGGCCGCGAAGATGGTCCTCGAACGGGCCGAGCGGGCGGTCGCCAAGGAGGCGACCAACGGTCAGGCGCTCGCCGCCGGCGCCAATGCCCTCATGATCCTTGGCGACAATGAGCGCGGGATCGACTGGAGCCGCCGTGCCCGCCTCCTCGATCCCGACAATTTGATCATGTGCTATAATCTGGCGTGCGCCATCGCCCAGAGCGGCGGCGCGATCGAGGATGCGGTCGATACGCTGCAGCCGTTCCTCGACGGCGTGAAGACGGCGCAGAACATCCGCCACCTTGAAGCTGATCCGGACCTCAATCGACTGAGGGAGGACGCACGTTTCAAGGAGATGCTCGATGCCGCCAAGCAACGCCTCGGCATGCCCGCCGCGGTGAGCGATGCCTGACTCGCGCGACGTGTTCATTTCCTACGCTCGGCCGAGCGAGGAAGAGGCGCACCGGATCGCGGAGTCGCTGCGCGAAGCGGGATTCAGCGTCTGGCGCGACGATGAGCTTCCGGCGCATCGCGCTTATTCGGATGTCATCGAGGAGCGGCTGAAATCCGCCAAGGCCGTGGTCGTCCTGTGGTCGGCGGAATCGGGAAAATCGCATTGGGTGCGGGCGGAGGCGGACAGCGCGCGCGAGGCCGGAACGCTGGTCCAGGCGACGCTCGACAGCGCGCTTCCCCCCATGCCGTTCAACCAGATTCAATGCGCTGACCTGAACGGCTGGAACGGCGACAAGAGCTCGCCAGGATGGCGGAAGCTCGAAGGAAGCGTTGCCGCCCTGGTCGGAGGAGCGGGCGAGGAGACCGAAACCGCGGCATCGGCGGTTCCGCGCGTACAGACGGTGCGCGCGTCCATCTGCGTCCTCCCATTCGTCAACATGAGTGGCGAGCCGGAGCAGGAATATTTCAGCGACGGAATTAGCGAGGACATCACGACCGACCTTTCAAAGGTTTCGGCGCTGGAAGTCGTCGCGCGCAACACCGCCTTCAGCTTCAAGGGCCAGAACCCGAACGTCGAGGAAGTCGCGAAGCAGCTCAGCGTCAGCCATGTGCTGGAAGGAAGCGTGCGCAAGGCCGGGAGCCGGGTGCGGATCAACGCGCAGCTGATCGACGGCTCGACGGGCAAGCATTTATGGGCCGACCGCTTTGACCGCGACCTTACCGACATTTTCGAGATTCAGGACGAAATCTCGAAGGCGATCGTCGAGGCGCTTAAGGTGAAGCTGCTGCCCGCGGAGAAGAAGGCCATCGAGAATCGCGGCACGTCGAATGTGGAAGCGTACAATCTCTATCTGATGGCGCGGCAGCAGTGGGTCGGCGGCGCGCAAGGAAAACCAGCTCGCGAGGAAGCCATCGTGCGGCTATGCCAGCAGGCGACGCAGCTGGACGCCGACTATGCGCAAGCCTGGGCGCTAATGGCGCTCGCCCAACTTGAGCTGCGGTTCTGGCACGGACGCGACGAGGACGCCGTTCCCGCCGCCGCGCGGGCGCTGGAAATCAATCCTGCACTTGCGGAAGCGCAATGCGTCAAGGCCCGATACCTGGAGGATGAGGGCCGCGCCGGAGAGGCCGAACAGCAAGTCCGTACGGCGCTCAAACTGGATCCCGAATCATGGGAAGTGAACCGCGAAGCGGCGAGGATGCTGTTCCGGCACGGCCACATTCGCGACGCGATTCCCTATTTCGAAAAGACTTCATCGCTGATGAAGACTGACTGGAATAGTCCCATGATGCTGGTCACCTGCTATTCTGCTGCCGGGGACACGGCGAAGGTTCGTGAATCCGCGCGATCCGCGGTTGAAAGAGCCGAGCGCGCGATCGCCCAGGATCCGACGAACGGCACGGCATTGGGAGGGGGCGCATATTGCCTGGCGGCGTCGGGCGATGAGGACAGGGCCCGAGACTGGATCCGCCGCTCGCTGCTCCTCGATCCCGATAACCTCAGCATGCGCTACAACGTTGCTTGCACGCTCGCTCTAAAACTGCGGGATGTCGACGGGGCGCTTGAGACGCTGGCACCTTACCTCGCCAAGGTAACCAGCGCGACGCGAATCCGGCACGCTGAGGCCGATCCCGACCTCGACCCGATCCGCGGCGAGCCGCGTTTCACGAAGATGCTATCCGCGGCGAAGCAGCGCCTGGGAATGACCGAAACAGTCGCCGGAACTTGAGATCAACGATTTCTTTGCTGCGGGCTCGTCGCTGAGCGGCTTCGGCCTTCAGCCTCCAATCAATTCCTCCGGTCTCCGGTGAAATAGCCGATCCCGCCGCCGACGATGGCGCCGAGGATCGGGCCGATGAAGGGAAGAGGTATGGCCACCACCGCGCCGATCGCTGCGGCGATCGCCGTTCGCTTCGCCAACGGATTCTCGAACATCGCGTCACTCCTTCGTTTGTGTATTATATAGCTAACACACTACGGAGTTCAACCGGTATTGTCGCCCCGCCGAACATTCATTTGCCTGCGCCGCGTCTATTGGTCAGAACATCGTCGGCATTCTGATCCGGAGGGGCGCCGGTGGGACTGAGAACCAAGTTCAATCTGCTGCTGCTTGGCGTCGCGTTGATCGGCGCCGGCCTGTTTGCACTGGCCGCGAAGCCGCTGGTCGACTCGGTCGCGCGCGAAGAGGTTCTCCAAAGCTCGCGCATCATGATGGAGAGCGCGGCCGGAGCGCGCAAATATACGTCGGAGCAGATCGCGCCCATCCTGAAGCCCGCGATCGGGCGTCAATTCTATCCGCAGTCCGTCTCGGCCTATGCGGCCAAGCGAAACCTGGACGTGATTCACGCCAAATTCCCCGACTTCAGCTACCGGGAGGCGGCGCTCAATCCGACCAATCCGCAGGACCGCGCCGTGGATTGGGAAGCGGACATCATCAACGATTTTCGGGCGCACCCGGGGAAGGAAGAAGTCTCGCTGGTCCGGGCAACTCCGACCGGGCCGACGCTCGAGCTCGCCCGTCCGTTGGTCAACAAGCCGGCGTGCATGGAATGTCACAGCACTGCGGCCACCGCGCCGGCGTCGATGATCGCGCTCTACGGGAATGAGAGCGGCTTCGGCTGGAAGCCGGGCGAGATCATCGGAGCCCAGATCGTGTCGGTGCCGATGTCCGCTTCCGCGCTTCGCGCAGATCACATTCGCGACTTGTTCGTGATTCCCTTCCTCGCCTTCCTGGCGCTGCTGTTCGTCTCCGTGAACGTCCTGCTGAACTTCGTCGTCGTCCGGCCGATCGAACGGATTGCCAAGACCGCGGAGGCAATCAGCCTGGGGGAGATGAACACACCCGAATATCGCTACGGCAAGCGGGACCAGATCGGCCGGCTGTCCGCCTCCTTCAACAGGATGCATCGAAGCCTGACGGAAGCGTTCCGAATGCTTGGCGAGGACTGAGCCGTGAACGCCCCCACGCCCGAGGGCAATTATTTCCTCAGCTATTCGCGGAGCGACGAAGAGTTTGCACTTCGGCTGGCGAAAGATCTTCGAGCGCGCGGTGTCGCCATGTGGGTGGACCAGTTCGATATCCGGCCGAGCGAGCATTGGGACCGGGCGATCGAACGGGCGGTACGCAATTGTCGCGGAATCGTCGTCATTGTCTCTCCGCGATCGGTCGAGTCCAACAATGTCGCGGACGAGATCAGCTTCGCCATCGACAGCGGGAAGAGCGTGCTTCCGGTTCTGATCGAACGATGTGCGTTGCCGCTGCGCCTCACCCGAATGCAGGTGATCGACGCGACCGGCAAGTATGAGCGCGCGCTTCAGCTATGCGCCGACGAGCTGAGGCAGCGCGATAGCGATGCGTCTCAATCGACGCCCGCGATGCCGGCCCACGAGCCGCTCGATCCGTCGGGCGTCTCCCTCGCCCGAGAGCGGCTCGCGCCGATTCTGGGTCCAATTGCCGGCCGGCTGGTCGAAAAGGCCGCGCGGCAGGCAGGCTCGATCGAGGAGCTCTACCGAATTCTGTCGCTTCGCATCGAGAGCGAGCCGGAACGCGAGCAGTTTCTGGGCCTGGGCGGAGCGGAGCCGGTCCTTTCAAAAGCGCCACCTCCCGCACCGGAAGGTTGCCGGGCGCAGATTTCGGCCGGAGAGCTGGATTCCATGTCGAAACTGATGGTCAGGTATATCGGCCCCATCGCGCCGCTTGTGGTCAAGCGCGAGGGCCGCGCCGCAGTCTCGCTCGATCATCTCCGGGACAATCTCGCGGCGATGATCACCAATCAGAACGAACGCGCGGAATTCCTGCGGCAGGCGGGCGGCTGATCAACATTCGCTGACGCGCGACCAGAGCCGGTGTGGCCTTCGCGGAGGCCCTTGGCTAGGAGCCGTGGCATGGGTCAATTGTCGTCCATCGAACAAGAGACGGTCGAGCGCGCGGCGGCCGAGCCAATGCTCGACCAGGTGCTCGCCTGGGCCGCGGTCAACAGCGGTTCGCGCAACCTTGGCGGGCTGGAACGCATGGCGGACCTGCTCGTCGATGCGTTCGCGGCGCTCCCCGGCGTGCTCCGGCTCGAAAATCCGGCCCCGGTCGAGGCCGTGGATTCAGCGGGGCGAACCGTGCAGGTCAAGCATGGCCGCCACCTTCATTTGACGGTGCGGCCGACCGCGCCGGTGCAACTGCTCTTCACCGGGCACATGGACACCGTGTTCGCCACCGATCATCCGTTCCAGGAAACGCGCTGGCTCGAGGACGGCGTGCTCAACGGGCCGGGCGTCGCCGACATGAAAGGCGGGATCGCGGTCATGCTCGCCGCGCTGAAGGCCGTCGAGCGCAGCCGCGGCGCGGACCGCATCGGCTACGAAGCGGTGATCAATAGCGACGAAGAGGTAGGCTCGCTCGCCTCCGCGGCGCTGCTTGCGCAGGCGGCACGCGGCAAGCGGGCGGCCCTGACGTACGAGCCTGCGGCGCTTCCCGACGGAACGCTGGCGGGCGCGCGACCCGGAAGCGGCAATTTCGCGATCGTCGTGCGCGGCCGATCGGCCCACGCCGGCCGCAATCCGGAAGATGGCCGCAACGCGCTGCTCGCTGCTGCCGACCTCGCGCTCCGACTCGACCGTTTGAAGCGTGACGGACTGACGGTGAACCCGTCGCGGATCGAGGGCGGCAGCCCCAGCAACGTCGTGCCGGACCTCGCCATCCTGCGAGTCAACATGCGGCCCCGTACGCCCGAGATCGAGGCGTCGGCGAAGCGGGAGATCGAAGAAGCGGTGGCCGCGGTGACCGCCGAGCGCGACGTGGAAATTCGACTGAGCGGTGGGTTCGGACGACCGCCCAAGCCGCTCACGCCCGAAGCCGAAGCCTTGTTCGGCCTGGTCAAACAAGCTGGCGCGGACCTCGGCCAGGCTATCGCTTGGCAACCTTCGGGCGGCGTGTGCGACGGCAACAACATTGCCGCCTGCGGCGTGCCGGTTGTCGACACGATGGGGGTGCGCGGCGGCAAGATCCACAGCGTGGAGGAATTTCTGATCGCCGAAAGCCTCGGCGAGCGTGCCGCTCTGTCCGCGCTAACCGTCCTTCGGCTCGCCTCGGGGGCGGCATGAGCTTTAGAATCCGCGCCGCCAGCACAAGCGACCTTCGCGCCTTCTACAATCTTGCCAAGCTGACCGGCGGCGGCTTCACCAACCTGCCAGCGGAGAAAGCGACGCTCGAGGCCAAGCTCGAGCGAAGCGCGGCCGGCTTTGCGCGCGAGGGCGACACACCGGGCGACGACCTTTACGTCTTCGTGCTCGAAGATTGCGCGACGAAGCAGATTCGCGGGACCTGCCAGGTATTCGGCGCGGTCGGTAATGAGCGGCCGTTCTACAGCTATCTGATCTCCACCTTGTCGCAGAAAAGCGAAGAGCTGGGCAAAACCTTCCGCAACCAAACACTCAATCTCACGACCGACCTCGAGGGCTCCAGCGAAGTCGGCGGGCTGTTCCTCCACCCGCACGAGCGTGCCGGCGGCCTCGGGCTGTTGCTCGCGCGCTCGCGCTATCTGTTCATCAAGGGGCACCGCGCGCGGTTCGGCGACACGATGCTGGCCGAGCTTCGCGGGGTCATGGATGAGGGCGGCCATTCGCCCTTCTGGGACGCGATCGGCGGGCGCTTCTTCGGCATGACCTTCCCCGAAGCGGACGAGTTCAATGCGATCCACGGCACGCAATTCATCGCCGACCTGTTTCCCACGAGCCCGATCTATGTGTCGATGCTTCCGGAAAGCGCGCGTGCCGTGATCGGGCAACCGCACCCGGCCGGCCGCGCGGCGCTCAAGATGCTCGAGAAGGAAGGTTTCGTGTGGGACTCCTACGTCGACATTTTCGACGGCGGCCCCACAGTGACGGCACGCACCGACGACGTCCGCACGATCCGCGAGGCGGCGAGCCTTCGCGTGCTCGACGTCGAGCCGGTCCAGGGTACGCCGATGCTGGTCAGCCACGGACGGTTGCAGAACTTCGTCGCCTGCTATGCGATGGTCGAGAGCGACGGCAGCTCCGCCGCGATCGATTCCGCATCGCGCGAGTTGCTGGGCGTAGAGCCGGGCAACGAAGTGCTGGCGGTCGCGCGCTGATGCTTCGCGAGATCAACTTCGACGGGATCGTCGGGCCGAGCCACAATTATGCCGGGCTCAGCCTCGGCAATGTCGCCTCGATGAAACATGGCGGCCAAATATCCGAACCGCGCGCGGCCGCGCTTCAGGGCCTGGACAAGATGCGGGCGAACCTCGCCCTCGGCCTGTCGCAGGGCATCTTCCTGCCGCATCCGCGGCCCGACCGGGTGTGGCTCGCCGAGCTCGGGACCACGATCGAGGACGCGGACCACGCCCTCGCCGCGAACGCCATGTCCGCCTCGGCGATGTGGGCGGCGAACGCGGCCACCGTCTCGCCCGCGCCCGACACGAGTGACGGCAAGTGCCACCTTACCGTCGCGAATTTGAAAACCATGCCGCATCGAAGCCACGAATGGCCGGCGACACTGGCGCAGCTGAAGCTCGCGTTCGCGGACGGGGCGTTCGCGGTCCACGAGCCCATCCCGCCGGCATTCGGCGACGAAGGCGCGGCGAACCACATGCGGCTTGCCCCAGCGCATGGCGAACCGAGCGTCGAGATATTCGTTTACGGCGTCTCCGGCGGCGCATTTCCGGCGCGACAACATGTCGAAGCATCGAAGGCGATCGCGCGGCTTCACGGCCTCGACCCCGAGCGGACGATTTTCGTGCAGCAATCCGAAGAGTCGATCGCCGCCGGCGCGTTCCACAACGACGTCGTCGCCGTGGCGAACGAGCGCGTGCTGTTCGCCCACGAGCAGGCGTTCGCCGACCGGCAGTCGCTGATAGACACGTGCGCGCGGCTGGTGCCCGGCTTCGAATATGTCGAGGTCCCGGCGGCCGAGGTACCGCTCGCCGATGCGATCCGGTCCTATCTGTTCAACGCCCAACTGGTGACGCCGCCAGGCGGGCCCACGACCCTGGTCGCGCCGACCGACTGCCGCGAAACCGAATCCGTGTGGCGGTGGATCGAGCAACACCTCGCTGGAAACGGCCCGATCCGGCGCGTCGAACTGGTCGACGTCCGCCAGTCGATGGCCAATGGCGGCGGCCCCGCCTGCCTGCGCCTGCGCGTCGTCGCCGATCCGGCAAATGTCGACCTGCGGTTCATGGTCGACGATGCCAGGCTCGACGTCATTGCCGATGTCATCCGCCGCCACTGGCCGGAACAGATCCGTCATGACGCGTTACAGCAGCCGGCACTAATAGCCGATGTCGAGCGCGCCCGCGCCGCGCTCCTCGATACGCTCGGTCTGTCCGAGCTGATCTGAGTCCCGCGTTGGGACGCATTTTTTTCAAGCGTTGACGCGACTTTAACCCTGTTCATTAGGAATGAAATCGCGCAAAACAGCCGTCGACCGTTTCAAACGTTAACGATTGGCGATGCTGAAGAAGATCGGCCGGCTGTTCATCATCAAGACGCGCTGGGAGGCGTGGCTGGTGATCTATGCGATCGCCGTGGGGGCCATCGATCGCGGGCGGATCTATCTCGAAACCTATCCTGGCTGGGGCGGCTGGTTGCTAGCCCTCGCCTGCACCGGCGTCGTGTTCGTCGCCGGCGGCAAGCTGCTGGATTCGGTGCGGCCAGCTGAACCGGCGCTCGCGTCCGGGCCTTACCGCGCCCCGGCCGCTCGGCGGTCGCTCATTGGTCGTAATCGACCCACGCGCCTGCCCCACGGTCGTGCTTCAGGACAACGGATTTCACGTCGCACAGATTGACCCGGGTCCAGGTGACCTCGCCCGTGCCCGCGAGCCTGGCACGGATGTCGAACGCGCAATCGGGATCCTTGAACTTCACGGGCGCGCGGCCGCCTGGCGCCGGAGCAGGCCCGAGCGCCTTCCATTCCTTCGTTTCCGATCGCCGGATCGACAGGTCGGCTAGGGCCGCGCCCGTGGCATTCACCAGCGTGAAATTGTCCGCGCCCGCGAGCGCCGGCGACGCACCGCCCAGCAGCAGCGCAATGATGATAAGCTTCCTCATGCGCGCAACCATAACGATCGCGCGCGAGTCGCTTAAGTAAAAATCCCGCTCAGGCGGCGTTGAGCTCGGCGTAGGTCGGGCGGGTCCCGCTCCAGAACACCGGAGTCGCGTGGCCGTGGTTGGCCGCTTCCTTCAGCGGAAGCGCGGTCGAGCAGAACGCGCACTCGGCAGACATCCGGCCGATCAGCCAATGCGTGCGGCCGCAGCCGGGGCAGTGGTTGGTCTCGCCGTCATGATAGACCGCGTGGTAGCCGCGCGCGCTCGGATTGAACGTGGTGCGGTGGGATTCAATCGAACTCAGCATGGTGCCTTCCTTCGAAACCATTCAAATCGCTCAACGAGCGGCGAGTCGTTAGGTTTCAAGGATGATCCGTGATGTTCCGCAACCTGTCACTTCCGCTGGATTGGATGTTCCAGCGCGGGACAAGGGCCGAGCGGGAGCTCGCGTTTGCCACCATTGTGGGCCGGGTTGTGGATATTAACCAACTATTAGCTAATCATGCATGATGGTCGCTTGTTCGTGGAGCGGAGAGGGGCAGGTGGAATCGAACGAGCTTTACTATCGGCGCCGCGCGGTTGAGGAACGCATGGCCGCCCAGCGCGCAGTGACGGAGACCGCCCGCGCGTGGCATGCGAAGCTGGCCGAGGATTTTGCCCAACGCGCGGGCACGACCTACGCGCCCTTCTCCGCCGTCGCCGCCATCAATAGCTAATTCCGGCCGAGGCCGCGCCCGACCGCCGGCCGGGATGATCGGCAAGGCTTCTTCCACCTTGCACGACGCTCCGGACGCCCTTATGTCGCGGCCCTTCGCGGCGCCGTCAGGGCGCCGGACTGCGCGCCCGTAGCTCAGCTGGATAGAGCACCAGACTACGAATCTGGGGGCCGGAGGTTCGAATCCTTCCGGGCGCGCCATTTTCCCCGTTTTTCCTGGTTGAACGGCCACAGAGCTACCCGAGACGTCTCCGGCCTATATGAATACCTTGTCGGAGGGTCAGCGTGACCCCGCCGCCGGATGAGCGCGCCCCAGCCATGGATCGAGAGACAATTGCCAGATGCCGGAATTGCCGGTGACGTAAACCGACCGGCCGTCCAGCGAGAGATGAGATCCCCATGGAATGTCGGCATTGACCGCGTCGCCCATGTCGATAGGCCGGCTCCACCCTGTCCCCTGCCGAAAAGCAATGGAGAGCCGGCCAAGCCCGCCTTTCACCTTGCCGTAGTCGAACACAATGAACGACTGGTCGCGCGCCACCGCCGGATCGTGGATCGAAACCGTGGGATCGCCGAGAATCACGCGCTCGGGCGCATCGTAACCGTCATGATATCCCGCGCGCCAAAGCTGCATATTCCGGTTCGGCGCATCCCAGCGCATAAAATAGAGAGTGCCATCGCCGGCGATGCTGGCGAAGTCGACGAAGACGTCGTTGTTGATACGCGGCCCAAGCCATACGGGCTTGCCCCAGGCATCGCCTTTGCGGTCCACCCGCCAGATATTGGCTCCGGGGCCTCCATTTTGGAAGTAGGTTTGCGTCAGCGGTTTGCCACCCGGTCGCGTCGGGCGATCCGAGTTGAACAGCATGTAACGGCCATCCGGGGAGATCACGGGGTCCTGGTCGAACCAGCGGCCCGAAAAGCTGGCTACTTTAGGCGGCGACCAATGTCCCGCCACGCGGTGCGAGACCATGATCGTCTTATGCGGCCCCTCACTGCGATCAAAGAAGACGGTCTGACCGTCGGGCGTGAAAGCCAGGGTGTCGTCTGTGTCCGGATTGATAATTCCGCCGAGCGAGACCTTATGCATCACGTCAGGCTTCGTATTTGCCGCGGAGAGAGGTGCCGAAGAGACCACCGCCAGCAACGCAAGCGCCAAAGTCGATCGGTTCATGAGATTCCCCTCCAGATGTGGTCGCCCTGTTGAGGCGGCCCGAGTTGGCGCGCGGCGTGGGCGGCGTCCAAACCCGATCAGGGCGGCTTCGCAACATATGCGCGAGCCGCCTTCAGGTAGACTTCGACGCTCAATGGAGGTTTTTCGACGAACGGCCGCAATGCGCGTCGATTGCACGTTCAAAGCCCCGCCCGTAGAGCTTTGACCGATGCGCAACGCCTTGCCGATTGGTATCCTGCTGGCGCTCGCCGCCTGCTCTTCGCCTGGCGGGCCCTACCCTTCCCTTCAGCCGCGCGCGGCGGAGGCGATCGATCCGCGCGTACCCATCGAGCGGCCGATGAACGACCGGCCGGTGACGCCCGCCATCGCCGCGCGGCTCGCGGAACTGGTGAATGAAGCGCGTTCCGGCGATGCGGCGTTCGATCCGGTCGCGTCAGAGGCTGAGCGGCTGACGAGCGCCGCCGGTGCGCCGCTCAGCGACAGCTGGGTCGCGGCCGAGCAGGCGCTGTCGGCGGCCATCGCCGCGCGCCGGCCCACCGCGACCGCGGTTGGCGACATCGATGCGGTCGGCGCGACGGCGCTCCAGACCCAAAGCGGCATCGCGCCCAACGATCTCGCGGCGATCCAGCAAGCGGCGGCGGAGGTCGGAGCGCTCGATCAACGGCAGGCCGACCGCATCAGCGCGATGCAGCGGCGGCTGGGTCTTTAGCGGGCGATCAGGCGGGCGGCATCCACGGCGTGATAGGTCAGCACGCCCGACGCCCCTGCCCTCTTGAACGCCAGCAGCGTCTCGAGGATCAGCGCTTCGCGGTCGCCCGCGCCCGCCGCGACGGCAGCTTCGATCATCGCATATTCGCCGCTCACCTGATAGACGAAGGTCGGCACGCCGAAGGTGTCCTTCACCCGAGCGACCACGTCGAGATAAGGCAGGCCCGGCTTCACCATCACGAAATCCGCGCCCTCGGCGAGGTCGAGCTCCACCTCGCGAAGCGCCTCTTCGACGTTCGCCGGATCCATCTGATATCCGCGCTTGTCGCCCTTGAGGCGCCCCAGCGATCCGACCGCCTCGCGGAATGGCCCGTAGAAAGCGGATGCGTATTTGGCAGCATAGGCCATGATCACCACATTCTGGTGCCCGGCACTCTCGAGCGCCTCGCGGATCGCGCCGACCCGGCCGTCCATCATGTCGGACGGCGCGACGATGTCCGCGCCAGCCTCGGCCTGGACGAGCGCCTGATCGACCAGCACCGTCACCGTGTCGTCGTTGATGACATTGCCCGCCTCGTCGACCAGCCCGTCGTGCCCGTGCGCGGTGTAGGGATCGAGCGCGACGTCGGTCAGCACGCCGATATCGGGCACCGCGTCCTTGATCGCCTTGATCGCGCGGCAGATGAGATTGTCCGGGTTCAGCGCCTCGCGCGCGTCCTCGGTGCGCAGCTGATCTGGCGTGTTGGGAAAGAGCGCGACGCAGGGAATGCCAAGCCCGGCCGCCTCGCGCGCCCGCTCGCCGAGGCGATCCACGCTCCAGCGGCTGACGCCGGGAAGCGCGCCAATCGGCTCCTCGCGGTCGCGGCCGTCGCAGATGAACAAAGGCCAGATGAAGTCGGACGGGTGAAGCCGATTCTCGGCAAGCATCGCGCGCATCCACGCGCTCGAACGGCCGCGGCGCATGCGCAGGGCTGGGAAAGAAGCGGACATGGCAGCGCCTCTAGCGCCGCAAGCCACTCCGCGCCAAGGCCACCGCCCTCAAGTCCAGCACATCATCGAGAAGCGCCGCGGCGGTGACCTCCGGGCCGGCGCCCGGCCCCTGTATGACGAGCGGCTGAGTCGCATAGCGGTCCGACCAGATCGCCACGCGATTGTCGGTGCCCGTGCCGCCGGCAAGCGGGTCCGCCGGGCCGATCGCTTCGACTCCCACGCGCGCCCGGCCATGCTCGAATCGCGCAACGAAGCGGAGGGACCTGTCCTGCTTGCGCGCGTTCCGAAGCAGGGCGTTTAGCTGTTCGTCGAGCATCGTCAGCGAATCTTCGAGTTTGGCGAGCGGAAGCGACTGAAGTTCCTTCGGGACCAGCGAGCGCACTTCGACCTCGTCGCTGTCGATTCCGAATCCCGCGGCGCGGGCGAGGATGAGGATCTTGCGGCGGACGTCCTCGCCCGAAAGGTCCTCGCGCGGATCGGGCTCGGTGAACCCGGACTCACGCGCTTCGCGCACCAGCGCCGAGAAAGGCCTTGAGCCGTCGAAGCGATCGAACAGCCAGGCGAGCGAACCCGACATGATCCCGGCGATGGCGTGTATCCGGTCGCCGCCGGCGCGCAGCTCGCGGATCGAGCGCAGGAGCGGCAGGCCGGCCCCGACCGTCGCGCGATCACCGAATCCCGCCCGATGGTTGCGGCTTGCGGCGCTGATTTGCTCCCAGAGCTGGAGCGAGGTGCCGGTCGCGAGCTTGCAGGCCGTGGCCACATGCACCCCGGCGCGCAGCAGCTTGGGATGCCGCCGCGCGACTCCCGCATCCGCCGTGGCGTCGATCAGGATTCGAACGCCGCGGCTTCCGAGCGCCTTCAGGGCCGCGCCCGACTCGCAGCCGCTAGCGCCGCGTGGTGCATCGGCCAGGCGCCTGCTTGCGAACGCCGGACACAGGCCGCCGGAATCCTGCACGGCAAGGCGCGTATTGGCGGCATAAACCAGCCGAAGCCCCCGCCCGCGATCGGTTGCTCGCCATTGGTGCAGACGGTCGAGCACCGCCTGTCCGACGGTGCCGCTGCCGAGGAGGGCGAGGCGTGCAATCCCGCCCTCCCCGGGTGCGGCCGGCGCGAGCTTGTGCGCCGTCGTGAAGGTCGAGCCGCTCAACATCGGACGGCTTCACTGGTGGCCGCGAGGGCGCGGTCGAGGGCGGCGGCAAGATCGGCGGCGAGGTCGTCCATATGCTCGATCCCGATCGACAGGCGCAGCAGGCCGAGGCCGATCCCGGCTCGCTCCCGCGCCTCTTCGCTCATGGCCGCGTTGCTCATGGTCAGCGGATAAGCGACGAGGCTTTCGACGCCGCCGAGCGACTCCGCGAGCGTGAAGCAGGCGAGGCCGTCGACGAACGCGCGCACGGCCGCCTCCCCACCCGCAAGCTCGAACGAGAGCATCGCGCCGAACCCATCCTGTTGGCGCGCGGCAATGGCGTGGCCGGGATGGGCCGCGAGGCCCGGATAATGAACCCGCGCCACGGCAGAGTGGCCGTCCAGGAGCGCGGCGATGGCGGCCGCATTCTCCTGATGAATGCGCATCCGTGCGTTGAGGGTGCGAAGGCCGCGCAGCGTCAGATAGGAGTCGAACGGCGCACCGGTGACTCCGAGCGCGTTCGCCCACCACAAAAGCTGTTCGAGCACGGCCGGGTCCCTGGCCACTGCCGCCCCGCCGACGACGTCGCTGTGCCCATTCAGATATTTGGTCGTCGAATGGACGACCACGTCCGCGCCGAACTCGATCGGCCGCTGGAGCGCGGGCGACAAGAAGGTGTTGTCGGCAACCGTCAGCGCACCCACGGCGCGCGCCGCTCCAATGACAGCTTCGAGATCGGTGATCCGGAGCAGCGGGTTCGACGGAGTCTCGATCCACACGAGCTGGGGCCGGCGTTCGAGCGCGGCGCCGAGCTGCGCCGGATCGTGGAAATCGCACGTCTCGAACTCGAACAATCCCCTGGCTGCCAGAGCCGTGAACAGGCGCCAGCTTCCACCGTAGCAATCGTGCGGCGCGAGCAGGCGCTCGCCCGGCGCAAGCAACGCGTGGAGGACGGTGGCGATCGCCCCCATGCCGCTGGCGGTGACAACGGCGCCCGCGCCGCCTTCGAGATCGGCCAAGGCGTTCGCGAGCGCATCGCGCGTCGGATTGCCGCAGCGCGTGTAATCGTAGCGCGGCTGGTCATCGAGATCGGCGAATCGATAGGTTGCCGACAAGGTGATCGGCGGAATGACCGCGCCATTTGCAGTGTCGCTGTCGATTCCGGCGCGCACGGTGCGCGTCGCTGGCTTGAAGGTCATCGGTCGCTCTCCAGTGTCTCGAGGAATTCGGTGATGATCGCCGCGATTTGGCCGTCCTCCTTGAGGAAAGCGTCGTGGCCGAACTTCGAGTGGATGAGGCGGAAACGGGCGCCGGGGACGGCTGCCGCGAGCACCTCGACGTCGGCGGCTGGAACGAGCGCGTCGCTGTCGACGGCGGCGAAAGTGACGGGAATCCGAGTGTCGGCCGGATCGATACGATGAAGATCGATCGATTCGGACAGGCGGCGGTAGGCGGTCGCGCTCATCCGCTCGACGTGGCGGCCGCCGTGATGGTCGAGATAGGAGTCGGCCGAAACGCGAACTCGGCCGTCTTCAATCCACGGAGCCTCCGCGAACCGCTCTTCGAATTCGGCCGGGGTGCGATAGGTCAGCATCGCCATGGCGCGCGCGAGTGCGACTCCCGCTCCGTCCCGGCCAAGGTCCAGCGCGCGGCGCTGAAGCGAGCGAAGGGCGCTGGCGAACGGATGGGCGGAAGCCGACGCGCTGATGACGAGGATCGACCCGCAGCGGTCCGGATGCCGCGCCGCAAGCTGGAGCGCGACCATCCCGCCGTAGGACGCGCCGATGAAGGCGTCCGCCCGCGCGATCCCGAGATGATCCAGCAAAGCAGCAATCGCGTCGGCCTGGTCGGCGGAATCGATCGGCGCATCGAGCGTGCCGTCCGCGCCGACCCAGTCGATCGCCAGCAAGCGATCGCGAGACAGATCGAAGCTCGACGCCTGCGACTGCCACCAGCCGGACTCCGGATTGTCGGCATGTGCAACAACGTGCCGTCCGGCGGAAATCCCACCGCCGACGATGAGAAGCGGCCCGCCCTCCCCAATCAGCTCGTAGCGCAGCGCGGATGCGGCTCGGCCGCCGTGCCGCAGCGGCAGGTCGATCTGAAACGCGCAATCTCCGGTCGAACCCATCCTCTACCCCGTCAAATCCTCCAGCGAGGCATGCGGGGTGACGGACGGCATCGGGCCTCACCTCAACGTGCGGTGAGCCTCAACCATCTGCCGGCGGACCACAGGTCCCCGCAGGACTTGGCACCTTTGGAGCCGCTTTCGCTCTGCTCCCGGTTGCCCCGGCGTCTTCGGGCCTGTCCCTCAGCCGGTCTCGATGGATAAAGCGGAAATGCAGTTTGGCGCGGCGGCTGTCAACCTGCGGGTTTGAGCGCCCCTCCCGCCTCGCGCGTGGCAAGCGCCTCTTCGGTAGTCTCCACCTCGGAGCAAGGCTGTTCCACCGCCATTCGCGCCTTCTTCCAGCTCCCCTGCGCGTAATAAAAGATCGACAAAGCGACGTTGGCGAAGGAGCTGACCGGGAAGCTCCACCAGATCGCGTCGGCGCCGAGCCACTGGTCGGTCGCGAAGATGAAGCCGAACCGCACGGGGATGAGCCCGATGGTGAGGATGATGAGCGGCGCCCAGACGGCGCCGTTCGCGCGAACGGTTGCGAACAGGACCATGGTGATCCCGAACAGGATGAAGTTCCAGGTCGCGACTACGTGGATGTGCCGGGCGATCGGAAGCGCCGGGCTGTCCCAGCCCATGAACAAAGCCATCACCGGCCTATCGGCTAGCGTCAGGAGCACGACCAGCGCGGCCGTAATCAGCACCGAATAGACGATTCCCGAGCGCGTGACCGCGCCAACCCTGTGCCACAGGCCCGCGCCGATATTCTGCGCGACCATCGCGCTGACCGCCGCGCCGAGCGCCATCGCCGGCATCTGCACATAGGTCCACAGTTGCAGCGCCACGCCAAAGGCGGCGGCGGTGTCCACGCCATGCGAATTGACCAGACCGATCAACGCCAGCGCCGACAAGGAAATGACGATCATCTGGGTCCCCATCGGGAATCCCTTGACGACGATCGTCCGGACGATCGCGGCGTTGGGAAGCAGGAAGCGCAGTTCGCGCCCGCGCAGGCGGAGGGGCAAATCGCGCAGATAGATGAAGGCGAGAAGCGCGATCAGCGCCGTATAATTGGCGATGAGCGTCGCCGTCGCGGACCCGGCGATCCCGAGCCGCGGCGCCGGACCGAGCCCAAGGATGAAGACCGGGTTCAAGCCGCTGTCGAGCACGACGGCCACCAGCATGAACCACAGCGGAGTCAGGCTGTCGCCCGCGCCGCGCAGGGTCATCATCAGCATGGTCAGGAGCAGCAGCGCCGGCATGGCGAGGAAGATCACGCGGAGATAGGCGAGAGCCAGCGGCGTGGCGGGCGCGGGCGTGCCGAGCAGCCGCAGGATCGCGGGCGCGAGCCAATAGCCCACGATAGCGACGACGATGGTGATCAGCAGGAAGGCGCCGGCCGTCGTGCCGACCACCCGCCGCGCCTGATCGACGTCCTTCCGCCCGAATGCCTGGCCGACGAGGATGGTCGCCGCCATGCCGAAGCCGAAGACGAACGAAATCAGCAGGAACATGACCATGTTCGCGTTCGACGTCGCGGCGAGCGCATTCTCGCCGAGGAAGCGGCCGACCCAGATGGCGTTG
Organism: Sphingomicrobium sp.; assembly: GCA_035701045.1. Taxonomy (GTDB): domain Bacteria; phylum Pseudomonadota; class Alphaproteobacteria; order Sphingomonadales; family Sphingomonadaceae; genus Sphingomicrobium. Next base: position 170,934 of record DASSOB010000031.1, on the reverse strand, counting down.
ACCGTGCCGTTCAGCGACTGGACGATTGAGGAGGCTAGCGTCGGCAGCGCGAACTTGAGCAGCGTCGGCCCGATGCTACCCTGAGTGAGGTCGCCGCGTGCGGACTTGCGTTGTGCTGCGTCGGCCATGCGCTCTCCTCACTGTTCCCCGGCGAAGGCCGGGGTCCAGGCCGCTGCAAAGCAGCGGTTCCCGCTGCCCTGGACCCCGGTTTCCGCCGGGGAACTGCTAACCCAGCCGCCCCAACGCAGCACGCAGGCGCTCGGCTTCGGCGGCCTTCGCCTCATGGTCCGACCGCGCCTTCTCCACCGCCTCGGGCTTGGCGCGCTCGGTGAAGTTCGGGTTGGCGAGCCTCTGGGCGAGGCTGTCGCGTTCCTTTTCGGCGGCGGCGGCCGCCTTATCCAGACGTGACTTCTCAGCTTCGATATCGATGAGTCCCTCAAGCGAAACGTTCGCGCCGAAGCCCTCAAGCTCCATCAGTATCGCACCAGACTTTGCACGTTTCGTTTGCACACGATCCCAGGTTGGGTCGGCTCGTCCGACTTCTGGATACAGCAGGCCAACTCGCGCCAAGCGACCGACCGCTTTTTCATTCCGAAGAAGGTAACCTTCGACTGCCTTTGACTGAAAATAGACTTCCATCATTGGCTTCGCCGACGGCGGAACGTTCAATTCAGTGCGGGCCGAGCGGACCTCGCTCACTAAATCGATCAGCCATTCCATTTCGCGCTTCGCATGCGGATCGACCTGCGCCTCGGGCTCGGGCCATTTCGCGACGATGAGGTCGTACGGCCGCTGGCCCATCGCGTGCCACAGCTCTTCGGTGATGAAGGGCATCAGCGGGTGGAGCATCACGAGGATCTGGTCGAACGCCCAGGCGGCGACGCGCTTGGTCTCCTCGTCGAACGCGCCCTTCACCAGCTCGACGTACCAGTCGCAGAAGGTGCCCCAGACGAAGTGGTAGATGGCGTCTGCCATCTCGTCGTAGCGCAACTCGTCGAAGGCACGGTCGAGCTTGGCCAGCGTTTCGACAACCTCGCCGATGATCCAGCGGTTGACCGGAAGCTCGGCAGGAGGCGCGGCGATGCTTTCGCTGGAGCCGACGCCGTTCATCTGCAGGAAGCGCGCGGCGTTCCACAGCTTGGTCGCGAAATTGCGGTAGCCCTCGACGCGCTTCTCATCGAGCTTGATGTCGCGGCCCTGGCTTTCCATCGCCGCCAGCGTGAAGCGAAGCGCGTCGGCGCCGTACTTGTCGATGAGGCCGAGCGGGTCGACCGTGTTGCCCTTCGACTTGGACATTTTCTGCCCTTGAGCATCGCGGACGAGGCCGTGGAGGTAGAGCGTCTTCCACGGCGCCTGGCCCATGAACTCGATGCCTTGCATCGCCATCCGCGCGTCCCAGAAGAACAGGATGTCGAAGCCGGAGATGAGGACATCGTTGGGATAGTGGCGGGCGAGCTCAGATTTCCGCCCTCCCCCTTGTGGGGAGGGTTGGGGTGGGGGCTCAGCCGCGTCCGCGGCTGAATGAGTCTTTTGCGCCGCAGACGCGCCGCGCCCCCCACCTCGATCCTCCCCCACAAGGGGGGAGGAAGATTCTTCGGGCCAGCCGAGCGTGGCGAAGGGCCACAGCGAGGATGAGAACCAGGTGTCGAGCACGTCTTCGTCCTGGCGAACGGGCTTCCCGCCGGCCTGCGCGCGCGCCTCCTCCTCCGTCGCCGCAACGAACACGTGACCGTCCTCGGCGTACCAGGCCGGAATCCGATGGCCCCACCACAGCTGGCGTGAGACGCACCAGGGCTGGATGTTTTCCAGCCAGTTGTACCAGGTCTTCTTCCACGTCTCGGGCACGACGCGGATGTCGCCATTCTTCACGGCTTGAAGCGCCGGAAGCGCGAGCTTGGCGGCGTCGACATACCATTGCTCTGTCAGCCAAGGCTCGATGACTACTCCGGACCGGTCGCCAAACGGCGTCGGAATCACTCGATCCTCGACACGCACTAGCGCGCCTTCGTCTTCGAGCTTCGTGACGACCGCCTTCCGTGCTTCCTCGCGCGTTAGGCCGAGCAGTTCGGATGGAATCAGCCCGTCCTGCGTCTGAACGACCCGAGCTTCGCGGTCGAACATGTTCAGAATGATCGGAGCAGTTCGGCCCCATCGTTCATTGTGGGACGGGACGAATCCAGCGCGGATACCAACCTCGTAATCGTTGAAGTCGTGCCCTGGCGTGATCTTCACCGCGCCTGACCCAAGCTCCGGGTCCGCGTGCTCGTCGGGGACGATTGGGATCAGGCGGCCGGTGATCGGGTGCTTGATCTGTTTTCCGATCAGCGCCTTGTAGCGCTCGTCCTCCGGATGCACCGCCACAGCCATGTCGGCGAGCATCGTTTCCGGCCTCGTGGTCGCGACCTGGATCGCGCCGCTGTCGTCAGCGAGCGGGTAGCTCAAAGTCCAGAACTTCCCCTGGACGTCCTTCGTCTCAACTTCGAGATCGCTGATCGCCGTCTGGAACTTCGGATCCCAATTCACCAGTCTCTTGTCGCGATAGACGAGGCCGCGCTTGTGCAGCTCGACGAAGGCGTGGGTGACCGCCCGCTGAAATCCCGGGTCCATCGTGAATCGCTCATGCGCCCAGTCGCACGAGGCGCCGAGACGGCGAAGCTGGCGCGTGATCGCGCCGCCCGACTGGGCCTTCCATTCCCAGACATGCTCCAGGAAGGCCTCGCGACCGATCTCGGCACGCTTGATCCCCTGGCTGTCGAGGTTGCGCTCGACCACCATCTGCGTGGCGATGCCGGCATGGTCGGTGCCGACGACCCAGAGCGCGTCCTTGCCCAGCATCCGCTCGTGCCGGGTGAGCACGTCCTGGAGCGTATTGTCGAGCGCGTGGCCGATGTGGAGCGAGCCGGTGACGTTGGGCGGCGGCATCACGATCGTCCACGGAGTCGCGTCCGGACGGTCCGGGCGGAATAGCCCGCGCGACTCCCAATGCGCGTACCAGCGCTCCTCGATCGCCTTGGGGTCGAAGGTCTTGGGAAGCTCGCTCATAGAGTGCGCCGCCTAGCGGGCGGTGCATGCGTGTTCAACCGCATGCATCCGTCACCCCGGACTTGATCCGGGGCCTGCCTTCCTTTCCCGCGCTCCAAAGAAAGGCGGGTCCCGGCTCAAGGCCGGGATGACGATTACTCCCCCCGTTCCGTCTGCTCAGGCTGCGGCGCGGACCCAGGAATCGCATCCGGCACGACCGCACCCGCACCCAGCCAGCGCCGCATCCAGGCGAACACCTCGTGGTACCATTGGACCGAATTCTTCGGCTTCAGCACCCAGTGGTTCTCGTCCGGATAGACCAGCAGCCGCGACGGGATGTCGCGCCGCTGGAGCGCGGTGAAGGCGGCAATTCCCTGCGTGTAGGGGATCCGGAAATCCTTCTCACTGGTGATCACCAGCTGCGGGGTCTTCCACTTGGAGATATAATTGACCGGGTTCCATTTCTCGAACTCTTCCGGCGCCTCGTAATAGGGATGGCCGCCGTGCTCCCATTCGTCGAACCACAGCTCCTCGGTCTCATAGGCCATGGCGCGCGCGTCGAAGACGCCGTCGTGCTGGACGATGCACTTGAACCGGTCGGGCCACTGCCCTTCGATCCAGTTCATCATATAGCCGCCGTAGGAGCCGCCGAGCGCGCAGGCATTGTCCGCCTCCAGCTGCGGATCGTGCGCGGTCGCATAAGCGAGGCCGAGCTTCAGGTCCTGAAGCGGCTTGCCGCCCCAGTCTCGGTTGATGCTGTCGGTGAAGGCCTGGCCGTAGCCGGTGCTTCCGTGGAAATCGACGCTGACCGCGGCATAGCCTGGCGCGATGAACAGGCGCGGGTTCCACCGGTAGGACCAGCTGTTGGAGAAGCTGCCCTGAGGACCGCCGTGGACGAGGAAGGCGATCGGCAGCTTGGCGGTCGCCTTCGCCGGCTTCAGGGTCCAGCCCCACACAGTGTCGCCGTTCGCGCCCGCGAAGCTGAACTTGTGGAAGCTAATCGGGTCGAGCTGGGCCAGCAGGTCGCGGTTGAGGTCCGTCAGCTTCGCCGCCTTCCCTCGTGCATCGAGGCGATAGAGGTCGTCGGGCGCGGCGATGCTGTTCATCGTTGCCAGGACGGCGCCGCCGGCGAGCGCGTGGACGTTGCCGTAGTTGCCGTCGCCGGTCAGGCGCGTCACCTTCCCGCTCGCCACGTCGACCCGGAACACCGGCTCCTCCAGCGTGTCGCCGGCGGTGACGAGGAGGCTCTTGCCATCCCTCGCCCATTCGATCGAGCCGGCCGAGCGGTCCCAGCCCTGCGTCAGCGCGCGCGTCTTGCCCGTCGCGAGATCGCGGAGCTGGAGCACCATCCGGTCCGATTCGTAACCGGGCCGCGCCATCGCCGCGTAAGCGAGCGTCTTTCCGTCGGGCGAGACCGCGGGCAGATTGTCGGTCGCGTCGTTCGCGTCGGTGAGATTAACGGGCGTGGTGCTGCCGTTCTCCGAAATCTCGAAGATGTCGAGATTGGTCGACAGCGGCTCGATCCTGCCGGCTTCGCGCAGCGCGAAGAAGAGGGTTCGGCCGTCGGGCGAGAAAGCAATCTCCTCGCCGCCGCCAAACGGTTTCGACGGCGTGTCTCCCACCAGCCCGGCCGTCAAAGCCGCGCCGTCGCCCACCAGCCTGCCGCCCTCGACCCGGAAGCCGAAAAGGCGAGATTTGACGCCGGGCTCCGACCATGTGTCCCAGTGACGGACGAACAGCTGGTCGTAGGTACGCCCGGAGCCGATGCCTGGATTTTCGGGTAGCCCTGCGCAATTCAGGTCGGCGCACCGGAGATCGCGATCGGCCCAGACCACCAGACGGTCGCCCGAAGGAGCGAGCTTGAAACCGCCGATGTCGCCGGTGAAGTTGCTGACCTGCTCAGGCTTGCCGCCGATCGTCATCCGGAACAGCTGATCGTGATCGCCGGCGGGCATCAGGAACCAGAGGGCTCCGTTGGGGCCGAACACGGCGTCGTGCCCCTTCTCCGCACCCGCTACGGGCTGCGGCTGAGCGCCGCGCTTCGTCAGGTCGAGCAGGTGGAGCGTGTTGACCCGCTTGTTCTTCGCCCAGTCGGTCGTCGAGACGGTGAACACCGCCCAGTGGCCGTCCGGCGATACGTCCGGCGCGCCGAGTCGGTGCATCGAATGCATGTCGATGGCGGTCATCGGACGGGCGGAGAGCGGAGACGCGGCCAGCGCTGCGGTGGCCGTGGCGAGGAGGAGCGGGGATCTGGTCATGACGCAGGCGTAGCAAAGAGGCGGCTGCGTGCAAGTTCCTCCCTGCCAGCGAAGCTGGTGGGAATGGTGGAGGAGTCTTAGCTCTGTGGCAGGACCTCTCCACCATTCACTCTTCGGTGAATGGTTCCCCTCCCCAGCCGTTCGGCTGGGGAGGAATTTCCTAAAGCGGCCGTCCCGTAATCCTGGAAATCTCGCGCTTCACGTGCTCGTCGACGAGGCGCGGCAGGTGGTCGTCGAGCCATTCCTTGAGCAACGGCCGAAGCATTTCGCGCACCATTTCCTCGAGCGGATTGCCCTGCGGCGCAGGCGGCGCGGCCGCCGCGACGGTCTGAAGCTGCTCCAGCGACTGGCGGCTCTGCCCCGCCACTTCCTCGTCGACCAGTGGTGGGCCGAGCACGACCGGCGGCGCCAGCGGTTCGTCGAGTTCGAGCACGTCTTCGCCGGAGTCCGCCGACCCTTCCGGCAAGATCTCATCTTCGCGCGGCGCGTCGGAGCGTGCCGCGGTGCGCAATTCCTTTTCCTCCGCGATCACTTTCTTGATCGACGCGAGGATGTCTTCCATCGAGGGTTCGCGGCCGGGGGACTGCATGGCGGGCGATATCGCCTATTGCTGCGGCTGAGTCACCCCTGGCGTGACGGGCGGCGAACTATCGATCGGCGCCGAGTCGATTTGCGGCGTCACGACGGGATTGGGCGGCATCTCCTGCGGGCTGACGGTGCGGGTCGCGGCCGTCGGATGGCGCGGCTCGCCGGCCCAGTCGCTCCAATTGTTGGCGACTCGCCGGTAATTGCCGAGCGGATCGTAGAGCGGGCCGCCGTCGAGCCCGAGACTCTTCGCTTGCGCTTGTCCCATGACGTTCAGCAGCTGGAAGCCGTCGACGTAGGCATCGCGCTTCGCGGTCACCAGGGCGACCTGCGAGTTCAACAGTTCCTGCTCCGCGTTCAGCACGTCGAGGATCGTCCGAGTGCCGACGCTTTGCTCGGCACGAACGCCCTCGAGCGCCAGCTCGTTCGACTGGACCGCGACCGTCTGCGCCTGGATTTCCTTTTGCGAGGCATCGTAGCTGGCAAACGCGGATCGCGCGCCCTGCACTACGGCGCGCTCGGTTCCGACCACCTGCTCGAGTACCTGGCCCTGCTGCGCCTGAGCCTGACGGATGCGCGCCGCCGGAAGACCGCCCTGGAAGATCGGCACGCTGAGGTTGAGCCCGGCCGTGGTCTGCGAGCCGGTCGAGGGGAAGCCCCCGGGCGCACCGCCCAGATCGTTGACGTACGTGCCGCTGACCACACCCGACAGCGTCGGCAAGCGGCCCGCGCGGGCGACGCTGACGTCATAGCCGGCGGCGATCGCCTGTCGGCTGATCGAGACGAGGTCGGGGTTGTCGGCGAGCGCGATTCGCACCGCCTCGTCGCTGATCGTCGGAAGCGGCGGAAGCGGCGGCGGCGGCGCAAGGTTGTCGGGCGCGTGACCGACCACCTGCCGGTAGGTCGCCTCGCTCGCCGTCGCATTGCCCTCGGCAGTCGCGAGCTGGGCGCGCCCGAGCTGCAGCCGCGCCTCGGACTGGGCAACGTCCGTTCGCGTGAGATCGCCGATCTGGAAACGGTCGCGAGTCGCTTCGAGGTTCGTTTGCAGCACCTTCACGTTGTTCTGGTTGAGCTCGACGATGGCGCGATCGCGGATCACGTCCATGTAGGCGCTGACCGCTTGGGTGAAGACGTCGCCTTCGACTGCGGTGAGCGTCGCTCGCCCCGCTTCCACGCGGGTCTTGGCGGCCTTCACCGAATTCTTGACCGCGCCGCCGTTGAACAAGGGATAGCTGAGATCGATCCCGACAGACAAAGTCGGCCCGCTGGAATTCGTGTCGAGAACTCCGCGGCGCGACAGATCCTTGTTGATCCCGACGCTGCCGGTGACCTGCGGACGGCCGGCGGCCTTGGCGATTGCAACCGTCGCATCGGTCCCCTTGAGCGTTTCGCGCTCGGCCGTCAGCGTCGGATTGGTCTTATAGGCCGAGACGAGCGCTTCGCGCAGCGTGTCGGCGCTGGCCGTGCCCGCCATGAGGGCAGCGATCAGCGGTGCGGTTAGAAGCTTTCGGACCACAGGCGACAGGACCCCTTAAAAGGTGAACGCCCGCGGGCGCGTGAAGCCGGGAAGCGCGGGCACACCCTCGTCGCTTACCGACAGATAACCGAATGCGATCCCGGATTTTCGGCCGACGATCAGCCGGGTGACTCCGCGATCGGCGAGCGCGGTGCCGAGCCGCCCGCCGTCCGCGAGCTGGTCGATGATCGCGTCGGGAAGATATTCGACCGCCCCGTCGATCAGGATCTGGTCGTAGGGCGCGCCCTTGGCATAACCCGCCTCGAGCGGTCCCTCGACGACGTTGAGCCCGGCCTGGCGCGCTTGCGCAGCGAGTTCCGGGGAATCTTCAAGCGCGATGACCTCCAGCCCAATCGCCTGGAGGACGGCGGCCGAGTAGCCCGTGCCTGCGCCGACCACCAAAGCGCGCTGGCCGGGCAGCGGCATCATCTCGGTCAGCAGCTGCCCGAGCGCCGTCGGCGCCGGGAGAAAACGGCTGTCGCCCATGGACACCGGCCGGTCGACATAAGCGAGCGGGCGCGTGTGCGCGGGCAGGAATTTCTCTCGTTCGACCCGCCCCATCGCGTTGAGCACCGCGGAATCGGTCACGCCCTGCGGGCGCAACTGGCTGTCGATCATCGCCTGACGGGCTGCCGCGAAATCGGGCACTGGGGATTGGACGGTCATGACTGTTATATGCCGCTAATACACCTGAAGATCAAGCATTGGCTGCGCCCGCTCTTGCGCTGCCGGAGGCGAGGCTCATATCGGCAGGAACAGGCTCCGCCAACCGTCATTCATCGAATTGGCGTTCGCTGGCTCTTGCGCCGGGCTTGACCCCGAAGCGAAGCTCGCGGAAAGGCGGGGCCGCTCTCCGGGCCCGATGGCGGAGTGGTTACGCAGAGGACTGCAAATCCTTGCACGCCGGTTCGATTCCGGCTCGGGCCTCCATTTTTTATCCGATTCCATGGTTGATCAAATTCCATCCCAATCGCCGCTGAAGCAATTGCGCATCCTGCTCTGGATCGCAGTTGCGATCGCGATTGCCGGGATCGCGGGGCTGTTGTTCGTCCGCGGCGGTGCGGACCATTCGTCCCACTCGACAGCGCCCGCCGCCAAATCGAGCTTCGGCGGGCCGTTCACCCTGGTCGGCGGTGACGGCAAACCCTTTTCCAGCGCCGCGCTCATCGGCAAGCCTTATGCGATCTATTTCGGCTTCACCCGCTGCGGCGACGTCTGCCCGACGACCCTGTCGCGGATGGTGAAGCTCCGCGATGAGGTCGGGGGGAAGGATGCGTTCAGCCTCATCTTCATCACCATCGATCCGAAGCACGACGGGCCCAGGCAAGTCGGGCAATATGCCGAGCTGTTCAACTCGCCGATCATCGGCCTTACCGGCAGCCAGGCACAAATCGACCAGGTGAAGAAGCAATATGGAATCTTCGCCGAGCCGTCGCCGCACCCGATGCCGGGCAAGGAGATGGAGCATACGGCGACCGTGCTGCTGTTCGACCGCAATGGCGATTTCGCCGGGACGATCACGCCCAACGAGCCGGATTCGAATGCACTGGTCGCGCTCAAGCAGCTGACCTGAGGCTTGGAACCGCGGGCCGTCGACACCGATTCAACCGTGATGGCGCGTTACCGTCCCGATCCCGAGATATTGAGGCTCGGGCCCCACTTCTACAACCCGGTCGAGCCCGCACGATTCCCGCAGTGCATTGCGCGCTTCGTCAACCGGCGCTGGGCGGAACAGGTCGGACTCGAGCTTGACGAAGCGCAATGGGCCGCTCACTTTTGCAGGTTCGAGCCGCTCCCCGAAAACCTCGTCGCGCAGCTGGCGCTTCGCTACCACGGCCACCAGTTCCGCGTGTACAATCCGGAAATTGGCGACGGCCGCGGCTTCCTCTTCGCGCAGCTTCGCGACAAGCGGGATCGGTTGCTCGATCTCGGCACCAAGGGCTCCGGCCAGACGCCTTACAGCCGCCACGCGGACGGACGGCTGACGCTCAAAGGCGGCGTCCGCGAAATCCTCGCAACCGAAATGCTGGAGGCACTGGGCGTCAACACGTCCAAGAGTTTCGCTTTGTTCGAAACCGGCGAGCAGCTGGAACGCGGCGACGAGCCCTCCCCCACCCGCTCGGCTGTGCTGACTCGCCTCAGCCACGGCCATATCCGCATCGGCACGTTCCAGCGGCTCGCCTTCTTCGGCGAGACCGAAAACATCAACAAGCTCGCCCGCTACTGCCTCAAGACGCTTTATTCGGAGCAAGCGGCGGCCGACGACTCCGCGAACGCCCTTCGCCTGTTCGACCTGGTGAGCGCCGCGACGGCGAGGCTGGCGGCCTCCTATCTTGCCGCCGGCTTCGTCCACGGCGTGCTCAACAGCGACAATATCGGCATCACAGGCGAGAGCTTCGACTATGGCCCGTGGCGCTTCACGCCGGAATGGGAGCCCGAGTTCACCGCGGCCTATTTCGACCATTACGGTCTCTACGCCTTCGGCCGGCAGCCCGAAGCGATCCACTGGAACCTCGCGCAATTCGCCGGCTGCCTGTCGCTGGTCAGCGAAGCGCCGTCGCTGTCCGAAATGCTGGCAGGCTGGGGCGAGCGCTTCGAGCAGGCGCTGGTCGAGGCGATGATCCGCCGCCTCGGCGTCGATCACGGCGACAAGGATGGGAAGGTCGCGTCCGCCCTAATCCAGGCGCTCGCGACACGCACGCACCCGATCGACCGCATCTTCTTCGACTGGCGCGGCGGGCGCGATCCTGGCGCGGACCTCTATCCCGACGACGAATTTCGGGAGCTAGCGTCGCTTCTCCAAGGGACAGTCCCTCGAAAAGGGACTGTCCCTCCCTATTCCGCAGGATCGCACCCATATTGGTCGGGCAACGGCCCCTGCTCGATGCATATCGACGAGGTCGAGACCATCTGGTCGGCGATTTCCGAGCGCGACGACTGGCAGCCGTTCGACGACAAGGTTAATGCGATCCGCACTATGGGCGAGGCAATGAGAGACGATGCACCGGCAACATGAGGATGAGTTGATGGATCGCCCGGTGACGAAAACCCTGATCTCCACCGATCCCGCCACGGGCGCGCAAGTCTGGTCGGGCGAAATCGGCGATGCCGCGGCCGAGGTCGCCGTGGCGCGCGCGGCATGGCCCGGCTGGGCTTCGCACTCCCACGCCTATCGAATCGAGGCGCTGCGCCGCTTCGCCAATGTCGTGCGCAAAAAGGAAGGCGAGTTCGCCGGAGTCATTTCGCGCGAAACGGGCAAGCCGCTGTGGGAAGCACGAACCGAGGTCGCCGCCGTCGTCAACAAGGTCGAGATTTCGGTCGATGCCTACGCCGAGCGGACGCCGCAGCGGAAGATGGAGGCGGCGCTCGGCAACAAGATCGCGGTCAGGCACAAGCCGCACGGTGTGCTCGCGGTGCTCGGCCCGTATAATTTCCCCGCGCACCTTCCCAACGGACACATCGTCCCGGCGCTGATCGCCGGCAACGCGGTCGTGTTCAAACCGTCGGAAAAAACCCCCGCAACGGGCGAGTTCCTCGTCCAATGCTATCGCGATGCGGGGATTCCCGAAGGCGCGATCCGGCTTCTGATCGGCGGTCCGGACCAGGGCCGTGAACTGGCGGGGCAGGCGGGTATCGATGGCCTCCTGTTCACCGGCTCGGCGCGCGCCGGGCTGTCGCTCCACAAGCAGTTCGCCGAGACGCCGCAGAAAATCCTCGCGCTGGAACTCGGCGGGAACAACCCTTTGGTCATCTGGCAGCCGAAGGATGTCGCCGCCTCCGCGCTGATCGCCGTCCAATCCGCTTATCTGACGGCGGGACAACGTTGCACCGCCGCTCGGCGGCTGATCGTCGAGGACGGCAAGGAGCAGGAGCTGATCGACGCCATCGCCGCGCTCGCGGACCGGATCATTATCGACCAGCCGTTCGCGGACCCGCAGCCGTTCATGGGGCCGGTCATCGACAATGCCGCCGCCGACCATGTGCAGGAGCAGTGGCTCAACCTGATGATGAAGGGCGGCAAGCCGGTTCGGCGGCTCGACCGCCCATTCGAGGAGCGGCCCTATCTGACCCCCGCGCTGATTGACGTGACCGAGGCGAAGGACCGGCCGGACGAAGAGATATTCGGGCCGGTGCTTCAAATCATCCGGGTCGAGGATTTCGATGCGGCGATCGACGAGGCGAACAATACCCGCTTCGGCCTGGCCGCAAGCCTCGTCGGCGGAAGCCCGGCGATGTACGACCGCTTCTGGGCGAACGTGCGCGCCGGTGTCATCAACTGGAACAAGCCGACCAACGGCGCGCCGTCGAGCGCGCCGTTCGGCGGCGTCGGAATCAGCGGCAACCATCGCCCGAGCGCCTTCTATGCCGCCGATTATTGCGCTTACCCGGTAACCAGCAGCGAGGCCGACCGTCCCCGCGCCGCGATCGGCGAAGGCTTGCGCGACCCGAACATGCAGGAAGATTAGCTTTCCTCCCCGCGAAATCGAGGGGAGGAAAGCCATGGACCCGTTTTCCGGCCCGCCGCGTTCAAGCCCCCTGTGACCCAACGTAATTGGATTGGCGCGGGCCTGGCCCTCGCCCTGTGCAGCACCGCCCTTGCCTCCTGCTCGAACAAGGGCAATTCCCCCGCCAATGAAAATGCCGCTCAGTCGCTCGATCAACACGCATGGAGCGACGATGCGGCGAAAGAATTGCAGGAAATCATCGTTCAGGCGCCGGCCAATGGGCTGAAGCCCGAACTCTTCCTGAAAGGCGACCTGCCGAGCGACGAAACGCAGCGCGCGACGATGCTGACGGACGCGGCGTTGCGTTATGCGGGGGCGCTCGCTCGCGGCTACACCGATCCGGCGAAGATCTCCGACATCTATACGATTCCACGTCCCCGCGTGGACGTTCGCCAGGGCCTCGCAGAGGCATTGCAGGACGGGAAGCTGGCCGAATGGTACGCTTCGCTGCCGCCGCAGACGGACGAATACAAGGCGCTGTCGCGGGCGCACCTCCATTTTCTGAAGCTCGCCAATCAGCCGCAGCCCGGGCCGATCGTCGAGGGCAAGCCAATCAAGCCCGGCGCCCGCGATCCACGGATTCCTGCTGTCGCGGGAGCGCTGAAATCGATCGGCTATCTCGAACAGCCAGCTTCCACCGCCGCTCCGTCGACGCGTTATTCGCCGGACCTGGTCGCGGCCGTGAAGCGTGTACAGACCGAATTCGGATTGAAGGCAGACGGGATCGTCGGCGGCGATACGCTTGCGGCGCTGAACCTCGGACCCGCCGGACGAGCCCGCGAGCTTGCCATTGCGATGGAGCGGCTGCGATGGCTCGTGCGCAACCCGCGCCCGACCCGGATCGACGTCAACATCGCCTCGACGATGCTCGATTATTGGCGTGATGGGCAGCACGTCGACCGCCGCGAAGTGGTCGCCGGCGAGCCCGACAAGCCGACTCCCCAAATCCAGGCGCCGATGTTCCAGCTGGTCGCCAACCCGAAATGGCGAGTCCCGGACTCGATCGCCCAAAGCGAGCTGTCGAAGAAGAGCCAGTCGTGGCTCGCGGCAAATAATTTCGCCATGGAAAACGGACGCTACGTCCAGGAGTCCGGGCCCAAGAACTCGCTGGGCGCCGTCAAGTTCGACATGCGCGACAAGCAGCAGATCTACCTGCACGACACGCCGGCGAAGGCTCTGTTCACGCTGCCCGACCGGCACCGCAGCCACGGCTGCGTCCGGGTGCAAGGCGCGCTTGCATTCGCCCATGCGCTCGCGACCGAGAACGGGGTCGAGGATGAGTTCCAGAAGGGCTTGGCGAGCGGCGACGAAACTTATGTGAAGCTCAAGACCGAGATTCCGGTGCGCCTACTCTATCACACCGCCTTCTGGGATGGTCAGCACATCCAGTTCCGTCCGGACGTTTATGGCTGGGACGACAATGTCGCGGCGGCGCTCGGCCTGGTCCGCGGCGTCCCGCGCCAACCTTATCAGGCGCAGGGCGAGGACATCGGTCCCTGAACGACTGAGGGCGCCGAGCCAAGCCGGCGCCCTCAACCCCCTCCCCAAGAGCGGTTCCCCGTTAGCCGCGCATCTCCGGCATCCTGTCCTCGTCCGCGGGGTCGCTGAACTTGGTGAAGCGGCCTTCGAACCGGAGCCGCTCCTTGCCTGTGCCGCCGTGGCGGTTCTTGGCGATGATCAGCTCGGCCATGCCGGCGACCTGCCCGTGTTTGGAATTCCATTCCTCGAACGCGGAAAAGACCTCCGGGGAATCGCCCGGGATCGGGTGCTTGGGCTCGTGCGCCTTCAAATAATATTCCTCGCGGTAGACGAAGAGCACGATGTCTGCGTCTTGCTCGATCGAGCCGGATTCCCTCAGGTCCGAAAGCTGCGGCCTCTTGTCCTCGCGCTGCTCGACCGCGCGGCTTAGCTGCGATACGCCGATGACCGGCAGGTCGAGCTCCTTGGCGAGCTGCTTGAGGCCCCGGCTGATCTCGGAAATTTCCTGCACGCGATTGTCGGCGGCGCTTCCCTTCCCCGACCCCTGGAGCAGCTGGAGATAGTCGACGACGACAAGCCCGATGTTCTTTTGCCGCTTTAGCCGCCGCGCGCGGGTGCGAAGCGCGGCGATCGTCAGGCCGGGCGTGTCGTCGATGTAGAAAGGCAGGCTGTGAAGCCGGTCGGCCGTGCGTGCGAAATTCGCGAATTCCTGCCGCCCGAGATTGCCGGTGCGGATTTGCTCGGCCGTCACCTGCGATTGTTCGGAAAGAACGCGGGTGACGAGTTGCTCGGCCGACATTTCGAGACTGAAAATCGCGATCGGCGATCCAGCCGCCTTAGCCGCCTCGATCCCGTCCGACTGGTCCTGGAGGAAGCGTTCGGCGACCGCGAATGCCATGTTGGTGGCGAGCGCGGTCTTGCCCATGCCCGGCCGTCCCGCAACCACGATGAGGTCCGAACGCTGAAGGCCGCCGATCCGCGAATTGAGGCCGGTGAACCCGGTGGTGATTCCGGTCAGGCCGCCGCCGCGGTTGAGGGCGGCCTCGGCATTGCGGATCGATTCCATCGCCGCTTCGCCGAAGGATTTGGCCTTGCCCTCGGCCCCGCCCTGCTCCGCAACCTTGTACAGCTCAGATTCGGCGCGCTCGATTTGAGCGAGGGGGGCAACATCCTCACTCGTGTCGAGCGCGCCTTCTACAAGGTCACGGCCAACGCCGATAAGCGCGCGGAGCAGGGCCAGGTCATAGACCTGTCCAGCAAAGTCCCGCGCGCCGATCACGGCCGCTCCCGAACCCGTCAATTGCGCCAAATAGGCCGGTCCGCCAACCTCTTTTATCGCTTCGTCGCTCTCGAACAAAGGGCGCAGCGTCACCGGATTGGCCACACGGTTCGAATCGGTGAGCTTCAATATGGCTTCGTAGATGCGCCCGTGGAGCGGCTCGAAAAAATGATGCGCCTTGAGCTTGAGCTGGATGTCTTCGATCAACCGGTTGTCGATCATCAGCGCGCCGAGGAGCGCGGCCTCGGCTTCCACATTTTGCGGCAAGCTTTGACTTGCAGTTTCCGACGCAGACTCGGCGATGCGAACGACTTCGGCCATGACCAATCCTCTAGGTCAGGCACGTCCCCACGCGCCACCAACGGGTCTGATTATCTAATGGGAACGAAAGAAGCACAACTGTGGATTGGTTGTGACGCTCACCTCGTCATTCCCGCGAAAGCGGGAATCCCGCGGCATTGAACTGTCCACAGGAAAAAGAAGCGGGGCCCCCCGCTTTCGCGGGGGTGACGATTGATGCTCGATACGGCGCCGTTTAGCCCTCCGGCATGGCAATTTTATCCGACCGCTGGATTCGCGAGTCCGCGCAGAAGAGCGGAATGATCGAGCCGTTCGTCGAAGCTCAACGGCGCGAGGGCTGCATCAGCTACGGCCTCTCGTCCTATGGCTATGACGCGCGCGTCTCCGACGAGTTCAAGATTTTCACCAATGTCGACAATGCGATCGTCGACCCCAAGGATTTCGCCCAGAACAGCTTCGTCGACCGCAAGACCGACGTGTGCATCATCCCGCCCAACAGCTTCGCGCTCGCGCACACGGTCGAATATTTCCGGGTGCCACGCGACGTGATGGTCATCTGTCTTGGAAAATCGACTTATGCCCGGTGCGGGATCATCGTGAACGTGACTCCGCTGGAGCCCGGCTGGGAGGGCCACGTGACCCTCGAATTCTCAAACACCACGCCGCTGCCGGCCAAGGTCTATGCCAACGAGGGCGCGTGCCAGTTCCTCTTCCTCCAGGGCAACGAGCCCTGCGAAATCAGCTACGCCGACCGCGCCGGTAAATATATGGGACAAAAGGGCGTCACGCTGCCGAAGTTGTAGTAAATTCGTGGCCACTTCCGCGAAGCGGCGATGAATTCGATTCACACGAAGACATGAAGATCACGAAGGTCGCGATGAGGGCTGCGGCGCCTTTGTGTTCTTCGTGTCCTTCGCGCCTTCGCGTGAAATTCTGGATTGCCGCGCGCCAATGACCTTCTCGGCAAGCCCCCGGCTTGCCTGCGAGGGCCACTTGCCCGCAATGACACGATGTGACCACTGAGGACGCGCAGAAACTGGATGCATCCGATCCGCTGGCCTTTGCGCGGGAGCGGTTTCGGGTGCCCGAGGAACTCATCTACCTCGACGGCAATTCGCTCGGCGCGCTGCCGACAGCGGCGCCGGCAATACTGGCGAAGACTGCTGAGCAGCAATGGGGCGAGGACCTGATCGCCAGCTGGAACAAGCATGGCTGGATCGACTGGCCGACGCGGATCGCGGCGAAGCTGGCGCCAATTCTCGGCGCCAAGCCTAACGAGCTTCTGATCGCCGACTCGACCAGCATCTGCCTGTTCAAGCTGCTCGCTGCGGCTGTCCGCGCGCGTCCGGGCCGAACGAACGTTATAGGCCAAGAGGCCAATTTCCCGACCGATCTGTATGTCGCGCAAGGGCTGTGCGACATGCTGGGACTGCGGCTCGAGACGGTACCGGCAGACCGGATCATCGGCGCAATCGACGAAGACACCGCCGTCGTGACGCTCTCGCACGTGGATTATCGATCGGGCGCCGTGCAGGACATGCGTGCCGTCAACGAGGCGGCGCATGGGGCTGGGGCGTTCGTGGTTTGGGATCTTTGCCACAGTGCCGGGGCGCTAGCGGTCGATTTGAACGGCTCCGGCTGCGAGTTGGCGGTCGGGTGCGGCTACAAATATCTGAACGGCGGACCCGGCGCCCCAGCTTTCATCTACGTCGCCGAGCGAATGCGGGAAGATCTGCACAATCCGCTCCAGGGGTGGATGGGGCACGCCGCGCCTTTCGCCTTCGTCGACGATTACCGGCCGGCCGACGGGATCGAGCGCTTTCTCACCGGAACGCCGTCAATCCTGGCGATGGCCGCGCTGCAGGCCGGCATCGACACGTTCGACGGCATTTCCATGCGCGATGTCGAGGCGAAGTCGCGCAAGCTCTCCCAGCTGTTCGTCGAGGAAGTTGAGGCGTGGTGCGGCAGCGAGGTCCGCCTCGCCTCCCCTCGCGACCCCACGAATCGTGGAAGCCACGTCGTCCTCGCCCACCCTGAAGGCTACGCCGTGATGCAGGCGCTGATCGCGCGCGGCGTGATCGGCGATTTCCGCGCGCCCGACCTCATGCGCTTCGGCTTCACGCCGCTCTACACGCGCTATACCGACGTGGTCCGCGCCGCCCAAATCCTCGGCGGCATCCTAAAGTCCCGCGAATGGGATCAGCCGCGCTTCAGGGAGCGCGCGAAAGTCACCTGATCGCCGCTGCCTTGCCCCGCGATGCGTCGATGCTCCATGCCCCCGGACCCGCGGCCGCGAAGTACAGGAAGACGAAGCAATAGAGGATCGCCCCCTCACCCATGTTGATGGCGGGATAGAAGCCCTGCGGCGCGTGGAACATGAAATAAGCGACGGCCATCTCACCCGCGGCGACGAATGCGGCGGGCCGCGTGAACAGGCCAAGCAGGACGAGCACGCCGGTGACCAGTTCGATGATTCCTCCCACCCACAGCAAGGTGCCCGCTTGCTGCACGCCGGGCATTCCGCCCGCTGGAAAACCGAACAGCTTGATCAGCCCATGCTCGATGAACAGCAGCGCAACGATGATGCGCAGGATGGCGCGAAGCTCCGCCTGCCAGCGCGAAAGCCATGCAAAGTCCATGATGATCCTCCCAGCCAGTCGTTACGGCTGCTTACCGTATCGCGACTCATGCCGCCAAGTATCAGACGTGTTCCCTAACCGGAGCCGGCTCCTGGCCGGAGTGCGCGGGGTCCTCGGCGAGCGCGGCGCGCGAGCGGTGGATCATGTCCACCCAATCGTGAAAGGCGTGCGCGATCGTCTCGACAAACCGCCGGGTGCTGCCGTCCTTTAGCAAACCGTCCTCGTCGAAATCGTCATCCGAGATGTTGGAAAGATACGCCTCCGGCTGGGCCATGACCGGCATGTTGACGAAAACGCACGACTGGCGAAGCTGATGTGTCGCGCCGAACCCGCCGATCGCGCCGATCGACGCGCTGATGATCGCGGCGGGTTTCTGATCCCAGACATTCTGGCCGTAGGGGCGCGATCCTACGTCGATCGCATTCTTGAGCACGCCGGGGATGCCTCGATTATACTCGGGCGTGCAGAACAGGATGCCGTCGGCGTCGCGGATTGCGTCGCGGAAACGGACAAATTGTTCCGGCTGCTGCGGGAGCGTGTCATAGTCCTGGTTGTAAAGCGGAAGGTCGCCGATCTCGACCATGCGGCACTCGAGATCGTCGCCGCGGCTTGCGCAGACGGTGCGCGCCACCTTTCGATTGTAGCTGTCCTTGCGCAGGCTGCCGACGACGACCGCGATCTTGTAGGCCATGTGCTCTCCTCCCGAATTGAATCCTCAATCCGGGAGCGGCATAAAGGTTGCGCGGCTCCCCGCGCCGGTAGAGGGGACCGCCGGCGCGGGAAAACAACGTCAGCGGATTTCCTGCTCGACCTGGTCCCATTCCTGCTTCGTCAGGCAGACCCTTTTCGCCATGCGCGAAACAGTCGATTCGATCCGCTTGCAGATTTTCTTGTCCGCGGGGGCGATGGTGTTCGTCGACGGAATTTCGGGCGACACCTGATTTGCCTGGCCGGCGTCCGCGAACTCGATCTGCGCCGAAGGGGCAGGCGCGCGCGGCGCAACCTTCGACTGTGGCGCCGCATTCGCTGCAGCGGTCAAAAGGAGCAATCCGGTGAAGGCAATGAGGCTTTGGGCACGCATGGTTCGTCTCCTTTCCTGGGAGCGCCCAAGATACGTCCGCCGCTCCGCAGGCGGCCATCCGCCCGCTGTCCAACCACCGATGCACGGAGTGTGTTAGTCGAATAATACTCTTCGACGAACGGCATTCGTCGAAGAAACCTCAGCGGCGGCGATTCGAATGGCGAATGTTCGCCGGCCGGCCGCGCCGTCCGGTTCTCACCCGGTCGCGGCGGATCGGCGCCGCACCGCCGCCGTAGCTGCCTTCCGGAAGCTCGAAGCGCAATGAACCCGAAACGGGGTTCGCCTCGGCCAGCCGGAGCGTCAGTCTCTGGCCGATTCGATAGGTCTCGCCCGTCTCCTCGCCGACCAGCTGTTTCGCGCCTTCCTCGTAGCGGAAATATTCGCGGCCCAGGTCGCGGGCGAGGACGAGTCCGTCGCCGCCCAAGTCCTCGACCGTGGCGAAGAAGCCGAATGGCTGCACGCCCGTGATCCGGCATTCTACGAGCTGCCTCACCTGATCGGAGAGGAACGCCGCGACATAACGGTCGACCGTATCGCGCTCGGCCTCCATCGCGCGCCGTTCCAGCATCGAAATCTGTTCGCCGATGTGCTCGAACCGTTCCTCTTCGCCCGGCGGAAGGCCTCCATCGCCGAGCTTGTACGCCTTCACCAGCGATCGGTGGACGAGAAGGTCGGCATAGCGGCGGATCGGCGAGGTGAAATGCGCATAGGTCGCGAGCGCCAGCCCGAAATGCCCCAGCCGTTCAGGCGAATAGCGCGCCTGCATTTGCGTCCGCAGAAGCTGCTCCATGATTTCCTCACGCCCGTCGCCATCGCCCACCCGTTCGATGATCCGGTTGAACGTGCCGGGCTTGATCACCTGCCCGAGCGCGAACTCAATCCCGAAGGTCGCGAGATAGTCCTTGAGCGCGACCAATTTCTCGCGGCTCGGTGGCTCGTGGACGCGGTACATGACCGGCGCCTTCTTCGCTTCGAGCGCCCGCGCCGCCGCGACGTTCGCCGCGATCATATAATCCTCGACCAACCGGTGCGCGTCGAGCCGGTCGCGCGGGGCGATCGATGCGATGCGGCCCTTTTCGTCGAGCACCACGCGGCGCTCTGGCAGGTCGAGCTCGAGCGGCTCGCGCTTCCGGCGTGCATTGAACAGCGCGCGCCAGCAGGCCCACAGCGGCTTCAGCGCTTTCTCGACCAGCTCCCGCGGCACCCGTCCTTCGACGGGGGGCATGAAGCAGACCGGCGAGGAAACCTCGATCGTCTCCTCTTCCGCGGCGTCGATCGCCGCCTGCGCGTCCTCATAGGCGATATTGGCTGCGATCCGGACCTTCGCCCGGGTGAAGCGCCAGTTCTTTAGATTGCCCTCACGGTCGATCTTCAAATGGCAGGCCATCGCCGCGCGATCCTCGCCTTCCTTCAGCGAGCAGATGCCGGCCGACAGCTCCTCCGGAAGCATCGGCACCACCCGGTCGGGGAAATAGACGCTGTTGCCCCGCGCCCGCGCTTCGCGGTCGAGCTCGGAGCCGGGGCGGACGTAGAAACTGACGTCGGCGATCGCGACGATCGCGTTCCAGCCCCCCTCGCGGTCGGCCTCCGCCCAGATCGCGTCGTCATGGTCCCGCGCGTCCTCGGGGTCGATCGCGACGATGGGAAGGTGGGTCAGGTCCTCTCTCCAATCCTCCCCGGAACGGGGAGGGGAACCAAGCTGAGCCGAAGGCGAAGGTTGGTGGAGCGGGTCCACCTCTCCGCCGCTTCCACGGTGGGGCCCCTCCACCACGCCGCTTCGCGCCGCGGTCCCCCTCCCCGTTCCGGGGAGGATTGGGAATATCGCCACCCGATGCGCTTCGTCGATCGCCTCTTGCCCAAACTCGTGCGGCAGGCCGTGCTTGTGGATCGCGATCAGGCTGAAGCTTCTTGGCGCAAACGGATCGCCGAGCACGGCGTCGACTCGAGCGCTCGCGCGCGGCGGGTGGCCGCTCACTTCACACAGCACCAGGTCGCCCGCTTCGGCATCCTTCAAATCGCTGACGAACAGCTCGCGCCGCTCGCGCTTGTCGACCGGCGAGAGCCAGAATCGATCGCCGTCGCGGCGGACGACCCCAAGCACCAGCTCGGCCGCGCCGGCGAGCTTCTTCATCGGGTGCGCGATGAAGCCGTCTCCGCGCTCCTCGGTGCGCGCGAGCACGCGATCGCCGATTCCCAGCGCGCTTCGCTTTCCACGTTCGACGATTTTCAGGCGCGGCGGCTTGGTCTCGGCATGCCATTGCTCGGGCACCGCCCACACCGCGCCGCTGTCGTCGACGGCCGAGACTCGAAGCACCGTCACCTTCGGCACTCCGCCGGCCTTGTGGAACGCGCGGCCGGGCGAGGAATCGATCAGCCCCTCGTCGGCCATGTCCTTAAGCAGGCGCTTCAGCTCGATCTTGTCCTGCCCCGACAAATGGAACGCCCGCGCGATCTCCCGCTTCCCCGCGGGCTGGCCGGACGAAGCGATGAAGTCGAGGATCTGCTTGCGGCTGGGCAAACCGACGGAGCGCTTTTTCGCCATTATGCGGTCGTCATTGCGAGCAGCATGGCTGCGAAGCAATCCAGAAGAAGAATGGTTTCACGCGAAGGCGCGAAGGCGCGAAGAAGGGCTCGCGAAACCCATTCTCGTCATTCCCGCGAAAGCGGGACTCCCGCTTTATCAAAGGCAGCTGGACCCCCGCCTCCGCGGGGGTGACGAAATTGTGATTCCTTCGCGCCTTCGCGCCTTTGCGTGAAACCCTATTTCTTCTCTTCCTTGGGCGGCGCGACGTAGGGCTTGAACGCTCCGCCGGGCACGGCCGAGGCGACCGGGCTTTGGAAGCCGTTGCCCACAGACGCGACGCCGAATACCCAATCGTCGACGCGGATATGCGGGAGCACGGCCTTGATATCCGCAGCGGGGTCGCATTGGCCTTTGTCGCACGAACGGACGATCACCATCGACGGTGTGTCCTCCCAATTGGCTGCATCGGTGCGGCGCTTGTAAACATAATAATCCTGAGCGCCCGGAATCGGCGCCCAGATCAGCGTCGTATCCGTGCTCACCGCGCCTTCCACTTTCGGCGCAGGCGGCGGCGGGGCGCTGGCGATGGCGGCGAGAGTCGCGGCGTCGAGCTTGGTCATCTTGGCGAGGTACGGGAAATCGACATGCTCGATCGTGTCGCCGTACTCTATGCCGTTCTCGGTCCTCAAATCCTGGTGCTGCCAATTGTAATTCTCGATCGCGACGCTGAGCCGCGCGGCGGGATAGCCGAGCTCGAGGAAGGGAATATGGTCGCCGCCGCGGCCGAAGCGGTCGGTGCGCCAGATCTGCCGGACGTCGAGCCCGATATCGAGCCGGTCGGCGAGGCTGTCCATGAAGCGCGAGATGTTGCGTGACGGCGCGTCGTTCTCGCCGCCGAGCGCATGGGTCGCTTTCATCAGCTCCACCTGCCCTTGCGAGCGAGGTCCTTCGGAAAGCACGCGCGCATGCGTCGAATCGCACATGCCGTCCGATCCGCAGGTGCCGCCGACGATGTCGTTGTTGATGTCGGTGACGACGTTCCAGCCCTGCTGCTTCGCATAATCGGCGAGCACCTTGGCACCGTAGAGCCCCTGCTCCTCGCCGGACACCGCCGCATAGACGATCGTCCCGGGGAACTTGTGCTT
The DNA here is from genome assembly GCA_035701045.1 of Sphingomicrobium sp. Classification (GTDB taxonomy): domain Bacteria; phylum Pseudomonadota; class Alphaproteobacteria; order Sphingomonadales; family Sphingomonadaceae; genus Sphingomicrobium. The sequence continues at coordinate 148,602 of DASSOB010000031.1, read as the reverse complement.
CGAAAGCACGCGCGCGGCCTCCATCACCGCGGCGACGCCCGACGCATCGTCGTTCGCGCCCGGCGCATCGGCGGTGGCGTTCATGACGTCGGTGACCCGGCTGTCGATGTGGCCGGTGATGATGACGACATCGTTCGGCCGCTCGGTCCCGCGCTGGATCGCGACCATGTCGTAGACCATCGTGGGGTTCGGGATCCGGCGTCCGGTGAACTGCTGCCCCGGCTTCACGATCTCCAGGCAATTGCCGCAGGCGGCGGAGTAGCGCGCGAATTCGTCATGTACCCAATTCAGCGCCGCGCCGATTCCGCGCTTTGGGTCGGTCTGCGATGACAGCGTGTGCCGGGTGCCGAAGCTCACCAGCGTCTCGATCGTGTGCCGCTGCTGCGCCTCGCTTACCGGCGCGACCATCGTGCGCAGCTTCGCGTCGACCGCCGACACCGGCTTTTGCGGCGGCGGTGCGGCCCCCAGCAAAGTGACGCACGTCAAGATCGCCATCTTCCGCATTCGACTCTCCCCCTTCTGTTGGGCGCCAACTGGCATTTGCCGCGGCTCGGGTCTAGGGGACCGCCAACCCCGAACCAGCAAATTGAGGCGTGTCCATGTTGCGCACTATCGACCATTTCATTGGCGGCTCCACCTTCGCGTCCGGCGAACGGCAGGGCGACGTGTTCGACCCGAACCAGGGCCAGGTTCAGGCGAACGTCCGCTTCGGCACCGCCGCCGATCTCCAGAAAGCGGTCGACGCCGCAAAGGCCGCTCAGCCGGCCTGGGCCGCGACCAACCCGCAGCGCCGCGCGCGAGTCATGTTCAAGTTCCGCGAGCTGGTCGAAAAGAACATGGACGAGCTCGCGCAATTGCTGAGCTCCGAGCACGGGAAGGTGCTCGCCGACTCGCGCGGCGACGTTCAGCGCGGGCTCGAAGTCATCGAATATGCATGCGGAATCCCGCAGGCGCTTAAAGGGGAATATACGCAGGGCGCTGGCACCGGCATCGACGTCTATTCGATGCACCAACCACTCGGCATCGGCGCGGGGATCACCCCGTTCAACTTCCCGGCGATGATCCCGATGTGGATGTTCGGCATGGCGATCGCCTGCGGCAACGCGTTCATTCTCAAGCCGAGCGAGCGCGACCCCTCTGTGCCCAACCGCCTCGCCGAGCTGATGAAGGAAGCGGGCCTTCCCGACGGAATCCTCAACGTCGTCCACGGCGACAAGGAAATGGTCGACGCGATCCTCGACCACCCGGACATCGCCGGCATCAGCTTCGTCGGCAGTAGCGACATCGCGCAATATATTTACGCGCGCGGCACGGCGAACGGGAAGCGGGTACAGGCGTTCGGGGGCGCCAAGAACCACGGGATCGTCATGCCCGACGCCGACCTCGACCAGGTCGTCAACGATCTCGCCGGCGCGGCGTTCGGCTCGGCGGGCGAGCGCTGCATGGCGCTTCCGGTCGTCGTGCCCGTCGGCGACGAGACCGCCGACCGCCTGCGCGAAAAGCTCGTGCCCGCGATCGCGTCATTGCGCGTCGGCGTCTCGACCGATCCCGAAGCGCATTACGGGCCCGTCGTCAGCAAGGCGCACCGCGAGCGGATCGAGCATTACATCCAGATGTGCATCGACGAGGGCGCGGAGATGGTCGTCGACGGCCGCGGCTTCATGCTCCAGGGCCATGAGGAAGGCTTCTTCATCGGCCCGACGTTCTTCGACCGCGTGACGCCCGACATGAAAAGCTACAAGGACGAAATTTTCGGGCCTGTGCTGCAGATGGTCCGCGTGAAGGATTTCGAGGAAGCGGTCCGCCTTCCCTCTCAACACGAGTACGGCAACGGAGTCGCGATCTTCACCCGCAACGGCCACGCGGCGCGCGAGTTCACCAACCGCGTCAATGTCGGGATGGTCGGGGTGAACGTGCCGATCCCCGTGCCCGTCTCCTACCACAGCTTCGGCGGATGGAAGCGCTCGGGCTTCGGCGACATCGGCCAATACGGTCAGGAGGGCCTGCGCTTCTGGACCAAGACGAAAGTGGTGACCCAGCGCTGGCCCGACGGCTTCGTCGACGCCGACGACAAGCAGGCCTTCATGATCCCCACGATGGGGTGATGAGTCCCTAGCCTCCCCCTTGTGGGGGTTTGGAGGGGGGCCGGCCGGCGTCTGCCGGCCGAGAAGACTCTTTGTTGGCGTCATCTGCTGCCGCAGCTGACGCGCCCCCACCCAACCCTCCCCACAAGGGGAAGGGCTAGATCGTCGCTAGTCCGCCCCTTCATTTTCAGGCAAATACGACCCATCATTTCTTTTGATGGGGGCTGGGAATGATTCTCTTCATGGCCGCAACGGCAGCGCTGCTTCAGTGGACCGGGCCGCACACCGAGCAATATACGGGTCCGGGGTATTTCTGCGGCGGCGGCTACGCCGTGCGGCTCGGGCAAGGCGAGCGCGCGCTGGTCCTTCCGCAGGGCAGCGGCGCGGAGGTTCAGGGCGTGAGGCTCGTTCTCTCGCGCGGTGAGGTCAACATCTGGACCGGCGCGCGCCAGGAAGCCGGGCGCATCGTTTTGCGCCAGGCCGAGTCCGCGGTGACCGAGCAGGATGACGGCAACGGCGTGTCCTACATCGTCTCGAACGACACCGACTTCGGGTTGCGTCTGACCAGCGCCGCCTTCCGCGGGTTCAAGCAGGACAAATGGTTTTTCAAGCAGGCCGACTTTTCGGCCGGCGTGGATGACGCCGTCAGCTGCCTCGCCGCGGTCAGTTATTGAGCCGAGGGATACCAAACAGCCGCAACCGCGTTAGGCGGGCATGCGGGCCACATCCCTGATCCTTGCTGTCGCGGTCCTCGTGACGGTCGGTGCCTGCGCCAGGCGCGACCCGGTCGCCGACAATGCCGAGGTTGCGGCAGCCAATATGCCGCCCACGGTGCCCCCGGCAACGCCGAGCCCCGACGGTGCCCCGCCCGCGAATGCGACAGCACCCGTCACGGCTCCTGCTCCCGCTGCGGCCATCCCGGCATCGCTCCAGGGCCGATGGGGGCTGACTCCGGCCGACTGCACGTCGACGCGAGGCGATGCGAAAGGCCTGCTCGTCATCACGCCGGGCGAGCTGCGCTTCTATGAATCGCGCGCGGTGCCCTCACCCGGGGCGCAGACGGACGACAATTCGGTCAGCGGCAATTTTCACTTTACAGGGGAAGGCCAAAGCTGGACGAAATTCGAGACACTCGAACGCCGAAAGGACGAGCTGGTGCGCACCGAAACCGACCCCACAGCGAGCTACACCTATGCGAAATGCTAGGACCCTGATCGCCGCCGCGGCGATGATTCTCGCTCTCGCCGCTTGCCAGAAACAGCAGGCGCAGGAGCAGAATATGTCGCTCGGCAAGGCCGTTCCGAGCAACGAGGTGCTGGCGAACGCCGAGATTGAGACGCTTCCCGCCGACGAAAGTAGCGAAACCCCATCAAACCAGCTGGAAAACGGCTACGACAATCCCGACGTGAACGACCTCGACGACAATTCCGAATGAGCGAGAGAGGCCCGCAATGAAGCTTTATTATTCCCCGGGCGCCTGTTCCCAGGCGCCGCACATCCTGCTCCACGAAATCGGCCTCAGCCACGATGCCGCGCGCGTGGATTTGAAATCGCACACGCTCGAGGACGGCAGCTCCTACTACCGCGTGAACCCAAAGGGCTCCGTCCCCGCGCTCGAACTCGAAAACGGCGAAGTGCTGACGGAGAACGCCGTCATCCTGCAATTTCTCGGCGACCGCACCTCGTCCGACGCTCTGCCGCCGCTCGGCGACTTCCGCCGCTACCGCGTGCTCGAGATGGTCAACTTCATCACCACCGAGCTGCACAAGCGCTTCAGCTACCTGTTCAATCCGAACGCGACCGACGAAATGAAGCAGCTCGTCATCGGCGATCTAAGCAAGAAGCTGGACTATATCGACGAACGGCTTGGTTCAGGCCCGTTCCTGATGGGCGCCACGCTCACGCTTCCTGACCCGTATCTCTTCGTCATGGCCAACTGGACGGACAAGTTCATCGGCCTCGACCGCTGGCCGAACTTCCGTGCCTTCCGCGACCGAATGCTCGACCGGCCCGCGGTCCGCGACGTGCTGCGGTTCGAAGGATTGCTAGAGGAGCAACCCGCGGGCTAGAGCCCCCCGCGCAATGAGCCAGTTCGACCTCACCGACGACCAGCTCCAGATCCAGGAGATGGCGCGCAAGTTCACCGCGGACGCCATCACGCCGAACGCCGCCGAGTGGGACGAGAAGCACATCTTCCCGCGCGACACAATCCGCGAGGCGGCGGAGCTGGGCTTCGCCTCCATTTACGTCTCGGAAGAAAGCGGCGGGATCGGCCTCGGCCGGCTCGAGGCCGCGCTGATCATGGAAGCCCTGGCCTATGGCTGTCCCTCGACCAGCGCCTTCATCTCGATCCACAATATGGCGAGCTGGATGATCGACCGCTTCGGCTCGGCCGAGGTCAAGCAGAAGTACCTCCCCTCGATGATCACGATGGAGCGGATGGGGAGCTATTGCCTGACCGAGCCCTCCTCCGGCTCCGATGCGGCCGCGCTGAAGACGAAAGCCGTTCTCGACGGCGACCATTACGTGGTCTCCGGCTCCAAGGCCTTCATCTCCGGCGGCGGCGAGAATGAGATTTACGTGACCATGGTCCGCACCGGCGAGGAAGGGCCGAAGGGCATCACCTGCCTCGTCATCGAAAAGGACATGAAGGGAGTCAGCTTCGGCGCGCAGGAGAAAAAGCTCGGCTGGCACTCCCAGCCGACCGCGCAGGTCAATTTCGACGAGGTCCGGGTCCCGGTCGAAAACCGCGTCGGCGCCGAGGGCGAGGGTTTCCGAATCGCGATGATGGGCCTCGATGGCGGACGCCTCAACATCGGAGCCTGCTCGTTGGGCGGCGCTCAGCGCTGCCTCGACGAGGCCGTCAACTACACCAGGGGCCGCCAGCAGTTCGGCCAGCCGATCGCCGATTTCCAGAACACCCAGTTCATGCTCGCCGACATGGAAACCGAACTCCAGGCGGCGCGCTATCTCCTCTACGTCGCAGCGGCCAAGGTCACCGCCAACGCACCCGACAAGACGAAGTTCGCGGCGATGGCCAAGCGCCTCGCCACCGACAGGGGCTCGGCAATCGTCGACCGCGCGCTCCAGCTCCACGGCGGCTACGGCTATCTGATGGACTATCCGATCGAACGATTCTGGCGCGATCTTCGGGTACATTCGATCCTCGAAGGCACCAACCAGATCATGCGCGTGATCGTCAGCCGGGACTTGTTGCGGTAGTGATCCGCTCGCGTTTCGAGATGCCGGTTCGACAGGCTCACCGGCTCCTCAGCATGAGCGGTTGGGAAAATCATCCCGCTCATCCTGAGGAGGGGCTGAGCATCCCCAGATTTGATCCGGGGGTGTCGAAGACCCGCCTCGAAGGACATCCATTCGCATGACCGACGACGTCCTCACCTCCGTCGAGAGCGGCGTCGCCCGCCTGCGCCTTAACCGCCCCAAAGCGCTGCACGCACTGACCACGGAGATGTGCGACGCGATGAGCGTCGCGCTGCTCGACTGGCGCACCGATCCGACGGTCGAAGCCGTACTCATCGACCACGCGGAAGGACGCGGCTTTTGCGCGGGCGGCGACGTCGTCATGCTCGCACGCAGTGGGAACAGCGATGCCGCGGAGGCCAAACGCTTCTTCTTCGCCGAATACCGGCTCAATCACCTGCTCTTCACCTATCCCAAGACGACCATCGCCATTATGGACGGGATCACCATGGGCGGGGGCGTCGGGATCGCCCTTCCATGCGATTACCGGATAGCGACCGAGAACACGCGCCTCGCCATGCCGGAGACCGGAATCGGGCTGTTCCCGGACGTCGGGGGCGGCTGGTATCTCTCCCGCCTGCCCGGCCGCGTCGGCCAGTTCATGGTCCTGACCGGTGCCCGGCTCGATGCGGGCGAGTGTCTCTATCTCGGCTTGGCCACCAATTACATCGAACAGGCCTCACTCGCCGATCTCCACGAACGAATCCTGAAAAGCCCGGGCCGAATTCAGGGCGCGCTTGGCGCGGCGTCGGCGCCGGCTCCTGACGCGCGGATCGAACAGAACATAGGGCAGATCACACGCTTGTTCGCGTCCGACCAGCTCGAAGAGGTGCTCTCTGCACTCGATGCCGAGGAGAGCGACTGGGCTAACAGCGAACTCGCGACAATCCGCAACAAGAGCCCTCTGTCGTGCAAGGTGTCGCTGCGCCTGCTCGCCGACGGCGCGGCGCGCGCGAATTTCACCGACGAGATGCGCGCCGAATATGCGCTTGCGGGGCGCGTGGTGCGCACCCACGACTTCCGCGAAGGCGTCCGCGCGCTGCTGATCGACAAGGACAACGCGCCTCAGTGGGACCCGCCGGCACCGGAGGAAGTCACCGACGAAATGCTCGACGTGCTGTTCGAGCCGCTTCCGCCGAGCGAAGCCTGGACGCCCTATCCGGAGATCGCCGAATGAGCGAGTACAACACGATCCTGGTCGAGCAACGCGGCGCCGTAACCCTCGTCACGTTGAACCGGCCGCAGGCGCTCAATGCCCTCAACAACGAAGTCCTCGCGGAAGTGATCGAAGCCTTCGCGGCCTACGATGCCGATCCCGGCCAGCGCTGCCTCGTGCTGACCGGCAGCGGCGAAAAGGCTTTCGCGGCCGGCGCCGACATCAAGGAAATGCAGCCGCGGGGCTTCGCCGACATGTATTCGTCGGACTTCTTTGCCGGATGGGAGAAAGTCACCGCGACGCGCAAACCGTGGATCGCGGCGGTGAACGGCTTCGCCCTCGGCGGCGGGTGCGAGGTGGCGATGATGGCCGACTTCATCATCGCGGCGGACTCGGCGAAATTCGGCCAGCCGGAGATCAAGCTCGGGGTGACGCCCGGCATGGGCGGCTCGCAGCGCCTGACCTGGGCGATCGGCAAGGCCAAGGCTATGGAAATGTGCCTCACCGGCCGGATGATGGACGCGGCCGAGGCGGAGCGGTCGGGTCTGGTGGCCAAGGTCGTTCCCGCGGCGGCGCTTCTCGATGAAGCGATGAGGACCGCGGAAGCGATCGCGGCCATGCCGCCGCTCGCCGCGATCGCCGTCAAGGAGATGGTCAACGCCGCCTTCGAGATCCCGCTGAGTCAGGGCATTCGATTCGAACGTCGTCTGTTCCACGGCCTGTTCGGGACCGAGGATCAGAAAGAAGGCATGGCTGCCTTCGTCGAGAAGCGGCCGGGGCAGTGGAAGGGGCGGTAATGATGAACGCCAATCAACAATTGCTGTCGTGGCTGTTGCCAATTGGCGCGCTGCTGGCAGCAATGCTGCTAGTAGGCTTCGCACGACGACGCATTCTAGTTTCCGCCGTCATAGTCGCCGTTGTCGCCACTCTTGCGGCTTCACTGCTCGATCCGCATCCCGGCATCTACATCGAGCTGGGTAACACCATTGTGGCCTTCCTATTCGCGCTAGGCGGCGGAGCTTTGGGTTCGCGCTTTCAACGAAGGACGGTCAGATAATGTCAAAAATCGCATTCATCGGCTTGGGGCACATGGGCGGCGGAATGGCGCCGAATCTCGCCAAGGCGGGCCATGAGGTGCGGGCATTCGATCTGGTGAATGAAGCCGTCGAGAAAGCCGCAAGCGCCGGCTGCTCCGCCGCACCCTCCGCCGCCGAAGCCGTCAAGGACGCGGATGTCGTCATCACCATGTTGCCCGCATCGAAGCACGTCCGCGCGGTGTTCGAAAACGACGTTGCGCCGAACGCGAAACCCGGCACGTTGCTCATCGATTGCTCGACCATCGACGTCGCCAGCGCGCGCGAAGTCGGCGAAGCGATGATCGCCAAGGGCTTCGATTTCGTCGATGCGCCAGTGTCAGGCGGAATCGCGGCTGCGGCCGGAGGTTCGCTGACCTTCATGGTCGGCGGCACCGACGAGGCGTTCGATCGCGCCAAGCCCTTCCTCGACCCTATGGCCAAGGCCGTCATCCACGCCGGCCAGCTCGGCGCCGGCCAGGCCGCGAAAATCTGCAACAACATGATCCTCGGCGCGACCATGGCCGTGACCTGCGAAGCCTTCGTCCTCGCGCAGAAGCTGGGGCTCGATCCGCAGGTGTTCTTCGACATCTCCTCCAAGGCCTCGGGCCAGAGTTGGTCGATGACCAGCTATGCGCCTGTCCCGGGCGTCGGCCCCGACACGCCCGCCGATCACGATTACGAAGGCGGCTTCGCAGCAGCGCTGATGCTCAAGGACCTGAAGCTCGCGGCCGAAGCGGCACGGCAGACGGGCTCCTACACCCCGATGGGCGGGGAGGCGGAGGAACTTTACCAGCGGTTCGTCGACAGGGGCGGCGGGAACAAAGATTTCTCCGGGATCATCCAAATGATCGACGATAGCTGGAAAGTGCCAAACCAGGGATAGGAGTAACCATGCGCCTTGCCGTTTCCGCTCTTTGCGTTTCCCTTGCGATGCTCGCCGCCTGCGGCCAGTCGAATCAGGCGACGGGCGACCAGCCCGCGGCCGCATCGGAAGACATGCCGATGGTGGCGGTGCCGCTCCCCAAGGACAAGGCGCTGCAGGTGATGCATGTGCGTCATGAGGGTATGGAGGCCATGGGCAAGTCCGCCAAGGCCATCGCTCGCCAGCTCAAGTCCGGTTCGCCCGATCTCGGCGTCATACGCTCCTCATCCGGGGCGATCACGAGCTTCGCGCCGAAGATCGCCTCGCTATTCCCGGCCGGTACCGGCCCCGACGTCGGCAAGACCGGAGCCAAGACCGAAATCTGGCAAACCCCGCAGGACTTCGCCGCCAAGGCGCACGATTTCGAGCGGGCCACACAGGCATTCGGCCTCGCGGTACAAGGCAATGACGTAAACGCGATCAAGGCGAGCTTCGGCAATCTCGGCAAGGATTGCAAAGCCTGCCACGACAAATATCGGGCGGAGATGCATCACTGAGCGGCGGGAGCGTCGCCCGGCAGCTCGTCTGGGACCTGCCGCTGCGCCTCTTCCACTGGCTCTTGGCGGGGCTGATCGTTTTCAGCTGGTGGTCGGTGACTTATCACCACACCGGCTGGCACATCTGGTCGGGATGCGCGATCCTGACGCTGCTGATTTTCCGCCTGCTGTGGGGATTCGTCGGAAGCTCCACCGCGCGCTTTTCCAATTTCTTGCGCGGGCCGGGAGCGGTCCTCGGCTACTTCCGCGGGAACTGGCGCGGAATCGGGCACAATCCACTGGGCGCGCTCAGCGTCCTCGCGTTGCTGCTGGCGGTCGCGGTCCAGGTCGGCCTGGGCCTCATCGCGGAGGACGAAGACGGCATGTTCTTCGGCCCGCTCGCGACGAAGGTCAGCGTCGACACATCGGACAAGGCTCGCGACATCCATGAGCTATGGTTTTACGTCCTGCTCGGCCTCATCGTCCTGCACCTTCTGGCGATCCTCTATTACCGCCTCCGCGGCAGAGAGTTGACCTGGCCCATGATCACCGGCCGGGCGCCCGCCGAAGAGGGAACGAAGCCCGTGCAACGCGGCAAATGGTGGGTCGCACTGATCTGCCTCGCGGTGGGGATCGGAATCACCCGCTGGGTCATCGCCGGGGCTCCGCCCTTCTGACGGCCCGCGCCGAGGGAGCGGACGGGCAATGTTGACGGAGGTCAAGAACGGCCGAATCGGTTGCTAATCCCCTGTCTCCTGCGGTCGCCGCTTCCTACATGGTCGGCTCAGAACGAGGAGGCGTGATTGAACAAGGGTAGTGGTTTTGCCGTAGGCATCGCGATCGGCGTGGCGATCGGAGTCGCCATGCACAACATCGGTATTGGAATTGCGATCGGTGTCGCCATCGGAATCGCCTTCGGCGCGCAGTGCAACGGAAAGCCCCGCGAGGACGCGGAACGGTTCTGACGTCGAGGGTCGCGCTCGGCTCTCTACTTTCCCCTCCCTTGCAGGGAGGGGCGCCAAGGACCACATCGCCGGCATGTTGATCCGCACCGAACAAACGCCGAATCCCGCGACCCGCAAGTTCCTGCCGGGACAGACCGTGATGGATGTTGGCACGCGCGACTTTGCCGACGCGGAGAGCGCCGAAGCCTCGCCCCTCGCGCGCGCGCTGTTCGACAGCGGCTCGGTCGAGGGCGTGTTCTACGGCCGCGATTTCATCTCGGTGACCGCCGCGCCGGCCATCTCCTGGTCCGATCTCGAACCTTTGGTGCTCGAAACTCTGCTCGACCATTTCGTGACCGGAGCGCCGCTGTTCGCGGCGGGCAGCGCGGCGGGCATTTACGTCGCGGACGATTCGGATTTCGAAGACGATCCGGAAGACGCCGATACTATCGACCAGATCAAGGAATTGATCGAAACGCGGGTGCGGCCCGCGGTCGCCCAGGACGGCGGGGACATCGTCTACAAGGGCTACAAGGACGGCCGGCTCTATCTCTCGATGCACGGCGCTTGCTCCGGTTGTCCGTCTTCGACGGTCACGCTCAAGCGCGGAATCGAAAGCCTCATCCGCCACTACGTACCCGAAGTGGAATCCGTCGAAGCGATCTAGGCATTCGGTAGAAGCCGCTAAATCAGGCACTTGCGGGCAAGGGCCGCATGTGCCCATCATCTCTTCCCATGCTGCTTGCCTTCGATACGTCGAGTGCCGCCTGCACCGTCGCCTTGTTCGACGAGAGTGGCGTTTGCGTTGCCATGCGCGACGAGCTGATTGGCCGCGGCCATGCCGAGCGGCTCGTGCCGATGATCGGCGAGCTGCTCGAAGGCCGGGCCGCGACGGACATCCTCGTCGGCGTCGGGCCGGGAAGCTTCACCGGAATCCGAGTCGCGATCGCCGCAGCGCACGGGCTGGCGATCGGCTGGAGCGCCAGGCTCGGGGGCATGTCCTCGCTCGCGCTGCTGGCGGCGGGCTCGGGCGCGAATGGCGAAGTCGCCGCGGCGGTTCTCGGCGGGCACGGCGAACTCTTCGTTCAGCAATTCGATGCTGCGACAGCCGAACCGACGTCCGAGATGCGCAACCTGACGCCGGCTGACGCAGCCAGCTTTGCAACCGCGCCCCTTGTGCTCGGCTCGGGCGCGCAGCGGCTCGTCGAGGCGCGCGGATCGGGCGAAGCGCGCGAAGGCTGGCCGTCGGCGGCGAATGCTCTTGCGCTTCCGCCGGCATTGCGTTCACTCGCTCCAAAGCCCGTTTATGCGCGCGCGCCCGACGCGCGTGCGCTTGAGGCCGCCTGATGGCGACTCCGGCCCTCGCCGAACAGGTCCGGATCGAGGCTGGGACAGCCGACGATCTCGATGAGGTCATGGAAGTTATGGACGCCGCCTTCGGCCGCAGATTTGGCGAAGCTTGGACGCGCTCGCAGCTGAGCGGGATCCTGCCGATGTCCGGCGTTGCGCTGGTGCTGGCCCGCGACAGCCGCACGTCGGCGGCCATCGGATTCTCCTTGTTTCGCATCGTCGCCGACGAAGCCGAGCTGCTGCTGATCGCGGTGCTCCCGAGTCATCATCGCCGCGGCGTCGGCAACCGGCTGCTGGATCAATTCATGGACGAGGCGCGCGAGGAAGGCGTGAGCCGGGTTCATCTGGAAGTCCGCGACGGCAATCCTGCCGTTGCACTGTACGATGCGGCTAGTTTTTCTCCCGTGGGCAGGCGCCGAAACTATTACCGATCGCAAAGCGGGAAACGTTTCGACGCGATTACGCTGGCACGTGAGATTAACTCAGGAAATTAATCATTTTGTCATTTGCGAGATGTTGCGCTGAAGGATCCTTATCCCTAAAATGAGCGATACTGCGCTGGCTATGCGCGTATCACTACTCTCATGCTCGGGATGTGAAATAATGGCTGACCTGGAAACTGGCGAAGATACGCTACTGACGCTCACGGCCGACATTGTTGCTGCGCACGTCAGCAACAACAGCGTGGCCGTGAACGACTTGCCCAATCTGATTCAAAATATTCATCAGGCATTGGCAGGCATCTCCCGCACCTCGGCGGCGCCGGAGCCGAAACCGGAGCCGAAGGTATCGATCCGCTCGTCGATCAAGCCCGATTATATCGTCTGCCTCGAAGACGGCAAAAAGCTGAAGATGCTGAAACGGCATCTCATGACCCACTACAACATGACTCCGGACCAGTACCGGCAGAAGTGGGGACTTTCGGCTGACTATCCGATGGTCGCGCCCAATTATGCCGAACAGCGCCGCAAGCTCGCGAAGGCGATCGGGCTCGGGACCAAGCGCAAGCGCACCCGCGGGGGCAAGTGACTCTTTCCTCCCCAGCATTTGCTGGGGAGGGGAACCATTCACCGAAAAGTGAATGGTGGGGGGCTTCCTCCCGCGCTGCTGGCCCCCTCCACCAGCTTCGCTGGTTCCCCTCCCCACGAAAATCTTGGGGAGGAAATCGACTCCTTTGACCCGTCCTCAAGCCATGCCTAAATTCAACGCATGACGCGCACCATCGACATCGAGACGCTCTGTGCCGACAAGGGGCTGCGGATTACCGAGCAGCGCAAGGTCATCGCGCGCGTGCTCGGCGACAGCGAGGATCATCCCGACGTCGAGACTCTGCACGCGCGCGCTTCGGCCATCGACCCCAACATTTCGATCGCGACGGTTTACCGCACGGTCCGTCTGTTCGAGGAAGCGGGCATTCTCGAGCGGCACGAATTCGGGGACGGACGGTCGCGTTACGAGGCCGCATCCGAAACGCACCACGACCATCTGATCGACGTGGAGACCGGAAACGTCATCGAGTTCGTCGACGAGGAACTCGAGCTGCTCCAGAAGCGCATCGCCGAGCGGCTCGGGTTCCGCCTGGTCGATCACCGGATGGAGCTTTACGGCGTCAGGCTCGACCGCGACCGCTAAATCCGCTCTCGCAGAAGCAGTCGTATGAACGCTCGTGCTCTGGTCCGGATCGGCGGACTGGTCCTCTTGTTCCTGGTCTGCGCACCAATTCATGTCGCGGCGAAGCTGCTGACAGGCGGTCGCTCACGCTGGCCACGGCGGTTCCTCGCCGCGGCGGCGTGGATCATTGGAGCGCGCGTTCGAACGACGGGCACTCCGATCGGTCCGCACACCTTGCTCGTCGCCAATCACACGAGCTGGCTCGACATCCTCATTCTGGGCGGGGCTGCCAATGCCGCCTTCGTGTCCAAGGCCGAACTCGGCCATCCTTTCATCCACTGGCTCGCCGACCAGAACGGCACCGTTTACGTGAAGCGCGCGCATGTCAGGGGCGCCAGGGACCAGGCGATCGCGCTTGCGAAGGCACTCGAGGGTGCGAAACCGATCACCGTCTTTCCGGAAGGAACGACGGGGCCGGGAACCCACTTGCTGCCGTTCCGGTCTACGCTGCTGGAAGCGGCCAACTTCGCATCGCGTGACGTGGCCATCCGCCCAATCGCTGTCGATTACGGAGACTCCCAAGCGGAGGTCGACTGGTATGAAGAAAAGGGCGTCGACAATGTGAAGCGCATCCTCGGACGGCGCGGCACGCTGCGAGTCACCGTTCACATGCTTACACCGCTTGATCCCGGCCTCGATCGCAAGCAGCTCACTCATGAGGCGCGCGAACGCATTGCCAAAACGCTCGGCTTCCGGTCCCCCGCGCGCTCGCGTATAGGCACCGCCGAATGACTCCCAAGACTTTCAAAATCAAAAGCTTCGGCTGCCAGATGAACGTCTATGACGGCGAACGGATGGCCGAATTGCTTGCCGAGCAGGGCATGAGCGCGGCCGCCGATGGCGCGGAGGCCGATCTGGTCGTGCTCAACACCTGCCACATCCGCGAAAAGGCCGCCGAAAAGGCCTATTCCGACGTCGGGCGCCTCAAGCGCGACGATGGCTCCAAGCCGCTGATCGCGCTCGCCGGCTGCGTCGCCCAGGCCGAAGGCGCCGAAGCCAGGCGCCGTTCGCCGCTGATCGACATCGTCGTCGGCCCGCAGGCATACCACCGCCTTCCCGAGATGGTCGTGCAAGCGGCCCGCGGCGCGCGGCCGGTCGACACCGACATGCCGGCGATCAGCAAGTTCGACGCAATGCCCGCGCGCCGCCGTGCCAGTCCGAGCTCTTTCCTCACCGTCCAGGAAGGCTGCGACAAATTCTGCACTTATTGCGTCGTCCCCTACACCCGCGGCGCGGAGATTTCGCGGCCGTGGAAGGACATCATCGCCGAAGCGCACGCGCTTGCGGACGCGGGCGCCCGCGAAATCGTGCTGCTCGGCCAGAATGTGAATGCCTGGAGCGACGATAGGCGAGGCTTGGCCGATCTCATCCGGGCACTGGCGAAGATCGATGGCCTGGAGCGTATCCGCTACACGACCAGCCATCCCGCCGACATGACGGACGAACTCATCGCCGCGCATGGCGACGTCGAGAAACTGATGCCCTATCTCCACCTTCCGGTGCAGTCGGGCAGCGACCGGATATTGAAGGCGATGAACCGCAGCCACACGACTGAAACCTATCTTCGAACGATCGAAAAGATGCGCGCGACTCGACCGGACGTCGCCCTTTCCGGCGATTTCATCGTCGGCTTCCCCGGCGAAACGGACGAGGATTTCGAGGCGACCCTGAAGATCGTCGATGAAGTCCGCTACGCCTCCGCTTATTCGTTCAAATATAGTGCCCGGCCCGGCACGCCGGCGGCCACGATGGAGAACCAGATTCCCCGCGAGATCATGGACGAACGGCTGCAGCGGCTTCAGGAACGCATCAACGCGCACCAGCTCGCGTTCAACCGATCCAAGGTCGGCGTGGACACGCAAATCCTCATCGAGCGCAAGGGCAAGCACGACGGGCAAGTGGTCGGACGTTCGCCCTGGCTCCAGTCGGTCCACGTCGAGGCCGGCGGCGAAACCGGCGAGTTCGTGGAGGTGACCCTCGTCGCCGCGGGCCCCAACAGCATGACCGGCGCAGCGCGCGCGCGGGAAGCTGCCTGATGACGCGCCGCGACCTGAAGGCGGTGCCGGACCGTGCCCGTCTCGAAATCGAATTCGAACAGCCGTACCTGCTCGGCCCCTTGTTCGGCGACTATGACCGCCACCTGATCACGATCGAGCAAAGGCTCGGCGTACACATCTCGGCCCGCGGCAATCGCGTGCAGATCGAAGGCGAGCCCGACGCCGCGGCGCGCGCGCGCGATGTGCTGATTGGGCTCTACAACCGGCTCGATTCCGGCCATGACGTCGATGCCGAAGCCGTCGAGGGCGTGCTCGGCATGGCCGCTCAGCCGCATCTCGACGGGATCATCCAGGAAGAGGTCACCTCGGCGCCGCGCGTCATGATCCGCACGCGCAAGAAGACCATCGTCCCGCGCTCGGCGATGCAGACCCCGTACATGGAAGCGCTCGCCAGCGAGGACATGATCTTCGGCTTGGGGCCGGCGGGTACTGGCAAGACCTACCTTGCCGTCGCGCAGGCCGTGTCGCAGCTCATCAGCGGCAGCGTCGACCGCCTGATCCTATCGCGCCCGGCGGTCGAGGCGGGCGAGCGACTCGGCTTCCTTCCCGGCGACATGAAGGAGAAGGTCGATCCCTATCTCCGCCCGCTCTACGACGCGCTCTACGACATGCTCCCGACCGAGCAGGTCGAGCGGCGCATCGCTTCGGGCGAAATCGAGATCGCGCCATTGGCGTTCATGCGCGGCCGGACGTTGAACGACGCCTTCATCATTCTCGACGAGGCGCAGAACACCACGCCACTTCAGATGAAGATGTTCCTGACGCGCTTCGGGATGCGCAGCCGGATGGTGATCTGCGGCGACCCGCATCAGGTCGACCTGCCCGATCCGAGCAAGTCCGGACTCGCCGACGCCGTCGGACGGCTGGAGAAAGTGAAGGGCATTGCGGTGGTCCGTTTCACCGTGGCCGACGTGGTTCGCCACCCGCTGGTCGGTCGCATCGTCGACGCCTATGAAGGTCCGAACGCAATCCGGGATGTCGGGGCATGATGCTCGAGATCGCGCTTGACGCCGACGAGGAGTGGGACAGTGGCCACCCCTGGGAACCGCTCGCCCGCCAGGCGGCGGAAGCGGCGATCGCCGAGAGCCGCTATCCGGATCTCGCCCTTTCCGGCCGCCCGGTCGAAATTTCTGTCCGGCTGACAGGCGACGAGCAGGTTCATGAGTTGAACGCCCATTGGCGCGGCAAGGACCGGGCGACCAACGTGCTCTCTTTTCCGATGGCCGAAGAATATGAATTGGGCGATGAAAATGTTGCCGAACGCGAACTTTTGCTTGGCGACATCATCCTTGCGCGCGGCGTCTGCGAAGAAGAGGCAAAGGAGAAAGGCGTTTCATTCGAGGAGCATGCGACGCACCTTCTGGTTCACGGCACGCTGCACCTCCTCGGCTACGACCATCTCGACGACAGCGATGCGGCCGACATGGAAGCGCGTGAGGTGCGCGCGTTGAAGCGGCTCGGAATTGCCAATCCCTATGAGGTCACCGCCTGATGGCGACCCGGCACGACGATAGCGGATCTTCCGTGTGGCGAAGCATGCGGCACCTGCTCTTCGGAGAGGAGTCGGAGCCGACGCTGCGCGCGGAAATCGAGGAAGCGATCGATGAGGCGGAAGTCTCGCGGCCGATCGCGGGCGACCTGTCACCCGCCGAGCGGCAGATGCTTCGCAACCTGCTTCACTTCGGCGAGCAAACCGCAGGCGAGATTTGCGTGACCCGCGGCGATATCGTCGCGGTGCGGAATGACATCGCCTTCGAGGATCTCGTGCGCGCTTTCGCCGAGGCCGGGCACAGCCGGCTCCCCGTCTATGGCGAGAGCCTCGATGAAGTGATCGGCATGGTCCACATCAAGGACGTGTTCGTCGCCAAGGTCGACGAAACCCGCGACCGCTCCATGGACGCATTAATGCGCGAGCCGCTGTTCGTTCCCGAATCGATGGGCGTGATCGAACTGCTCGCGCGGATGCGGACCGAGCGCGTCCACCTCGGCATCGTCGTCGACGAATTCGGCGGAACCGAGGGCCTCGTGACGATCGAGGACGTGGTCGAGGAGATCGTCGGCGAGATCGAGGACGAGCATGACGACGCCGAAGAAGCCATGCTGACTCTGCTCGATGACGGGGTCTGGGAAGCCGATGCGCGGATCGAGCTCGACGAGCTCGCCGAGGCCGTGGACCCGCGCCTGTCGTCGGATGAGGACGAGGTCGATACGTTGGGCGGCCTCGTATTCCTGCTCGCCGGCCACATTCCCGCGCGCGGCGAATGCGTATCACATCCGTCCGGCTGGAAGCTCGAAACCGTCGATTGCGACCCCCGCCGGATCATCCGCGTCCGACTCCACGCTCCCGAGGGAGAGGCGGAGGAATAATTTCGGTGACAGTTTACTTAATTGCCGCACCTCTCTCCGGGCTGGCGAGCGCTCGTCCTCCAATTAAGTAAACTGTCACCGAAATTGACGCTCAGTCCCGAGCGAAGAGCTTCGCCGGATCGGCCATCGCTTTGAACTCCAGCGCATTGCCGGCGGGGTCGTGGAAGAACATTGTCGCCTGCTCGCCCGCCTGCCCTTCGAAACGGATGGTCGGCGCAATCACGAACGCCACACCGGCCTCTTCTAGCTTCCCGGCGAGCGCCTTCCATTTGCTCATCGGCAGGACGATCCCGAAATGCGGCACCGGCACTTCCTCGCCGTCGACTGCATTCGTCGATTGCGCCCGCCGCGCGGTGGGCGACAAATGCGCGACGATTTGATGGCCGTAGAGATCGAAGTCGATCCAATGCCCGGCACTGCGCCCCTCGGGACAGCCCAGAAGCTCTCCATAAAAGCGCCGCGCGGCGGCAAGGTCGTCGACCGGAAAGGCGAGATGGAATGGCGGGCGTGTCATCGTCCTCACTTGTCATTGTGCGCGAAGCGAAGCAATCCAGCGTGATGCGCTGCGCCGCTCGCTATGACCGCTACTGAATGAAACTGGTCCTCTACGCCCTCATCGCCGGCGCGGCTTCCGCCTTCGCCTTCGAGCCGGTCGGCTGGTGGCCGCTGATGCTCGTCGCATTCGCGGTGCTGTGCGAACTCATCGATCGAACGCAATCGCTGCCGCGTGCCCTGCTGATCGGTTGGGCATTCGGCCTCGGTCAGTTCGTCATCGGACTCAACTGGATCGCGACCGCCTTCACCTTCCAGGCGGCAATGCCGGCATGGCTCGGCTGGGTCGCGGTCGTGCTGCTCTCGCTCTATCTCGCCATCTATCCAGCGCTGGCGACCGGCCTCGCCTGGCGCTTCGGCCGCGACGACCGCGTCGTGCTGGTGACGGTGTTGGGCGGCGCATGGGCGATCACCGAATGGCTGCGCGGGACGATGTTCACCGGCTTTCCGTGGAATCCGGCGGCGGCCGTCATGGCGCCAACGCCGCTGATCGCCATCACCCCACTCATCGGCACCTACGGGCTGTCGACGATCGTGGTTCTGCTGGGCGGCGCGATCTGGCTAGAATATTACAAGAAGTGGCTTCCGCTCGTCGTCATCCTGTTCGTGACGGCGCTGCTCTGGGTCCTCCCTTCCTCACCTGTTCCCGACGACCCGCTCGCGATCCGCAGCGTCCGGATCGTCCAGCCGGGCATCGGCCAGGAGGACAAATGGCGGCCCGGGTTCGATGAGGAAGCGGCGCGGCGGCTCGCGGCGCTGTCGGGGCCGCCATCCGACCAGCCACACCTCCTGCTCTGGCCCGAGGCCGCGGTCACGGACCCGCTGGTGGACGCGCGAACCGGCGAATTTCAAGCGATGGCGCTGTTCCAGCGTACGCGTGCCGCCTCGCTGCTGGGCCCGAAGGACCTGCTGCTGACCGGCGGAATCGCCGTTGCGTCGCGCGACGGCCTTCACGTCGACGGCGCGTCGAACAGCATTTTCGCGATCGCGCCCGGCGGAAAGATCGTCGGCCGCTATGACAAGGCGCATCTGGTGCCCTACGGCGAATATCTGCCGATGCGTCCACTCCTGTCGGCCATCGGCCTGTCGCGGCTTGCGCCCGGCGATTTCGATTTCACGCCCGGCCCCGGGCCGCGCACGATCGATCTTGGCGGCGATTGGGGCAAGGTTGGGTTCGACCTTTGCTATGAGATCATCTTTTCGGGCCATGTGGTGGATGAGCGCAATCGTCCGGCATTCATCTTCAATCCGTCGAACGACGCCTGGTTCGGCCGTTGGGGACCGCCGCAGCACCTTGCCCAGGCACGCTTGCGCGCGGCCGAGGAAGGAATTCCGGTGCTCCGCGCCACTCCGACGGGAATCAGCGCTGTGATCGACGCGCGCGGCAATGTCGTGAAGGAGCTTCCCTGGCGCACCGCGGGAGTCATCGACGCGGTTCTCCCGCCGCCGGCGAACTCGGCTCCGCTGTTCGCCCGATTCGGCAATGTGATCCCGTTGCTGCTTAGCTTCCTGCTGATCTTCGGCGGCATTGTGCTGGCCCGGAAGCGTCGCTAGAGACAACATATAAAGACTTCTTTATATCCTTAAGCCGAGGCTCCTCTACGCATATGCGCAGCTCCTATCTCTTCACCTCCGAATCCGTATCCGAAGGCCATCCGGACAAGGTCGCGGACCAGATTTCCGACGCGATCGTCGACCTCTTCCTGTCGAAAGACCCCGAGGCGCGCGTTGCGTGCGAGACCATGACGACCACGAACCGCGTCGTCCTCGCCGGCGAAATCCGAGGCCGGGGAATCATGGATCAAGAGGGCAATTGGGCGCCCGGCATCCGCGAGGAGATCGAGAAAGCGGCGCGCTCCGTCGTGAAGCGCATCGGTTATGAGCAGCAGGGCTTCGACTGGGACCGGCTGGATTTCGCCAATCATTTGCATCCGCAATCGGCGCACATCGCGCAGGGCGTGGACGCCGCCGGCGACAAGGAGGAAGGCGCGGGCGACCAGGGCATCATGTTCGGCTTCGCCTGCGACGAGACGCCCGACCTCATGCCGGCGACGCTCGACTACAGCCACAAGATCCTGCTGGAGATGGCGAGGGACCGCCATGCGGGCGTAGCGCCCTTCCTCGAGCCCGACGCGAAGAGCCAGGTGACTTTGCGGTTCGAGGACGGCAAGCCCGCCAAGGCGACCGCGATCGTCGTCTCGACCCAGCACAAGCCCGGCTACGACAAGGGCGAAAAGCAGGCCGAGCTCCACGCTTATGTGAAGGATGTGGTCGCTCGGGTGATGCCGCCGCAGCTGCTCGGCAACGAGACCGTCTATCACATCAACCCGACCGGCGCGTTCGAGATCGGCGGTCCCGACGGCGACGCGGGCGTGACGGGCCGCAAGATCATCGTCGACACCTACGGCGGCGCGGCGCCGCACGGCGGCGGCGCCTTTTCGGGCAAGGACCCGACCAAGGTCGACCGCTCAGCGGCCTATGCGGCGCGCTATCTCGCCAAAAACATCGTCGCCGCGGGTCTCGCACAGCGGTGCACGATCCAACTCGCTTATGCGATCGGCGTATCGAAACCGCTATCGCTCTATGTCGACACGCACGGCACCGGCACGGTCGGCGACGAGCGCATCGAGGCCGCGATCGGGAGCATCGACAAGCTTGGTGGCCTCACCCCGCGCGGCATCCGCACGCACCTCGGCCTCAACAAGCCGATCTATGAGAAAACCGCGGCATACGGCCATTTCGGCCGCAAGCCGGAAGGCGATTACTTCCCCTGGGAACGGCTCGACCTCGTCGAGGACCTCAAGGCCGCGGTCGCGGAGCAGACCGTCGCGGCCTAGGCGCCGTCGCTCACGCCGATTCCGTGCTTGAAGACGAGGTCGCCGCCCTTCCAGCCGCTGTAGGCGAGGATCAGGACGACGATAACCGACAGAACGATTCCGATTCCTCCGATCGCGTCATTGTTGTTCAGTCGGACGAAGAAGTTGATGACCTCCAGCACCACGGCGACCACGTTCGCGATCATGTGCTTGATCGCGTCCGAGCCCTGAATCCTCTTGTCGCCGAAGAAATCGGTGAGTCCGGCCAATGCGGCGAGCAAGGCCATCACGATGCCGATGCCGAGCAGATATTTGGACGCGGTCGCCCATCCGGAGTCGCCATTGCTCAGAAAGACGATGTCCGTGACGAGCGCGCCGATGAAGCAGACGATTGGAAACATCACCAGCATCGGATGAATTGGATGACCGCCGATCTTGACGGTGCTGTGGGGGTGGTCGTGGAGGTTTTCGTTGGTCGTGGCCATGGCTTTTCTCCTCCTGCGATGGGTTCGACCGTTCAGGCGCCCGAAGGTTCCGCCTTGGAGGCATTCCGGCGTGCGAGGATGGGTTCGGTCCAGTCCAGGATCACCACGAAAACGAGCGCGGTCACGCCCGGGAGCACCGCGCCCAGTCCCCAGTAAGCGAGCAGCGCGGCGCCGACGATCGCGCCGCCAAGATAGCTGAGCCAGACGGCGGCAAGGAAAAGCGTTTCGCGGAACGAAAGCTGGGCGGACGAGACGGCGAGCGTCCGTCGCAACCCAATCCGCCCGCTGCTCTCGTGAAACCAGATTGCGAATTTCGCGATCCGGTCCGCCAGCGTGGCGAGATTGCCGGTGACGTGCGTCGTCCGGACGCTGAGCGGTCCGAAATGGCTGAGGGAAGCGTTCTGAATGCCCATCGCGAGCGTCAGCAATCCGATCAGAACGAAATAGAGGAGGCTGGCTTCGGTCTCGACCCGGCCCTCTGGTACAAGGAGCAGCCCAAGCAATGCGAAAGCGGCGAGCAGCGCCGCCTCGCTTCCGAAAAGGATGGCCGCCGTATGCCTCCAATGGCGCATTCGCCCGACATGGACGGCGAAGCGGCTCCACAGCATGCCGACCATGAACATCGGCACGGCAAAGCCGCGGCGGGCAAGCAACCACCAGTCGTGCTGCACCAGGCCGAGCCCGATGCCCACGGTGTTGCCGGTCATGTTGGCGGTGAAGACGTGGAACAGCACGATATACCCGATCGCGTCCACGCTTCCGGCGACCGCGGTGAGCGCGATCGCGAGATTATTTCGCTGGCGCGGGCTGAGGCGGCCGGGCGGCTTGCTCATTGTGCGTTTCGGCTGCTGGCGGCTGTCGCCGGTCGGGGCGCGCCGGCCTGCCTTCGCGGAGCGCCAGCCGGATCACCTGTGCCGGATGGAGCGGCTGCCGATCGCTCCCGTGCGAAATCTGCGACCGGCAGCTGAACCCGTCCGCGACGATCAGCGCATCGTCCGGCGCCTTGCGGACGGCGGGTAGCAGCCGCTGCTCGCCGATCTTCATCGACAGATCGTAATGCTCGTAGCCGAAGCTGCCCGCGACTCCGCAGCAGCCGGCGTTCAGTACGTGCAAGTCGAGACCGGCGTTGCGCAGCAGCGCCTCTTCCGGACCGGTGCCCAGCACCGCCTTGTGATGGCAATGGGCGTGCATCACGGCGGGGCGCCTGAGCTGCGGCGGTTTCCATCCGCTCTCATTGAGGAACTCCGCCAGCGTGACGACCTGGTTCGACAAGCGCTTCGCGTCATCGTCCGACGGAAACAGGTTCAGCATCTCGTCCCGGAACACCGAGGCGCAGCTCGGTTCCAGAACCACGACCTTCGTCCCCGCCCTGATGTCCTCGCGCATCGCGGTCAGAATCGCCTTCAACTGCTCCTTCGCGCGATCGAGCATCCCGTAATCGTAGAGCGGCCGTCCGCAGCAGAGACCCGGCGGCGGAAGCCGCACCTTGCGGCCCGCCGCCTCCAGCACCTCGACGGCCGCGTGGGCGATGTCCGGCTCGAAATAGTTGGTGAATGTGTCGGTCCACAGGATGACGTCCGCGCCGGCTCGCGCAGGACGCCGCTCGAAGTCGTCCCGAAAGGTGCGCGTGGCGAATGGTGGCAGTGGCCTCTGCTTCTCCAATCCCGCGATCCGTTTCGCGAGACCGGAAAGGAGGCGCGACTGAGTCAGTCCATTCGCTAAACCAGGCGCTTTCGAAGCAAGCCGCGCCCAGCGTTCGACCTTACCGAGGAAATAATGGCTCCGCGGCCGCAATCTCCCTTCGTAGAAATGCGAGAAGAACTCGGCCTTGTAGGTCGCGATATCGGTGGTGACCGGACAATCGCCCTTGCACCCCTTGCAGGCGAGACAGAGGCTCAAGGATTCGTGGACATGCGGGTCGCGCCAGCCGCCGTGCAGCGCGTCGCCGCGAAGCATCTCGAACAGCAAATGCGCGCGCCCGCGGGTCGAGTGCATCTCCTCCCGTGTCGCCTGGAAGCTCGGGCACATGGTGTCCTGATCAAGATGACGGCACTTGCCGATCCCGAAGCAGCGCTCGGTCGCCGCCGCGAAGCTCCCCTTGTCTTCCGGGAACTGGAAGTGCGTCTTGACGGGGCGGCGGTGGTAATCCGGTCCGACGCGCAAATTGCTGTCGAGCGGATAAGCGTCGACAACCTTGCCCGGGTTCATCTTCCAGTCCGGGTCCCAGATTGCCTTGAACTCGCGCATCGCGCCCATCAGCCGCTCGCCGAACATGATCGGCAGAAGCTCGCCCTTGGCCTGCCCGTCACCATGCTCGCCGGAGAGCGAGCCGCCGTAGCGAACAACCAGCTTCGCCGCCTCCTGCATGAAGGCGCGGAATTGCTTCACGCCCGCTTCGGTGCCGAGTTCGAAGCAGATGCGGCAATGGACGCAGCCCTGCCCGAAATGGCCGAACAAGGTGTAGCGGTAACGGTAGCGGCCCAGCAGCTCAATGAACTCGCGCAGATATGCCCCGAGCTTTTCCGGCGGGACCGCGGCATCTTCCCAGCTCGGCCAGGCGTCTTCGACATGCGGGATTCGGCTCGCCGCGACCCCCGCTTCGCGGATTTCCCAGACCTGCTTCTGCTCCGCCTCGTTGCTGAACAGCTCGAGCCCGCGAATGCCCTTCAGCTTGCGAACCCGCTCGCCGGCCTTTTTCGCTTTCCCGTCGGCTTCCTCCTGCGTGTCTCCGCCGAATTCGGCGAGCAGCCAGGCGTCGCCCTTCGGAAGCCGCCGCGCGGCCGGCAGCTCATGGCCCTTGCGGCGCATGTGATCGATGACGTTCTGCCCTACCGCTTCGAGCGCGATCAGCGGATTTTCGAGGACTGACGGGACATCGTCGGCCGCGCTGCAAATGTCGTCGAAACCGATCACCAGGAGCGCCCGGCAGCGCGGGCTGGGCACCAGCCGGAGCTTGGCCCGGAGGACGATCACGCAGGTGCTTTCCGAGCCGACCAGCGCGCGCGCGACGTTGAACCCGTTCTCTGGCAGAAGCTGGTCGAGATTGTATCCCGACACGCGCCTCGGGATGCGCGGATAGCGCTTCCGAATGTCGCCGGCATAAAGGTCACGCAGATCCTTCAGCCTTCGGTACGCTTCCCCTTCAAAACCGTCGCGGCCGATCGCCTCTTCGAGCTGGACGTCCGAGAGCTTGCCGACGATCAGCCGTTCGCCGCCGTAGGTGAGGATTTCGAGTGCCTCGACATTGTCGACGGTCTTGCCGCCCATGATCGAATGCGCGCCGCAGCTGTTGTTGCCGATCATTCCGCCCAGCGTGCAATAGCTATGCGTCGCCGGGTCGGGCGCGAGCGTCAGATGATATTGCTCGGCGGCATCGCGCAGCTGGTCGTTGATCACGCCCGGCTCGACCCAGGCGTAACGATCGTCCGGATTCAGCTCGATGATCCGGTTCAGATATTTCGAAAAGTCGATGACCACGGCCGCATTGCAGCACTGCCCGGACAGGCTGGTGCCGCATCCGCGCCCGAAGATCGGCACGTCATGCCGGCGGCAGGCGGCGACGGCCGCGATCACGTCCTCGGCCGACTTCGGAATCACGACTCCGATCGGCACCTGGCGATAGACCGAAAGGTCATGCGCGTAGAGCGCCCGGCTGCCGTCGTCGAAGCGGACTTCCCCGCCGATGACGTCGCGGAGTTCGCGCGCCAGCTCGTCCACCGAGCCTCTCTCGATACGGGATACAGCGATCGCTGTCACAACGGATTGGGAAACCCGCCGGGCAACGCCAGTGTTCCGGCACGCGCCCGTCCGGCCCGCCAAGATTTGATTTTGCGCAATCGGGCGGTAGGCGGCGCGCGATGACCGCATTCAAATCCGGCGACCCGCTGACCCTCAACCGGCTCTACGGCCGGTCGAGCGGGCACAAGCTGCGCAAAAGCCAGCAGGAGCTTATCGACAGGCTGCTTCCGCAAATCGCCGTTGCGGACAAGGGAGAAATCAATTCTTTGCGCCTATTCGGCGACAACCGCCCGCTGCACTTCGAGATCGGCTTCGGCTCGGGCGAGCATCTCGCCGACCGCGCCGACATGCTTCCCGACCACGGCTTCATCGGCGCCGAGCCTTTCCTCAACGGGGTCGCCACCGCGCTCGGGCACGTTTGCGACAAACGGCTCGCCAACGTACGCCTGTGGCGTGGAGACGCGCTCGACGTGCTCCAGCGCGTTCCCGACGGAATGCTGAGCTTCCTCTATCTGCTTCACCCGGACCCCTGGCCCAAGGCGCGACACGCCAAGCGCCGAATGGTGAACGACAGACCGGTCGAGCTTTTCGCGGCGAAGCTTCGGTCGGGCGGCGAATTGCGCCTAGCCACCGACGACCCAACCTATCTCACCTGGTCGCTGATGATCATGCAGCGCCACCGGCATCAATTCGAATGGCTGGCCGAAACGCCGAACGACTTCCTCGAACCGTCCGGCGGGTGGATCGAAACCCGCTACGGCGCCAAGTCCCGCCGCGAGGGCCGGCGGCCATACTACCTTCGCTATCGGCGCGCTTGAGAAGGCGTCAGCTTCAGCATCCGGCCGCCCTCGCCGTCCTCCAGAAGATAAACTTCCCCCCCGGGTCCTTGGGCAATGCCGCGAATTCGCTGGCCCATGTCCCATTGCTCGGCCTTGCTTGCCTGGTTCCCGCGAATTCGAACGTGAATCAGAGCCTGTCCGGAAAGCGCGGGAATCAGCGCGTCACCCTTCCACTGTGGAAACAGATCGCCCGTGTAGATCAGCAGCCCGGACGGCGAGACCGCGGGGTTCCACCACAGCTTCGGCGGCTCGAACCCGTCCCCGCTCCGATGATCGGGAATGTCGACGCCGTCGTAATTGGTACCGTTGGACGCCTTGGGCCAGCCGTAATTCTTGCCTGGAAGGATGAGGTTCAGCTCGTCGCCGCCGCGCGGGCCCATTTCGGTTTCCCACAGGCGCCCGTCCGGCGCGAAGGCGAGACCGTAGGGATTGCGATGGCCTGTGCTCCAGGTCTCGGCCGGCGTCAGGTTCGGTCCGGGCCATTTCACCTGCCGCTCGGGCGCGTTCTTCGCCACCTCGGTATCGTTCGGCGGATCGGTGACGGCGACCGTCGCCGCGCCGGTTTTTCCCGCCCACGGGTTTCCAGGCGCGGGTTTCCCGTCCAGCGTCAGGTGCAGGATCTTGCCGAGCGGCTGGCTCGAGTCCTGCGCCGGCGTGAACCGCTGCCGCTCGCCCGAGCTCAGGAACAGCGACTTACCGTCGGGCGCAAAGGCGACGATCGCGCCGAACTGTCCGCCCTGCCCGCCCGTCGGATCGCGCCACAGCACTTGCAGACCATCGAGGCGAGCGCCACTCGCATCGCGGACCAGCCTGGCGCGGGCGAGCGCAAGCCCACTCCCCCCATTTGCGGAAGCCTGCGAATAGGTAAGATAGACTTGCTGATTGTCGTCAAAACCGGGCGAGACGGCGACGTCGAGAAGGCCGCCCTGGCCGTGATAGACGACGCTCGGCACGCTGCTCACCGGCTGCTTTCGGCCGTTGCCGGCATCGACCAGCCAGATGTGCCCCGGCTTTTCGGTGACAAGGGCCGTATTGGTGCTCGGCAGGAACGCCATGGCCCACGGATTGTCGAAGGTCGCCACTTCCGTTGTGGTGAACGGGGCGGCGGACGCCGGGAGATTGGCCGGTTCGTTCGGTGCAGTCGCTTCGGTTGGCGCCGCCGGCTCCTGTGCATTCGATTTCGCCGTCGAGTTTCCGCAGGCGCCCACCGCGGCGACCAGAAGCGCGGCTTGTATTAAGCGAAGGCTCATCCCAATTCTCCGATTCTCATAACGGGAACCGGGCAGCGGCCTGGTCCGTCTAAAGGGCTTCCATGCGACCCTGTAGCATACTCTCGCTCGCCACCGCGGTTCCGCCGCATGTCGTCGAGCAGCACGAGGCCAAAGCGCGGGCGAGGGAGGCATTCGGGGGCAAGAAGGCCCTGTTCGACCGGCTCGCCGGAGTGTTCGACAATGCCGGCATCGCACGCCGTCGCATCGTTGCCCCACAGGATTGGTACATGGGTTCGCACGGCTGGAGCGACCGCAATAGCGTCTATCTGGCCGCGGCCGAGCAGCTGTTCGTCGATGCTGCGTTGGCAGCGATCGAAAAGGCCGGCCTGTCTCCCGCCGAGATCGACGGCGTGGTCACCGTTTCCACCACCGGCATCGCAACGCCCAGCCTGGAAGCGCGCGTCGGGCCGCGCATCGGCCTGAGGACTGACGTTCGGCGCGTGCCGGTCTTCGGGCTCGGCTGCGCGGGCGGAGTGAACGGATTGTCGCTCACCGCGCGGCTCGCCGCCGCCGAGCCCGGCACCAACTGGCTGTTCGTCACCATCGAGACCTGCTCGATCTCGATCCGCCTCGACAGCGACGATCCGGCCGCCGTGGTTGCCACGGCGCTGTTCGGCGACGGCGCCGCCGCGGCAGTCGTGAGGAGCGGCGAGCATTCCATCGCGCGGATCCGCAGGTCGGCGGAAAAGCTGTGGCCCGATACGCAGCAGATCATGGGCTGGGACGTCGAGGACCCGGGCCTTGCCGTCGTGTTTGACCGTGCCATCCCACCGTTCATCGAGGCCGAGCTGGCGCCGGCAATGGACGAAATTTGCACGAGCGTCGGAATTGCGCGCGAGGACATCGATCGCTTCTGTTGCCATCCCGGCGGGGTGAAGGTGATCGACGCGATCGAAACCGCGCTGGAACTGCCGCAGGGTGAGCTAAACCTCGAGCGCGAGGTGTTGAACGACTTCGGCAACATGAGCGCGCCGACCGTCCTGTTCGTCCTCGAACGGTTGTTGGAGCGCGGCTTGCCGCAACGGGTCATGATGACGGCGTTCGGTCCCGGCTTCACCTGCGCCGGTCTCCTGCTCGAAGCGGCGTGACCTTATCCATCGTCATTCTCTTGGCGGTCACGCTCCAGCGTCTCGGCGAATTATGGCTGTCGAACCGCAACACGAAGCGGCTCGTGGCTCAGGGCGCGCGCGAATATGGCGCGGCGCACTATCCGCTGATCGTCGCGGTTCATGCGCTGTGGCTGATTTCGCTCTGGTGGCTCGCGCCGGGGCGGGGAGTGGACGGCTTCTGGCTCGGCCTGTTCGTGCTGCTCGAAATCGCGCGCATTTGGATACTGACTACGCTTGGATCGCGTTGGACGACGCGGATCATCGTGCCGCCGCGAGCGCCCCTCGTCCGTGGCGGCCCATACCGCATCGTCAATCACCCCAATTATGTCGTCGTCATCGGCGAGATCGCCGTCCTGCCGCTCGTCTTCGGCCTGTGGCAGGTCGCGCTGATTTTCACGCTCCTCAACGCCGCAATTCTCGCGATCCGCATCCGCGAAGAGAACCGCGCCCTCGGCCGCTAAGCTTTGCTTGCGCGAGCAGCCGCACGAGCCTATATCGCCGCTCTCTCCTCGACATCGTCAGATGCCTGAGGCTGGGGCTTCGCGGCTCCGGTCCGAGAGATTTTTGAACCTGTTTCCGGGAGCACACGCGTGGCCGATATTGCCGGCCTTGAGAGATTGATCGAACCCGAGGTGAAACACCTCGGCTACGATCTCGTGCGCGTGGCGATGATCGGCGGTGCGTCGGACCCGACGCTTCAGGTGATGGCGGAGAAGCCCCATACGCGCCAGCTCGACATCGCCGACTGCGAGAAGATCTCGCGGCGCCTCTCCGACATGCTCGATCTCGCCGATCCGATCGACGGCAGCTACCGGCTCGAAATCAGCTCGCCGGGCATCGACCGGCCGCTGACGCGCCTGAAGGATTACAAGGATTGGACGGGTCACGACGCGCGCATCACGCTTCGCGAGCCGCACCACGGCCGCAAGCAGTTCACCGGCCCGCTCCGGGGCCTCGATGGTGAGCTGGTGCTCATCCAGACCAAGGACGGCGAGGCCCATGCGCTCGCCTTTTCCGAGATTTCGACGGCCAAGCTGCTCTTGACCGAGAGGCTCATCGCCGCCACCGCGCCGCTCAGCATTGAGGGCGCCGACAAGATTGAGGCCGATTCTCGTCCGGCGGACGAAGTCGGCGAACATCTGGAAACCACAGAGGAATAACAAGAATGGCCACCGCACCCGCTGCCGTCAGCGCCAACAAGGCAGAATTGCTCGCGATCGCCGACGCCGTCGCGCGCGAGAAGCTGATCGACAAGGGCATCGTCATCGAGGCGATGGAGGACGCAATCCAGCGCGCCGCCCGCGCCCGCTATGGCGCCGAGAACGATATCCGCGCCAAGCTCGACGCCGAGACGGGCGACCTGCGCCTGTGGCGCGTGCTCGAAGTGGTCGAGGAGCCGGAAGACCATTTCAAGCAGGTCGATCTGAAGGGCGCCCAAAAGCTGCAGAAGGGCGCGAGCCTCGGCGACTTCATCGTCGATCCGCTTCCGCCGATCGAATTTGGCCGGATCGCCGCACAGGCCGCCAAGCAAGTCATCTTCCAGAAAGTCCGCGATGCCGAGCGCGAACGGCAGTACGAAGAGTTCAAGGACCGCGCCAGTGAGATCATTACCGGCGTCGTCAAGCGCGTCGAGTTCGGCCACGTTGTCGTCGATTTGGGCCGCGCAGAGGGCGTCATCCGCCGCGACCAGCAGATCCCGCGTGAGATGGTCCGCGTCGGCGACCGCATCCGCTCGCTCATCCTTCGCGTCAGCCGGGAGGCGCGCGGTCCCCAGATCTTCCTCTCGCGTGCCCATCCGGACTTCATGAAGAAGCTGTTCGCGCAGGAAGTACCGGAAATCTACGACGGGATCATCGAGATCAAGGCCGCCGCGCGCGACCCTGGTTCCCGCGCAAAGATCGGCGTCATCAGCCACGACAGCTCGATCGACCCGGTCGGCGCCTGCGTCGGCATGAAAGGCAGCCGCGTACAGGCCGTCGTCCAGGAGCTACAGGGCGAGAAGATCGACATCATTCCCTGGTCCGAGGACCTCGCGACCTTCGTCGTCAACGCGCTCCAGCCCGCGACCGTCAGCCGCGTCGTCATTGACGAGGAAGAGAGCCGCATCGAGGTCGTCGTCCCCGACGATCAGTTGAGCCTCGCCATCGGCCGCCGCGGTCAGAACGTGCGGCTCGCGAGCCAGCTCACGACGTCGCAGATCGACATCCTCACCGAAGCCGACGCGAGCGAAAAGCGTCAGCGCGAGTTCGTCGAACGCTCCTCGCTCTTCCAGAACGAGCTCGACGTCGACGAGACTTTGTCGCAGCTCCTCGTCGCCGAGGGCTTCACCAGCCTCGAGGAAGTGGCCTACGTGCCGGTCGAGGAGATCGCCTCCATCGAAGGGCTCGACGACGACATCGCCGCCGAACTCCAGAACCGCGCCACCGAAGCACTCGAGCGCCGTGAATCGGCATCTCGCGAAGAGCGTCGGGCGCTTGGAGTCGAGGACGCGCTGGCCGAGATGCCGCACCTCACCGAACAGATGCTGGTAACGTTGGGCAAGGCGAACATTCGCACGCTCGACGACCTCGCCGACCTCGCGACGGACGAGCTGGTCCAGAAGAAACGCCCCGAGCAGCGGCGGCAGCGCGAGCCGAGCAACCGGCCCGAGGACAAGGGCGGAATCCTCGCCGATTACAGCCTCAGCGAAGAGCAGGGCAACGAGATCATCATGGCCGCCCGCGCCCATTGGTTCGAGGACGAAGAACCTGCGCCGGCCGCCGACAAAGCCGAGGAGGCCGCCAATGCGGAATCCCCGGAATGAGACGGCGCTAGCTCGGAACAGCACCCCCGAACGCACCTGCATCCTCACCCGCCGAAAGGGCACGAAGGATGATCTGATCCGCCTCGCGCTCGGCCCCGACGGCGTCGTCGCGCCTGATGTCCGTGCTCGCGCCCCAGGACGTGGCGCGTGGATCGGCGTCGACCGCGCCGAGTTCGACCAGGCCAATGCCGCGGGCAAGCTGAAGGCCGCACTACAGCGCGCATTCAAGACCAGCGACGTCATCGTCCCCGAAAACCTTGGCGAACTCACCGAACGCGCGCTCCGCCAAGGCGCCCTCGACCGCCTCGGCATGGAGGCGCGCGCCGGCAATCTCGTCAACGGCGCCGAGCGGGTCGAAAGTGCCGCTCGCTCGGGCCGGGTCCACCTCCTGATCCACGCCGCCGACGCCGGCGACGACGGACGCAGGAGCATGGACCAAGCGTGGCGGGTCGGTGGAGGCGGGCCCCAAGGGGTGATATTTCCCGAGGAGCGCACTATCTTGTCCATGGCACTTGGGCGCGAGAATGTGGTACATGTCGCGCTGACCGATCCCGCCGCCGCATCGCGCGTCATCCGCGTGCTTGCCCGGTGGCGAGCTTTCACTGGCCCCGATCGTGGTCCGGAAGGTGGAGAACCCGCCTTGAGGATTAGCTCGGCTGAAGAAGATTTGACGAAGGAATAGAATGGCAGACCAGACCGACAAACCGAAGCTTGGAACTCGGCCGCCGCTGGGCATCAAGCGCACGGTCGAGACCGGCAAGGTCAAGCAGAGCTTCAGCCACGGCCGGTCCAACACCGTCGTCGTCGAGCGCAAGCAGCGCCGGGTCTTCACCAAGCCCGGCGAAGCGCCACCGCCCGAAGCGCCCAAGCCCGAGGCAGAGTCTCCGCCGCCACCGCCACCCAAGCCGGCGCCCGCCGCTCCGCAGCCGCGCCGCCCGTCGGCGCAGGACGAGATGACGCGCCGCAAGGAGCTTCAGGAGAAGCTGCTGCGCGAAGCCGAGGACTCCCGTCTCACCGCGCTCGAGGAAGCGCGCCGCCGCGAGGAGCGTGCCCGCTCCGAGCAGAGCGAGGACGAAAAGCGCCGCGCCGAAGAGAATCGCAAGGCCGAGGAAGCGGCCGCCGAGCAGGCGCGTCAGGCCGAGGAAGAAGCCCGCCGCGCCGCGGAGGCTCCAGCCGAGCCCGAAGCCCCGGCGCTCGCCGAGGAAGGTCCGTCAGAGGAACGCGGAGCGCCGCGCCGGCCCGCCGGGCACGCGCCCGCCCCGCGCCGCCCCGAGCCCACGCGGCCGAGCCGAGGCCGCGACGAGCACCGCCAGCGCGGCAAGCTCACCGTCAGCCGCGCCCTCTCCGACGAGGATGAAAACCGCGCCCGCTCGCTCGCTGCGCTCCGCCGTGCGCGCGAAAAGGAAAAGCGGCACCATATGGAAACCGGGCCGGCGACCAGGCAGGTCCGCGACGTGGTCGTGCCGGAAGCCATCACCGTCCAGGATCTCGCCAACCGCATGGCCGAACGCGGCGCCGACCTCGTGAAGGCGCTGTTCAAGATGGGCATGCCGGTGACGCTGACCCAGACCATAGATCAGGACACGGCCGAACTGCTAGTCACCGAGTTCGGACACAATATCAAGCGCGTCAGCGAAAGCGACATCGATATCGACACCTCTGCCGACGTCGACGCCGCTGAAAGCCTGAAATCGAGGCCGCCGGTCGTCACGATCATGGGCCACGTCGACCACGGGAAGACGTCGCTGCTGGACGCGATCCGCGGCGAGGACGTCGTCTCGGGCGAGGCCGGCGGAATCACGCAGCACATCGGCGCCTATCAGGTCGCCCTGCCCGACAAGTCGAAGGTCACCTTCCTCGACACGCCGGGTCACGAGGCGTTCACCGAGATGCGCGCCCGCGGCGCGAATGTCACCGACATCGTGATTCTGGTCGTAGCCGCCGACGACGGCCTCCGCCCGCAAACGGTCGAAGCGATCAATCACACCAAGGCCGCCAGCGTGCCGATGATCGTCGCGATCAACAAGATCGACAAGCCCGAAGCCAAGCCGCAGAAGGTCCGTGAGGAGTTGCTTCAGCACGAGGTGATCGTCGAGGACATGGGCGGCGACGTCCAGGACGTCGAAGTCTCGGCACTCAAGAAGACCAATCTCGACAAGCTCCTCGACGCGATCCAGCTCCAGGCCGAGATCCTCGAGCTCAAAGCGAACCCCGACCGCGCGGCCGAAGGCACGGTAGTTGAGGCCAAGCTCGACAAGGGCCGCGGTCCGCTCGCGACCGTGCTCGTCCAGCGCGGCACGCTTCGCGTTGGCGACGTGTTCGTCGCCGGCCCGTCGAACGGCAAGGTCCGCGCGATGATCGACGACAAGGGCCGCCAGGTGAAGGAAGCCGGTCCTTCGGTTCCCGTCGAGGTGCTCGGCCTTTCGGCCGTTCCCTCCGCCGGCGATCCGTTCACGGTTGTCGAGAACGAGGCGCGCGCGCGCGAAGTCGCTGATTATCGCCAAAGCGTGATCGACCGGAAGCGGACAACCTCGGCGCCCGTCAGCCTCGAGAACATGTTCGCGTCGCACGCATCGACCACCAAGGAGCTGCCGCTGGTCATCAAGGCCGACGTGCAGGGTTCGGTCGAAGCGATTGTACATGCGCTGGCCCGCCTGTCGACCGACGAGATCAAGGTCCGCGTGCTGCACTCCGGAGTCGGCGCTATCACCGAGAGCGACGTGACCCTGGCGAGCGCGAGCGGCGCGCCGATCATCGGCTTCAACGTTCGTCCCAACGCCAAGGCGCGCGAAGTCGCGGAGCGCAACAAGGTTGAGCTGCGCTATTACGACGTCATCTATCACCTGACCGATTGGGTGAAGGGCGCGATGGCGGGCGAGCTCGGCCCGGAGATCATCGAAACGGTCGTCGGCCGCGCCGAGGTCAAGGAAGTCTTCCCCGCGGGCAAGAAGGATAAGGCCGCCGGCCTGCTCGTTCTCGAAGGCGTCATCCGCAAGGGCCTCAACGCCCGCCTCACGCGCGAGGACGTCATCGTCTCCAAGACGACAATCAGCTCGCTCCGCCGCTTCAAGGACGACGTCGCCGAAGTCCGCGCCGGGCTGGAATGCGGCGTGATGCTGGCCGACACCAACGACATCAAGGCCGGCGACACGCTCGAGGTGTTCGAGGTCGAGGAAAGGGCTCGCACTCTCTAACCGTCACCCTGAACTCGTTTCAGGGTCCATTATGGAGACCGTGTTGCGGGTGGAGAAATGGATGCTGAAACAGGTTCAGCATGACAGGTCAGCGTAATGCGCCGCACCGAAACTCCTGAAGGTCGCTCTGTCCGCCTGCTCCGCGTCGGCGAGCAGGTGCGGCACATACTGAGCGAATTGCTCGCGCGCGGCGATGTGCATGACGACGTGCTTCAATCGCATCTCGTCAGCGTGACCGAAGTGCGCATGTCCCCCGACCTCCGCCACGCGACCGTCTTCGTGAAGCCCCTGCTCGGCCAGGATGAGGAAGCGGTGCTGAAAGCGCTCCGCCAGAACACCGCCTACCTCCAGCGCGAAGTCGCCCATCGCGTCCGCATGAAATATGCGGCGAAGCTCAAGTTCGTCGCCGACGAAAGCTTCGACGAAGGCACCCACATCGAAAAACTGCTGCACTCGGACAAGGTGGCGCAGGATCTCGAGGGCGAATGATCGAGCGTGCGCGGCTAGCTGAGCCGATGACCGGCGACGACTGCCGCGCCGAATTATTCTCGAAATCCCGTCGCGACGCGCTGAAAGCCGCATGCGCCGAAGATCACGATGTCTGGGCGATATATTCCAACAACTTCGGTCCGGACGGCTTCGACGAGAGCATTGCTCGCTACATTTCCAACCCGAACAACTGCACCTTCGTCCTGTTCGAAGGCGACGAGCTCGCCGGCATGTCGAGCTTTATCGGCATCGACGAAGGTCGCCAGGTGCTGGAAATCGGCGGCACCTATTACCGCGCGGAATTCCGCGGCACGGGCTTCAACCGGCGCATTAAGGAGATGATGCTCCGCCGCGCGTTCGACTGCGGAATCCGCCGGGTGGAATTCCGCGTCGACATCCGCAACGCCCGCTCGCAAGCCGCGATGAAAAAGCTCGGCGCCGTTCGCGAAGGCGTCCTGCGCGCCGATCGCATCACCTGGACCGGTCACGTCCGCGACACGGTGCTGTTCGCGATCCTCAAGGATGAATGGACGAGCGCATAATGAACAGCTTGCCCTGGACCATCGCGACCTGGCTGATACCGCTGATCATTGCCATCGCCTTTCACGAAGTCTCGCACGGCTGGGTCGCCAACATGCTGGGCGATCCGACCGCAAAACGGCAGGGCCGCCTGACCTTCAATCCCATCAAGCATATCGAGCCGTTCGGCACAGTGCTGCTGCCGATGGTCCTTGCAGTGACCGGGGCTCCCGTGTTCGGCTGGGCCAAGCCGGTGCCGGTGGATTCGGAGCGCCTGCGTAACCCTCGCTATCACATGATCCTGGTCGCGCTGGCCGGTCCGGGCATGAACCTTCTGCTCGCGGTCGTGGCGTCGATACTGTTCGCCGCCATGGTCGCGGCGGAACCGCAAGGCCTCGTCTGGGTGTTCGTCATCCAGAATTTGGTGAACTTCATGGTGATCAATGTTTTCCTCGCCATCTTCAACCTGATCCCGATCCCGCCGTTCGATGGCGGCCACGTCGTCGAAGGTCTGCTGCCCCGCCGCCTCGCGGTTCACTACGGCAAGCTCCGGCGCTATGGTTTTTTGTTGCTGATTGTCTTGTTGCTCGTCGTCCCGATGCTGTTCCCCAACGCGGACATCGTCGAACGGACCATCGGACCGCCAGTGAACTGGATCATCCAGCATCTGCTTGCCATTTCATTTAGCTGAGCGTGGGCTCGCGATTCTGAAAAACGAGTGACCGGTTTAAGCCGGAGCGAGCTTAGAACTCATGCGAAACGTGACTATGCTCGCCGGCAAGGGAGACCAGATGCGCCCTATCGTTCATATCGGCTATCACAAGACGGCGACCACCTGGTTCCAGCGTGAGGTCTATCCCCGAGCCGTCAGCCATCGCTGGATTCCGCGAGACGCAGCTCGAAAGGCGCTTCTCGATCCCTTCGGCCTCAACTTCGATGCAGACGAAGCTCGCCGCCAGCTCTCCGATCCGAATGACAAGCGGCCAGTCGTGATCTGCGAGGAGAATCTCAGCGGCTACATCCACAATGGCGGTTTGCACGGCCTGATGGCGCCGGAAGTCGCGCGCCGAGTCAAGCTGCTCTACCCGGATGCCCGGATCGTCATTCTGATCCGCGCGCAGCCCGCGATGATCGCTGCCACCTATATCCAATATGTGCGCGGCGGCGGCACCTTCGGCCCGCGCCGCTACTTGCTCCCCGGCCGGTATCTGCTGGGCGCGCCCCGGCACGCATACAAGTCCCCGCGCTTCGCCTTCGAGCATTTCGAATATGACCGGCTCATCGCCTTTTACGACGAGCTGTTCGGTCGCGAGAATGTCATTGTGTTGCCGCACGAAGAGCTGCGCCGGGACGAGCATGCTTTCCTCACCCGAATGAACGCCGATCTCGGCCTGCAACTAGATCCGGCGTTCGCCGGGCATGAGCCCGTCAATCGCTCCTTCGGCCCGTTTACAATTCTCGCCGGCCGTTTCCTTGGGCTGTTCACGGCCCGCTCCGTGGTCGACAAGGCCTATTTGTTGAACATCCCCGGCTTTTACGAACTGCGCCGGCCGATCTTGAATGCATTCGCCCGCTTCGACCCTCCGGCCGCGCCGGAGAAAATCCTCGGCCGACCGCTCATCGAACATATCCAAACCCGCTATGCAGACAGCAACCGGCGCCTCGCGCAGCTGCGGGACATCGATCTTTCTGGCCTCGGCTACCCGATGGGGCCGACGCAGGCGTCCTCCTGACGCGTGAACGGCTGGATCATTCTCGACAAGCCGATCGGCCTCGGCTCGACCACGGCGGTCAGCGCGGTGAAGCGCATTCTGCGCGAAGCAGGCGAGCCGAAGACCAAGGTCGGCCACGGCGGCACGCTCGACCCGCTCGCCAGCGGCGTGCTCCCGATCGCGCTCGGAGAGGCCACCAAGCTCTGCGGCCGAATGCTCAACGCGACCAAGCGATATGAGTTTACGATCCGCTTCGGCAAGGAATCCGACACACTCGACGCTGAGGGCGAGGTCGTTGCGAGCAGCGGTGTGCGTCCGACTGCGG
This sequence comes from Sphingomicrobium sp., assembly GCA_035701045.1. GTDB lineage: Bacteria > Pseudomonadota > Alphaproteobacteria > Sphingomonadales > Sphingomonadaceae > Sphingomicrobium. Next base: position 111,386 of record DASSOB010000031.1, on the reverse strand, counting down.
ATCAGATCGAAGCTGCCCTCCCCGGCTTCACCGGCGAGATCGAGCAAGTCCCGCCCGCTTATTCGGCGCTGAAAGTCGGCGGGAAGGCAGCGTACGAGCGGTCGCGAGCTGGTGAAAAGGTGGAGCTGAAGCCGCGGCGAGTGACGGTGTACGAGCTTAAGATCCTCCCCGGAACGGGAACCGCGACGCGAAGCGGCGTGGTGGAGGGGGCCCGCCTCTCCGCCGCTCCGACCGTCGGCCCCCTCCACCGTCCGGCTGCGCCGGCCGGTCCCCCTCCCCGTCCCGGGGAGGAACTAGTTGAAATCACCCTCTCCGCCACCGTCTCCAAAGGCACCTACATCCGCAGCCTCGCTCGTGACATCGCGCATGCGCTTGGAACTGTCGGGCATGTTTCCTATCTCAGACGCACACGCGCCGGCCCTTTCGCCCTCGATTCCGCCATTTCGCTGGACTTTCTGGAAGAAGCGGCTAAGGCGCGCCAACTGACGCGGGCGGTACTGCCGCTTGAAGCGGCGCTGGACGACATCCCGGCCCTCCCCGTCACCCCCGACCAGGCCCGTCTGCTCCGTCATGGGCAGCGCCTGTCCGGGTTGCCCGCAAAGCCGGGGCTGAGCCTAGCGACATCGGACGGAACTCCGGTCGCGCTGGTCGAAGCCGCGGCCGACGGCCTGAAGGTCGTCCGGGGGTTCAACCTTTAAAAAAGAACAGGAGTGACACGATGTCGATTACCGCCGAGCGCAAGGGAGCGCTGATCAAGGAGCATGCCCGCGGCAAGGAGGACACCGGCTCGCCCGAGGTGCAGGTTGCAATCCTCACCGAGCGGATCGTCAACCTCACCCAGCATTTCAAGTCGCACGCGAAGGACAATCACTCGCGCCGCGGACTGCTGATGCTGGTCAACCAGCGCCGCTCGCTCCTCGACTATCTCCGTCGCAAGGACGAACAGCGTTATCTCGACCTCATCGCGAAGCTCGGCCTTCGCAAATGACGAAAGAGCGCGGGCTTCCGCGCTCTTTGGTCATCCTGAACTTGTTTCAGGATCCATTTCTCCATCCTTTGCTCGGTCTCCGGGATGGATGCTGAACCGAGTTCAGCATGACGACAGCAGACCGAAAAGTCCCGCAATCCGGCGGGGCGCAGTGGGGCCAAACAGCGCCCCGAACCGCTGACGGACCGGAATGTCCGTCCAACAGATGCCCCGGCCGCAATACGGTGGTCGGGTGTGAAGGGATAAAGATGTTTAATCTCAAGCAAGTCGAAATCGAGTGGGGCGGGAAGACGCTGAAGCTCGAAACCGGGCGCGTTGCCCGCCAGGCCGACGGCGCGGTTCTCGCGACTCTCGGCGAAACCGTGGTGCTGTGCGCCGTCACCGCCGCCAAGTCGGTCAAGCCGGGACAGGACTTCTTCCCGCTGACCGTCCACTACCAGGAAAAATTCTCCGCCGCCGGCCGAATCCCGGGCGGCTTCTTCAAGCGCGAGCGCGGCGCGACCGAAAAAGAAACGCTGACCAGCCGCCTCATCGACCGACCGGTGCGGCCGCTCTTTCCCGAGGGCTTCTACAACGAGGTCCTCGTGATCGCCCAGGTGCTCAGCTACGACGGCGAGAACGAGCCCGACATCCTCGCGATGATCGCGGCCAGCGCGGCCCTCACCCTTTCGGGCGTGCCTTTCATGGGCCCGATCGGCGCTGCGCGCGTCGGCTTCAAGGACGGCGAGTACAGCCTCAACCCGAGCAACGGCGACACCGCGGAGAGCGACCTCGACCTGGTCGTCGCCGGCACCCGCGACGCGGTGATGATGGTCGAATCCGAGGCGAAAGAGCTGTCCGAAGACGTGATGCTCGGCGCCGTCATGTTCGCCCACAAGTCGATGCAGCCGGTGATCGAGGCGATCATCAAGCTCGCCGAACAGGCCGCGAAGGAGCCGTGGGAGCTCGACACCCAGGCCGACGAGAAGGCCGCGATCAAGGCCAATCTCAAGAAGCTGATCGGCGACGACATCAAGGCCGCCTACAAGCTCACCAACAAGCAGGAGCGGTCCAGCGCGCTCAACGCCGCGCGCGAGAAGGCCAAGGAAGCCTATGCCGAGGCCGAGCCGCAGCAGCAGCTGATGGCCCAGAAGTCGGTGAAGGGCATCGAGGCCGACATCGTCCGGACCGACATCCTGAAGGACGGACGCCGGATCGACGGCCGCGACACCAAGACGGTGCGCCCGATCGAAATCGCGGTGGGTTTCCTGCCGCGCACCCACGGCTCGGCCCTGTTCACCCGCGGCGAGACTCAGGCGATCGTCTCGACCACACTCGGCACCAAGGAATCGGAGCAGATGATCGACGGGCTGGAGGGCCTCTCCTACTCGCGCTTCATGCTCCACTATAACTTCCCGCCTTATTCGGTCGGCGAAGTCGGCCGCTTCGGCGCCCCGTCGCGGCGCGAGACCGGCCACGGCAAGCTCGCCTGGCGCGCGATCCACCCGATGCTGCCGACGGCGGAGGAATTTCCGTACACGATCCGGGTCCTCTCCGACATCACCGAATCCAACGGCTCCTCGTCGATGGCCACGGTGTGCGGCGGAAGCCTCGCGCTGATGGACGCCGGCGTTCCGCTGAAGCGCCCGGTCGCGGGAATCGCCATGGGCCTGATCCTCGAAGGCAAGGATTATGCGGTGATTTCCGACATCCTCGGCGACGAGGACCACTTGGGCGACATGGACTTCAAGGTCGCCGGCACGAGCGAAGGCGTGACCTCGCTCCAGATGGACATCAAGGTCGCCGGGATCACCGAGGAGATCATGAAAACGGCCCTCGCCCAGGCGAAGGACGGCCGCGCCCACATCCTCGGCGAAATGGCGAAGGCGCTCGATCACACCCGTGAAGAGCTCAGCGCCCACGCGCCGCGCATCGAGACGATGCAGGTCCCCAAGGACAAGATCCGTGAGGTCATCGGCACCGGCGGCAAGGTCATCCGCGAGATCGTCGCGGAGACCGGCGCCAAGGTCGACATCGACGACGACGGGACGATCAAGATCGCGTCCAGCGATCTCAGCCAAATCGAAGCCGCGCGCAACTGGATCAAGGGCATCGTCGCCGAGCCCGAGCCCGGCACCATCTACACCGGCAAGGTGGCGAGCATCGTCGATTTCGGCGCGTTCGTGACCTTCATGCCCGGCAAGGACGGGCTGGTCCACGTCAGCGAGATCAAGAACGAGCGGGTCGAGAACGTCCGCGACGTCCTGAGCGAAGGCCAGGAAGTGAAGGTCAAGCTGCTCGAGGTCGACCAGCGCGGCAAGGTGCGCCTGTCGATGCGCCTGGTCGACCAGGAGACCGGCGAAGAGCTGCCCGACACGCGCCCGCCGCGCGAGCCGCGTGAAGGCGGCGACCGCGGGCCGAGAGGCGACCGCCATCGGGGCGGCGGCCGTGACCGGGATCGTGGCCCGCGCCGAGACGGCGGCGGACGCGGCGGCGATCATCGCGGCCCCAGAGGCGAAGGACGCGGCGATCGTGGACCGCGCCGGGACCGCGAAGGCGGCGAGCGCGAGGGCGGCGGCGAAGAGCCGAAGTTCGCTCCGGCGTTCCTGACCGGGGATGATAGCGACTGAACTGGGCAGCGGGACCTCGGCTTGCGCGAGGGTGACGAAGCAGAGGAAGGCCTCGCGAGCGGCAGGTCTTTTTTTGCGGCGTTGCCGTATTAAACTGCTCCGCTACGAACCGGGGGCGGAGATGGCTGGGTTATCGCTGAGATTCAAAGCGGCGGCGTTTATTCTTGCGCTTGCCGCGCTTCCCTCTCCCGCGCTGGCGCAGGGCAAGGAGCAATCCGCTCAGCTCGAGCTTGCCAAACAGGCGGAGAAGCTGAAGCCCGGCGAGTGGGTGCTGAAGCCGGAGATCGCGCTCGACGGACCAGTGCTGGTCTATGTCGATCTCTCGCGCCAGCTTGCCACCGTCTATCGCAACGGGGTGCGCATCGGCGTTTCCACCATCTCCTCGGGCAAGGACGGCTACGAGACGCCGACCGGCGTCTTCACCATCCTCCAGAAGGACAAGGACCACCGGTCGCGCACCTACGACAACGCGCCCATGCCCTATCAGCAGCGGCTGACCTGGAAGGGCGTCGCGATGCACGCCGGCAACCTGCCCGGTTTCCCGGCGAGCCACGGTTGCGTCCGGCTGCCGATGGCCTTCGCGAAGAAGCTGTTCGAGATCACGCCGATGGGCGGCACCGTGGTCATCGCCGGCGGCCACGAGGACCCAGTCAAGCGGCCGTCGGCGGGCGTGTTGGCGCCGGCGATGGCCGGAGTCACCGCGGGGCCGACCGAAATTCCACCGCCGACGACCGGCTATACCTGGACTCCCGAGCGGTCGCCGAGCGGGCCGGTGTCGATCATCATTTCGACCGGCGACCAAAGGATCGTGGTGCTGCGCAACGGCGTCGAGATCGGGCGCGCCCATGCCGAGGTGCGGCAGGAGACCGACCAGGCGCAGGTGATGACCTTCGCCGGCGGCAAGAAGGCCGAGTGGATCCAGGTCGGCGTCACCTCGCTGACCGGCGAGCCGGCCGAGATCATCAGCACCGAGAAGGTCGAGCAGATGCAGCTCCCCGCCGCGTTCGTCGCCGGCATGCGATCGGTGATCGCGCCGGGAACGACGGTCCTCGTCACGCAGGCGTCGGTCAGCCCCGAATCGACGGGGATCGAGACGATTGTGATGGATGCCGACGACGGGAAGCCGTGAGGGCACTTTGCGCGCGGTCAGCGCTACGCGCTGCTTCGGCCGCGTTTCGCCTGGCGTTCAGGGAGACGCCCACCACCGGGCGCCTCCCCTTTTAGGCTTTACTCGCCGTCGGCGGGCTTCAGGTTGCACGCCTTCATCTTGCCGCGCTGGTCCTGCTCGGTGTCGTAGGTGACTCGCTGGCCTTCGCGCAGCGTGCTCATGCCCGAGCGCTCGACGTCGGAGATGTGGACGAATGAGTCGGCTCCGCCACCTTCGGGCTGGATGAAGCCAAAGCCCTTGGATTCATTGAAAAATTTTACTGTACCTGTAGGCATTTTGTGTTTCCTTCGATGTGGATCCGGGTGCCGGACCTTTATTTGCCGAGGCAGCGACAGAGAAGGAAAAAGGAGCCGCAAAGCGCCAGTGCCCGTCCGTTTGCGACCGGTAGCAGGGCGCTCATAGCGCAATCGGAGCTTCAGCCATAGCCATCAGGCAGGTCCCCGCGCCGCGCCGCGAACAATAAGGCTTTCCCGTTCGTGACTCGGCGATTTTCGGGCCGTTCATTTCGGACGTGCGACAAACGGCGCACAAGGCGGGAGAGAAGCCCCGCGCGGGGCGTTCGAGGAATCGAGGAGACTAGTCATGCGTAAATTCATTCTTTTGGCGGCGCTGGCCGCGATTGCGATGCCGAGCACGGCTTTGGCCGCGCAGCCTCACCGCGGCGACCGGCATCGCGACCGGGTCGAGGTTCGGCACGACCGGCACGAGGTCCGGCGTGACAGGCGGGAGGTGCGGCGCGACCGCAATCGCCACCAGGTGCGCGAGGCCCGGCGCGACCATCGCGAGCTTCGGCGCGATCGGCACGAGCTTCGCCGCGATCGGCGCGACGTCCGCCACGACCGGCGGCATTACCGCCGCCATTACGCTTACGTCTCGCCCTATCGCGGCTGGCGCTACCGGCCGGTGAGCATCGGCTTCCGGCTCCGCCCGGCCTTCTACGGGCCGCGCTATTATATCGGCGACTATGGCTATTACGGCCTGCGTGCGCCGGGGCGCTGGCAGCGGTGGATCCGCTACGGCAATGATCTGCTGCTGGTGAACATCCGCACGGGCCGCGTGCTGCGAGTGATCCACTACCGCTATTGGTAGGCGAGTCTATCGGGCGCGGCGTGAGTCGCGCCCGCTAACCTGCGTCAGCCGCGCTCCGGACCGGGGACGGGCGGCGGCGGCGGTGGCGGAAGCCTCTCCGGCAATACCACGGCCGCGGGCGGCGGCGGTGGGGGCGGCGGAGGAGGCGGAGGCGGCGGCGGAGCCCTCCTGCCCGCGGCGAGGAACGGAATGGCTCCGACTCCCGCGCCACCGAGGAAGAACAGCCCGTCGTGGTTGTCATGGTGATGGCGGCCGCCGCCCGTCGAACGGGCGATCGCCGGAGACGACATCGACGTCGCGAGCAAGGCGGTAATCACCGGCGGCGCGACCAGCGCGGCCTTGCCGTAGGTGTTCAGGAATGCGCGACGATCTTCGTCGACCGATTCGGTGTCGACCTTCTCGATCGGCTTTCGGGACTCACTCATCATTACTCCCTACGCGCCGGGCCAGCACTTCATTTCGCGTTTAACCAACCGTTAACCTAACAGACCTTTATCCGATTCGGCAACCTCGGAACGACTCCTGAATAGAGGAGATTGGCGCTCTCTCATGCGGGAGTGTCCCGGCTGTGCCGGAACGGGACAGGAAAATGCCGGGGCGGCGAAAGTTGAATCTCGCGCCGATTGCCTTCAAGCGGCCCGTCATGCCCACCATCGCACCGACCCGACCGCCGCGCCAGCTCGCCGATTACAGCGCGGACCACCGAATGCTCATTCTCGCTGCGATGGCGATCGTCGCCGGGACCGGCGGAGCGTTCAGCGCCTGGGTGCTGCTCAAGCTCATCTACTTCGCGACCAACCTGCTGTGGTACGGCGACTTCTCCTTCGACCACGCGGTGATCGCCGGACGCGGGCCGCTGCTGGTGCTGCTCATCCCGGTGCTCGGCGGCCTCATCGTCGGGCTGATCGCGCGCTACGGGTCGGACAAGATCCGCGGCCACGGGATCCCGGAGGCGATCGAAACCATCTTGTTCGGAGACAGCAAGCTGTCGCCCAAGGTCGCGGTGCTGAAGCCCTTGTCCTCGGCGGTCTCGATCGGAAGCGGCGGGCCATTCGGCGCGGAAGGACCGATCATCATGACCGGCGGCGCCATCGGTTCGCTGTTCGCGCAGATGTTCCGATTGAGCGCGGCGGAGCGCAAGACCTTGCTGGTCGCCGGCGCGACGGCGGGCATGACCGGGATTTTCGGGACGCCCGTCGCCTCGATCATGCTCGCGGTCGAGCTGCTGCTGTTCGAATGGAAGCCGCGCAGCTTCGTGCCGGTTGTCGTGGCGGTCCTCGTGTCACTCGCCTGGCGGCCGCTTCTCGTCGGCTCGGGCCCGCTGTTCGCCTTCGCCGCGCCGACCCCGGCGGGGATCGAGCCAGTGGCGATCGCCGCGGGAATCGGACTCGTCACCGGGCTCCTCGCGGCGCTCCTGTCGTTCGCGCTGTACCGGATCGAGGACGGCTTCCACCGCCTTCCCGTACACTGGATGTGGTGGCCGGCGATCGGCGCGGTCGTGGTCGGCATCGGCGGCCTGTTCGACCTCAGGGTCCTCGGCGCGGGCTACGGCACGATCCAGACCCTGCTCGACGGCGACCTTCTCGTCCGTTCCGTCCTCCTGCTGCTGGTGGTCAAGGCGATCGTCTGGCTGGTCGCGCTCGGCTCCGGCACCTCGGGCGGGATCCTCGCGCCCTTGCTGATCCTCGGGGGCTGCGCCGGGTTCCTCATCGGCCAGGTCCTTCCCGGCGACCCCGGCTTCTGGGCGATGATCGGGATGGCGGGCATCATGAGCGGCGTGATGCGGGCGCCGATGACCGGCGCGCTGTTCGCCGCCGAGCTCACCAACCACCTCTCCGCGCTTCCCGAGACGATCGCCGCCGGCGCCGCCGCCTACGCCGTCAGCGTGCTCATCATGAAGCGCTCGATCCTGACCGAGAAAATCGCGCGCCGCGGCCGGCACATCCTTCGCGAATATACGGTCGACCCGCTGGAGTTCATGCAGGCCGCCCAATTGATGACCGGCAACCCCGACACGCTCCCGGGAAGCATGGCTCTGGCCGACGCCGTGCGCTTCTTCGGGACCGAGGCGGAGCACCGGTCCTATCCGGTGATCGACGACAAGGGCCGATTGCTGGGCCTCGCGTCGCGCACCGATGCGCTGAGATGGCAGGTCGCCGACCGGAAGGATGGTACGCTCGAGGGAGCGCTCTCGGACTCGGCGACCCAGTTCGTCTTTCCCGACACACCGACCGGCGCAGTTGCCGACATGATGGTCGAATCCGGGGTTGGCCGGGTGACGGTCATCGATCATGAGACGAAGCGCGTGGTGGGGATCATTTCGAGGCAAGATTTGCTGAAGGTTCGCGAACGGCACAAGAAGGCCGAGCAGATTCGCACGCGCGGGGGATGAGTGAGACAATTGTCGAGTGCATAGCAGGGCTTGTTGCCAAGTACTGCCTTCGCTAGTAACCGCGAGCAGCGCCTCGTGGGGAAGGTTTTACTTTTTGTTCAAAGCGTTAGATAGCTCTCGCAGGTCGATTGGGCGGGCGCATGGGATGCGCATGAGGCACTCGCGCGTGCTGATCGCGGCAACTGTGCTGCTTGCGAGCTTGTCCGGCTGTCAGTCCGTTGGTCCAAGCCGCGGTGCTGTCGTGAAAGCGAGCGAGCGGGCGACCATTCCGGGCTTGCACATAGTCGATGTCAATCAGGACGTGGCGCGACAGCTCAACCTGTCCGCCCCGGAGTCGAGGGATGTCTTTGCGCGTGAATTGAGCGGCGCTCATCCGGTCGGGACAACGGTCGGCATTGGCGACACGGTGGAAGTGACGATCTGGGAAGCGTCGCCACCGGCGTTGTTCGGAACAGCAAATTTGGACACCGGTATCGGATCGATAGTCGAAGGGAGCCGCCCCAATACGCTTCCAGGATTCCTCGTGGGACCTTCGGGTACCATCAGCATCCCATTCGCCGGCCAGGTGCCAGCTGCGGGCCATACAACTCACGAAATCGAGCAAGAGATTGTCCGGCGATTGCAGGGACGCGCGCATCTTCCACAGGCGATCGTCCGAGTATCGCATAACGTCACTGCAACGGTGACGGTATTGGGAGACGTGAAACAGCCGTCGCAGGTGCCGCTGACTCCGCATGGAGAGCGCGTTCTGGACGTCATTTCCGCTGCCGGCGGTACGAACAATCCACTCGATCGCATGGCGATTCAGCTCACCCGCGGCGATGTCGTTCGCCGAATGGCGGCAAAGGATATCATCACCGACCCACGTAACAATGTGGTGCTTCAAAGCGGCGATGTCGTCACTGCTCTGTTCCAGCCCTACAGCTTCACCGTTCTCGGAGCCGCGGGGAAGAACGAGGAGATTCCATTCGAGGCCACGGGAATCTCTTTGTCGCAGGCGCTCGGACGTGTCGGCGGGCTGCAGAACGACCGTGCCGACCCCAAAGGCGTGTTCATTTTCCGTTGGGAGGATCCGGCTGCACCTGCGGGCGAGGTCGCGCCGACGGATGCTGGAACGGACCCGCGCGTACCTGTGATCTATCGAATCGACATGAAAGATCCGGAAACCTATCTGGCTTCGCAGAAATTCGAGATGCGTAACGGCGACATACTGTACGTCTCGAGCTCGCCGATGACCGATTTCCAGCGCTTCGTGAACATTCTTGCATCGTCAATCGTGCCGGTCGCGACGGTGAGAAACATTTCTCGCTAGAGGTATTTGCCGGTGGACGATGCGCCGCTGTTGCTCGACATAAGTCGGCTCCTGTGGCGCCGCTGGACCGGGCGGCAACCCACGGGGATCGACCGAGTTTGCCTGGCATATCTCGAACATTTCGGCCACCGCGCCCAAGCGGTGGTCCATCACCGGAGGTTTCGCGGGATTCTAGGCTGGGCCGCATCCTCAAACTTGTTTTCATTGCTCGAAGATCCGCCAAAGAACTTCCGCAGTTCTTTAGTACAGACAATACTTCGCCAATTGCGTCCTACGCGGCGCCGCGGCAGGAACCGGCTGTATCTGAATCTCGGCCACACGGGCCTCGACACCGATGGTTTCCGGCGATGGGTGAGCGAGGCAGGCGTACGGCCAATCTACTTCGTGCATGATCTCATTCCTCTCACCCATCCTGAATTCTGCCGTGCCGGAGAGGCGGAGCGGCACCGGAATAGGATGAGGACGGTTCTGTCGACGGGATCGGGCGTCATTGGCAATAGCCAGGCGACGATCGACGATCTCCACCATTTCGCCGTCGCAGAAGCACTGCCCTTCCCCCCAGCAATCCCCGCTTGGTTAGGAAGCACTCGGATGGTGCATCCACCAACATTGGCGAACGAGCCGGAAAGGGCGACCTTTGTCGTGCTCGGGACGATCGAAGCGCGCAAGAACCATCTGATGCTCCTGAACATCTGGTCACGGCTCATCAAACGCTCAGGCACGCAGGCGCCAAGATTGCTCGTCATTGGCCAAAGGGGCTGGGAGGCGGAACAGGTATTCACCAAGCTCGACAGCCAAATGTTTCGCGGCCACGTGATCGAACTAAATTGCTGCCGCGATGACGAGCTGCACATGCATCTTGCCTCTGCGCGGGCGCTTCTCTTCCCAAGCAGCGCGGAAGGTTACGGGCTCCCCCTGATCGAAGCCCTAGGTCTGGGAGTGCCGGCGATCGCGAGCGACCTCCCTGTCTTTCGCGAAATCGGCCAGGGCGTTCCGCTGCTCCTCGAGTCCCGGGACGAAGCCGCCTGGGAAGCCGCTATCCTAGATTTCGCGCAACCGACGAGCGCGGCTCGCGAGGAACAATTGCGTCGGCTGAAATCATTCCATCCGCCGACCTGGACCGATCATTTTGAGGCCGTCGAGCAGTGGCTTTCCGCAATTCATTCAGTTCCAACCGCTCCAAGATTGATCCGATGAGAACGTTGACCGCGGATTCGCTTGCAAGGCCGCCGCGCACGAGACAGCGATCGACAAGCACTCGCCGGAACGCCGGATAAAGCCCAGGTTCGGGGGGTATCGGCTTGCCCCAGAAGCGGTCGAGATGCTCTTGGTGAGTTAACCCCGGCATGTCATAGATCGCGTCGCCGACGGTGCAGACGGGAGTCCCCGCAGCGAGCGCGAGCGTTGCCGAGGTGCTGTTGACGCAGACAAGCCCCCGTGCGGTTTTCACCAATGTTTCGAGATCACCTCCGTCGATGAAGTGAAGGCGCCCATTGAGCCCCAGCCGATTTGCATGACGCCGAACGAATTTTCCCCAATTGTAAAAGGAGGAATCCAGCGGATGGGCCTTCAAAAGCAGGCGATCTTCCGGCGCGGCATAGGCGGCGAAGCTCTCGATTACGTAACTCGCGGCGCTTTGCATGTCCGCGAACGGCGAATGGGCCCGAATCTGGTAGTCGCCGGAAAGTTGCAGCGGGAAAAGGAAGAGGCGCTTACCGTCGAGCATTCTCACTGTCTTGGTGGCCGCTCGCTCTCGCCGCGCCGATCGTGCGAACCTCCAGAGCCACCCGAAGCCCTCCATCAGGATCGAGCCCGATCGGTGCGAGCGGTAGTGGGGATACCGAAACCTCCCGTCGAGGACGTGGTGGAAGTGCCAGTATGAATCGCGCGCGCGCCGGGCAAAACTGGCGGTGATTGAAGGAAGAGGTAATTCCCCGGGAAGGCGCATGGCCTCTTGGCGGAACCACGTCTTGTCGCGGCTGAGACTCGAGCGAGCATTCACGCCTTCCAGCTCGAAGGTCATCCAGTCAGGCCGGAGATATCCTTCCTCGAGAACGTGAGTTCGAACGCCACGGAGTTCCGCCATGCCATGAGCCGATACATGATATGGGCGGCAATCGCCGAACAGAACAAGGTCGGTAATCCGGTGTTCGCGAAGGAACTTGTCGAAGAAAACGGGCCAATCAGCAAAACGCCCGCGGAAATCGATCGCGCCATTCGGCCAATCGTAGCGGTCTCCGCCGCTGAGATTGATGCGGTAGACCGGTGTCCCCGTGTCGGCGATGGCTGCGCCAAGCTGCTCAAACAGCGGACCGGGTGGCCCCTGCAGGAAAACGAATGCGAGTTCGCGCTTCATCGGGCTCATCGCCGTTGCCGGAGATTGACAAGGGCACGCCGGCAACGCCCCTGCAGCCTGCGCAGCCGCACCAGTAGGCCCGCGTTCGGGCCTCCGGCCGAATCCGAAAGCCGGCGAACCAGGACTTCGGCGGGACAAGGCAGGCCCGTATCGGGATCGAGATAGCGCGGATAGAGCAGGAGGACAGCCGCGACGAGTTCGTCAAGGGACCTCTTCGCGGTTCGCCTGCCCGGTACAGGACCGAGGTCGCGAGTCAGGCCCCAGCCCGCGTAGAAGGGAACGCCGTGCGTGGTCACCGGCTTCTCCCTGAGCAGCGCCTCGAAGCCGGTGAGCGAGGTGTTGACGTGGACTTCGTCGACCAGGTCGAGCAGCGCCGAAATCGATTGGTCCCCGGCAATCTCGTCCGCGACGGACAGGCATCGATCGTCCGGGATCGCACCCTTGCGGTGACCCGCCTCCACGTCTGGATGCGGCTTGTAGATGAGAAAGGCGTCCGGCGCTTCGGCCCTTACCCGGCAAAGCAGCTCGAAATTGCTGGTTAGGCCTAGCCCGCCCAAGGTCACCGCGCGGTCATCCTCGACCTGCCCCGGAACGAGGATATGCCGCCGGATCGGGTCGCGCCGTTCGAGCGATTTGCGCCCCACGGCATATTTGCTGATGCCCGAAGCAACCAACAGCGCGCGCAGCTCGTGGGCCCGATGGCGGAGGTCCGCACCAATCACCGCCCCTTCAATCAATCCCTCGAGATCGCTGGGTCGGCCCGGATCGAAGTGTGCGCCCGCGCGGTCAAGGACGATCGAGAGAGGCGGGACGCAATCTGCACCCAGACCTGCTGACCGGATGAATCCGTCCTCGACTTCGATCAGTCGAGCGCCGCGGCGTTCGAGCTTCGAGATCGCGGATGGTGGAGTTCTTGCTCTCCAAAGCGCGATCCGATCGCCCTCCTGCACGCTATCGGGGTTCGACAGGAACGGCGCGCCGTCAACTCCACGCCATAGAAGCGGCTCCACGGTCGAGCGTTTCCAAAAAGCAAAACCAACGGCGCCGCCGATGTCGCGATTGGAGTCGATGAGGCTCCGCCAAAACCCGCAAATTCGGATGGCTTCAGAATGATCGAGCGGTTCGCCAGAAAAAGGATCCGAATAAGAGAATGCACCGACAACGCAGTCGCGCAATGCGCCGCGCAAGGTGGAGCGGTGCCGATGCGCTCCAAGCGGCTCGTATGAGCCGGAGCCGACGCATTGGACCGGCACGCCCGCAATGGCGGCGATCAGCGCCAATTCGTCATCCGAGTCGACGACTACCGCCGAGGCGCCGCCGAGGAGGTGCCACGGGTCGCAGGCGCCGATAACGGCCGCGAACCGATCGCCCGCGAGGTTATGCGTCTCATGCGGCGAATCGAGCCAGCAGAGCACCGGCCGCCCTGCCGCAGACCGCTGTATGCTATCCGTGCGCTGCTCCCGGTCCCTGACACGGACAAGGGTATAACCTTGTTCCTGGATCGGCGGCTGTGTCCCCCAATAGGTTCCGCCCACCCTGTACGACCGGATCAAATCGACAAGCTCGTCGAGCTCGGCATCCTTAATTTGTGACGACCCAAGCCTTATCCGGCGCGCGAATGGGACCTGCTTCGATCCGGGAAAAGGCGGCACGCGAAGCAACGGAAGCGGATTCCCTGGCCCGATCGCCGGCGCATCTGACGGGCTCGCATCCGTCTTCGATCCCCCAAAGTCGCTCACTGGCACCGGACGGCCACGGCTGTCCACGACCGGCACCCGCTCAGCTCGATCAAGGGGCGTCCCGACCCGGCCGCTGTTGCTTTTGAAAGCTAACATTTTGACTCTTCGGTCGTTTCCGCAAGCCTCACAATTGAGGCATAGGAAAGGAACACGGGGCTGTCATCGAAAAACTGACCGATAGACGTCGACCGTTTGTGCGGCGCATCGTTCCCAGCTGAACGCGGCAGCGCGCTCAAGCCCGCGCTCGCGTGTTTGCATCCGCCAGCGTGAGTCAGTCAGGGCCTCCTCGATCGCTGCGCTGAACCCTATCACATCGTCAGGATCGACACATTTCGCCGCGTCGCCGCAGATCTCCAGCAGGCAGAGGCGGTTCGCGACCAGGACCGGAACACCGCTCGCCATCGCTTCCACGGGCGGCAAGCCGAAGCCTTCATAAATCGAGGGATAGAGGAACAGCCTTGCGCCAGCGTAGAGCGACGGCAGAACCGCTTCGGGAACGAAGCCGAGGTGCTTGAGCCAGCCCGCCGCGGAAGCCTGGCGGATCTCCTCGTGAAGCTGCTCGTTGAGCCAGCCCCTGGCGCCGGCGAGGGCCAGCGGAGCCGAGTTGCGAAGCCCTTCCGGCAAGTGACGCCAGGCGCGAAGCAGCTCGGCAATCTTCTTGCGCGGTTCGAGAGTCGAGACGCAGAGCGCATATTCGCCTGGCTTCAAACCCAGCGATTGCAGCGGTGCCTCGACCTCCTTGGCCGATCGGGGCTGGTATTCCTCACCGGCACCGAGTGGGATTGCCGTCACCTCCGTTTCGGCCAGTCCAAAATCGGCAATGACTTCCAGCCGGACAGTTTCGGAATCGGTGATGACATGGGCAGCCCGCGCGAGCGAGCTCTCAAACTGCCGTTCGAACGACCTCAGCCGTGCCGCGGGATGTGCGTCCGGATAGCGGAAGATCGAAAGATCGTGGACGGTGATGACGCCGGAATCGGCCTCCGGGGGTAGGAAATAATTGGGGCCATGGACCAGGCTCGATTGCAACCGGTGCCGAACCGTCCAGCGCCTTGCCCATCGCGGCAAGCGCATTCGAGCATGTTGGCCGCCTGGAGCGAGAAGCGATCCCGGGTCTTCGATGAAGCGGCCATTCGAAAAAAAACGCGTGTCCTCCACGAGCGACTGCGCAGGAACTCTCCGGCACAATTCCCAAACGTATCGGCCGATACCGCTCAGCTGTGGACCAAGCGCGTCAACGACCAGCGTGACGTCCACCGGATCAGGCCTCGAGCATCCAGCGGAGAGTCTGATCGAGCGGCGGCATCGCCAGGGGGCCAATGACGCTTTTTAGCCGGGCCGCCGATCCGCACAAGCTCTTCACCTCGCCGGCGCGGACGAACGCCGGATTGACCCGGACCTGCAATGCGTGGCCCGAGATTTGCTGTACGAGGCCGAGGATTTCGTGAAGCGAAACCGCGTGGCCGGAGCAAATGTTGAACAGGCCGCCGATTGCGGCGGGCGTCTCGATCAGGCGTGCGTATGCGTCGGCCACTCCCCGGACGTCGGAGAAATCGCGCGCCACGTGGAGATTGCCGAGTTCTATCTCGGGCTCCCGCCGGCGGACATGCGAGACGATCTTGGGAATGACGAACTGTTCGGATTGACCGCGGCCCGTGTAGTTAAACGGCCGAACTACGATCAGCGGCAGGCGATCCCTGTAAAGGGACGTAACCAGCTCTCCAGTCGCCTTCGTGACTCCATAGTCGTTGGCCGGCGCCGGCGGAACGCGCTCGTCGAGCATGCCTTCGCGCGCGTTGCCGTAGATATTCGCGCTGCTGGCCAGAAGCACGGCTGAGGGAGGAGAGGCGATATTCGTTAGCGCATCGAGAAGATTTCGAGTGCCGAGAATATTGGTCCGATACATCGCCGCGATGTCCGAGTGAGCGACGAAGGAAATCGCCGCCAGGTGGACCACCTTTTCCGGAGCGATGGCTGAGACTAGCCGCGAGATCGCGTCCGCGTCGCCGATATCGAGCGAATGGAGCTTCGACAGGCCCGGGACGTCGGGGCCCGCCTCGCCGTGGACGGTGCCGTGAACCTCATAGCCCGCGCCGGCCAGCTTCGGGGCGAGATAGCGGCCCGTGAACCCGGTGACGCCGGTGATCAGGATCTTGCTCATCGACGCGGCCGCATCAACCCGTCAGAAGGAAAAGCCGGCGCGGTTCCTCCGCAGATCCGCTTCGACCATGATTCGGCAAAGATCCTCCAGGCTCGTCTTTGGCTCCCAACCGAGCTTCGCTTTGGCCTTTGAGGGATCGCCGATCAGGAGATCGACCTCGGCCGGCCGGTAGAAACGCGGGTCGATGCGCAGCACGGTCTTGCGGGTCGCGGTATCGACCGCGGTCTCGCCTTCCCCCTGGCCGGTGAAATCCACGTCGATCTCGGCCGCCTTGAACGCCATTCGGACGAAATCGCGAACGGTCTCGGTCCGGTTGGTCGCGAGCACGAACGTGTCGGGTTCGTCAGCCTGAAGCATGCGCCACATGCCTTCCACATACTCCTTCGCAAAACCCCAGTCGCGCTTGGCATCGAGATTGCCGAGCGCCAGGCAATCGAGCTTCCCGAGCTTGATCTTGGCTACCCCGTCGGTGATCTTGCGTGTCACGAACTCGCGGCCGCGAAGCGGGCTTTCGTGATTGAACAGGATCCCGCTGCTCCCGAAGATGTCGTAGCTCTCGCGATAGTTGATTGTCATCCAGTGGGCGTAGAGTTTGGCTACGCCATAAGGACTGCGTGGGTAGAATGGGGTGTCCTCCGTCTGAGGCACCGCCTGGACCTTGCCGAACATTTCCGACGTGCTCGCCTGGTAGAAGCGAATCTTCGGATCGACGATGCGGATCGCTTCCAAGAGCTTCAGCGGGCCGAGCCCCGTAATCTCGGCGGTCGTGATCGGCTGGTCGAACGAGACGCCGACGAAGCTTTGCGCGGCGAGATTGTAGACTTCGGTCGCCTCCGATTGCTGGAGCAGCCGAATTGATGCAGACAGGTCGGTAAGGTCATGCTCGACGAGGCGGAGTTCGGGATGGTCGTGGATCCCCAACTCCTCGATCCGCCAGAAATTGACCGAGCTCGTTCGGCGATAGGCGCCGTAGACGCGATAGCCTTTGGAGAGGAGCAACTCGGTCAGGTACGCGCCGTCCTGTCCGGTGACGCCGGTTACGATTGCGGATTTCATTATTGCGCCTGATTCCCCATTGAATGGCTGTTACGTGCGAGCGCCGACGTAGACCGGATAGGCCACATCGCGACATGAGCGCATAGGGACTTGAACCATCGGTTCAAGCAGAGAAGCTCTAACAGTGAAGAGTCCCATTCTGAATAAGGGGTTGTGCCTGCTTGTTTTTGCCGCAATCGCCAGCCGATGAACGCCAAATTGGACAAGGGAGTTCGCTTTGCAAAATTATCCGCCAATCACCTCGAAACACCTCATTGCGGCGCGCGTGCATGCAAATCGCGATGATATGGTTCTTTCGTTAGAGCAGCGGCTGCCTAACAACCCGGTCGTGTGCGAAATCGGCGTGGCTCTCGGCGACTTTACGGAGTTTTTGCTTAAAGCGCTTCAACCGCGCGAATTCATCGCGATGGACCTGTTCGGACTACATGGACTCGACACGCTATGGGGCCGCCCGACGAGAGAGATCTTCTCAGGCAGGACACACGCTCAATATTATCGAGATCGATTCGCCTCGCAATCTGTGCGGGTGATGGAAGGCGACAGCGCCGCAGCGATCGCGTCACTGCCCGACGGTAGCGTCGATCTCATCTACGTCGACGGCGACCACAGCTACGAGGGCGTTAAGCGCGACACGGCTCAGGCCATTCGAAAGGTAAAGCCCGATGGCCTTCTAATCTTCAACGACTATATTATGTACGATCACTTGCAGGGCGGCGAGTACGGCGTCGTTCCGGCAGTGAATGAACTCGTCAGCGAGACCGATTGGCGCATCGTTGGCTTCGCGTTGCAACACCGGATGTTCTGTGACATCGCGCTCCAGCGCGAAGCACCTGCCAGGCAATTCGCCAAGTGAGCGCCTAGCGCGGGGCAGTAGGCTCAGTCTCATCGAGCGATTACGTGCGCTAGAGTTCCTCGTCATTGTCGGCGAACATCTCGGCATAATGGGTCTTGAGATTGTCCGACATGGTCAATTCGCCCGAATCAACTTTTGATAGATTTCGACGGTGTGCAGCGCGCTGTTGCGGGCGCTCAGCTCCTTAACGCGCTTGCGCGCGCCCTCCGAGAGCCGCGCCTGCAGTTTCCTGTCGCGGAGAATCTTGCTCACCGCGTCGGCGAGCGCGGACGCATCGTCCGGCTCGACCAGCAGCCCGGAGGCCTCGTCTTCGATTACCTCCGGAATTGCGCCAGCCCTGCTCGCAACGACCGGAGCGCCGTGCACGAACGCCTCCAGCGGAACCAACCCGAACGATTCATAGCGCGAAGGAAACAGCACGCAGGTTGCGTGCGCGAGCAGTTTTTCGCGCGTTGCATCGTCCACTTCGCCCAGGAACACCATCCGCGAATGGAACTCACGTAGAACCTCCTTTCGGAACCGCGACGCCCAGCCCTCCAAGTCCCGTCCGCCGAAGACGAGGATGGCATCCGGATTGGATCGCAGGATATCCGGAGCGGCACCGAGAATGACGTCGATGCCCTTGCGGCGCTCCAGCCGACCGATGAAGACTACCAGCTTCGGCGCCTTGAGCTTGGCCGCATTCAGCGACGCGAGCTCGGGGAAGTCGTCATAGCCGGCGTTCACATCGAAGGTCGGCCATGGCGCGATTCCGCTGTGTCCGATCGACCAGCGCGAATCCTGCGAAACCGCGTGCGTCCTGGTCACCGTCGAAGCGATCGTCCTGCTGATCGGAATGACGGCATCGGCCTCGCGCAACAACGTCCGTTCTCCTTCGAGGAAATATTCGATCTGGGTCGGCGACGGGTTCCAGCCATTGATTTCCGCCGTCACCATGTAGGGCGTTACGAGGCGCACCACGAGCGGCGGCCTTTCGTCGAGCAGGCTGAATGCGAGCGTCTCGGCATCCCATAGCGAGCTGTCGACAACGTCGATCGGTCGTTCGCGATGGATCGCCGAGAGCTTGGCCAAGGCGCTCAGCGACCAGTCCATGTTGTCCGCGAAGCCGTCCGCTGCCTCGACCGGCAACGAAAACCCTCGTTGTGTCGTGAAATAGACGGTGAACCGTCCTTGGCGGTGAACCTTATCCTCGCCGCCCGGGACCACAACGGATACCTCATGGCCCATCAGCAGAAGCTCGCTCGCGAGGTGGTAGTAGAGCGTCCCCACGCCGCCCGACCCGGTGAACGGCGAGAATTCCTTCGAGACGATGCAGACGTGAAGCTGCGGATAGTCGCGGCCGACCGCAGCACGATCTCTGCGGATCGGATATCGGCGAAAGTCGGTTGGTCGCCCGGCGATTGGGCGAGTGCGCGGCCAGTGAGCGGTATCGCTCAGGCCTTGCTTCACGCCCACCCAGATCGCTTCGACGTGCCGGTCGCGATCCGCCTGTTTCAACTCACCGCTGGAAACCGCCGCGTCTAACGGCGCCACGCGCTCATCCTCGATCCGCTTCTTGACGAAACTGTCGAGCTTCTTGCCCTTGAGGCCACTGTTCGTGGCAATGAAGTAGGCGGTGTTCTTGCAAATCGTGAACCAGTTGTAATTGAATTTCCCGGTTCGGTTATGGCTTTTTGCAAATTCGTGTCTGACGACGACCTCAGGCGCATACGCGATTAACCATCCGGCCTTCTGGAGCCGGAGGCATAGTTCGGCTTCGTCGAGGAAGTAGTCGTACTGTTCATCGAAGCCGTCGGCCTGCTGGAGCGAGTCGCGCGTGAACGTCGCGTTCGTGCCGGTGTTGTAGCGGTACCAGCCGTCGTGGCCGATCTCGCCGCTCGTAATGCTGACCTTGACTTGGCAATCGCTGCTGATGCCATTATCCTCGGCTTGAAACCAAAGACTCCCCGCGTAGTAGGCCGGACCGCCGAGGCCGGCGGTCGCGAGCGGGCGCGCGTTGTATTCCTGGAGGATCCTTTCGATCCAATCATCGAACGGGATCGCATCATCGTCGATGAACGCGATGATATCGCCCGCGGCCTCATCGATGCCGAGGTTACGCGACCTAGATAAGTTTCGATCCGGGTTCTTCACGACTTTCACACGGTCGCGGTGCAACTCAAGCAACTCACACGTGCCATCGTCGGACGGCCCGTTGACGACAATGACCTCGAAATTCTCGTTCGACTGGAAGGAGAGATAGTCGAGGCAACGATCGAGATAATCCCTGCGGTTGTAGGTGCAAATCACCACAGAAACCGTCTGGTATCGGTCTTTCAACGGGACGATCTTGGACAGCGCTTCAAAGAGGCACCTCGACACGGCCTCGCGCGAAAATCGTTCGGCATTGCGCTGCTGTTGCGCGAGAAGCTCGAGCCGCGTCTCCTTATCGCGAGCAAGCGCGATCAGGGACTTCTCAAGCTTATTCACGCTAGGATAGACGCCGAAACCGCCGAGCGTCTCGGGGACTGCAGCGCGGCCCAAAGCCAGCACCGGCAAACCGTGCAAGGCTGTCTCGACCAAAGGCACGCCGAACCCTTCATGCTCGCTCAGCGAGACGTAGAAGTCGGACTTCGCGAGGATCCGGTCACGTTCCTCGTCCGTGACCTTGCCCTCGAGGCGGATTCGGTCCGCGCAACCCGAGCAGGCGATCGCTTCGCGAAGCTTCTTCGAATAGCCCCCCTTCGGATCCGACCCGCCGATAAGCGTCAACTCCCGGGCAATGTCCGGATCGCACTTGTGAACGCGAGCGAAAAGCTCGACGAGTTCGACCTGCGACTTGTTCGGCGCGACTCGTCCGACGAATACCCACCGTCCTGTGCTGTGGGATTCGTGCGCGACACGATCGCCGTCGACGACGATCGGAATCACGTCGGTTCGCACCGGATCGGCACCGAGTTCGACCAACTCGTCGACGTTGAACTGGCTGTCTCCCCACAGGAATTGGAACTGTCGGAGGATGGCCGCCAGCTGCTCGCGGCCCTTGCGGCAAAACTCCAACATCGACGGGTTTTCAGGGAAGAACTGCTCCGGAGTGATATTGTGAAACACCATCACCTTCGTGCAATATTTGTCTTTCAACCACTCCTCGAGCCCTTCGCAGTAGCCGTAGTAATGGACGATCAGCACGTCTTCGTCTGACAGCAGAAGGTTCTTGCGCGGAACCACGAGGTGCGCGCGATCCGCATGCGCGAATTGCGCGCTGATGAGGGTTCGGAACCCTTGCGCCCGGAGAAGATCGTCCAGTGAAAGAACTTGGTTCGAGACCGCATCGAATCGGTCGAGTGCGTCGGTCAGCTGGACAATTCGCCCACGGAAATCCGTAGAAAAATACATACTTATCTACTACTTCGTTCGGAGCAACAGCGCTTCGGACGAAGACTGCACTTCACGCCTCAGGGCGTTGATGAACTCTGCCGCCGAATTTGGCGTCGCAATCGAGACGCCGGACTTGATTGATTGGGCCATGCGATTGCTAGCGTCGTTGACTTCCTTTGTGGCCAGCGCCGCCTCGGACGCGTCCCGGTTCGGAATGTCGCCGTGGGTTTGATCGATGGAATTCTGAATGCGGTCTAGGCGTTCGAGGAACGCATTGTACACCTCTCCAAAGCTGTATTCGAGTCTGTTCAATCGTGCGTTGATCGAGCGAGTGCCGCCGCGGCTCAGGCGCGAGAACCATTTGGGACGCTGGGCTTTCTGCAGCTCGGATAAGCCTTCCATTCGCGCGCCGATCGCCTGCGCTTCTCGCGACGTCGCGACAGCAAGCAGAACGACTTCCTTCCCATGCCCAGCCTGAAGCCGTCCAATATAGTGGTTCCGCCCCGCGCGATCCGGGGCGCGCCTGAGGAAGTTTCGGTACAGTGCATCAACGAAAGCCGTCCCATTCAGCGCTAACAAGTTGGTCACATGCTGAACGTCACTCACGGAAATCTCCATTCCCTGCCTCGGAGGTGTCACAGCGACTTGCGTTGATTGCCCATCAATGCTTGGAATCCCGAACGGGGGCGATATGCCGCCGTTCGGCAAGAGCCCAAGCCATGAACCAAGCCTGCCCCAACTCGATTCGTGAATGGCCACGATACACTGTCTTGCTTCCGCGACCTGCCGTTCGAACGCGGCAACAGCGGCCCTTGTGTTCTCAAGCTCGACGCGGGTCTGGTTCCGCCCGTTCTCGAACTGCGTGACCTCCGCCTGCGCGGCCGCGAGCTGCTCCTGTGCGACGGCAAGCCGCTCCACCAATTCACCTGATGAATGCTCAGCACGGTTCAATTTGTCTTGCAGCTGGAAATTTCGTTCCTCGACCTTCGCTAAATCGACGCGTGCCTGAACGCGCTCGTTCTCGAGCTCCGTGGCGGAAACGCGAGCGATCGCTAGCTGATCGTCGAGACCGGCGAGCCGCGCCTCTGCCTGGCCCAACAATTTTTCGGTCCGATCAAGCTTCTCCTGAAGCTGAATACTTCGCTCTTCAAACCGGGCAGCCTCAATTTGCGCTGCGGCTGTGGCCCCTTCCGCATTGCGGAGTCCCTTAAGGAGCTGCTCCTCGTTCTCTCGCCCTTCACGCCTTAGTCGCTCTTCATTTTCTCGCGCTTCACTGCGGAGTCGCTCTTCAGTGCGCTCATGATCCTGCAAAAGCGATTTCACAGCAGCGCGATGGTTCTGCTCGACAGTCAAGAGCCGCTCCGACACGGCCTTGAGTTCCGCATTGGCGATTTCGCAGGCGTTCGTCGCTTCGCTTGCCGCCGCCTGTAATTCTTCCGCCTCGGCATGCCCCTCGGTCAGTCGTCGGTGCGTTTCGTCCAAATCCGCGCGCAACTCAGCTGCGCTGAAGTGCTGAGGGGTAAGCAAAAATTGATCGAAGACGTTTGCCGGGCGGTTCAATCGATCCAGCAATTCCGGATGCGATTCGTGGAGGAAATAACGATTGAGGCCGTCGAACAGAACTTCCTGATACCCACGCGACAGGATCTCATCAATCCACTGGTCCTGCGTCGGCTCCTCCGAATTGGGCATGGTGGATTCGATCACCGCCACCCACGGTCGAGCGGAATTGCGGCGCCAGCTGCGCAGGACGTCGGCTTCCATCCCCTCGACGTCGATTTTAAGCCAGTGGATCTCACCGCCGACGGTCTCGAACAGCCGATCGAGGGCAACGGCTGTCACCATGATCTCCCGCGGGTGAAGGCCGCATCGTTTGTGTCCTTCTGCAATCTCAATAACGCCGGATGAAAGCCCCCCCAATTCATAAAGGGGGATCGGACCGACCGAATTGGAAACGGCAGCCTGGATAACCATCTCGTCCGGTCGTGCCTCCCGCAGCTTCGACGCAAATTCAGGGACTGGTTCGACATGGATGCCGCGCCAGCCTGCAAGGTAAAAGGCCAAGCTGACGGAATCGATCACAGGATCCTGGGCGCCGATGTCGAGATAACGCCCGTTCTCGACATCCTGAAGAGCTCGCCACAGGATTACGTCTTCAAAATTCTGCGCGTACGAGGTGAATGTCACGACGCCTTCCGAAGCGGCGACCTCGTCTCGCGACATCGCGTCTGCGGAAGACCGATTTCGCGGAGCAATCCATCTACACAGTCGCTCCACAAGGCGAGATCAGCGGCTGGCGCAGGCCCGGCCTTACCGGCCCTCGCAAGGTCCATCAGCCGCCCCGCGAGTGATGCAGGATAATCGTCCTGGAAATATGAAGCATTCGCCAGCCGATGTTCGCGGAAAACCGGAAGGTCGCGCGCAAGCACGTGCCGGCGAAATTGAGCCGCTTCGATCAGGGGCAGGCCGAATCCTTCCCCACGAGACGCAATGACGACTCCGGTGCATGCACTGTACAGGCTGCACAACGCCTCATCGCTGACCTCCGTCAACCAATGCAATCGCCGACCGCGCTGTGGATGAATCCGCAGCTGCCTCTGAATGGAGGCAGTCTTCCAGCCCGGTTTCCCAACGATAATCAGGTCCGGAGCATCCGACGGGAAACTTTGCCAGAGTGATTCGAATGCGGCCAGGACGACATCGTAGCCCTTGCGAGGTTCCACAGTACCGACCATCAGGATGGTGGGCCGAAAGCGAAGCTTCTCTAGAAGATGAGAGACCTCGGGCGAAATTCCAGTTGACGGAATCGATGCGGCGATATCCGCCCCCATTCGCATTTGAACGATCTCAGGTCCCGCGCGACCTATATCGGTTAAATGAGAACGAAGTGCTTGGGCAACGTGACTCGAAATGCAAATCGCCTGATCGGCGTCGTTCACTAGGACATCTATCCATTTGCGAAAGTTGGAAGTGGTTGCTGCGCTGAACCATTCCGGCTGCGTCAGCGGGAGTAGATCATACAGCATCAGGTGAATGGTCGCGCCATGCGTTTTCCACGCGGCAAGTTGGCGTCGATATCGCGGCAATAAGTGCGCGGCGAGGTCGAGACCCAGGAATTTGTCACCGCTATGGACCTTTACCGGTTCGGCTCTCCAATCAGATGAAATCCCGCTCAGAAATTGGGCGGGCGCCAGGCAATAACCGCGCGCGCTCGTCGCGAACACCGGCTGCACGA
This sequence comes from Sphingomicrobium sp., assembly GCA_035701045.1. Classification (GTDB taxonomy): domain Bacteria; phylum Pseudomonadota; class Alphaproteobacteria; order Sphingomonadales; family Sphingomonadaceae; genus Sphingomicrobium. The sequence goes on along the minus strand of DASSOB010000031.1, from coordinate 87,071 downwards.
CGAGATTTTCGGCGGCGCGCCGCCGAAGTTCGGACCACACCGCCCTTACGACCCGCTGGATGCCGGTTCTGGCGTCCCGACGCATGATCGTCGACACGTCGACGAACAGTCGCGCGCCCCCTGCAGCTGCAGCTTCGCAAAATGCAGATCGGTTTCGCCATAACCAAGCCTGCCGGACGCCGGCGGCAGCAATTCTTTGAACTCTCTTCATGCCGCGAGCGCTGTTTCCTGATCGTAGAAGGCGAAAGCTTCATCAAGGCTATTCAAATGGTGCAACTCGCCGTCCACGAGCACGGCAGCCCGGCTGCAATGTTCGCGAATGTAGGCGGCGTTGTGCGATACAATGATCATCGCCCGATCGCCTCGATTGACGAAAAGCTCGTGGTTGCACTTGGCATGAAAGCGGGCGTCGCCGACCGCGACGATTTCGTCAATCAGGAAGCAATCGAAATCAATAACCATTGAGATCGCAAAAGCGAGTCGCGCACGCATGCCGGACGAATAGGTCTTCACTGGCTCGCGCAGATAGACGCCTAACTCAGAGAAATCCTCGACGAAGCCGATCCGTTCATTCGCTTCAACCCCATAGATGCGACAAATGATACGCAGATTGTCGAGGCCGGTCAGCGAACCCTGAAATGCTCCTCCGAATGCAAGGGGCCAGGACACGCTCATACTGCGGACCACGACACCGGTAGTAGGAAGCTCGGCGCCGCTGACGATGCGAATCAAAGTCGATTTCCCTGCGCCATTTCGGCCGAGAATCCCTACGCGCTCGCCGGACTGAACACTTAGATTGACATCGCGAAGAACGCGCACCGGACCGGCGCGAGTCAGATAATCCTTATTGATGTCGACGAGCCGGATCATTCCAGCTCCAAGGTCAAGCTGACCTTTCTCACCTGCGCCAGACCCAGCAAGGTGAGCACAGCGTTGAACACGGCCATGTATCCGAGGCTATAGTGCGCCACCATCTGTGAGCCAAAATACCCTTCCCGAAGCATTTCGACGCCGTGGACCATTGGCAAGACGAGCACGAAATGCTGGGCCTGTACGGGCAGCGCGTCCACCAGAAACCCCGCGCCCGATAGCGGGAACAAAAGGTACTGAAACGGATGCCATAGCTTTTCGACCATTTCCGAGAACTCGGATAGGGCTCCGATAAAGAATGCGAGGCCCATGCCCATCCAGGCGAGCATCAGCCAAGCTGCCATGACCTCAAGGACGTCTTCCGGAAGTTCAAGCCAGCCGACGAAATAAAAAAACAACACGAGCACGACGAACGAAATGCCGGCTCCTGCCGCTTCCAGAATCAGGCGCGCGAGATAGATGTCAATTGGGCGCACATTCCGATGGTATAGAAGCCCAAAGTTCGGTTCCATCGCCATAATGCACCGCGCAGGCATATTGCGCCACAAGAGAACGCTCGAATAGCCGGTCACTGCGAAAGCCACGATTGGCAGGTTCGAACCGTGAACCGCCTTAGTTGCGGTCCAAAGCGCAGTTACACCAATCGTGAACAACATCGGCTCTACGAACAGCCACAGGAACCCGATGTTGTGACGGCCGTAGCGGGTCAGGATTTCACGGAGGATGAGCGCCCAAACGATTCGGCGCTGGATTTGCCAGGAATGGATCAGGCTCGATCCGGCGGAGCCATCAATTTGAGTAGCCATATCAGCCATGGTGCTCCCGCAGCCCGGCCAGCAGCAGCCGCAGGATGCCCCAGGCAACGAGACCGAGCACAAACGTGGCAAAAATTCCCCGCAGCCGCCGCGGCTCGGCGGCCTCGTCTGGAATGCTCGGCTGCGCGATTCGCTCGACATAGGCCTGCTTGCGACGAGCCTCGTCTTCTGCGCTCTGAAGCGAGGTCATCGCCGCCGCCAGCCTGCGATCGGCATATTGGCGCTCAAGCTCCAGCCGCTCATATTGTACGGCTGTGCCGGATAGCGACCGTCGACTGCCGGCGACCCGACCCATCTGCTGATCGATCTGGCCTTCGAGGCCCTTGATCCGCGTTTGTAGGATGGGAACCTGCGGGTTTTCAGGCGCCATGGTCTGAAGCTGCTGAAGCTGGACTCGCGCACCAATCAGCTCGTCCTGCAGCTTTGAGATCATCTCCAGCTGCGCCTTCGCCTGCTCTTCTGGATTGACCACGCCATGGCTGTTGCGAAAGGCCGCAAGCGCAACCGCGGCGTTCCGGGCAGCGATTTGCGCATCCTGAACTTCGTCGGCTGCGAACTGGACCACGTCGTGGCGACCCCGCGTGTTCAGCCGATTGATCAGTCCTTCCGCGAGTTCGAGCAGCTGGCGATTGAAGCGATATGCGTCTTCGGGGGTGTAGGCGCGAACGGTCAGAGTCGCGATCGACGACGATGTGTCGTAACCGACGCCCACTTTCCCTTGATAAAAGCGGTAGAGGTCCTCGAACGAGCCACTCAATCCAAGTGGATTGAATCGATCAAAGATCGAAATATCATGATCCTCGTATGCGCGTTTAACAGCGCCTTTCTGGTTGAGCGCCCGCAGAGCATCGCGTGAACGTACATAGTCCTGGGCCGCGTAGACCTCGTCCCCAGCGTTCGAAAATCCGGTCGATTTCAGAAGTATCCCGAGCCCCGACGTTGCAGGCTTATCCGGGCTGCGGACGACAAACTGCGACTCTGACACGTACACGTCAGAGGCAAGGAAACCGAAATAAATGGTCGCCACAAGAGTAGGCAGGACGACGGCCATCAGGAACAGCCGGTCGACACTGGACAGGACGTCACGCGCCTTTCCAAGCCTCGTCCGGCTTTCCGACCTGAGAAATGCCTCGCGCACCTTCAACATCAAATTGAACACCCCAGAACTTGAACGGGAATAACCTCTCGAGGTGTCCGCCACATGTACGGCCGAAACTCCTGCTCGCCCAGATCCGGCCGATCAGGCAGCCAGGCTCTCCATTGCCGAAAGCAGCTTCTTTACCTCTTGCGATCGCCCGCGCGGCAATATCAAGAGGCGCTCGCCCGACGCAACGATAATGAGATCGCGCACACCGAGCGCTGCGACCTGCAGGCCGTCGCTGCGGATGTAGCAGTCCGCGCAATCCAGTGTGGTGACGGGGCCATGCGAACTTGCCTCCAGCAACTGCGCTAAAGCGTCCCAGCTGCCCAGATCGGACCAGCCGGGCGACATCGGCACGACCGCGAGGCGCTTCGAATGCTCCATCACGGCATAATCCACCGATTCACTCGGGCAAGCTTCGAGCGCGGCTCCATCCGCGACAATTCGGCCATCCGCCCTTTCGGCCCCCGCAATCGCGCGCTCCGCTGCTGCGCCGATTGCCGGCGCATGAAGCATCAGCTCCTCAATGAAGGTGTCCGCCCGGAAGAGGAAGATACCGGCATTCCACAAATGCTGTCCATCCGCGACCATCTTTTCGGCAGCCTGCAGTTGCGGCTTTTCAATAAAGCGCGCGACCTCATTCACGCAGTCGATGCCGGCAAGCTCTGGCCCGGTCTGGACATAGCCGAAACCTGTATCGGGACCGGTCGGCCGAATACCAAAAGTCACGAGACGGCCTGATCGAGCGGCCGACTCACCGGCGCGCACTCCCTGGTCGAACGCCGCGACATCGTCGATGAGGTGATCGCTTGGCATGACCAGAAGGAGAGCGTCGTCGCCGTGGGTGTCGCGCGCCACGATAGCCGCCATCGCGATCGCCGCGGCGGTGTTGCGCGCGAGCGGTTCGAGGATCAGCAGCGCCTCGTCGCCCTCGGCTGCAAGCTCGCGTTCGCAAAGCGAGGCGTGCCGAACGTTTCCAACCACCAACGGCGACGCGAACCGGCGACGGTCCCGGATGCGCTCGACCGTCAGACGAAAGAGACTTTTTGTGCCGGTGAAGGAAAGAAACTGCTTCGGCGTGTCCTCGGTCGAATAAGGCCACAGGCGGCTGCCGGCGCCTCCGCTAAGAATGACAGGAACGATTGCAGGAGACGCTTCAGCCTCGCCTGAGAAGCGAGCGGTCCCGGCAGCGGCCAATGCCGCCGCAATCGCGTCCCCATCCTCCAGCGACCGATACGCGCGATCGTTGAATTCCATTCGCTCTCGTCCCCTTTTCCCCAGCCGCGAAGCCGAGCGCGCGGCATCCCCAACCTGTGCCGCCGACGCACAACTCCCCGAGCCGGAGCGGAGTTTCGGTTGGCACGCAAATTCCAAGCCCCAAGAATTAGCTCAGGTCAATATCTTGGAACAGGCAGTCCCATCGGATACGTGCTTCCCGGAACAAATCCATGGCAAACTGTTGTCCCAAGGACACGGTTAAAGCAAGTACATTGATGGGCAAACGGGGTCGATTGAACGCTTCGCGGACGTACAATGCTGTTAACTTGCTGTTAACAGGACGCGCCGGGCAGTGAGAGTAATTCCCGAAGACATTGACACAAAGAATGAGATGTCACGGCTTTTGGCTAAATTCTTCCACCCACTGCCATCGTCGTTTGGTCTGTTCAGACACATAGCTGTTGCGCCCCAACAACATTCCATTGAAAATGACCGTGCAGGGAACCGACCGTCAACTTCTGCGTCTCGCCAATACCACACCGAAGCTTCAAGGAGCCACTTGCGCAAGTTGAAGAGTTGACCACGCTGACCAATGACACGTCGCCGCAGACGCGGGATGCCGTCACAACAGAGGGGATCGCTGCCCAGGAGGAATAACGAATTCTTTGTGCTTCGGATCGATAAGAATCGCACACAATAGTAGAAAGGGGTTTATGATGAGGCGAATGCATTTTGGCGCGCTGACCGCCGTGGGGCTCGTGATCGGGCTGAGCAGTCAGGCAAACGCGCAGTCGATGCGTCCCCGGGTGGAAGCCCAGGTCGGCTACAGCCAGTTCAGCGCCGCCGGTGACCATGACAGTCACATCGGTTGGGGCGGCGCCGCCGGTATCGACTTCGATCTCGGCGGCTTCATCCTCGGTGGCGAAGGCACCTTCTGGTGGGCCCCGGCCGAGGTCAACACCGTCGACGGCCCCGGCGTCGTGCATCACAAGACGTTCCAGGAATGGGGTCTGGCAGCGCGCGCCGGCGCCTGGGTCACGCCGACGACCCTGGTCTACGCCAAGGGCGGCTACGTGAACAACGAGCAGCGGAAGGAGTTCGTCCCCTTCGTTGCGCCGGGAGTTCCGGGCGGTGCTTCAACCCCTGGCTATTATTATCGCCATAAGAACCACAGCGGTTATGTTCTGGGCGGCGGCGTCGACCAGATGATCAGCGGTGGGTTCTACGCGAGCCTCGAAGGGCGTTACTCGCGGTATAACGATCATACCCACACGGTGACCGGCTTGTTAGGCGTGGGCTATATGTTCGGTGCCGCGGCCGAGGCCGCTCCGCCGCCTCCACCTCCGCCTCCGCCTCCGCCGCCTCCGCCGCCTCCGCCCGCGACGCAGACCTGTCCGGACGGATCGGTGATCGCCGCGGAAGCGACCTGTCCGCCACCTCCGCCGCCTCCGCCGCCACCGCCCGCTCCGGTGGAACGGGGCGAGCGCGGGTAGGCGTCAGCTTGTCGGCAACTCAAGAGAGCGGGCTTTGCCCGCTCTCTTTTTGAGCCCTCGCGCCGCGCGGGAGAGCTGCTTCAACTTCGGATCGATCCGCCCGAGCTTGCCGCCACCGTGCGTCAATGCAATGTAAAAATGGCCGAACAGCATCTCGCACGGTTGAAGTGCGGTCAGTTGCGCGTCAGGGCAAACAGGTAGTGATGCAAGAATTGAATTGCGGCGGGCGAGCATGAAGCTCGCGGCCAGGTACGTTGAGAAACCGTGGGGTCGGACCGGCCTTCCGCCGATCTTCGAGTCGGTGGCGGGGCGACGGATCGGCGAAATCTGGTTTCCCGCCGGCCCGGATGCGCCCCTGCTGGCGAAATATCTGTTCACGAGCGAACGACTGTCGGTCCAGGTGCACCCCGATGACGAGCAGGCGAAAGCTCGCAGACTTCCACACGGCAAGGCCGAATGCTGGTATGTCCTCGAGGCCGAACCCGAGTCGACGATTGGACTTGGCTTGCGCGATAGCTTTACCCGGGACGAGGTTCGAAAGGCCGCGCTCGACGGTTCGATCGTCGAGGCGATGGACTGGCGCTCCGTCAAGGCTGGCGATTTCTTCTACGTCCCGCCGGGCACCGTCCACGCGATCGGCGCCGGAATATCCCTGCTCGAATTCCAGCAGAATTCGGACGTGACCTATCGCCTGTACGACTACGGACGCCCGCGGGAGCTGCACCTCGACGATGCGGTGGCCGTTTCTATCCTCGGCGCCTACCCTGAAGGCTTCGCGCGCCACATCGAGGCAGGCGAAGATGCGGTGCTGGTGGACAGACCGCCTTTCACTCTCATCCATGCAAGGTCGGATCGGCTCAAGGACCGCAGACGGTGGGTTCTCCCGCTCGAGGGAAGAGTCCGCTGCAACGGCGAGCAGGCGAGCGCGGGCGAATGCTTGCTTGTCGATGCGGGCGAGGAGCTCGAGATCGACGACGCGCGGCTGCTCATCGGCGCGGCGGGATAGGGCCGGTGCAAGCCCAGACCACAGCTTTTCCGGCGCCTCCAGCGGAGACCGGTGTCAGGCGTGAATCGCTGAAGCTCCCCGGCGGCGCTTTACGCTGGTGGCGCGCGCCGCTGTGGTTCCTCGCTTTGTTCACCGGGGCGAAGTCCTTCGCGGACAATCCGATCCTTGGCTCGGCGGCGCTCAACCGCGCGGGGCTGCACGGGTGGCGAGTCCGGGCCGCGCATGCGCTGACCCGTTGGCGCCGGGCTCGACTCTCTCATCTGGTTCCCGAACATTTGCGCGATCAGTTCGACCGGGACGGCTTCGTCGTCGTGAAGGACGTTCTCCCTCCGGAAGACTTCCGCCGCTTGCAAAAGGCGATACTGGATTCGGAGTTCGAATGCCGCGCGCATCAGCAGGGCGACACCGTAACCCGCCGCGTGGCCCTGGGGCCGGAACTGCTCCGCCGGATCCCCGCGCTTGCCGCGGTCCTCGCAAGCCCGCGCTGGAGCGGGTTGATGGCCTATGTCGCCGGCAGCCGGAACCGGCCGCTTTATTACATCCAGACCATCTCGGGCGGGATTGCCGAAGGGCCAGTCGATCCGCAACTCCAGCTCCACGCGGATACCTTTCATCCGTCGCTGAAGGCATGGCTGTTCCTGACCGACGTCGAGGATGACGGACGTCCGCTGACCTATGTCGCCGGCTCCCATCGCCTGTCCGGCGCGCGTCTCGTCTGGGAGCGGCGCAAGAGCGTCGAAGTGCTGCAATCGGGCGACCGGCTGTCGCAGCGCGGGTCTTTCCGGATCCGCCCGGACGAGCTTGACGAGCTCGGCCTTCCCCAGCCGACGCGCTTCTCGGTCCCCGCGAATACGCTCGTGATCGCCGACACGTGCGGCTTCCACGCCCGAGCGGATTCGAATCATGCGACCGTGCGGGTCGAGCTATGGGCCTTTTGCCGGCGCAACCCCTTCCTGCCGTGGACCGGAGGCGGCCTACTGTCCTGGCCGGTCCTCGCCGATCGCCGCGCGGACCTTCTCTACAAACTCATGGACTGGCTGGACCGGCGAGGCGTCGCGAAACAACATTGGAAACGCGCCGGCCAGCGCCGCCCGATCGACGCCTGACAAAATAGAGCGCGCAAGGGTTTTAGTTCTTGTCCGGCCCCGCGTGGGCGCAGCAAAGCTTGCCTTGAACTTTGCCCCCTTCATTCCATATTCATCTTGTTATGAAGCGTTTCCTGTTTCGGCGTCCAGAAGTCCATCCGGGCAGCAGCACCGGACGTCATTGAGCCCGAGGCGGCCAGCACCGCTGCCGCGCGCCAATCGGGCACCATCAGCCGCGATTCAGCCGATCGCACGTCCGTCAGAGCTTTTGAGACCGCGCAAACCGTGGCCTTCGCGGGCGCGCGGGCACGTGCCGGAGTTCGAACATGCCGAGAAAAAGTTTCGCAGAGCCGCCCTGGCCTTCATTGATCGTTCTTCGCGCGGAGACGCCTTCCGCCGAGCAGTCGTTCTCAGCCTTCTTCGACGAGTGGAGACAGATCGATCGCTGGGTCAACGAGGGCGGCGCCGAGAACCGAGCGAGCAAACAAGCTGAACAGATATCGAGGAGCCGCCAGCCATGACCGCCAACGATCCGAAACTGACGACCCTCGAAACGGTGCGAACGCTGGAGCGGCGCCGAATCGCCGCCACGGGCGCGAACGACGTCAAAGCGCTCGATCCGCTTCTCGACGACAATCTGGTCTATATCAACAGCATCGGCGACACGTTCGGCAAGGCGGAATATCTGCATGCCCTGGATTCCGGAAGCCTGGCCTACGACAAGGATTTCGATGTCCAGGAAACCGAGTATCGGGCATTCGACGATCTCGTCATCCTGGTTGGCATCATGCTCGGCCATTCGCGCCTCGACGGCGAGCAGCAGGTGTTCCATTTCCGGTGCATCAGCGTCTGGCGGCAGCAAGCCGGCGAGTGGCGGATGGCGGCGTGGCAATCATCGTCGTCATCCTTCACCACCAATCAAATGTTCCAACCCCGCGGCCAGGAATTGGCGGCCTGATCGTGGACGAGACAATCAAGACGGCCGACGTCCGATTGAAGCGCGCGTACGAGACGCCAGACTGCAAGGACGGACGCCGCATTCTGGTCGATCGATTATGGCCGCGCGGGGTCACGAAAGCCGACGCGGCCATCGACTTATGGTTCAAGGATCTCGCCCCGAGCACGGAGCTTCGCAAATGGTTCGGCCACGATCCCGCCCGATGGGACGAGTTCCGCCGCCGTTATGCGATGGAAATCCATGACCATCCCGAGCTCTTCGCGCGGCTGCGGGAACTTGCCTGCGAAGGACCCGTGACGCTCGTCTATTCGGCGCGCGACGAGGTTCATAACGACGCGGTTGTGCTGCGGCAGGCACTGCTCGGGCAAGAAGGAAACGAGTCTGAAGGAGAATGACGATGTCGGACGAGCTCTATCCGTCGCCGGATGCGGCGCTGTCGCGAAAGCGCCGGGAACTTGCGCCCGATACCGCGGCGGCGTTCTCGGCGTTCAGCAAACAGGCGTTTGCCGATGGCGCGCTGCCGGCGAAGACGAAGCAGCTTATCGCTGTCGCCGTCGCGCATGTTACGCAATGCCCTTATTGCATCAGAGGCCATACCAGGGGAGCGCTTCGGGCCGGCGCGTCGGAGGCGGAAATCATGGAAGCGATCTGGGTGGCCGCGGAAATGCGCGCCGGCGGAAGCTTCGCCCATTCGATCATTGCGCTGTCGGAAATGGATCGGATCGAAGGCGGCGAGACGCATTCATAGGAATTTTCGCGCCGGCAATGTCCATGCCCGTCAGACTTTAGTGAAAGCCGCAGTGAAGCCGGCCGAATTCGAATCCCTGATCGCGGACGTCCGGTCGTGCACCGCGTGCGCGGACGTACTGCCGCTGGGACCTCGCCCGGTTTTCCAGATATCCCAGTCCGCCACGCTGCTCATTGCGAGCCAGGCACCCGGCACCAAGGTCCACGCTTCGGGGATCCCCTTTTCCGATCCCTCCGGCGATCGGCTGAGGGAGTGGACCGGGCTGTCGCTCGAGCAATTCCATGACGCCGACAAGGTCGCCATCCTTCCGATGGGACTATGCTATCCGGGCCGCGCCCCGAATGGCGGCGACGCTCCGCCGCGACCGGAGTGCGCGCCGTTGTGGCGGGATCGGTTGCTTGCCGCGATACCGGCACTACGGCTCACCTTGCTCGTCGGGACCTACGCTCAGACCCATGCGCTTGGGCCCGGCACAATGACCCAGAGGGTGCGCGGCTTCCGCGACTATTTGCCCCGCTATTTCCCGCTGCCGCATCCGTCTTGGCGGTCGCGCATCTGGGCGGAACGCAATCCGTGGTTCGAAGCCGAAGTCCTGCCGGCGTTGCGCGAGGCTGTGGCTCGGGCGCTGGAGCGCGATTGATCCGGCAACGGCGACGAACTGCCGACGTGCCCCCGACCGATTGTCTTTGGGCGCCAAATGGTGAAGCTTGGGGTGGGGGGCGAAGTTCGTGGGAAGATTCGCATCGGCATTCCGGAAATTACCCCGCGATCGCCCGGGATTGGGGGTAGCGGCGGGCACCGCTTTCTTCACGCTCGCCTCGATCCTGCGGTGGCAGCTGGGCGGGACGAGCGAAGGGTTCGGGCCGATGACCTTCCTGCCGTCGATACTGCTCGCCGGGCTGTTCGGCGGAATCCGTGTCGGCATCGCATTCGCCATCGTCTGTACGCTGGTCGCCTGGGTGATGTTCTTTCCTCCATACGGCACGTTCGTCCTGGCAAGGCCCCACGTCATTACAGTCGTGATTTTCGTCGTGACGGCCGTGCTGGAGCTATATGTAATCCGCACGCTCAACGTGGCCATCGAGGACCTGTCGGAGGCGCGTGAACGATCGAACGTGCTGTTCCGCGAGTTGCAGCACCGGGTCGCCAACAATCTCCAGTTCGTCGCCGCGGTGTTGAATCAGCGCAGGAAGCTCCTGAGATCCGATCCGGCGGGCGCGGAGGCGCTCGAAACAGCGCAGGCGCGTCTCCAGACCATGTCCCGGGTCCATCGGCGGCTGCACGATCCAACGTCTCTCGATCAGCCCTTGCAAAGCTATCTCGAAGCGCTGTGCAAGGACCTCATCAAGGCGAGCGATACTCCGGACATCCGTTTGACGGTCGAAAGCGTGCCCGTGGTCCTGAGCCTCAATGCCCTGATGTCCCTGTCATTGATCGTCGCCGAGCTGGTGACCAACAGCCTGAAGCACGCGTTCCGAAATCGAACGGACGGGCAAATTACGATCAGGATCAGCGGCGGTGCCGAGGTCTACACCTTGTCGGTGGCGGACGACGGACCCGGCCTGCCGCAAGACTTCGACTCGAAGAACAGGAACAGCCTCGGTCAGGGGATTCTCCGGAGCCTCGCGGGCCAAGTACACGGTAAGCTGGTATTTGAATCTGACGGCGGGACAATCGCCAGGCTCGTGTTTCGCCCGTAGCGTGCAAGCTCTTCGCCGGGAGCGATACCGAAGGCTGGTGGAGATTGATGTCGACGAGTCCGGCTCGGTGCCGCGCGGTGCGCCGCACCGATGAGATTTGACGTGCCGAGCTGTATAACCATCGCCGGGGCGCGGCGGGCCGCTGGTCAGATTCATTTCGGGCGCCCGCGATTACCGCATAAATCATGCTGATCGGGCCGCGACCCGGCGAATGTTCGAAATGAATGTTCGCTCCCCATCCTTATTCTGGAGATGCAACCAGCTTTCGAGGCGAGGGCTCGCCAGTCCGTCCGGACGGCAGGGAAAGCTGATGCGGGAGGGGTATATGGCACGTTCTAGATGGCGCACGATCGGTTGGATGATGGGAACGACGGCATTCGCCAGCCTGGCGGCCGCGATCCCGAGTGCCGCGACAGCCCAGACGAGCAACGAGGCCGGCCAAAGCAGCCCCGATGCTCAGCCCGGGCAGCCCGCCGAAGCCGCACCGGTCGCCCAGGACCAGGCCGCGCCGGACAGCAACGCGCAGATCGTCATCACCGGATCGCGGATCCGGCGCGCGTCGACCGACACCAGCGCCCCCGAGGTGTCGGTCGACAAGCAATCGCTCGTCGATCGCGGCTACACGAGCGCCGCCGACGCGCTCAACGACCTGACCTTCAACACACCGGCTCTGAACCAGGCACCCGGCAGCGGCGATTCGAGCGGTTCGGGCCAGCAATTTCCCAACCTCTTCAATCTCGGGCCGCAGCGGACCCTGACCCTGGTCAACGGCCGCCGCATGGTCACGTCGTCGAATGGTCTCGACGATGCGCAGGTCGATGCGAACATCATTCCGATCGGATTGCTCGAACGAGTTGAGGTCGTTCAGGCCGGCGGCGCCGCCGTTTACGGGTCCGATGCCATCGCGGGCGTCGTCAATTACATCCTCAAGAAGAATTTCCAGGGTGTCGAGTTCGACGCCCAGACCGGAATCTCGTCGCGCGGCGATTTCGCAACCCATAGCCTTCGAGGCACCGCCGGTACGAATTTCTCGGATGGCCGCGGCAATGTCGCGGTCGACGTCGAATGGTCGAAGTCGCCGACGCTCGCGTTCAGCGACCGGCCTTTGTCAAACCTCGCGCGCGTGACCGTATCGAACCCCGCCGACACCGGGCCGAACGATGGCATTCCGTCGGTCCAGGAGCTGCTCGACACGCATTTCTGGGAGTTCAACCGGAACGGAATCATCTTCTCGATCCCGGCGCCCGTTCCACCATTCCTGACCGGCCTTCAATTCGCGCCGGACGGCAGCGTCACGAGCTACGATCCCGGCAACATCAAGGGCATCCCGTTCGCGTCCGGCGGACAGGGCTTCCGCTTTTCGGATCTCACCGGCCTGCGCAGCGGAGTCGAACGGATCGCCGCGAATCTGATCGGCCATTACGAGCTGACCGACCACCTGACCATTTCGACCGAGCTGCTTTATGCCAACACCAAGGGGAAGGAATTCCCGCAAGGGCAGAGCCATACCGTTCTGAACCCCGCGGCGAGCGGCGCCGGAGCGATCGTCTTCACGATCAACAATCCGTTTCTCACCGATGAAGCCAAGGCGGACCTCACCGCCGCTTCGCCATCATTCGCGTTCGGAGCGCCGTTGTTCCTGTCCAAATATTTCTTCGATCTGGTTCCCGACAACAGTCAGTCGACGAAGACGGACACCTGGCGCGGAGTGCTGGCGCTCGACGGCGACTTCGACATCGGCGCGCGCAATTTTTACTATTCGATCTCCGGCTCCTACGCGCGGGTCGAAGGCCACCAGCGCCGCTGGGAAGTCATTAACAGCCACTTCGACAATGCCATCAACGCTGCCCTCGACGGCGGAGGAAACATCGTCTGCGGCATCAACGCCGACGCCGATTCGGCGAACGACGATCCGTCCTGCGCGCCGATCAACCCGTTCGGCGACGGCAATGTCAGCGATGCCGCGCGCGACTATATCGACACGCGCGCCGGCCTCGATTTCATTAACGAGCAGGCCGATTTCCTCGCGACTCTCGGCGGTTCGCTGCTCAATCTTCCGGCGGGTGAGCTGGGTTTCAGCGCGGCTTACGAGCATCGCAACGAAAAGGCCCGGTTCGATCCGCTTGCCGCCAACCAGCAGGGCTTGTTCGGCACCGGAACCATGGAGCTGCCGCAATCCGGGAAGTACAATACCGACGAATTCTCGGGCGAGTTGCTCGTACCGCTGGTCGGGCGCGATTTCACCCTCCCGCTGGTCCACAAATTCGACGTCAACGCAGCCTTCCGCCACGTCGACAATTCGGTCGCCGGCACGGAGAATGTCTGGAACCTCGGTGCTCGCTGGGAAGTGATCCCGGCCATCACCCTGCGCGCGTCGCGCAGCCGGAACTTCCGCGCCCCGACGCTCACCTCATTGTTCTCGCCCTCATCGACCAGCCTTGATTCATCGGGACGCGATCCGTGTGATGCCGACCGGATCACGAGCGGGCCCAACCCCGACCAGCGGCGGGCAAGCTGCCTTGCCCTGTTCGAGGCCAATCCAGGATACGGCGTGCTCCCGGATAACAGCAATGCAGGCGCAAGCGCGGCGGACCGCCTCGCAACCTTCCAGGACCCGTCGGAGAATTTCACCACGGCGCTCATCACGACCGGCGGCAATCCGACCCTCCGCAACGAAATCTCGAAGACTTTAACCTACGGCATCGTCCTGCAGCCGCCGTTCATTCCCGGGCTGACTCTGACCGCCGACCGGATCGAAATCGACCTCAAGGACGGCCTCTCGCCGTTCACGACGGAAGATTTCGCCAACGCATGTATGGACAATCCCAATCCGCCGCCGGGAGTCTGCGAGGCGTTCACCCGGATCGACCAGCCCCAGGGCAATCTGCCTGGCGGCTCGATCGCCACTGGAACGACGACGGTCTTCAATGCCGGCGTGATCAAATATCGCGGCGAGGTCTATAACCTCAACTATATCTTCCGGCCCGGCGACCTGTTCGGCGGCGGAAACCTCGGGCGCATGGACCTGTCGGTCGCCGTCACCCATAATTCGTTGCTGACCACATCCGTCACCGGCGACGTGTTCGTTCGCACCGACGACACGATTGCCGAGCCGAGCTGGTCGGGCCGGTTCGACCTTCGTTATAGCCGGGGCCCGTTCCGCTTCACTTATCAACTCTATTATCTCGGCAAGACCCGCGCCGGACCCGATGCGACGATCGAGAATAATCCGCACCCGAACATTGCGAGCAATACCACCCATTCAATTTCGGCCGAATATGATTTCGGCCACATCAAGGTGCGCGGTGGAATCACCAACCTGTTCGACAAGGCGCCATCCTATCCGGCGATCAGCTACGGCGACATACTCGGGCGGCGATTCTATGTCGGGGCGACGGTGAAATTCTAGGTCCGAAGCTCGAAGGGAGGGGCGGAAATTCGATGACTGGTCGGCTCGCGGGCTTGTTGCTGATCGGTCTGTCGTCTCCGCTCGCGGCCGAAGCACCCGCGCCTCCTCCGCTCGACGTTGTTCTCACGCCGCATGCGACAAAAGGCGCGATCGATCGCCTCGACGTCCGAATGCGAATCCCTGAACCGGAAGTTGCCGCGGGCGGAACGCTCCTCCGGATGCCGGTCCATATCGTGTCCACGCCGACCGCGGCCTACGATAGCGGCGCGATCACGGCCCGGGACGACAAGGGAGCCCTCGAACTCTCGCAAGTGGAGGAAGCGGCAACGCCGACCGGCACCTATCGCCACTGGACGATCGCACGGCCGACCGTTGGGGATGTCGTCGTCAGCTATGGGACGCCGCCCAGACAAGTCGATTCAACGACCCGCAACGGCCCGCTGTTCGATCTGCGCGCCCAGGGCGGCGGCCTGCTCGGCGCCGGAGTCTATTTCTTCGCGGTCCCGCCCGGCGAGAAGCCCTACAAAATCTCACTCCACTGGGATCTTTCCCAGGCGCCAGCCGGGACCCGGGGCATATGGAGTCCCGGCGAAGGCGACCAGACGCTGGTCGGACCCGCCGAGACGCTCGAATTTTCCTATTACGCCGTGGGGCCGGTGAAGAGCGAGCCTGCTGACGGCAAGGGCAACTTCGGCCTTTACTGGCTGGTGAAACCGCCGTTCGACATCGACCGCCTCGCGGGGAGCATCCACAAGCTCTACGGCTACATGGCGCATTTCTTCAAAGACGACGATGCGCCCTATCGCGTCTTCATCCGCGCCAACCCGTATCCGGGCGGTGGCGGGACCTCGCTCGCCAAATCCTTCATGTTTGCCTACGGATCGGACGGCGCGACGATCGCCGACGGACCTCAAATGCTGATCGCGCACGAGATGGCGCACAATTGGCCCAAGCTCGATGGCGGCGAGCATGCCGAGACTGCATGGTACACCGAGGGGACGGCGGAATATTATTCGGCGGTGCTAGCGCTGCGGTCCGGCGCGATCGACCTTCCGAAATTCCTGTCGGTCATCAACGACCACGCCGAAGGCTATTACACGAATCCCCATGTTTCGCTGACCAACAAGGAGGCCGGAGCGCTCTTCTGGAAGGATTCGAGGGCACAGAAGGTGCCCTATGGCCGCGGCTTCATGTATCTCGCGAAAGTCGACGCCGAGGTTCGCGCGAAATCCGGCGGCAAGAGATCGCTCGACGACCTCGTCCTCGAAGTGCTTCAGCGGCAGCGCAAAGGTGAGAAGGTCGGCCTGGGCCAGTGGGTGGAACTGGTCGTGCGCGAGCTTGGGCCGGCGGCCCGCCGCGATTTTGAGGACATGGTCTCGGGCAAGCTAATCGTCCCGCCGGGCAACGCCTTTAGTCCCTGCTTCACCGTCGAGCGCGAAGAACAGCGCCCCTTCGTCCTCGGTTTCGACGAGATGCGTCTTGGCGTGGTCAAGGATCTCATCGCCGGTTCGCCTGCGGCCGAGGCGGGCGTGCACGAGGGCGACACCATCGTTGCGCTAACGCCGGTCAAGGAGGTCCGCGAGAATTCCTCGAAGCGGATGGACCTGACCCTCCGGCGCGACGGAAGCGAACTTGAGGTCAGCTATCTACCGCGCGGCGCTCCCGTTCCTGCCTGGCATTGGGTGCGCAACGCCGATGTGCCGGACGGCCAATGCGGAATTTGAGGACGAGGCAGATTCGGGCACTGGCGCTGCCGGCATTGCTGGCGCTCACCGGGGCTGCGGCCGCTCCGCCGGCG
This sequence comes from Sphingomicrobium sp., assembly GCA_035701045.1. Lineage (GTDB taxonomy): Bacteria > Pseudomonadota > Alphaproteobacteria > Sphingomonadales > Sphingomonadaceae > Sphingomicrobium. The sequence goes on along the minus strand of DASSOB010000031.1, from coordinate 70,830 downwards.
GCCGCCGCGGTCCCATCCCTTTCGCTGTCGCTCAAGCCCGGCATTGCAGCGAATACAAGCAACATCGACCATCTCGACGTCACCCTGCTCATCGAGAACGCATCCCCCGCGAACAACGCCCCGATTCTCCAAATTCCCCTCGTTGTCACCAATGTCGTGACGTCCGCCGAACGGATCGCCGACCTTGCCGCCAGTGATTCCAGGGGGGCGCTCCACCTCACCCTTCATGACAAAGGCGGGTCCGCCGATGGCCTCCGGCAATGGTTCGCGGATCGTCCGGTCGAAGGCACGCTACACGTCCATTATCGCGTCCCGACATCGGCCCCGCCGGCACCGCGCGGCGCCGCTCCGCCGCTCGAACTCACCAGCGAAAGCGGCGGATTTTCGGGCGCGGGAAGCACGTTCCTCCTCCTTCCACCAGGCGATAAGCGCTATCGCCTCGCAGTCGAATGGGACCTGTCTGGCCTCCCCGCGGGCGCCGCGGGCGTCAGCAGCCTCGGCGTCGGCGACGCGGCACCCTCTTCTCCCCTGCCCCCCGAAGCGCTCGCGGACAGCTTCTTCATGGGCGGAGCGATCGGCCGATTTCCAGATCAGGGGACGGCGGATGGCTTCTTCTCCGTCTGGCAGGGCAAACCGCCGTTCGAGGTGAAGCCGCTCATGGAATGGGGAGCGCGCCTCAGGAGCCATTACATCCGCTTCTTCAAGGACAACTCGCCCGAGCCCTATGGCGTGTTCATCCGCCGCAATCTCGTCAATCCCGGCGGGGGCGTGGCGCTCCACCATTCGTTCGTCACGACTTACGGCGAAAAAACCGGCAGCGATCCGGATGATCTCGAGCTCACGCTGGCGCACGAGATGTTCCACACGTTCTCGCCGCGCATCGGCGATCCGGCAGGGCTCGAATCGTCATGGTTCGGCGAAGGACTTGCCACTTATTACCAGCGCGACCTGCCCTTCCGGTTCGGGATGATCGACCCCGCAACCTTCCTTGAGGACCTCAATTATACCGCGGGACGCTATTACACGAACGCGCTCAGGAATGCGCCGAACAGCGAAGTGCCGAAGCGCTTCTGGGAGGATACGCGGATTCGCACCCTCCCCTATGACCGCGGCGCGCTATATTTCGCCACCGTCGATCATGCCGTGCGCAAAGCCTCCGGCGGCAAGCGTTCGCTCGACGATTTGGTGCTCGCCATGCGGGCGCGCCAGCTAGCGGGCAAGACGCTCACCAATAAGGATTGGGAGGAGCTGGTCCGCAAGGAGCTGGGCGCGAAAGGAGTCGAGGATTTCCGGGCGATGCTCCAGGGCGCGACTCCGCTGCCCGCATCGGACGCGTTCGGCCCCTGCTTCCGCCGCGTCACGAAACAGCTCCGCCGCTATCAGCTCGGCTTCGACCCCAAGGTGCTGGTCGAGCCGAAGCGCATCGTTCGCGGGCTCATCGCTGGCTCTGCCGCGGCCAAGGCGGGGCTTCGCGACGGCGACGAAATCCTGAAGCCCGTTGGCCAGGATCATATCCAGGGCGACCAGACCGGAATTCTCACTCTCCAAATTCGCCGCGGCGATGAGGAGATGACGATCCGCTACCTCCCGCGCGGCGAGACGGTGGACGCCTGGCAATGGGCGCGGGTACCCGGGGTTCCGGACACGGCCTGCGCGCGCAACTGAGCGGTCAGGCGGGCGCCTTGCCCAGGGCCGCGAGCAGCCGCTCGATGTCGCCGGTATCGTTGAATACGGACGGGGTCACGCGGAAGCGGTTCTTGGTGATCATGATCTTCACGCCGGCCGAGTCGAGCCGCCCCTTGAGCTTGTCGCGCGCACCCTCGAGCACGCAGGTGACGAGCGGCGTGCGCGCGTCCACCGGCGTCGCCAGTTTGTATCCCAATCGCGGCAGTTCGCTCTTGAGATGGTCCGTCAGCTGCTGGGCATGCTCCTGGATGCGCTCGACTCCGAGCCCCATGATGTAGTCGAGCGAGTGCGCCAATTGCGCGACCCCCATGTGCGAATAAGTGCCGTAAGCGAAATGTCCCATGGCATCGTCGCGGAAGCTGTAATCCGCGATCGCGCCGGTCGGGGAGGGCGGGTCGAACGGATAGGCGTGGGAGGTGAAGCTGCCGATCCCATAATAGCCGAACTGCGTTCGCTTGAGCACGGCCTGGCGATCCTTTCGGGCGAAGAGGAATCCCAGCCCAAAATCCCCCATCAGCCATTTGTAGCTGGCGCAGGCGGCGAAATCGACGCCGCTCGCCCTGACGTCGATGGGCACACAGCCGGCGGCGTGGATGATGTCGGCATAGACGAGCGCCCCCTTGGCGTGGGCGATGTCGCACACGCTTTTGAGATCGTGCTCGAAGCCGTTGTAGGTCGAGACCAGCGACAGCGCGACGAGTTTCGTTCCGTCGCGCACCGCCCGCTCCATGTCCGACAGCTCGATCCGGCCATCCTTCGGGCGAAGCCAGCTCACCTCGCAGCCCTGCTTCGCCAGGCCTTCGTAGAGCGGGAACGAACCGAAGAAGTGAAGTGTGTCGGTGACGATATGCGCGCCCGGTGCCGGAAGCCCGAGAGCCTTGAGGATGATCTGCTCCCCCATCGTCGTGCTCTGGACGAAGGCGATTTCGTCGGGGTTCGCATTGATCAACCGCGCGAATTTGGCGCGTGGGCCGTCCTCGTCGAGGTGACCGGAAGCACCGGGCTGCAACTCCCGCTCGGCGAGATAGGCGTCGACAGCGGCTTTGGCGCCGAGGCTGACCGGGTGCATCGTGCCCGAGTCCAGATACGCGAGCCTGGTCGGCGCGAACGACGCCTTGTCCGGCAGGCGGGTCGAGGCAGCGGGCGCTGGAGTATTGCCGCTCAATACTGGGGCGGCGGCGGCGCGGGTGGCAAAGGGCAGCAGCGCGGCTGCGGTCAGCGTATCGCGGCGGGTCAGCGCCATTCCAGTCTCCTCCGGCTTTGCGCCAGACTAGCATCCCGTCGCGCGATATTCCTTCCTCATGCTACCCCCGTCGCGCGATGCGGAAAGACGTTCATTTCCCGAACGGGCACGGCGCGCATGATTTATGCGCCGGTTGCGGCTCCTTTGGTGAAATGGACGACGCATTTGCCAGTCCGCCGCCGCTATGCTGGAGCCCGAACCGGAGCGGGAGGTGTGCGGATGCGAGGATGGCTGATCTTCGGGCTGGCGCTCATGTTCGCCTCGCCGCTTGGCGCGGCCGAACCGCCGATCGCTCCCGTCACCACGCATCATCAAGTCGTCGTCGGCGGCCAGCGAGTCGACTATGACGCGACCTTCGCCGAGCAGGTCCTCAGCGACCGATCCGGCAAACCTCAGGCGACCATATCGGGAACCGCTTACGTGCGTACGGGAGTGGCGAATCCGTCGGCACGCCCCGTCACCTTCGCCTTCAACGGCGGTCCCGGCGCCTCCTCGTCGCCGCTCCACTTCAGTGCGTTCGGGCCGCGTTTGGTGGAACGCCGCGGCAAGGGCGAAAGCCCGTCGATCCGCGACAATCCGCAAAGCCTCATCGATATCACGGACCTGGTCTTCATCGACCCGGTCGGCACGGGATTCAGCCGCGTTCTCGAAGGCGGCGACGGCCAACCCTACTGGGGCGTCGATGGAGATGCGAAGGCGGTGCTGGGGTTCATCCGCGACTGGCTGAAGCGCAACGGACGGATCGGTTCGCCGGTCTACATCGCCGGAGAGAGCTATGGGGGCACACGTCTCGCCGAGATGCTCGGCAGCGCGGAGGATCTCAACCTAGCCGGCCTCATCTTCATTTCGCCCGCGCTCGCCGACCTCAGCGACGAAAGCGATCTCGGTTATGTCTTTGCTTTGCCCTCGATGGCGGTGGCCGCGGTCCAGAACGGCAAGGTGGGCGCGCGGGGCCGGTCGGTCGAGGCGATCTTCGGGGGCGCGCGCGACTTCGCCATGGGCGACTACCTGCGGGCGCTGGTCCAGGGGAGCCGCATTCCAGATTCCGAACGCGACCGGATCGCCGCGAGGATGAGCGAGCTCATCGGCCTCCCCGCCCCGTTCATCGCCGGTCACAACCTCCGGATCGACGCCGAGACGTTCCGAAAGAACCTGAGAGAGAAGGATGGCCTGGTGGTGGGCCGGCTCGACACCAGAGTCACCGCGCCCATTCCGAAGAAGGTCCCGGACCGGCCATCGGCGGCCAACGACCCTGCTCTGGGCCTTGGGGCGAGCAATGTCATCGTGTCTGACGCGATCGGCGCCTACATGCGGAACGAGCTGCGGGTTCCCACGACCGAGCCCTACATCTCGCTGACTCTCGACGTGAACTTCAAATGGACCTGGCCCCGGACTCGCGGCCTGGGGGCACCGAGCTACACCGCGAACATCTCGAAAATCATGGCCGACAAGCCGCGGCTGCGGCTGCTGCTCATTGGCGGCTACTACGATCTGGCGGTTCCCCTGCTCGCGCCGCGCTACGCGCTCGACCATGCATGGCTCCCGAAGGACCGCGTCCGGATGGTCGCGCTCGAGACGGGGCATTCCGCGTTCGAGGGGGACGAAGGCCGCACCGCGATGAAGCAATTGCTCGGGCGCTTCATCGCGAATTAAATCGCCGCCTAACTCGACCGTCTTGGCAAGACTTATGTTGTTTCTGGCGAAAGAGCCGATAAGCTTCCCGTCGAGGGGAGACTCTTATGTCCGAAGAGATGTCCACGATCGACATCAAGATTCTCGAGCAGGTCCAGAAGGATTCGTCTCTGTCGACGAGCGAGCTCGCCGATCGCGTCGGCTTGTCCCAATCGCCATGCTGGCGGCGGCTCCAGCGGCTGAGGGACGAAGGCTATGTCAGGCGGCAGGTCGCGATCCTCGACCGCACCAAGTTCGGCAGCAACATGTACATCGTCGCGACTCTGAAAATGTCGACGTTGACCGACGAGAAACGCGCCGAATTCCTGCGCAAGGTGGAGCTCGCTCCGGAGATTCTCGAATGTTACACGATCTTCGGCGAGCGCGACATCATGATCAAGGTGATCGCGCCCTCGCTTCCCTGGTATCAGGATTTCGTGTTCAAGTTCATTCTGAGACTTCCGGGCGTCCAGGACGTGCAGTCCACCGTGACTCTCACCGAGCTCAAGCACACGACCGCGATCCCACTCCGCGGCAACCGGATTCTTTAGGGGCCGAAACGCCTCCGATTACCGCCTGCCGGCCAAGTTTATGCGTGCCTTCCCGCGCCCCAGGCGCAATTTGCATAAACTATCCGGCCCTCGTCGCTTAGCCTCTCCCGCAAGAGGGAGCGGGAGACGGAAATGAGGATGAAGGCTGCCGCGTTCGGCCTGGCATTGGCAATCGGGCTCGGCTTTCCGGCCGTCGCGCAGCCGGATGAGCAGGCCAGGCTTGCCGAAGCGGCACGTCAGCCGGCGCCGGCGCACGCCCCGGTCGTCACTCAGCATCAAGGCGTCTTCAACGGGCATCGGCTGAAATACACCGCGACCGTCGAGGACACCGACGTGCCCGATGCGCAAGGGAAACCAGGCGCCCGAATCGTGAGCTTCGCCTACACCGCGGACGGCGCCGATCCCGCGAAGCGCCCGGTCCTGTTCCTGTTCAACGGCGGCCCGATTTCCGCGTCGATATGGGTCCATGTCGGCGGCTTCGGGCCCAAGCGGGTCGCCTTCCCCGACGACGTCAAGGCGGATCCGTCGACGTTCCGGCTGGTCGATAATGCATACTCGCCGCTCGACGTCGCCGATCTCGTTTTCATCGATCCGGCTTCGACAGGCTTCAGCCGGGTGCTGCCCGGTCACAAGCCCGAGGATTATTATTCGGTCAAGGCGGACGGCCAGCAGGTCGCGGCGTTCGTCCGCGCCTGGCTGACGAAGCACGGCCGGCTGGGATCGCCGCTCTACATGCTCGGCGAAAGCTACGGCACCAACCGCGCCGGGGAGGTCGCCGGACAGCTCGCGGAAATGCCCGATCCGATCCTCCTCGATGGAACGATCCTCTACGGCCAGGCGGTCAACATCATCGAATATGCGCAGCGGCCGGGAAACATCATCAGCTATGTGGCCTCGCTTCCGACGCTGGCGGCGATCGCTTGGTACCACCACAAGATCGACCGGGCCGGTCGCTCGCTAGAACAGGTCGCCGCCGAAGCGCAGCAATATGCCGCGAACGACTATCTGGAGGCGCTCTTCCAAGGCAACCGCCTGCCCGAGGAACGCCGCCGAGCGGTCGCCGAGCGCCTTCAGGAGCTGAGCGGCATCCCGGCGCAATATTATCTTGCTCACAACCTCAGGATCACCAAGGAGCAATTTCGCACCGAGTTGCTGAAGGATCGGGGATTGCTCCTTGGCCGCGCGGACGCCCGCTACACCGCGCCGATGACCGACAAGGGCCGGGCTCCCGATCCCTCGGGCATTCTTCCCGACACGGTCGAAAAATTCTTCCGTCGCTATCTCGTCGATGAACTCCAGGTCCACTGGTCCGAGCCTTATCTCGCCAGCGCGGGCGTCGGGGGACTCGAGGATTGGGGCTGGGGCGCGACGACACCCTTCTCCGACTGGCCCTATTACAAGCGCATCACGCAGATGTTCGACGCGAACCCCCACTACCGGGTGTTCGTCGCCAACGGCTATTTCGACACGCAGACCACCGTCGGTGCTGCCCATTATCTCGTCACACAGGCAGGCTGGCCGAAAGACCGGGTCCGGCTCAAATATTATGACGGCGGTCACATGGGCTATTCGGTGGATGCGACCGCCCGCCGTTTCAGCAACGATATCCGCGCGTTCATCGCGAACGGCCGATGAACGCTGGCGGGGCTGCCTTCTACGGTCCCGACGAGGTCCGGGACCTGCTCGATTATCCGGGCTGCATCGACGCCGTCCGCTCGGCCATGTCCGCTTTGTCCTGGAGCAAGGCCGAGCAGCCGCTCCGGACGATCATCCCGCTCGGGCCTGGCGAGCTTTTCGGACTGATGCCGGGGACTTACGCGCTGCGCGGTTTGTTCGGGGCCAAGCTGGTCAGCGTGTTTAACGACCCGGATCGCCCCGGCCATCTCACCCATCGCGGCGTGGTCGTGCTGTTCGACCGGGCCGACGGCGGGATTCGATGCATCGCCGATGCGGGAGCGGTCACCGACATCCGCACGGCCTGCGCGAGCGCGGCCGCGACCGACGCAATGGCGCGGCGAGACTCGCGCGTGCTCGCCATCTTCGGCACCGGAGCGCAGGCGCGGAGCCATATCCGCGCGCTGCTCCATGTCCGGCCGATCGGCCGCATCGTCATCTGGGGCAGGTCGGCCAGGCGTGCGCGGGAATTGGAAGAGTGGGCCGCCCGGGAAACCGGCCTTGAGGCTTTTTCGACGACCGACGGCAAAGCGGCCGCCGCGGACGCCGACATCATCTGCACCGTGACCGCGGCGGCTGAACCGATCCTCCTCGGCGACTGGGTCTCGCCCGGAACGCACGTCAATCTCGTGGGATCGAGCCATCTCGGACCTACGGAAACGGACAACAGCCTGGTGGCGCGCAGCCGCTATGTCGCCGACTCCCGGGCTTCGGCGCTCGCAGCCGCCGCGGAGTTCGCTGCGGCCAAGGCCGCCGGGATCGTCGACGATTCTCATATCGCCGGGGAAATCGGAGACGTGCTGCTCGACCGGATCCCCGGTCGGACCGACGCCGGCGAAGTCACGCTCTACAAGTCGCTCGGTCATGTCATGCAAGACCTCGCCTCGGCCGCCTACGTCGACGAGCGGGCTCGTGGAAGGAACACTTCATGATGTTTGGTTTGTCACGCCTCCTCGGTCTCGCGCTCGCTCTCTCCACCGTGCCCGCGCTGGCGGCGACGACGGAGCGGCTGTCGGTCGTGTCGAACGGCGAAGTCGTCGGGTCGGTCGTCGCGGTGACCGACGGTCAAAAGGTCTCCGTCGATTATGCCGTGGTCGATAACGGCCGCGGCCCCAAGCATCATGAGGAAATCCTGCTCGGACCGAACGGGATACCGGTTTCCTGGATGATTCACGGAACCTCGCTGATGGGCGGCCCGGTCGAGGAGCAATATCTCTGGTCGAACGGCACGGCGCGCTGGAAAAGCCAGGCCGACAGCGGCGAAGCCAAAGCAGGCCGGCCGCCGCTTTATATCGTCAACGACGACAGCCCCTGGGCGGAGGGCGTCTATGCGCGTGCCGCGCTCGCCGCCGGCAATGATCTCGAGGTGCTTCCGGCTGGCAAGCTCAGCCTCACCAAGGTGAGAGACTTGACGATCGGGTCCGGGCGCGACGCTTTGCCGGTAACTGCCTATCGACTGAGCGGGATCCAGCTTGCCCCCAGCTATCTGATGCTCGACGCGGATCGCCGGCTGTTCGCCACGTTCGGCGGGCACGGCCTGACCATCCGCCAGGGCTATGAGAAGGAGGCGTCGTCGATCCTGAAGCTCGGCGCCGAGCTCGAGGTCGAGCGGATGCGCGACCTGCAAAAACGCCTGGCGCATCGGTTCAATTCACCGGTCCGGATCCGGAACGTCCATATTTTCGATCCGCGCAGCGGGACGAATGGTCCGCTTTCGACCGTCGTCGTCATGCGCGACCAGATCACGCAAATCCTCGCCGGCGATGGCGGCGAGCCGCCCCGGGACGAGGTCCTGATCGATGGCCAGGGCGGAACGCTCTATCCCGGATTGCACGACATGCATTCGCATACGACGTTGCAGTCGGGGCTGTTCTACCTTGCGGCCGGAGTTACCGAGACTCGCGACATGGGCAACAGGAACAGCTTCCTGCTCGACCTGCTGCCGAAGCTGAAGAGCGGCGAAATCGCTGGACCGCACGTGGTCCCGAACGGCTTCATTGAGGGGCGGAGCCCCTATTCGGCCCATCTCGGATTTCTTCCGGCCACGCTGGAAGAGGCACTCCGCGACGTCCGCTGGTACGCGGACCGCGGCTATTTCGAAATCAAGATCTACAATTCGATGAACCCCGACTGGGTGAAGCCGATGGCCACCGAGGCGCATCGCCTCGGGATGGGCGTCACCGGCCATGTGCCGGCGTTCGACACGCCCGACCGCGTGATCCGCGACGGCTACGACACGATCGCGCACGTCAATCAGCTGATGCTCGGCTGGATTTTGAAGCCGGGCGAGGACACGCGCACCACCTTGCGGCTCACGGGTCTCGCCCGTGCGGCAACGCTCGACCTCCAATCGCCGGCGGTCCAGGCGACGGTGAAGTTGATGAAGGAGCATCACACGGCACTCGACACCACCGCGGTCATCGTCGAGCGGCTGATGCTGAGCCGGGCCGGTGAGGTCGCGCCAGGCGACATCGATTATCTCTCGCACATGCCGATCGGCTATCAACGCTACCGCAAGCGCAGCTTCGTGCAGCTCAAGGATGCCGCCGAAGACCAGGCCTATCGCGACGGCTTCGCCAAGGTCATCGAGGTGATGCGCATGCTCCATCGCAATGGAATCCTGATGCTGCCCGGGACCGATGATGCGACGGGCTTCACGGTCCAGCGCGAGCTGGAGCTTTACACCATGGCGGGGATGACTCCGGGCGAGGCGCTCAGGGCGGGGACGCTCGATTCCGCCGCCTACCTGCATCGCGACCGGATTGTAGGAACGATCGAGAAGGGCAAGCTCGCCGATATCGTGCTCGTCGCCGGAGACCCCACGAAGGATATCAAGGCGATCAAGCGGCCACGCATGGTGATGAAGGGCGGCGCCATCTATTTCCCGTCGGAAATCTACACCGCTCTCGGCATCCGGCCGTTCGCGGAGCCGCCACCGCTCAAGGATGCGGACCCCGAAATTACGAGCAGGAAAGGAGAGGCGGATGCACAAGGCGCTGGTGCCATGTTCGGCAATTCTTCTGGCGATCATTTCGACTGAATCGGCGGCGTCCCCGCCGGCAGTCCAATATCATTCGCGCCCCGGCTCGAAGGCGCCCTTTTCCCCCGCGGTCCGGGTCGGAGACCTGGTCTATGCCTCGGGCCAGATCGGCGTGCGGCCGGATGGAACTATTCCTCCGGACATGGCCGATCAGGCGAAGCTCGCGATGGATCACGTCGGCGAAGCCCTGGCGCTCGCGGGCGCCGGCTTCGACGACGTGTTTCAGTGCCGGGTCATGCTCGCCGACATGAAGCAATGGCCCGCCTTCAACGCGGTCTATGTGACCTATTTCAAGCCCGGCCGGCTGCCGGCGCGAAGCGCATTCGGCGCAAACGGGCTGGCGCTCGGCGCCGGGGTCGAGGTGGAATGCACGGCCTACAAGCCGCTGGAGGCCCAATGATGACGAATGTCCCGGCGATCGCGGCCGCGCTTTTGTTGCTCGCTCCGTCGGCTGTTCTTGCTCAGTCCGCGCCCGCGGCGGCGCCCCAGGCCTCGACTGCCGATGCGCTCGCTCAGCCGCGCCGTTTCGAGAGCGAGCATCGCGGCACGTTCGGAGGAGCCGCGATCCGCTACCGCGCGATCGTCGCCGAGCATTTCATCACCGACCCGGCGGGTCACCCGACGGCAAGCGTCTTCACGACCAGCTACGTCCGGACCGACGCGCCGAAGGGGAGCCAGCGCCCGGTCATCTTCGCGTTCAATGGAGGACCCGGCTCGTCCTCCTTGTGGCTCCACATGGGTTTCCTCGGGCCGAGGCGCATCGCGTTCAGCAATGACGTGAAGCCCGAGACTGTGCCGCCGTTCCGGCTCGCCGACAATGGCGACAGCCCGCTCGACGTCGCCGACGTGGTTCTCATCGACCCGCCGGGAACCGGGTTCAGCCGGATCCTGCCGGCCGGAAAGCCGGAGCAATTCTACGGGGTCGACCAGGACGCTCGCGCGACCGTCGACGTGATCGAGCAATGGATCCGGGAAAACGGCCGCTGGAACTCGCCGAAATATCTGGTGTCGGAAAGCTACGGGACGATCCGCGCCGCGGAGGTCGCGAAGCTCCTCGCCGGAGGGCCGATGGGAACCGGGCGAATGGACGGGGTCACACTGAACGGCGTCGTCCTTCTTGGCCAGTCGATGGACATGAGCGGCGGTTCGGGTGACGGCCAATATGCGAACGCATTGCCAACGCTCGCGGCGACCGCCTGCTATTTCGGCAAAGGGCCGGCGGGGTGCACGGCGGAGGGTCAGGCGGCCGCGGCGCGCGCATTCGTCCGGGACCGCTATCTCACGGCGCTTCATGCCGGCTCCAGCCTGTCCGAAGAGGAGCGAAACAGCATCGCCGGGAAACTCTCCACGCTGACCGGCCTGGAGCCCGAATTCATTTTGGGACACGACATTCGAGTCGATCCCCATACTTTCGCGCGCCAGCTGCTCGCCGGGCGCGGCCTGCAGCTTGGCGCCTATGACGCACGGTACACTTTGCCTCTGTCGCCGAACGGCGGCGACCCGGTCGCGGACGATCCAGCAATGGGCCAATATGTGCCCGGCTTCGTCGCCGCCTTGAACCTCTATATGCGGCGCGAGCTCGGCGTGGCGCTCGACATGCCCTATCAAGCGATCGCCTTCCGATCGGTAAATTCGAAATGGGATTATGGCTACGGGCCCGGCATTCCGGTCGGTCGCAATTTCGGCGACGACCTCGGCGTAGCCATGCGCCGCAATCCCGATCTCAAATTGATGGTTGGCGCGGGCTATTACGATCTCGTGACGACGCTCGGGTCGGCGGAATATGAAATTGCCCATTCCGGCATTCCCCCGGAGCGGACCCAATTTCATTATTATGAGTCCGGCCACATGCCCTATCTCGGCAAGCAAGCCCGCCCGGCACTTGCACGCGATGTTCGTGCGTTCGTGAGCGCGCCTCAGCGGTGACGATTCAGCCGACTGGTCCCGGAGAGCTCCGCAAGGGCGTTGGGCTTGGCGGCGTCGTGATGTTCGGCGCCGGCACGGCCATCGGCGTATCGATCTTCTCCGTGCTCCAGCCGGCCGCGGAAGTCGCGGGTTCGGCCCTCCTCGGGGCGATGGCCTTGGCCGCGCTGCCGATGCTGCTGTTCGCGGTGAGCTATGCGTGGCTGGGCTCCGCTCTGCCCGTGTCCGGCGCTTCCTATGAGTGGCCGCGCCGATTCCTCGGGCCGCTTGCGGGGTTCCTGATCGCCTGGCTGCGCATCATTAGCAATGTCGGCGCTCTGATCGTGCTGGCGCAGGTGCTCGTAAACTATCTCGGAATGGTCATTCCGATGCCGTCGAAGCTGGTCATGGCGGCGGCGCTGACCGCCGTATTCGCGCTCAACTATGTCGGGGTCGCGGTCGCCGCGCGCGTGCAGATTTTGCTGATGCTGATGCTGCTTCTCGTTCTCGGAATATTCGTCGCCGCCGGCGCGCCGCTGGTCAGCATCTCGCGGATCGGATCTCCACTCGGCACCGGCTTTCTCGCCGTCGCCGCGGCGGTCCCGCTGATGATCAGCTTGTTCCTGGGGATCGAGTCCGCGGTGGAGATTGGCGAGGAGATACGAAATCCGCGACGCAATATTCCGCTCGGGATCGGTCTTGCGATCGGCCTGACGGTCATAGTTTACGGAGCCGTCGCCGTTACCGCGCTCGGTCTCGTCGGGCCGGAGCAGCTGGCGGTGAGCCCAGCTCCGCTGCTCGATGCCGCCCAGGTGCCGCTCGGCGATTTGGCGGTGCCGCTCATCGTCGGCGCGGCGGCGGTTTCGATCCTCAAGACCATGAACGCGACCGCGCTCGTCTTTTCGCGCAGCCTGTTCGCGATGGGGCGCAGCGGCGTCCTTCCGGAGCGGCTCGCAAGCATTCATCCGCGCTTCGGGACGCCGCATGCCGCAATCATCCTTGGCTATTGCTGCGCGATGCTAGGCCTATTCCTGCCGTCGAGCCTCGTTTTCCTGCTGCTTGCGGTGAACATCCCGACGATGCTCAAATATTTCGCCTGCTCGCTTTGTGCGCTTAGGGTCGCGCGCGATCATCCGGAGATCGCCGCAACTGCGCAACTCGCTTTGTCGCGACGGACAGTGCGTTGGGTGGCGCGTGCAGCTTGCGTTGCCGCGCTGCTCATCATCGCGGCCGGGCTCGGAGCGGATTGGCGCCCTTATGTGCTCGTCGGCGGCTGGCTCGTGCTCGGGGTGCTTTACTGGGTTTGGCGGAGCCGGACCGGACGCGGCGTCCCTGCGACCGGTTAGAGCGCCAATCCGGACCCGACATCGCAAAGATTATGCGGAAGAGGCAGGGCAAAGGCCCATGATAAGATAACAAATTCGCCGTCCCGCCCATAGGAATCCGTCTGACGGAAGACAGGGAAGCGCATACACATGGCCAGTTCAGACGGGTTGCGCGCGCCGGAGATGAGCTACGCGCGTTGGGTCCGCCGGGAGCTTGGCCGGGTCCGCTCGAGCCAGAAGCGCATCGTCACGCTGTTCGACAGCTCCGTTCCCGAACCGGTCGACCTGCTCCGCGAGACGATTACAGCGGGTTTCTCCACACCCATCACGTCGCGCTACACGAGCGCCTTCGTCGACGGGAACCCTTATGTCATCGAAACGCTGGCGCGGCGCTACGGCGTATCGCGCGCGCAGGTGCTTTGCACCACCGGCGCCACCGGCGCCCTGTCGCTCGTCTACCGCGCGCTGATGAATCCTTCCGAGCGAGTCCTGATCGAACAGCCGGGATTCGACCTGTTTCACGGTCTCGCTCGATCTTACGGGCTCGAAGTCGACTATTTCGCGAGGCGCGGACCGCGGTTCGTCATCGATCCCGAGGAAGTCGCCGCGCGGATCCGTCCCGAAACCCGCCTGATCATCATCACGAACCTGCACAATCCCTCAGGCATGACGGTGGACGAACCGGTGCTCCAGGCGCTTGCCGAGATTGCCGAGTTCAACAATCTCTATGTGGTGGTGGACGAAGTCTATGGCGATTATGCCGACGCCGCCGTCCGGCCGCGCGCCGCGGCCCAGATTTCGCCGCGCCTGATCAGCGTCAATAGCCTGACCAAAATCTACGGGCTCAGCACCTTGCGCTGCGGCTGGATCGTCGCCGCGCCCGAGGTGCTCGCGCCGATCCGCGCGCTCAGCGAGGAAGTCGAGTTCGGGGTCTCCAATCTCGCTCACGCGGTTGCTGCCCTTGTGCTTGAACGAAGCGATCAATTCGATGGCTATCGGGACGAAATCATCGACCGCTGCCGCCCCATCATCGAAGCTTATTGGGCGCGCTGGAGGGACGACGAACTAATCGAAGGCGAGCTTCCCGATTTCGGTTGTGTGTCATTTCCGAAGCTGACCGGAATCGACGATACCGAGGAATTCTCGATCTGGCTCGCGGATCGGTCCGGGGTGATCGTGGCGCCGGGCGAGTTCTTCGGCGCGCTTGGGCATATCCGCATCGGACATGCGCAGCTTCCCGGCGATCTGGAGCAGGGACTGGAGGAACTGACGGCAGGCTTGAAAATCTATCGCGATGTGACGCCGGAGCGGCGGAAAGCATGACGGTTAAGGTCGGGAGGATGATGGGCCGTCCATTGTCGCTCCTGCTGGCCGCGCTCGCGGCATTCGCACCCATGGAAGCGGGGGCAGTCCAGGACCCGGTCATTCCGCCGCCCCTACTCGTTCCGGGCGACGAGCCAATCGTCGTCACCACACACGAGCTTCCCATGCCCGAGGGCACCCTCGCTTATGAAGCCCGGGCCGGACGGATCCCCATCCGCAATGACGAATCCGGCGAAGTGAGGGGTCACATCTTCTTCGTTGCTTATGTGGCGAAAAGCGCGGGCAGCCATCCCCGCCCGATCACCTTCGTCTGGAACGGCGGACCGACCACCAACTCACTGCTCCTGCACACCGAGATGTTCGGGCCGAGGCGAATTGTGAAAGACCGTTTCGTCGACAATGTGCAAAGCCTGCTGACGGTCAGCGACCTCGTCTTCATGGACCCGGTCGGCACGGGGTTCAGCCGACCGGAGAGCGCGGAATCGGAAGGAGAATTCCTGAGCGTGCTCGGCGATTTCGCTGCAACCGCCGAGTTCATCCGCGCCTATCGCGCGAGGTTCGACGCGCAGACACAGCCGCTCTTCCTGGCCGGCGAAAGCTACGGCACCTGGCGCGTCAGCGGGGTTGCGGAGCTGCTGGCCAAACGCGGCATCCAGCTCGACGGTGCTATCCTGATCTCCGGCGGAATTCCGGGATCGGGCATGCCGGCGGCATTCAGCGACGCCATGTACGTGCCGGCGCGCACGGCGGCCGCTTTCTACCACAAGAAATTAGCGCCGGACCTCATGAGGGACCGAGAGACGACCCTCAAGAAGGCCGCCGCCTGGGCCAAAGACGTCTATTGGCCGGCGCTTCGGGCGATCGACAAGCTCGAGCCCGGGCAACGCGAGGAGGTCGCCCGTTCGCTCGCCCGCTATACTGGCGTGCCCGCGACCGCCATCAACCGCAAGACGCTGGTGATGACCAATCGCCAATATCTGAGAACTCTGATCGGCGCGGATCCCGCGCATGTCCTCGACACCTTCGACATGCGGATCGCCGGTCCGGAGCCGGAAGATCCCGGCTATGCGAAGGCGATCACGGGCTATCTGCGCGGCGCGCTCGGTTACCGGACCGACCTTGCTTATACCGGAATCGAGGACGGCTACATGCCGATGCCCGGTCCGGAGCGGCGAAGCACCGGTTCGCGCTGGTCCTACAATCATGTGACGATCACTCCGGAAATGCTGAAGCGGGCGCAGCAAGGTGGCGGACCTCCGGGATCCCTGCCCTGGCTCCAGAAAGCGATGCGTATGGAGCCCCGCCTGCGCGTGTTCGTCGCAGCGGGGCGGTATGATTCACTCAATATGTGCGAGGGCAACCAGGCGATCGTCGACGGCCTCGAGCCGGCGCTTGCGCGCCGTTTCACCGACCGCTGCTACGAGGGCGGGCACATGATCTATCGCGATGAGCCTTCGAGGATAGAGCTGTCGAAGGACATCGCCGATTTCGTTCACCAGGCGGCGAATTCCGAAGCTCCGCGCGAGAGACGTGCCGCTTCCAACGCGGCGGCTGGTGGAGCTGAGGGGAATCGAACCCCTGACCTCTGCAGTGCGATTCTGGAAAATCACACATTTCTGGACATTCGTGGATTCAACAATCGCGATAATTAGCCATTTTCGATCCGACTAAGTCTACAAAAGTCCGTCTATATTTTTCCATATTTTTTCCGTACGCCTGCCCTGCAGTTCTTCTGAAGCGGGGTTTTTTGACGATGCCGGACCTCACCAAAGTTAGCGCACGGGAAACACTTCGACCCCGCGGCGAGCCTTATTGGCACCGACTGTGGCCCGGATGCTTTCTCGGCTACCGCCCGTCGAAAAAGGGAGGTGCCGGCACGTGGATTGCGCGAGCCTACGATGACGAACAGTGCAAGTATCAAGTCAGAGCCCTGGGCAGCTTCGCCCAGAATCCACCTCGCGAGCGTTTCACTTTCGCGAAAAAGGCAACAGAGATATTCGCTGCCGATGTCGAGCGCGGCGGATTGCCCGAGGAAACGGTCGATACGGTGGCTGATGCATGCCGCAAGTTCGGAGAATCGCGTCCGGAGGATGAGGCCCGCTTCCGGAGATTCGTCTATTCGGACCCGCTCGGCAATGTGAGGCTCACCAGGCTGCGCCGATCGCATGTTGAGCATTGGCGCGCCCGGCTCGCTGAAACTCCAGCGCGTGTATCCCGGCGAAAAAAGGGAAAGCAGGTCACACGGCCTCGATCGCCTGCAACCCTCAATCGCGATATGGCGGCCCTGCGGACCGCCTTGGGAAGGGTCATGGCGCTTGGGCGGCCGAACTCCGACGGTGCATGGCAGGAGGCGTTACGTCCGATCAAGAACGCAACTCGGCGCAGAACACTCTATCTGAGCCGCGAGCAACGCCGATCGCTCCTGGAGCATATGGATTCAGAAGCAGAGCCGTTCGTCCGAGCGCTTTGCTTTCTGCCCCTTCGACCAGGCGCGATCGCCGCTCTTACAGTTGGCGACTTCGACGCGAGGACATCCGAGCTGACGATCCTCAAGGATAAGGCCGGCGAACGACGCAGGATCATGGTTCCAGAGGCGACTGCTCGCCTGTTCGAAGAAGCCGCAAAGAACAAGCGTGCGAGTGATCCTCTGTTTACGCGCTCCAACGGGACAGCATGGGACAAGAATAGCTGGAAAGTTCCGATCGCGGCGGCCGCCCGGGCGGCGAAACTGCCCTCGAATGTGACGGCCTATACGCTGCGTCACAGCACGATCACCGACCTTGTCGGATCAGGGCTTCCGCTGCTCACGATTGCGCAGATCAGCGGGACGAGCGCCGAGATGATCGAAAAGCATTATGGTCATCTCGCCCGGGACGCGGCAGTCGAGGCGCTGGCGCAGCTCGCCATCTGAACTCAAGCAGCAGTTTTGGACCGCGGCATTCAGGCGAATGATCGCGTCACACGTTGGTTGTCGATGAACCGGCGAAGGCTTTCGACCAGGATCAGGGTCGACCTCCCGACCTTGGCGAACTCGATGTCGCCGGTCCGCATGAGCTCGTAGATGCGCGACCGGCTGAGGCCAGTCAGCCGCACCGCTTCCGGAATTCTGACGCTGATCGGCTCAGGCGCGGCCTTGCCACCCTCGTGAACGCTCATGAGCTCACCGCCTTCCGGCGTCGCTGGACGAAGACGCGATCGCTTTCGAGAAAGCTCGCCAGCATCGCCGTAATGAGCTCCGCGACCGGCTCGGTCTCGCCATAGATCTCCCGATACATTTCGGCGTAAAGGCCAAGCGCCTGATTGAGATCCGGCGGAAGATGGATCGTGATCCTGACTGGAGTCCGGTCGTGCAGCTTCGCCAGCTTCAGTTCGGCCATCATCCCCTCCACGGCTGAAGGACGAGGTCCTTGTTGACGATGGCGCGCACAGGCCAGCCGGGGCGCACCTCGATCGTCGGCCGGACGCTCAGATTGCGGCTCGTGATCTGATCGCCGGCATCGGCCGCATTCTGCTGGGCGGATTCTCGGATCGCCCGGACAAGATCGCTTTCGCCGCCGCTTAGGCTCAGCTGCGTCCCGACGCCGAGCAGGGTCGAAAGCATAGCGCCCTTCAGCAATTGCCAGCTGTGCGAGTCCGTCCGGTCGTGAAGGCCGGCGTAACCGGACGCATCCGTCGCAGGCATATTGTCGAGCCCAATCGACGATCCGTCGGGGAAGACGATCCGAGTCCACACGAGGAGCGCGCGCCGTTGGCCATAGCCCACCATGCTGTCGTAGCTTCCGATCAGCCGCGCTCCCTGGGGGATCAGGACGGTACGTCCGGTCGCGCTGTCGCGCACATCCGACGACACCTGCGCGAGCACGGGTCCGGGGAGGTCGGAGTTGAGGCCGGTGATGAGGCTCGCTGGAATGATCGTTCCAGCGCTCAGCGTCCAGCGCGACGGCGCAGCGCGCAGCCCGCCCGCATCTTGATCTCGGCCCGACGATCGCGCGAACTCGATTTTGCGTTCCTGGCCTGGCCGGGCGGGCGTCAGCGAGGGCTCGATGGCTGCCGCCGTTGAATCCTTCTCCCCTCGCTGAGGAGCCGGGGAAGCGTCCGAACTGCGGGGACTCTCCAGCTGCACGAGAACCCCGGACGTGCGTGCCGCCTGCCGAGCCACGGCCAATCGCTCGCGCCGCGCCTCTTCCTGGTTGGTAGCGGCGCAGTCGGCAACAAAGGGTTGAACCGCATCAAGGCTTCGCTGCTGCTCGAGGATCGGCCGGCCGAGATCGCCCGGAAGCGACGGCCCAAGCCGCGGCACGTCACCATAGCTGCCGGGGACATTGGCGAGCGCATCGGGCGGCGCTTCGCGTGCCGGTTCGCCGCTGTCGACGGGCGCCACGGCGTTGCGAAGGCCGTGGGGCTCGAGCGCGAACCAGGACAGGCCGATCAGGACGGCAGCGAGGGCGCCGGTAACGCCGACAATCAGGCCCCGCCGGAAGCGGACCGCGGGAGGCGGGCGGCCGCGCAGAACCAGCGCCTCGGGATCTTCCTTGGGGCGCGGCATTTCGACGGGCGCGGAGGGATCGCTCATCGGCCCCTCCGTCCTCCCCGATCGCCCGCTGAACCGCGAACGATCCGGACCACTTGCTGATGCTTTTCGCCCATCCTGAGCTCGGCAGCGCCGAACAGACGGTCGACAACATAATAGAGCCCGCGAATCCGGTAATTGACGAGTTCGGCACGCCCTTTCTCTCCCGTGACGAACAAAGGTGGCGCCTCCCCTTGCGCCAGACCGGGCGGGAACTGGATGAAGACCTGACGTCCGTCGTCGAACGCCCTGATCGGCCGCCACGGCACCTTGTCGCCCTCGATCCGGTAATTGAAGTTGAGGCGATCGATGGACACGCCGGGCGCAATTGGAACGCCGGCTGACTCAGCGCCAGCCCGGAGGGCCATCAACACATCCTTGGGATAGGTCCAGGAAATGCTCGCCATCGCGGTGCGCGCATGGCTCTCGGCGTCGACATGATAGACCCGTCGGTCGGTCGCGATCACCAGATTGGTCGAGAGGCCGACGGCCGACGGCTTTACCAATATATGGGTCCGCCGGTCGGCACCCGAGCCGCTCGCCGTATCGCCGATGATCCAGCGGACCGTATCGCCGGCGGCGACCGAGACCAACGTCTCGCCGGACTGGAGGATGATGTCGCTGACCTTCCCGGGCGCCGCATAGAGGCGATAGAGCGCCCCGTCGCTCCACGGATAGACCTGAACGGCGCCGAGATAATCCTCCGAGCGGGGCTCGCGAACCGCGCTCCGGTTGGCGGCCGCGACCCGGTTCAACGGTGCCCGGGCGGGTGCGTGCCCGGGCGGTATCAGCGATGGCAATTCCCGATAGGCGACCGGCGGCGCAGGCAAGACGCTCTTTGCCGAGGGATCCTTCAGCATGCGCGCGGCCAGATACACCGCCTTCGGCCGGGAGGCCGCGGCAGCCGGACCGGCACAGGCGTCGAGCAGGGCTGTGGAAGCGACGATGAGGAAGGCAGACCGGATCATAATGTGTTCCTTGTTGAATTGGGCTGGGAGCTGGGCCGGGCGAGTCCGGGATCGAGCGGAGAGCCCAGCGGCAGCGCGGCCGCGGACGAAGGCGGCCGCTCACCGCTCGCGGGCGCCGTCAGCTCGAGCTCTTTGCTCCAGTCGATCGCATCGACGTAAAGGCCGAGCGGGTTCTTGCGGAGCGTCTCGACCGTCGCCGGCGGCCGGATCGTGACCGACAGGATCGCGGTCCAGTGGCTCGTGCCGGCGAAATTGCCGCGGTCATATTCGCTCTCGGTCCATTTGACCTGGAAGCTCCGGTCCGACGCGCGGACGATGCTCGTCACCTGGACCGACACCGTTCGGTTGCCGACCTCGCTGAAGGGATCGGCGCCCCGCGCATATTGGTTGAGGAAGCGAGCGCCGCGTGCCGTCGCGAAATCATAGGCCGACAGCCAGTCCCGGCGCATCAGCACCGGATCGAGCGAGATCGAGCGGACGTTGGTGATGAACCGCCCGAGGAACCAGGCGATCTGCGGGTCGGTCGGCCGATAGTCCCTCTCCGCCGGCGCAACCGCCCGCGCTTCGCCCAGACGGTCGACGGCGACGACATAAGGAACGACCCGGCTCTGCATCGACTGCCACAAAAGGCCGCCGGAAAACGCCGCCGAGAGAGCGAGGCCGCCGAACGCCATCATTCGCCAGTTGCGCGACTGGACGCGCGCGCTCCCGATCCTGTCGTCCCACGCCTGGGCCGCGCGCTGGTAGGGTGTGACCGGTTCGGGCGTCCGCCCGTAGCGCTGGACCGCGCGCCTGAACTTCATCGTCATTCCTCTCTTTCCTTGATGTCGGGATTGGCGGCCGCGCCGCCGCGTTCGCCTTCGCGGATCGCCTGGACCGCAGCCTGGCGGTGGTGCCGTCCACTCTGCTCGGACCGAAGGCGGCGCGCCCAGTCGGGCGCGCCGCCCGAAGCGGCATCATTGGCCGCAGACGCTGCCGGACGGCTCGACGTTCCTCCCGCAAACAGCGCCGCGCGCTCGCCCTGGGCCGCCGCGACGCCAAGCCCCGCCGCCTTGCCGAGCTTCGCTTCGGCGGCAGCCGTTCCGGCACTCGCCATGCCTTTCAGCCCCGACCCGATGCCCGCCGATCCCGAGGTCTCCTGGCCAAGCCGGTAGGAAGCCGACGCCGCGGCGCCCATCGAGGTGCCGGCGCGGACCGCGCCGAGCGAACCCCCGCCGAGCGCTCGAGCACCGCCGGCCAGCGCCCCGCCGCCGACTGCGAGCGTGCCGGCCGCCGCCGCGGCCGTTCCAACGGCGGCGCCCGCGCCGAGCTGCGGCGCTCCAGCGACAAGGCCCGAGGCGATTCCCGGGGCGAATATCCCGAGGCCGAACAAAGTGAGGCTCGCGAGCACGAGGCTCATCGCGCTCATGAGGTCGGGCTGCTGGCCGGCCGCCGACCTGAACTCGGCGAAAAACCCCGATCCTATCCCGACGATGACGGCGAGCACCATCACCTTGATGCCCGAGGAAACGACATTGCCGAGGACGCGCTCGGCGAGAAAGCTGGTGCGGTTCCACAAAGCGAAGGGCACGAGCAGGAAGCCGGCGAGCGTGGTCAGCTTGAACTCGATGATCGTGACGAACAGCTGGATCGCGAGGATGAAAAAGCCGAGGATCACGAACAGCCAGGCGATCATCAGCACCGCGATGGTCAGGAAATTCTCGAAGAAAGCGACCGGCCCCATCAATAAGCTGACCTCGTCGAGCAGAGGCTTCGCCGAATCGAAGCCGGTCGACGCGATGAACCCGGGCCGGAGCAGGTCGCTAGCGGCGATCGCCCCGCCGCCGGCCGTAATCCCCGCCTGAGCGAAGGACTTGAAGATGATGTCGGCGAGGGTCGAGAAGCTGGAGATGATCAGCGCGAACGCGCCGACATAGAGGATCTTCTTCAAAAAGCGGCCGATGATGTCGTCCTCGCCGCCCATCGCCCAGAACAGCCCGGCGAGCGTGATGTCGATCCCGACCAACGTGGTGGTCAGGAAGGCGACGTCGCCGCGCAGCAGCCCGAAGCCGCTGTCGATATATTGGATGAAGGCCGCCATGAAGCGGTCGATGACGTTCAAATCACCCATATCTCAGTTCCGGATCCTTCGATGACGTGCCGCGGGGCTTCCGAAGGGGGAGCGAAGCCCCGCGGCGGACAGGGCGGCGGGAGCGGCCGCGCCTGTCATGAGCTCGCTAATGACTGGCCGGTCCGTCGAGGAAGCGCCGCGTTGCCGCTCGCCCGTCCTCCTCGGCCTGGGCCCGGCGCGCGCGATCGAGCGCGGCCTCGCGAAATTCCGTGGCCATCAGATTCTGGAGCTGCAGCTGCTGCTTGACGCCGAGCGCGAGGAGCTGGTTCGCGGACTGGCCGACTGCAAGCGCGCCGGCCGCGCTCTGGCTTCGGGCGGCGAGCTCGTTCAGCAGGCCCGAATCCTCCTCGACATTCTGGGCGACACCGGCCTGGACCCTCATCGCCTGGCGCCAGGCCGCGGTCGCGGAATCGAGCCGGGCCCGCGCCTCAGCCACACGTTGATCGCCGGTCAGCGCCTGCTTGAGCGCGCCCGGAAAGAGACTCTCCATCTGCCGGTCGAGGCCATCCACCTTGAATTGGATGCCCTTCGCCTCGTCCATCAATCGATCGACGCGCTGCATGGCGGACGTCATCCGCTGGAGCTGCGGGAAATCGATCCGCTTGAGATTGGCCGCCATGTTCTGAAGCATCGACGCTTCATTCTGGAGTGACGTCAGCTGATTATTGACCTGGTCGAGGGCCCGCGCCGCCTGGAGGAGATTTTGCGCATAATTGGTGACGTCGAACACCGGCAGGCCCGATGCCGCGGCCGGAGCCGGCATCGCAATCGGGACCGCCAATGCCGAGGCCGTCGCGGTCGCGACGAGCGCAGCATGAATCGGCTTCATTTCACGTCTCCTTTCTCGAGTGAATGCGGGAATTGGCCGATGAGCGCGGCCGCCCAGTCGAGGCCGCGCGCGTCGAGGAAGCGGGCGAGGAAATCCTCACCGCCGCCTTCGGTCAGGCGATCGATCAGGCGCTGCGACGCGGGATCCGACGCGCCGCAGAGGGCGAGCGCGATCGGCCCGAGCGCGAGATCGAAGAGCCGGTTACCGCCCCGCGACTGGAGATAATAATCGCGCTTGGGCGTCGCCCGGGCGATCAATTCGACCTGGCGCTCGTTGAGCCCGAACCGCTCATAGGCTTCGCGCGCCTGGGGTTCGACTGCCCGGTCATTGGGAAGGAAGATCCGCTGCGGGCAGCTCTCGACGATCGCCGGGGCGATGCTGCTTCCCGAAATGTCGGCAAGCGACTGGGTCGCGAACACGACCGCGACATTCTTCTTGCGGAGGACCTTCAGCCATTCGCGGATTCGCGCGGCGAACAAAGGATTGTCGAGGAACAGCCAGGCCTCGTCGAGGATGAGCAGGGTCGGGGCGCCGTCGAACCGCTCCTCGAGCCGGTGGAACAGATAAGAGAGGACCGGCGGCACCGCGCCCGCGCGGCTCATCAAGGTCTCGGTCTCGAAACAATGGACGTCGGCGAGCGCGAGCCGGTCCTCGGCGGCATCGAGCAGCGCGCCGAACGGGCCTTCGAGCGTGTAAGGCTGGAGCGCGGCGCGAAGCGCATTGGATTGCAGCAGCAGGCTGAGGCCGGTCAGGGTCCGTTCGGCGGGCGGCGCCGAGGCAAGGCTGAGAAGCGCCGACCAGATCATGTCCTTGACCTCGGGCGTGATTGTTTGCCGCTCATGCTCGAGCAGGCCCGTCAGCCATTCGGCCGCCCAGGCGCGCTCGCCCGCCTCGTGGATCCGGCGCAGCGGCTGGAAGGCGAGCCCCGTCTCGTCGCCCCCGGCACCCAACTCATGATGGGTGCCGCCCATGGCCAGCACCGCCGCCCGGGCCGACCAGCCCTTGTCGAAGATGAAGATCCTGGCGCCCGGGTAGCGCCGGAACTGCAGCGCGATCAGCGACAGCAGCACCGACTTTCCGGCGCCGGTTGGCCCGACCATCAGCATATGGCCAACGTCGCCGACATGGGTCGAGAGCCGAAAGGGAGTCGAGCCTCCGGTCTCGGCGAACAGCAAAGGCGGACCGTCAAGGTGCCCATTTCGCGCTGGCCCCGCCCAGAGTGACGACAAAGGCATCAGATGGGCGAGATTGAGCGTGTGGACGAGCGGCTGGCGGACATTGGCATAGACCTGGCCCGGAAGGCTCGACAGCCAGGCTTCGACCGCGTTCAGCCGCTCGCGCTTCACCGTGAAGCCAAGCCCGTTCACGACCCGCTCCACGGCCCGCACCTTCTCGTCCGCGGCGGCGGGATCGGGGTCGGCGACTGTAATCGTCGTCGTCAGGTAGCCGAAGGCGACATGATCGCCGCCAAGCTCCTGAAGCGCCTGGTCCGCATCGGCGACCTTATTGTCGGCATCGCTGTCGGTGAGCTGGACTGGCTGGTTATACATCACCTCGCGCAGCAGCGCGGTCACCGACTTCCTTTTGTTGAACCACATCCGCCGAAGGCGGGTCAGCGCCCGCGCCGCCTCGCTCTGGTCGAGCGCGATGAACCGCGTCACCCAGCGATAGCCGAAATCCTGCCGGTTGAGCGCGTCGAGGACCCCGGGCCGGCTCAGGGACGGGAATCCGGCGAGGGTCAGCGTGCGCAGATGGAGGTCCCCGAGCATCGGCTCGAGCCCGCCGGTCAGCGGCGTGTCGGCGAGCAATGAGTCGAGATAGAATGGCGTCTCCGGCACCGCGACGCGGTGGCGCGATTGCGAGACTGAATCGTGGAGGAAGGTCAACGTTTCTTCGTCGCCGAGCGCGCGGACCTCGGGCATGAAGCCGGACAAAAGATCGAGCGCCCGGTCCGTGTCGGCGATGAAGCGCCGGACCATCTCGTCCCAGTCGCGCTTCGGCGACTCGCGACGGCCTTCCATGAGCGCGCGTTCCGCCCGCGCCTCGGCATCCGCCGGTGGCAGCCAGACGAAGGTGAGATGATAAAGGCTCTCGAAATGGTCGCTCCCGCCCTCGAAGCTCGCCTGGCGTTCGGAATCGACGAGCCAGGAAGCGGGATCGGGAAAGCGGCTTTGGGGATAGTCCAGGGCCTCGATCCGCCCCGCCTCGAAGAACAGGACCCAGCCCGAGCCGAACCTTTTGAGCATATTGTTGACCCGCGCCGCGGCCCCCAGAAGCTCTGCACCGGTCGCGCTGTCGAGGTCGGGCCCGCGGAAGCGCAATGTGCGCTGGAAGCTTCCGTCCTTGTTGAGCACGACGCCTGGCGCGACCAGCGCCGCCCAGGGCAGGTGATCGGCCAGCCGGTCGGCACGCTCACGATATTCGGCGAGGTTCAGCATGTGAGGTGCCCCCGTTGCCGAAGGTGCCGCACGAGCACCGGCATGAAGTCGGGATCGCGCTTGGCGGCGAGTACGGCGAGCGAATGGCCGACCGCCCAGAGCGCGAGGCCCGCCACCCATTGCTGGAGCCCGAGCCCCAGCGCGGCGCTGACCGTCCCGTTCAAAATGGCGATCGCGCGCGGCGCGCCGCCGAGCAGGATCGGCTCGACCAACGCGCGATGAACCGGCGCCTCGAAGCCAGGGAGGGATTGACCGGCGCCGCTCACGAGATCAGCGCCCCGCCGCCGAAGCTGAAGAAAGAGAGGAAGAAGGAGGAAGCGGCAAAAGCGATCGACAGGCCGAAGATGATCTGAATGAGCCGCCGGAATCCCCCGGCGGTCTCGCCGAACGCGAGCGTCAGGCCGGTAGTGATGATGATGATCACCGCGACGATCTTGGCCACCGGCCCCTGGACCGAATCCAGGACCTTCTGGAGCGGCTCCTCCCACGGCATGCCCGAGCCCGCCGCAGAGGCCGCGGAGCCGATCGCCGCCAAGCCGGCGAACAAGGTCAGTTGCGCCGCGGCAATCGACCGGATGGCCCTTCGAACGCGCATCAGCATTCTCCTTGAGGATCGTCATTGTGTTGAGCCACCGGCCGGAGCGCATAGTCGCCGGCACCGTCCACGCCATCGACGCACGCGATCCCGGCGATCCGCCGCGCGGTGCCGCGCCCCTCGATGAAAAGGATAAGGTCGATCGTCTCGGCGATCAGCCGCCGCGGGACCGTCACCACCGCCTCCTGGATCAGTTGCTCGATTCGATAGAGCGCCGAGCGGGCGCTGTTGGCGTGGACGGTGGCGATCCCGCCCGGATGGCCCGTGTTCCAGGCCTTGAGCATGTCGAGCGCCTCGCCGCCGCGAACCTCGCCGACGATGATCCGGTCGGGCCTCAGCCGCAGGGTCGAGCGGACGAGATCGGCCATGCCGACGACGCCCGGCCGGGTCCGCAGCGCCACACTGTCGGCCGCCGCGCATTGCAGCTCGCGCGTGTCCTCGATCAGGATCACGCGCTCGTCGCGGATGCCGAGCTCGGCGAGCAGGGCATTGGCGAGCGTCGTCTTGCCCGAGCTCGTGCCGCCGGCAATGAGGATGTTGCGCCGCTCGGCCACCGCCAGCGACAGGTCGCGCGCGACCCCGGCGCTCATCACCCCGTCGCTCACATAATCGGCGAGCGTGTAGATGCGCGACGCCGGCTTCCGGATCGAAAAGCAGGGCCCGGTCGAGACCGGCGGCAGAACCCCCTCGAAGCGTTCGCCGGCAAGTCCCTCGCCATGTGGCGGAAGCTCGGCGCTGACGATCGGCGCGGCGCCATGGACTTCGGTCCTTGCGTGGCTGGCGACCAGCCGGATGATCCGCTCGACCTGGCCGGGCTCGAGCACGGCACCCGTATCGCAGCGTCCGGCGCCGAGGCGGTCGAGCCGGAGCCTTCCGTCGGGATTGACCATCAATTCGATAACCAGGGGGTCGGCCAGCGCCGCGGCGATCTCGGGACCGAACGCGGTGCGCAGCATCGCGCGCTTGCGGTTGGCGGATTCGGGCGCGCTCACTCGCTCTCTCCGAAAAGCAGGGTCAGCCGCCCGCCCGTGAGGCCCGGGCCGGGGCGCTCGATGAAGGCGGATCGCGCCATGGTCAGAAGCTCGGGATCAGGTCGCTTCCGCGATCCGATCCCAAATTGATGGCGTCGGCCGCGACGACCGGCCCGAGCGGAAGCATCCGCGCGAGCAAGGGCGCCGCGGTGGCGAGCTCGTCTTCCTCTTCGCCAACATCGAGCGGATCGGCCGTCTTATGCACGACCCCGACGCTCTCTTCGCCGGGAAGGCCGGGATGGCGCTGCTGCTGCAGGCTTCCCGCACTCCCCTCGCCCCCGCCTTCCTCTTCCGCGCCAAGCTGCACCGCTTCGGCGCGGACGCCGGCGCAGTCATGGGAGCGCACCGGCGGCCGGTCCGTGTAATCGCCGTCGCTCAGCGCCGGCGCCGGCAGGAGCCGCGCGGTGAAGCGGCGATCTTCATAATAACGCAGCTTGTTCGCCCGGATCGGCGGCCTGCCCGACAGCAGGACTAGTTCCTGGTCAGGGGCAAGCTGCATGACCTCGCCCGGGGTCAGCAGCGGGCGCGAGGTTTCCTGGCGGCTGACCATGACATGGGCGAGCCAGGGTGCGAGCCGGTGGCCGGCATAATTGCGCATCGCGCGCTGTTCGGTCGCGGTGCCGAGCGCATCGGAGATGCGCTTGGCCGTGCGCTCGTCATTGGTCGCGAACGCGACCCGAACATGACAATTGTCGAGGATCGAACCGTGCTCGCCATAGGCCTTTTCGATCTGGTTCAGGGATTGGGCGATGAGAAAGGCGCGGATGCCGTAGCCGGCCATGAAGGCCAACGCGGTCTCGAAGAAGTCGAGCCGGCCCAAAGCCGGGAATTCGTCGAGCATCAGCAGCAGCTGGCGCGAGCCGCGGCCATCCACCGACTGCAGCCGCTCGGTGAGCCGCCGGCCGATCTGGTTGAGCACCAGGCGCACGAGGGGCTTGGTCCGCGAGATGTCGGACGGCGGAACGACGAGATAGAGCGAGACCGGCCGCTCGGCATGCAGCAGATCGTCGATCCGCCAGTCGCAAGCCGAGGTCACCGCCGCCACTGTCGGATCACGGTAGAGTCCGAGGAAGGACATGGCGGTCGAGAGCACGCCCGAGCGTTCATTCTCCGACTTGTTGAGCAATTCGCGCGCGGCGGAGGCGACCACCGGATGGACTTGGGTCCCAAGATGCGGCGTGGTCATCATCACGCGCAACGTGGCGATGAAGCTCCGGCCTGGATCGGAGAGAAGGCAAGCGACCCGCGCGAGACTCTTCTCTTCCTCGGCATAGAGGATGTGGAGGATCGCTCCGACCAGCAGCGAATGCGATGTCTTCTCCCAATGGTTGCGCCGCTCGAGCGCGCCCTCGGGATCGACCAGGATGTCGGCGATGTTCTGGACATCGCGCACTTCGAGCGCACCGCGCCGCACCTCGAGCAAGGGATTGTAGCGCGCCGATCGGGGATCGGTGGGATTGAACAACAGGCAGTGCGAGAATCGCGATCGCCAGCCAGCGGTCAGCGCCCAATTCTCGCCCTTGATGTCGTGGATGACGGCGGAGCCGGTCCAGCTGAGAAGGGTCGGAATGACCAGCCCGACGCCCTTCCCGCTACGGGTCGGCGCGAACGCCATCACATGCTCGGGCCCGTCGTGGCGGAGATCGGCGCCGCCGGACGACCCGAGAAACACGCCTGCGTCGCCGAACAGACCGTCATCGCGCACTTCGCGCTCGCTCGCCCAACGGGCCGAGCCGTAAGTGGTCACATTGGAGGACTGGCGCGCGCGCCACAAAGAGCCCGCCACCGCCGCGGCGCAGCCGAGAAAGCCGCTTCCCGCGGCGAGCACGCCCGCTTTGTTGAACACGGCGGGCGCATAAGCCTCATAATGGAACCACCAAAAGAAGAGTGCCCAGGGCCGGTAGAACTGGAGACCGCGGAACTCGAACCAGGCCGATCCGAGCTCGGGCTGATAAGCGAGCATCGAGGCCGCCCATTGGGTCGCGGCCCAGACGCCCAGCACCATGATCGCGAACACGACCAATATCTGTCCGATCAAGAGCTTGGTGGGCGTCATCGGTTCCCCCGCCGCCGGCCCTGCGCCGGCGATGGGCGCATTCATCGGCGCCAGCCGCGAGTCGGGGACAGAGCGCCTCCGCCGCACCAGGCCGCTGCTCGACGAATCTCGCTCCTGGGCGCCTGCGTGCAGCCCGCGCTCGCCAGATGGATGGCTCGGCTCCCCTCGCCACAGCGCCGCGGCGCTAGGCAGGCCTGATCGCAGGCTCCTCGCCGAACGGGCGGTTGATGATGGTCAGCACTTCGGGGGCGATGAAGACGCGGTTCCTGCGGTAGCCGGTCCGCTCCTGCAGGATGCCGGCGTCCAACAGCTGGTCGATCGCGGTCATGGCTGCGGGGAAGGATACGTCGAGCAGCGCAGCCAAACGGGTGGCCGTCAGGACCGGATAGCTCGCAAGCAGATCGAGACTGCGCAGGGCCGCCGAGCGCGCGCGGAACCGTCGCCGGGTGGCCCATTCGGCTTCCAGATCCTTCAGCACTTTCCGGGTGACGAGCAGCTCGTCGACCGTGCCGACGACTGCATCGGACATGAAGGCGATCGCGCCAGGCCAGTCGAGCCGCTGCTGGGCCCCCTTCAGCGAGGCATAATATTCAGCCTTATGCGCCTCGATATAAGGCGAGAGATAGAGCGGCGGCTGCCCCTCGGCGGCCATCATCAGCGGCAGCAGCAGGCGCCCTGTGCGGCCATTGCCGTCCAGAAACGGGTGAACCGATTCGAAATGAGCGTGCGCGACGGCCATCCGCGTGACGAGGCTCTGGGCCATGACCTGCATGCCTTCGCCGCGCAGATAGGAGAGTGTGTCGTCGAGGCAGGCAGGAACGGCGTCCGGCGGCGCCGGATTGTAGGTCGAATAAGCGATGTCGCGAACGCCGCCGATCCAGACCATTGTCGTCCTCAGCTCGCCCGGGACATGGCGATAATGCGGATCGCTTTTCATGCTTTCGCGGTGCAGCCGCTCGATCAATCCACGATCGAAGATCCCGGGCCCGCGATGCGCTGCCTCCGGGATGAGCGCTTCCAGGATCAGCGCATAGTCGCGCACCTGGAGGGCCGCGTTCCGAGCCTCCTCGGTTCCTGTTTCCTCAACTGACAGAAGCTCGTCGAGGGTGCTGTTCGTGCCTTCGATCGAAGAGCTGCTGACCGCCTCCCGGCGCCTTAGCAACCGGCTGACGACGAACGGATCATGGAACTCGTCGGCAAGCAGCTTGACCCGGGCCAAGGCTTCGGAGGCACGGCGATGGCTGGCCGCAATTTCGCCGAGCGGAATGGCATCCTCAGGCGGCGGCAGGGGCACCACGCCATAGTGATTGGCGTAAGGCTGCGGGAGCCGCTTCAGGCGTTCGCGAACGGCATGGGACAGATCGTCGCGGCGCATTCAAAAACCTTGAACAAGATAGAGGATTGGCCGTCTTATTAAAGCTTATCTACGAATCCTTCAATAAGATACACAAATGCTCCGCTTGTTAAATTTATTTAGAGCACGGCTGATGATCTGGCGCATATGATCGCTCCCATTCAGACCCTCGGGGCCGCGACCACGACCGATCGTCCAGCTGATCCCGCCATCCTTGCGCATGTGGCCCGAGACAGCCCGTCCGATCGCCCGCGCCAGCACCGGCCGCCATGGCACCAGCGCGAACTCGCGGCTATTGTCGATCATCGCAAAGCGGCCCGGCGCGAGATCAACCCGCCGCCGGACGATGCCCTCGATCGGCATTCCTGTTTCCGTCTGGACGAAGTCGAGGCCGCTCTCTCGCGACAATGCTGCCGCGACCCGCGGAAGGGGCGGCCGGACAATCGCTCAAAACCGCGATCGTCCAATCATCGCCGAATTCTTTCAACATCAGCGGCAAACGAGACGGAAATTTGCTTTGCCTTGCGCGGCACGCGCAGGATCAATGCCATGACAGCCGCTGCAAACATGCTCGCCGACAATAAGGCGAGCCCGGTGACATAGCCGCCGGTCGACTGGCGCAACCAGCCCATCGCGAATGGTCCGACATAGCCCGCAGCATTGCCGAGCGAATTGATGAGCGCGATTCCGCTGGCGGCGGCAGCGCGGGAAAGAGCTGAGGCGGGAAGCGTCCAGAAG
The DNA here is from genome assembly GCA_035701045.1 of Sphingomicrobium sp. Classification (GTDB taxonomy): domain Bacteria; phylum Pseudomonadota; class Alphaproteobacteria; order Sphingomonadales; family Sphingomonadaceae; genus Sphingomicrobium. The sequence continues at coordinate 39,726 of DASSOB010000031.1, read as the reverse complement.
ACCGGACAGGCGGCATAAACCCCCACGACTCCAAGCGTGAAAGCAAAAGTGGTGAAGGCGAGCGAACCGCTCACGGCCGCAAACAGGAACCCTGCCGCTCCCACAAGCGCCGGGATCACCAGATGCCAGGTTCGTTCACCGGTCCGGTCCGAATGGCGGGCCCAGGGAAGCATCGCGGCCGCAGCAACCGCATAGGGAATCGAAATGAAGAATCCCACGGCAAGATCGGACAGTCCCTCGCGCGCCTTGAGGATCTGCGGCGCCCAGAAACCAAATCCGTAGAGGGCGATGACGATGAGAAAATAGATGAGCCCCCAGCCCCAGACCCGGGGCGCTGCAAGGCCCTGGACGGCACTTCCAGAGCCGGATTGGACCTTCGCCGCGTCTTTCTCGAGAAGCTGCGTCAGAGCCTCGCGTTCCTCCGGCGCCAGCCAGCGCGCGTGTCGCGGAGAATCGGGAAGGACCAGCCATGCGACCACGCCGAACAGGATGGCGGGCACCGCCTCGACCATGAACATGATCTGCCATCCCGCGAAACCCAGCGCCGGCTGGTCGAGAAGCCAGCTCGACACCGGAGCGCCAAGCACGTTCGACAGCGGCACGGCAACGAAGAAATTGCCGATGATCCGGCCGCGCATCCGGTCCGGAAACCAGCTCGAAAGAAAGAAGATGACGCCCGGAAAGAAGCCGGCTTCGGTCATGCCGAGCAGGAACCGGAGGACCAGGAAGTGGGCGGGCGTCTGGACGAACGCCATGCCGGCGGACACAAGCCCCCACAGAATTGTGATCGTGCCGATCCAGCGGCTGGCGCCGACCCGCTGAAGAACCATGTTCGCCGGCACGCTGAACAACAGATATCCGACAAAGAATATGCCCGCACCCAGGCCGAAGGCCCGCGGCGAAAGGCCGATGTCCGCATTCATCGTGAGGGCCGCGAAGCCGATGTTCACGCGATCGAGGAAGGAGATGAAATAGAGGAGCGCGAGCAACGGCACGATCCGCAGCTGCGCGCGCTTCAGCATCGCTTTCGTGCCATCGTCCAGGCCGGTCATCGTTCAGCGCTCAATGAGAGTCTCGTCGACTGGGGCTGAAGCCCGCGGTGCAGCAGGGACGGCCATGCTAGATGTCCGCGTACATGCGCACTTCCGCGCTCGCGCCAGGATGAGTCACGGCACCGCCGGAAGCCGGTCCAACATTCTTCGCATAGCGCCACAGAGCTCCGCTTCGATGATCGGTCTCGCGCGGAGCCCAGCGAGCGCGGCGCGCTTCCAGCTCTTTTTCATCGACCATGAGGTCGATGGTGCCCGCCTCGGCATCGATCCGGATCGTATCGCCGTCCTCGATCAGCGCGATCGGTCCGCCGACGGCCGCTTCGGGACCAACATGACCGATGCAGAAGCCTCGAGTCGCTCCCGAAAATCGCCCGTCCGTAATGAGCGCGACCTTATTGCCCAACCCCTGCCCGTAGAGAGCGGCCGTGGTGGAGAGCATTTCACGCATGCCCGGGCCGCCTTTCGGCCCTTCGTAGCGGATGACGAGGACCGAGCCTTCGGCGATGTCACGCCGCCTGACCGCGTCGAAGGCCGCTTCTTCATTGTCGAAGCAGCACGCGGAGCCTTCGAAGGTGAGCCTCTCCATGCCGGCTATTTTCACGATCGCCCCGTCGGGAGCGAGCGACCCCTTGAGGACGACCACCCCGCCCGTCTCGCTGATCGGATCGCTGACAGGATGGATCACGCGCTGGTCGGAATTCCAGCTGATCTCCTCGATATTCTCGCCGAGCGTCCTGCCGGTAACGGTCATGCAATTGCCGTCGAGCAGATCCGCCTCCAGCATCGTCTTCATCAGCATGTAGACGCCGCCGGCCTCATGGAAGTCCCTCGCCACGAATCGTCCGGCCGGCTTGAGGTCGACGAGATAGGGCGTGGACCGAAAGACTTCCGCGACGTCAAACAGATCGAACTGGATTCCGCATTCGTTCGCCATGGCCGGAAGATGGAGAGCACCGTTGGTCGAGCCCCCCGTCGCGGCGACGATTCGGGCGGCATTTTCAAAGGCGCTTCTGGTGCAGATATCCCGCGGCCTGATGTTCCGCGCGAGCAGTTCCATGACCTGCTCGCCGGCGGCGCGAGCGATCTCGCCGCGCCCGCCGAAGGGCGCCGGCATCATGTTGCTTCCCGGAAGCGAGAGTCCGATCGCTTCCCCGACGCAGGCCATCGTATTGGCGGTGAACTGGCCGCCGCAAGCGCCGGCTCCGGGACAGGCCACATGCTCGAGCGAGCGCAGTTCCTCCAATGGGCAGGAACCCGTCCCGACACGGCCGACGGCCTCGAACACGTCGCCGACGGTCACGTCCTTGCCGCGAAAACGGCCGGGCAGGATCGACCCGCCGTAAACGAAGATCGACGGTACGTTGAGCCTCAGCATGGCCATCATCATGCCGGGCAGGGATTTGTCGCAGCCGGCGAAGCCGACGAGCGCGTCATAGCAATGGGCGCGCACCGACAGCTCGATCGAATCCGCAATGACCTCGCGGCTGACGAGCGAGCTCTTCATCCCCTCATGGCCCATCGCGATCCCGTCGGTGACCGTGATCGTGTTGAAGCGTCTCGGCATGCCGCCGCCCTCGATCACGCCTTCGCGGCAGACGTTCGCCTGATCGTCGAGCAGGATATTACAGGGCGCGCTGTCATTACCCGCGCTGATCACCCCGACGAATGGGCGGGCGATGGCATCGTCGTCCAGGCCCATCGCATAATAATAGCTCCGGTGCGGCGCACGCTCCGGACCGACCGACACATGCCGGCTCGGCAGCCTTGCCTTGTCGAACCTGGGGCCCGTCATGCCGCCTCGCGATCGAAGGCATGATCGAAGGCTCTCGCGCCGTCGGCCGAAGCTGCTGCGGCAGGAGCGGAAGAAGCCCCGCTGCGGCGCCGGCCCCGAGCGGCGGACGCGTTACTCATAGGTTCATCCCGCACCGCTTCGATGCCCACCCGCGACGGCTATTTCTTCGGCCAGACGACGGGATGTTCTCTCTCCATCGTTTCGACTGTCTTCGAGACTTCGAGCATCGCGTCCATGTAGCGGACCCAGTTCCCGCGCCCCATGATCCAGGGGCTCTTCGCGGGCTCGCCTCGGGAGATCAGCTTTATATTCTCGAGTGTCCCTTCGAAGATCGGATGCGTGCTGATGGCGGAATCGACGCCCGCCGCTTCGCCGATGTCGCGGAAGCGGCGCACCGAATCTTCAAAGGCCAGAAGGCCCGGCTGTCCGTTCTTCATGTCCAGATGGGTCGGAAGCCCATAACCGCCGAAGAGCGCGACTTCATGCGGCTGGCCCTTGTCGGTGACCGGAAAGACGGCCGCGATGGAGCCCGGCGTATGGCCGGGCGTGACATATAAGGCGACAGCCGTGTCGCCCAATTTGAGGACCATCCCGTCATCGATCGGCTGCAATCTGGCCGGTGCGACGAGGGGCGGATAACCGGGCAGTCCAGCGGCGTGCGGCGCGCGGACGAGCGCTTCGTCCGCCCTGCCGATCAGCACGACGGAACCATAATGGTCCTGGAAATATTTCGCACCGCCGGCGTGGTCGCCATGTCCGTGCGTGATGATGATGTAGCGTATGTTCTTGGGTTCGAGACCGAGCTTCCGCAACCTCGGTTCAATCACGTCTCGCGCTTCGTCACCGCTGTTCATCGTGTCGAACAGGATGATCCCGCCGCTCGTCTCGAGGACCCAGACGCCGACAAAGCCGTTGCCGATATAAGACAGCTGATCGAAGGCGCGCGCCGGCCCGTAGAGCGACCTGTCCATCTTATATTGCGGAACGCGCGCCGGCGCGCACAGTCCGGCCATTCGGGGAATGATGAACAGGCTCGAGACAAGATCGGCGGGCAAATCGTCCCCGATCAATTGATAGGCCTTGTCGATCTGCTGCTCCACCTTGGGCGAATAGACGGGGCAAGGCGCGGTCGAGGGACTGAGAGGGGATTTGCCCTGCTGGGCCGCGCCGGCGAATGCGGAGCCCGCACAAAGCATCGCGGCCAGCGTCATGATGGCGAGAGCTTTCGTCGCTTTCATGTCTGGAGATCCCCCTCATTGCCCGAGCGATTGGGAGCGCTCGGGACCTCGGCAGTGCCGAATGCGGACCGATACACTGCTAGAACCTGACCCGGAGACCGGCCCGGAAGCTCCGGCCGACCGGGTCGTAGATAGATGGATTGAAACCCTGCTGCAGGAAGATCAGCGACCCGGTCTGGCCGATGACGGGAGGCTTCCTGTCGAACAGATTCTCGACATAAAGGAAGAGCTCGGGCTCGCCTTTCACGTTGACGAGCTTCTTTCCCACCGTCGCATCGACATAGACGACGGCCGGGATCTTATTGTCCGAGATGTCGCCCGGGCCGAAGGTATTCGAGAATTTTCCGGCGCCGATGAACCGGCCGATGAGACCGAGATGGAAGCCGCGGTTCGAATAAATGGCGCTGGCTCTTGCCTGCCAGTCGGGGACCGCCGTTCCATTGACGCCGGAGAGCTCTCCCGCCGTGTCGACCGACGTCGCGCTTGTGACGACGCGGAACTCATTGACGTGATTGACGCTGGCCGACACCCGGATGGACCCCTCGGCGGTTAGCCTCAGATTGTGCGACGCCTGGATTTCGAATCCCGACGTCCGCAGCTCGCCGGCGTTCACCAGCGGCACGGATACGGCGGTAATGCTCATATCGTTGGCGAAGGCGATATTGTCGCAGATGCCGCTCTGCCCGTTCGAGGCAAAGCATTGGTTGACCACGACCTGGATATTCGGGGCCAAATTGGAGATCGCACCCTTCACGTCGAAATTATAATAATCGAAGGAAATGCCCGCGCCCGGAAGCCAGGAAGGCGTATAGACCGCCCCAAGGACATAAGCGTCGGATTTCTCCGGTTGCAGATTGGGATTGGCGGACCCCACGAATGCCGCAACGGTGTTGGTTTCCCCCGACCGGAACGGATTTGAGACCGTCTGCGTGAACTGGTTCCCGCCGAACAGCTCGGCGAGATTGGGGGCACGAATGTCCCGCGAGCGGACTCCCCGGAAGAGCAGATCGTCGATCGGCTTCCAGGTCGCGCCGATCTTCCAGGTGTTGACCGAGCCCGTCGTGCTGTAATCGGTGAAACGAATCGCCCCATTGAGGTCCAGCGACCTCGCGAAGGGCAGGTCCCGGGCGAGCGGCACCACGACTTCGGCGAAGGCCTCCTTGACCGTAACCTTGCCATCGATCGGCCGGAAGTTTCCCGAAAAAAATGCGCTCTGAAGTGAGAGCGCATCGACAGTTTCGGCTACTTTGTCTTTTCGGTACTCCGCGCCAAGGGCAAGAGTCACGGGCGCGGCCCAGGTCGAAAAAGGCTCGCCGCGAACGTTCAGCGCGAGAACATTCTGGTTGATCTTGCTGGCACGCGAGACGGTTCCGGTAACCCAGTCGATCGCCGCGGGCGATGCGACTCCGAGGCCAATCACGTTCAGCGGGATGCAGCCATCGGAAGGGTCGCGGCAGACGATGTTCCCGCTGCCGTCGTCGATCGCATCGATGGCCTGCAGATAGCGGGCCTTGATGACCTCATTTCTGAGCCGGTTGGTGACGTCGCTTCGGCCGAACTGATAATAACCGTCGACCGACCAGCTGCCGCCGAGCTTGGCATCGAAACCGGCCGTGAACCTGTAGGTTTTCGACTTGATGTCGGCGAGGATCTTGCCGATGTCGCCGTTGAGCGTCCCGAACGAGACCGATGTCAGTCCGGCACCGGCCATGGCCTGGCTGATCCCGGCGGGCAGAAAGGCATTGTCCTGCTGCAGCGTGAGACTGCCGAGATAGAAGGGGTTCACCGCCGGATTGAGGACGCGCGAGGTCGAATATCCCCCTTCGGCAAAGAGATTGACTGAAGGAGCGACCTCGAAGCTCAGGCGCGAATAAGCGTTGAAATTCTCGACGTCCGCGCGAAGCGGCGTTTCGCCCGCAAGATCCGCGGAAGTTCCGCCGATCATGAGGAGCGGATTGCCGGTCGGGGCGCCCCTCTGCCAGGGTGAGGGCACGCCGCCGGCGCCGAACATCGTGCCGGCAACGGATCCGTTGGCGGGCGTATCGAGGATGAGACCCCCGAAGGTCGCATTGGCGATGTTCACGTCGCCGGCATAGATGAGCCCAGGCGACCCCGCGGGATTCGGAACGAGCTTGGTCCCTTTGTACCACCCGCGCGTGTGCGCCGCCCCGCCGATCAGTTTTTGTCTATTATATTCGCCGCTGAACAGGAAATGGCCGCGCCCGTCGCTGAACTGGGTGCCATAGGTTCCCGCGAGCTTCACGGTGCGGCCGTCGCCCCTCGATGTGATGCCCATCTGCGCCTCGGCCTTGATGCCGGTGAAGCGAGTATCGAGCACGAAGTTGACCACCCCGGCGACCGCATCGGACCCATAAGCGGAGGACACCCCGCCCGTCACGATATCGACGCGCTTCACGAGCTGCGCCGGGATCGTGTTGATATCGACCAGGCCATTCGAGCGTGACGGGACCAGGCGGCGTCCGTCCATCAGAACCAGGGTCCGGCCGACACCGAGATTGCGAAGGTTGAGGACGTTGAGGCCTGCGGTGCCTCCGCTCGTTCCGACATTGCCGACCTGGGGCGTCATGCTGCCGCCGACAGACGGGAATTGGTTGATCGTGTCGGCGATGTTGGTCGGCGCGACGAGATTCAGCTCGTCCTGCGAGACGACCGACACCGGATTGGGGGCCTGGAAGCCGTCCCTGATCGCGCGCGACCCGGTGATGACGATCGCCGGGGCATCATCCTTCGGCGGGGCCTGTTCCTTCGTCTGAGGAGCAGGAGTGGGCTGTTTGGCGTTCGGCGGAGCGGCCGGGTCCGACTGTGCGGCTGCCGCGCCGGGCCAGGCCGCCAGAGCAAGCACGCTCGCGCTCGCAACCATTCGAGTCAACTGCTTCGAAAATCGCTTCAAGGCCCCCTCCATCCTTTCGCCGACACACAGTGCGTCGAGCGACTCCCCTCAGGTTGTGGTCCTGCTTGCTCAGGGTACGGACGTGGCCCATAAATATTCAACCGGTAGGATTTGCAGCTTTAAGCCTCAAATTTGGGACACCTATGGACTGGGACGATCTGCGCTACTTTCTCGAACTGTCCCGCACTCTCAAACTGCGCGCGACGAGCAAGCGCCTTGGCGTGAGCTCAACCACGATCGGGCGGAAGATCACCCGGCTCGAAAAGTCCCTGAACACAATCCTGTTCGAGCGAACCCGGTCCGGCGTGCAGCTGACCGAGAACGGCCGGCAATTGCTGACCTATGCCGAAGCGATCGAACGTCAGGCCTCCTCCGCCTCCATCGACATGGCCGGCACAGGGGTCGAGCCTCAGGGAGTCGTGCGCCTCAGCATGCCCGAGGGATTCGGGACCTGGGTCATCGTGCCGATGGTCCGCGACTTCGTGGAAGTGCATCCGGCCATCCGGCTCGACATTGTCTCGTCGGGAGATTTTCTGAGCCCGTCGAAGCGGGAGGCGGACATCGCTCTGATGCTGGACTGCCCGAAGGGCGGCAATGTCACTGTCCAGAAGCTGCTCGACTATTCGCTATATTTTTATGCGAGCGAGCATTTCATCGAGCAGTTCGGCGCGCCCGACGCGGTGGAGCATCTCAGCCAATTCCCGGTCATCAGCTACATCCCAGACCTTGTCCCGGTCCCGCAACAGAAGCTCCTGGAGGAGGTCCTGCCCGATTCCAGGCCGGCGCTGCGCTGTTCGAGCATCAACGCCCAGGCATTCCTCGTCAGAAACTCGTCAGGGATCGGCATCCTGCCGCGGTTCGTCGGAGACCAGATGGACGGCCTGCAGCCCGTGCTCGCTGATCGCGTCTGCCTCAAGCGAAGCATCTGGCTCGTCGTCCATCGCGACATCAGGTCCATGCCGCGCGTCGATCTGGTCATCAAATGGCTGAGGAGCTCCGTACACTCCGGCCAAATGCTGTTTTCAGAATATCCGCAGCGGACCCCGACGGAAGTCGAGCAAGCCCGCCGTTGATGCCGCCAAGGCAAAAACAGGCACCGGTGATGCTGAAGCGCATGCACGAACCCAATGTGGACCCAGGAACCGAATCGAGACATCGTTCTCGAATCTCGGGTCTCGCCTGGAGGCGATCCCAGCAGAATGTGGATCGACCGGCGCTCTCGAAGGGATTGCAGTTTGACGAACTCAACGCGGGAACATCTCGAACTCAGCCCGGATGAAATGCGCGCGCTCGGTCGCTCCGTCGTTGATCTTCTGGTTGATCATTACGCCGGAATTCATGCGGCGCCGGTGGGCCGCAAGGCGCCTCGCGCCGAGCTCGAAACCTTATTCGGAGGCGCCTTCCCCGAGGAGCCGAACGATCCAATCGAGATCCTCGGCGCGCTGAACCAACACTTGTTCCCGAACAGCCTTCACCTCGACCATCCACGCTTCTTCGCATTCGTTCCGAGCCCCAACAATTTCGTGAGCGCGATGGCCGACGCGCTCGTCGCCGGCTTGAATATATTCGCCGGCACCTATTTTGCTGGCTCGGGGCCGGCGCAAATTGAGCTGACGGTGATCGATTGGCTGCGTCAGCTTTGCGGCCTCCCCGACAGTGCGGGCGGTCTGCTTGTCAGCGGCGGCTCGATGGCGAACCTTACCGGACTGGCCGTAGCGCGCGACGCCCGCCTCGGGCCCACAGCGGAAGGCGGTGTCGCTTACATCAGCAACCAATGCCATTCATCGATAGGCCGAGCACTTCACGTACTGGGCGTGCCGGCGACCCAGATCCGGAGCATGCCAGTCGATTCGGAATTTCGCTTGTCGATCGAACCGCTGCAGGCGCGGGTAGCCGAGGATCGCGCCGCCGGTCTCCGGCCGTTCTGCGTAGTCGCCAACGCGGGCACGACGAACACCGGAGCTGTCGACCCGCTAAACGATCTTGCCTCTTTATGCAGCCGAGAAGAGCTCTGGCTCCACATCGATGGCGCTTATGGAGCCCCGGCCGTCCTCACCGAATATGGGCGACGGCTGCTCGCGGGAATGGAGCTTGCAGATTCTCTGTCGCTCGATCCGCACAAATGGTTGTTCCAGTCGATCGAAGCGGGCTGCATCCTCGTGCGCGACCGTTCGCTGCTGCTGCGCACCTTTCAAGTGATGCCCGAATATCTGCGCGATACGCACGGCGCTTCCGAGGAAGTGAATTTCGGCAATTACGGCGTTCAGCTCACACGTTCATTCCGCGCCCTGAAGCTCTGGCTTTCGCTGAAGACATTCGGTGTCGCGGCATTTCGGGCCGCGATTGCGCGGGGGATCGAGCTTGCCGAGCTCGCCGAGCATGAGCTCGGCCGAACTGGCCAATGGGAAATCGTCACCTCTGCGAGCCTCGCCGTTGTGACGTTTCGCTACGTATCGGCCCGCATGACACCCGCCGAAATCGACTCCCTGCACGGGCAGCTCGTCGGGGCAATGCTCGATGACGGATACGCGCTTGCGACGTCGACCGTGCTCAACGGGCGACCGGCGCTGCGCTTTTGCACGATCAATCCGCGAACGACCGATGCGGAGATGATCGAGACGGTCCGGCGGACGACCGAAATCGCGCGGGGACTGGAGCATTCATAAAACGATCCCGCTTCAGCCTGGCGTCTTCGTCCGCAAGTCCCGGACGCGCCTCGCCTTTCCCGTCGACCGTTCGATCGTGAGCGGCGCCAGCAGAACCACCGAAGCCGAAATTCCAATCGCATCCTTGATGTGCCCGCGAAGGTCCTCGGCGGCCTCAACCGCATCCTGCGGGGAAAGACCCGATTTGGTCTCGACCCGAACCGTGATCTCGTCGAGCCGGTTCGGGCGGGTCACCTCGATCGAATAATGGGGCGCGAGCGCAGGACAGCGAAGGATCAATTCCTCGACCTGGCTCGGAAAGAGGTTCACGCCGCGCACGATCAGCATGTCGTCAGTGCGGCCGGTAATCTTCGCCATCCTCCGCAGCGGCCCGCTCGTGCCGGGGAGAAGACGGGTAAGGTCGCGCGTCCTGTAGCGGACGACCGGCATCGCCTGCTTCGTGAGGGAGGTGAAAACGAGCTCGCCTTCCTCGCCGTCGGGCAGAATCTCGCCGCTCTCGGGATCGATGATCTCGGGATAGAAATGGTCTTCCCAGATGGTCGGACCGTCTTTGGTCGCCGCATATTCCTGAGCGACGCCGGGCCCCATCACTTCGGAGAGGCCGTAGATGTCGACGGCATCGATCGCCATCGCGCTTTCGATCTCGCGGCGCATGGCCTCGGTCCACGGCTCCGCGCCGAAGATGCCGATCTTCAGGCTCGTGGTTCGAGGATCCATACCGCGTCGGCGGAATTCGTCGACGAGGCTGAGCATGTAGCTCGGAGTCACCATGATGATGTCGGGCTCGAAATCGAGGATGAGGTCGATCTGGCGGTCAGTCTGTCCGCCCGACATCGGAATTACCGTGCACCCCAGCAGCTCGGCGCCGTAATGCGCGCCGAGCCCTCCGGTGAACAGTCCGTAGCCGTAGGCAATGTGCACCCTCATTCCGGGCCTTCCGCCAGCCGCCTTGATCGACCGAGCGACCAGCGCCGCCCAGTTTGCAATGTCGTCTCTTGTGTAGCCGACGACGGTCGGCTTGCCGGTCGTTCCCGAGGAAGCGTGGATTCGCGCAATCCGGTCCATCGGCACGGCGAAGAAGCCGAAGGGATAGTTTGCGCGCAGGTCAGCCTTCGAGGTGAATGGAAAGCGGCTGAGGTCCGCCAGGGATTGAAGGTCCCCGGGACCGACGCCGGAAGCGTCGAACATCCGCCGGTATGCCGGACTGTTCGCATAGACGTGCGCGAGCGAGGCCTTTAGCCGATCGAGCTGAAGCCCGCGAAGTTCGAGCTCGCTCAGGGTCTCATTTGCATCGAAGTCCAAAGCATTCGGGCCGCGCGACGCCATTCACCACCTCTTGCCACGTTTCGCTCAACTGCCCTGCAACACCTATCGGGAATCAATGCTTCGGGCGAAGAAGTGAACATGTTAATTAATTGCTGGACGACAGTCACGTTCAGCTTCAAGATGAGGCGACCGGGGCTGCGAACGAGTGGAGGCTGCTGTGGCCAAGCGCTTTGATCTGATCATCGGCGGCGAGACGGTCGCCACGTCCGACCATTTCGACATTCGCGATCCCGCGACCGGCGAAGTCGTCGGCGAATGCCCTGTCGCGACGAAGGAGGATCTGGACCGCGCCGTCGCTTCGGCGCGCGACGCGTACGAGAGCTGGAGCAAGTCCAGCGAGGAAGAACGCAAGGGCGCCGTCAGCCGTATCGCCGACGCGATCCATGCCAATATGGAAGAGCTCGCCGAGCTTCTCACCCGCGAACAGGGCAAGCCGCTCAACGGTCTGGGCTCGCGTTTCGAATTGCATGGGGCGGAGGCCTGGGCGCGACACACCGGTACGCTCGATCTTCCGGTAGAGGTGCTTCAAGACGACGAATCCGGGCGAGTCGAGCTTCACCGCAAGCCGCTCGGAGTCGTCGGCTCGATCACGCCGTGGAACTTCCCGATCCTCATCGCGGTCTGGCACGTCGTCCCGGCGATTCGCGCCGGCAATACGGTCGTGATCAAGCCGTCGCCTTATACGCCGCTGAGCACGATACGCCTGGTGGAAATCCTGAACGAGATTCTGCCGAAGGGTGTGCTCAACGTCGTCGCCGGCCACAACGATCTCGGACAGATGATGACCGAGCACCACGGCATACAGAAGATCGTCTTCACGGGATCCTGCGCGACCGGGAAAAAGGTGATGCAGGCCGCATCCGGCAATTTGAAGCGCGTGACCCTCGAGCTGGGCGGGAACGATGCCGGGATCGTTCTTCCCGACGCCGATCCGAACGAGATTGCGGAGCGGCTGTTCTGGGGCGCTTTCATCAACAACGGCCAGACCTGCGCGGCGCTGAAGCGGCTGTACGTCCCCGATCCCATCTACGACGAGGTCTGCGAGGCGCTCGTCGGCTATGCCAGCAATGTGCGGGTCGGCCACGGCCTCGACGAAAACAGCGCGCTCGGGCCGATCCAGAACAAGATGCAATATGAGAAAATCGTCGAGCTGGTCGAAGACGCGAAGCGCGAAGGCGCTCGAATATTGTGCGGCGGCGAAGCGCCGGATGGCGCCGGCTTCTTCTACCCTGTCACGATCGTCGCCGACGCGAAGGACGGAATGCGCATCGTCGACGAGGAGCAGTTCGGGCCGGTGCTTCCGGTCATCCGCTACACTGATCTTGAAGATGCGATCGAGCGGGCGAACCGGCTCGACGTCGGGCTGGGCGGATCGGCCTGGTCGTCAGACGTTGAGAAAGCGAAAGCCGTCGCCGCACGGCTGGAATGCGGCACTGCATGGGTGAACAATCACGGAGCGATCAAACCTTTCGCGCCATTCGGCGGCGTGAAGGGCTCCGGGCTGGGCGTCGAGTTCGGCGAATTGGGTCTCAAGGAATATACATCGGTTCAGGTCGTCCATCAGTGAGAATCGGTCCGCGACATGCTTTCGAGCGTATCGAGGAAGATTCGGACCTTGATGGGCATCAGGCGCCGGGCGGGCAAGAGCGCATAGACTCGCAGCGGTGCGCATTCGAAGTCCGGTAAGATCCGCTCGAGCCGGCCTGCTTCGACCGCGGGCTCGCAATAGGTCGCCGTAATCCGGGCTACTCCCAATCCTTCGAGTGCCGCCTGCAGGCGAATGCCCGCGTTCGAGCTGCGAAGCCGTGGCGCGGCGACGGGGACCGCGTGGTGCCCGCTCGCGGCATCGGTGAAAGTCCATTCGGTATCGGACGCAGCGGCAAGCAGCGGCAGGTGCCTGAGGTCATATGGCGTTTGCGGCCGCTCGATTGCGTTCAACATGTCCGGCGAAGCGAACAGTCCGCGCGCGAGCGAGAACACCCGGCGGACCGCACCGCTGGTCGACGGCACGCCTTTGTCGATCATCGTGAAGACAATGTCATATTGCTGGTCGAACAGGTTCACCGGCTGATGCTCGACATCGATATCGACCTCGAGCTCCGGGTGATCCGCAAGCATCGCGCAAGCGACGGCGCCCAAATGATGCGCCCCGAACTCGTACGGTGCTGCGATCCGCAGGCGGCCGCTCACGGACCGGCCCTTGGCGGCGGCATTGCCGAGCGCTTCGCGCAAATTGCCGAACAGCGGGGCCATCTCCCGGTAGAGGGATTCGCCGGCCTCGGTCAGGCGCAGCCGCCTCGTCGTGCGCTCGATGACTCGAGTCCCGAGCCGCGCTTCGAGACGCGCGACGGACGCACTGACACTCGATTTCGGACGGCGCAGCACGCGCGCGGCGCCGCTGAAGCTGCCATGGTCGATCACATGACAGAAGATGTCGAGGTCGTCCCAGTCCATTGTCCATCTGGATGGACAATCTTTCCAGAAAAGCCAGCTAAATCTGTACCGCGGCTTGCGGTACAAGGACTTCGTGCGGCCGGCAGCCCCGCCGGCCGTCACGCGCGGGCGTGCCGGACGCGATGGGAGAGGTTCCGATGTTCTTGAAGAACTGCTGGTATGTTGGTGGCTGGGACCATGAGGTGATGGATGGCAAGCTGCTCGAGCGGCGGCTCCTCGGCCAGCCGGTCGTCTTCTATCGCGGCGAAAGCGGGCAGATCGTTGCCCTGGACAATCGCTGCTGTCATCGGGGCGCCAAGCTGTCGCAGGGCCGGATCGAGGGCGATTGCGTTCGCTGCATGTATCATGGGCTGAAGTTCGACCCGTCGGGCAAATGCGTGCAAATACCGGGGCAGGACCGCATCCCGCCGCAGCTCGGGGTGAGGAGCTATCCGGTCGTCGAGAAGCAGCATCTGCTGTGGATCTGGATGGGGGATCCGGCGCTCGCCGACCCGAACGCGATTCTCGACGTTCCCTATCTCGAGGATGAGAAATGGAAGGGTATTCCGGCCTATCTGCACTATGATGCGAACTATCTGCTGATCGTCGACAATCTGAGCGACTTCAATCATCTGGCGTTCGTTCATACGAACACGCTCGGCGGCTCCGAAGATTATGCCTATGTCTCGAAGCCGAACCCGATCGAGCGTCTCCCCGACGGCTTCCGGGTCGTGCGCTGGCACATGGAGAGCGACCCGCCGCCATTCCTGCGCAAGGTCATCCCGAACAAGAACGACAAGGTCGATCGGCGCAACATCGCGCGAATGCTGATCCCGGGCATCTTCATGATGGAAACCATGTTCGCTCCGGCGGGCAAAGGCGCCGAGAAAGGCGAGATCATCGGGGGCACGCGCGAATTCCGCAACTGCCAGTTCATGACTCCGGAAACCGAGCGCACGACGCACTTCTTCTGGAACTATCTCAACGATTTCGAGGGCGCCGACTATACGATCTCGATGTCGCTGCTCGAGAGCCTCATCGAAGGGTTCATGGAAGACAAAGAAATCATCGAAGAACAACAAAAGATGCTCGACGCCGATCCCAGCTTCAAGCTGGTCGCCGTGGCGGCCGACGTCGCTCTGTCGCACTTCCGCTACACGCTGGACAAGATGATCCAGGCCGAGCAGGCCGGCTTGTCATTGGCGCAGCCGGCCACGGCAATTGCCGCGGAATAAACCAATTGCGCGATTGAGATGGATGGACCGATTGCCGCAGGGCCCACGTTGAGCGCGGCCGCTGGCGCGCTCGCGGTCGAGGTCGCCGACGTACGCGCCGAAGCGCGCGACGTGGTGACGATCGAGTTGCGCGCGCCAGGCGGCGCGGCGCTGCCGCCGTTCGAGCCCGGGGCGCACCTCGACCTGCACCTGCCCAACGGTCTCATCCGGCAATATTCGCTGACCAACGACTGGCGCGAACGCGACCGTTATGTGATCGGCGTTGGCCGCGCGGCCGACAGCCGCGGCGGTTCCGAATTTGTGCACGGCTGCGTCCGGACCGGGACTCAGCTGACGATCAGCGCTCCGCGCAACAACTTTGCGCTCGATCCGGCGGCCGAGCGCTTCCTGTTCGTCGCCGGCGGCATCGGCATTACGCCGATCATGGCGATGATCCGCTGGTGCGTCGCCAACGCCAGACCATGGCGGCTGATCTATGCCGTCCGCAGCCGCCAGCGCGCCGCCTTTTACGAAGAATTGCGCGGGCTCGCGAAGGATTGCGCCCAGTTCCACTTCGATGACGAGACGGGCGAGGTGCTCGACGTCGCGCAATCGCTCGCCAGCTGGCGAGCGGGCGAACGGATCTATTGCTGCGGGCCGGCGCCGCTGATGGACGCGGTCAAGACCTTATCCGGCGAATTGCCGCAAGGCACCGTGCGATTCGAATGGTTCACTACGCCGGAGAGCGACCAGCCGCAGGATTCCGAAAGCTTTTCCGTGCGGCTTGAGCGCAGCGGCGAGGAGTTCCTGGTGCCGTCCGACAGGTCGATCCTCGAGGTGCTCGAGGAACATGGGATCGAGGTGCCGTTCTCATGCCGCGAAGGGCTGTGTGGCACCTGTGTCACGGGCGTCTGCGCGGGCGAACCGGATCATCGCGACTATGTCCTTTCGGACGAAGAGCGAGCGTCCGGCAAGCTGATGACGCTGTGCGTGTCGCGATCCAAAACGCCGAGCCTCACGCTCGATCTCTGACCGCCATGCGCGGCTCCCGCGCCTTCGCTCAAAACGGGTTCCCCGACACAATTTAACATGTTAAGCACATAGCGGTCGCGGCGCGCAGCGAGGGTGCGCGCCGCCCGCGGAGGGGGATGAAAATGTCGAAGGCTCGGGTAGCTGTTCTCTTTGTAACCACGGCGCTGACGTGCTTGGCGGCACCGTCGCCTGCCCTGGCGCAGACCGATCCCGGAACGGCGACCGGGGCCGATGCCAATGCGATCGCTTCGCCGCCGGCTTCGGGCGATGCGGTTCCAAACGAATCCGCGATCGAAAACGACAAAGCGACCGCTGGCACCGCTCAGGCGCCGCAGGACGAAGGGCCGCTTGGGGCCATCGTCGTCACCGCGCAGAAGCGCCGCCAAAATATCCAGGACGTCGGCATTTCGATCACCGCTTTGTCCGGCGAGACGATCAAGGACCTCCATCTTTCCAATATGCAGCAGATCAGCCAACAGGTCCCGAACCTGCAGGTCTCCGCATGGACGCCCGCATTCACCACGTTCAACCTGCGCGGCATCTCGCAGAACAATTTTCAGGACAATCTCGAGGCCCCGGTCGCGGTCTATATGGACGATGTCTACGTCGGGAGCATGAATGCGCTCGGTCTGCCGATGTTCGACGTCGAGCGGATCGAGGTGCTGCGTGGCCCGCAGGGCACGCTGTTCGGACGCAATGCAACCGGCGGCCTCATCCAGTTCCTCAGCCATGCCGCCACCGAAAAGCATCTGAACGGCTATATCGAAGGCGAGCTGGCGGATTTCAGAACGCGCAAGCTCGAAGGCGCTATCGGCGGCGAGCTCACGCCCGGATTGCGCGCGCGCGTCGCCGGTTTCTGGACGAAGTCGAACGGCTGGATGAAGGCGGGATTCAATCCGGATCCTTTTGGGAGCAGCTCGCCCCATCAGGCGACCGGGCGGACCAGCCAGGGCGCGGACGGCTATGCATTCCGCGCCAACGTCCAGGCGGACATCACCCCGGACACGCTGCTCAGCGTCACCGGTTTCTATTCCAAGGACAATGACGTCCCCACCGGGCAATATCTGGTCCGGCTCGCCGAAGCCGATCCGAACACCGGCCTCGGGATCAATCCCGGCCCGCCGATCACGGGCAGCGTGTTCAAGCATGCTTCGGACATGCACACCGGCTTCGACCGCAAGGTCCAGTCGCTGACCGCGAAGCTGACGCACAAGATTTCCGGGAATATGGATTTCACCTACATCGGCAATTACAGCAAACTCGACAAAAATTATCTCGAGGACGCCGGCGGCGGGCTGTTCTTCTTCCCCTTCCAGACCATCGCGCACCACCGTCAATGGTCGCACGAAGCACGGCTTTCGGGCCACGGTCCGCGCGTGCGCTGGCAGGCCGGAGTCTATGTTCTCGACATGGACTTCGACGGCGAATTCGACGCATCGGGCCCGGGCATCACCGGATCGCCCCAGGGCCGAATCCAGGGCCTCACCGACCTCAAATCCAACAATTGGTCGGTCTTCGGGCAGGGCGAATATGATTTCACGCCGGAACTCACCGGCATCGTCGGGCTGCGCTGGTCGCAGGACCATAAGAAGATCAAGTTCACCACCCTGGGCTTCAACATGGAAGACCAGGGCGTGCCGAACGGCGGCGTGCTCTTCGATTATGCGGAGCAGATCGCCGCCAATCCGCAGTTCGCCGGCGACGACAGGATCAACTATGGCGACGTCGCTGCCCGCGCCCAGCTCAACTACAAGCCGCACCGCGATCTCTTATTCTATCTGTCCTACAATCGCGGCATCAAGGGCGGCAACTGGTCGCCTTCGCCGTCGGTTACGCTCGCCGATTTCCGCCACAAGAATGAAGTCCTCGACGCTTACGAAATCGGCATGAAGTCGACGATCGCGCCCGGCACGCGGCTCAATCTCTCCGCTTTTTATTATGATTATCACGACTATCAGGCATTCTCGCTCACCAACCTGCAGCCGCAGGTGACCAATTCGGATGCGACGGTGAAGGGCGGCGAGATCGAGCTGTTCAGCCGACCGCTGCGCAACCTCGATGTCGCGCTCGGCGCTTCGTTCCTCGACTCCAATGTCGAGTTCGTGCCCGCGGTCTTCCCCGGTACTGGCACCGCAGATGCCGAGCTTCCGCAGGCGCCGCACGTCAGCCTCAACGCGCTCGCGCGCTATCTCGTGCCGATGTCCATCGGCACGCTCGCTTTCCAGGTGGACGGCCGCTACGCGAGCAAGCATTTCCTCGAAGGGACGAACTCGGAAGTATCGTTCCAGAAGGCCTATGCAGTCGGGAACGCCTCCATCTCGCTGAGCTCGAACGACGAGCGCTGGCAAGGAACTTTGTGGGTGAAGAATTTCACCAGCTCCAAGTATAAGGTCTACAACCTCGACCTCGGGCTCCTCGGCTTCGTCGAGCAAATGTACGCGCCTCCCCGTCAGTTCGGGGCAACGCTGCGCTTCGGCTTCTAAGAAAAGGGGCGCGGCTAGCAGCCGCGCCCGTTGCCGTTGAGCCGCTCGGTCACCAGCCGCAACAGTTCGTACAGCCGCTTCATATCGCCGCCGCCGATCGCCTCGGTGATGCGCGAATATTCCGCTTCGTTTTTCGGTGCGAGCCGATCGAACAATTCGCGCGCTTCGGGCGTCAGCGAGATATACGCCCGGCGCTGGTCGCTCGCCGACTTATCGCGGTTGACGAGGTTGCGGCGCTGCAGGTTCTTCACCGTCCGGGTGGCGCTGGGCTTCAGGATGAAGACGCGCTCGGCGAGCTCGCCGATGTCGATGCGATCGACTTCTTTCAGCGCCCGGATGATGCGCCACTCCTGCTCGTTGAGGCCATGCTCGCGAAGCACCCGGCGAAAGCCCCGCATCACCGCCTCGCGCGCGCGCAGCAGCGCCATCGGCAGCGATTGCTCGAAGGGTCGCATCGTGCGGCCTGCCGCAGTCAGCCGCCTCGAGCTTTCGTCAGCCATCCGTCACTCCGTTGCGCAACATCCCGATCGCCGGCGAGGAGATTTCGATCACGTCTCCCGGTTTCAGATAGACCGGCGGATCGGCCCTAGCGCCCGCGCCGGGCGGAGTTCCAGTTGAAATGATGTCGCCCGGCTTCAGCGTCGTGAAGGATGAGATGTAAGCGATCAGATCGGCGAAGGAGAAAATCAAGTTCGCCGTCGTGTCGTCCTGCCGCAATTCTCCATTGACCCGGGTCTGCAGCGCCAGCGCGCCGAAATCCCCGATCTCGTCCGAAGTGACCATCCAGGGGCCGATCGAACCGGTGCGGTCGAAATTCTTGCCCTGGGTCACGTTGAACTTGGCGTGGCGGACCCAGTCCCGGATCGTCCCTTCGTTCATGAGCGTGAGGCCGGCGATATGCGCCGTCGCACGGTCGCGGGCGACGCGGCGGCCGCCACGCCCGATGACGATCGCGATCTCGCCTTCATAGTCGAGTTGTTCGCTCTCGCGGGGGCGCACGAGCGGCCGCTCGTGCGCCGTGAAGGACGTCGGGGCGCGCATGAACAGGCTTGGGAATTTCGGCAGCTCCGAACCGTCGCGATATTCCTCGTTGCGGTTGTGGTAGTTCACGCCGACGCAGATGATCTTCTCGGGTGCCGGGAGGAGCGGAGCGAAGGTCAGCGCATCGAGGCTCATGTCGGGCGAGCGGCCGGCGACATGCTCTTCCGCGCGGCGCATGCCGCCATCCTCGAACAACCGGTGCACGCCATCGGCGGCGATGCCCAGGAGCGGCGTCAGATCGAAGGCGCCGCCATCGGCGATCGCGGCCCAGCGCGCTGTCCCCTGAAATTCGACCCTCGCGAGCTTCACGCCGCTGCGGCCGCCAGCAGCCCTGCGCGTTCGAGCACTCCGTCGAGGCGCCGCTCGAGATCCGGCGTGGCCGGCGCCATCGGCAGCCGGTGCTCGTTCTCGGGAATGAGCCCCAAACGCTTCATCATATATTTGATCGGGATCGGATTGGTGTCGAAGAAGATCGCCTTGTTGATCTCGAGCAGGCGGTCATGAAGCGCCCGGGCGGCTGGAATATCGCTGGCCCAGACCGCTTCGCATAATTGCGAAAGCACGCGCGGGCGCAGATTTCCGACCGCATTCATCAGTCCGCATGCGCCGATCGCCATCATCGGGAAGGACAATTCCTCGAGGCCGACGAATATACGAAAGTCGCCGCCAAATTCGCCGAGGCATTCGGTGACGAACCCCAGATCGTTCGCGGCGTGCTTCATGCCGACGAAGGTCGAGGAGCGATCCTTCAGCTCCTTGAAGGTATCGAGCGTCACCGAAACCGCCGCCCGTCCGGGAATATGGTAGACCATCCACGGCAGGTCGTGCCTCGCCGCAAGGTGAAGATAATAATCGATCAGGCCGCGCTGCGGCGGCTTCGAATAATAAGGCGTGACGATCAGCAGGGCGTCGGCACCGGCGCGCACGGCGTGGTCCGTCAGCACCTCCGTTTCCGCCAGCGATTGCGAGCCCGTGGCGGCGACGACGGGCACCTGCCCTCCGGCCGTTTCGATCGCCAAATCGACGAGGCGATTGCGCTCGTCGAGCGTCAGCGAGGCAGGCTCGGACGTCGTGCCATTGACGAGAATGCCATGCGATCCTTCGCGGATCTGGAACTCGACCATCGCCGCATAAGCGTCATAATCGACCCGCCCGCCGCGGAACGGGGTGATGAGCGGCGGAATTGATCCCTTGAGCCTGCCGATGTTCATGAAAAGCTTCCTTGCGTGCCTAGACGCCGGTTGATAATTAACATGTTAAACAGCCGCACAGCGAGAGGTCAATGCCGCATCTCAACATCGAATATTCAGCGAACCTCGGCAAGATGCTCGACATACAGGCGCTGGTCGACCGAATCCACGAGACCGCTCTTGCGACCGGCATTTTCCCGCTCGGCGGCGTGCGGACGAGGGCTGAGGCGCGGACGCACTATCGCATCGCCGACGGCGATCCCGACGCCGGCTACATCCATATGGTTGTGCGCATCGGCTCCGGGCGGGACATCGAGACCCGGCGGAACGCCGGGGAACGCATCTTCGCCGCGCTTTGCGACTTCACCGACGGCCTCTACCGGTCGCGGCCGCTCGCGCTGTCGTTCGAGCTCGAGGAAATCCCGCCGGACCTGGCGTGGCGCAAGAACAATCTGCATGAGCTTTTGAAGAAGAAGAAGGAAGCTGGCGAATGAATGAAGCAGCATCGCCGCCTTCCGATCCGCCGGAGTCCGTCGCGCGCGCGAACCGGGAGAAAGCCCTTGAGCATGTCGCGCGCCTGGCGTCGCACCCTCTCGGACATTTCATCGACGGTCAGCCGACCTCCGGGGCAGGAGGCGAGCCCTTTGAGGTCCTCGACCCCTCGACCGGCGGGACGGTCGGCAAAGCGCTTGCGGGAACCGCCGGCGACATCGCCGCGGCCGCGGCGGCGGCGAAGCGGGCTTTCGCTTCCTGGTCCGTCACCAGCGGCGAAGAACGCCGCAAGATCCTTCATGCCATTGCCGATGCGATCGAGCAGCGCGCCGAGGAGATCGCGCTCGTCGAATCGCTCGACACCGGGCAGCCGCTGCGGTTCATGAGCAAGGCCGCGCTCCGCGGCGCGGAGAATTTCAGGTTCTTCGCCGATCGGGCGCCCGACGCCCGGAACGGCCTTGCCCTGCCCACGCTCAGGCATCTCAACTACACAATCCGGCAACCCATCGGGCCGGTCGGTGTGATCACGCCGTGGAATACGCCGTTCATGCTGTCGACCTGGAAGATCGCGCCGGCGCTGGCGGCCGGCTGCACCGTCGTCCACAAGCCGGCCGAATGGAGTCCCTATAGCGCGCGGCTGCTGGTCGAGATTGCGCACGAAGCCGGCTTGCCCGCCGGCGTGTTCAACAGCGTCAACGGCCTCGGCGAGGGGGCCGGCCGCGCGCTCACCGAGCATCGCGACATCAAGGCAATCGGCTTCGTCGGCGAGTCGGGTACCGGAAGCGCGATCATGCGCCAGGGCGCCGCAACGCTGAAGCGCGTGCATTTCGAGCTCGGCGGCAAGAACCCGGTCGTCATATTCGATGACGCCGATCTCGACCGGGCCCTCGATGCCGCGGTGTTCATGATCTACAGCCTCAATGGGCAAAGGTGCACCTCCTCGAGCAGGCTTCTGGTCCAGGAATCGATTCACGATGAATTCGTCGACCGCGTCGCCGAACGAGCGCGCCGGCTGCGCGTCGGCGACCCGCTCGATCCGCGGACCGAAGTCGGGCCCCTCATTCACCCGCGCCACTTCGAGAAGGTCATGGGCTATATGGATGTCGCGCGCAGCGAAGGCGCCAGCATCCGTTGCGGCGGCGCGCGTTACGATCCGGCTGCCAGCGGCTTTTTCGTGCAGCCGACCCTGTTCACCGGCGCGCGCATGGAGATGCGCATCGCGCGCGAGGAAATCTTCGGACCGGTCCTGACAGCCATTCCATTCAAGGACGAAGAGGACGCGATCGCGAAAGCCAACGACGTCGATTATGGGCTGGCCGGTTACGTCTGGACCGGAGACGCAGGGCGCGCGCACCGCGTCGCGCAGGCAATCGAGGCCGGGATGGTCTGGGTCAATTCAGAAAATGTCCGGCACCTCCCGGCACCGTTCGGAGGAATGAAATCCAGCGGGATCGGCCGCGACGGGGGCGATTACAGCTTCGACTTCTATATGGAGACGAAGAATGTCGCGATCGGGCTCGGACCGCATAAGATTCCGAAGCTCGGCGCCTGAGGCGCCGCCGCCGGTCAGGCGGCCTCGGCGGCCCTTGCTTCGCCAACCTCCATCACGCCGGCAAAGCCGCTGGTCGCAAAAATCGGTATCGGCTCGCAGAACCAGACCTCTCCGGCATGGCCCTCGCACGCGCCGGCAACGGCGATCAATGTCCGGATCTCGAACCCGCCCTGGCCGGCGTCGCGCAGAATTTCTTCGTCGCCGTAGGCGGTGAGCGCCGCTTTGTCGTTGCGCGTCCACCGGCGGAGGAATTCGCGGTCCCAGGCTTCGTTGATCTTCCCCGAATTGGGAGTGGCGGGCCAATGCGAGATGCCGCCCGTGCCGACCAATGCGATGCGCTCGGGAAGGGCATCGCATGCCTCCCTGATTGCGCGCCCGAACTCATAGGCACGCGAGAGAGGCGTCAGCGGCGGACCCTGGCAGTTGATGTTGGCCGGTATCACCGGCAGATCGAACCGGGGGGTGAGGAAGTTCAGCGGGACCATGATCCCATGGTCGAACTTCCACTCTTCGGCATAAGCGAGATCGACGCGCCGCATGGCCCCGGCGATGATCCTGCGCGACAGATCGGGATTGCCGGCTATCGTCCGCCGCCCGATCCGCAGCCATTCGGGGTTCTCCACCGGGCCCTCATATTCCTCGGCCATCCCGACGCAATAAGCCGGCATGTTGTTCATGAAGAAATTGGCGAAATGCTCCGCGGCGATGACCATGATCGCGTCGGGACGGCTGTCCTCGAGCGCGGCGCGCATGCGGTCGAGCGTGGCGAAGAAGGGATCGCGCACGGCTGGATCGGCGCGGTCGGCCCGCGCCGTCATTCCGGGCCCGTGGCTCATGATGCCGGCAAAGACGAGGCTCATACCGCCCCTCCCTTGCCCTCGTCGACCGCCGCATAGAGCCCGCCGCGCACCTGGCCATGTTCCGCCAGCGCGTCCTTCATCGCCTGGATATATTCGTCCCACGCGAGCCCCCGCCAGGCGGCGAAATGCATCAGGATCTGGCCGTTGACGCCGAGGATGTAGAGCTTGCCGATGTCGTCGCCGCGCATCGCTTCCGATTCCTCTCCGGTCAGGCGATAGCGACCGATCACTTCCTCGCGATCGGCAGTGAAAGCAGACTGAACCGCGGGGTCGCGGTTGAGCTCGTAGATCAGCTTCTGGAGGGCGTAGAGGCTCATCGCCGCGCGATTGTACGTCGCGGCTTGCCCGCCATCAAGTTAACCTGTTAAGTATCTTCCCGGGAGGAAGCATATTCCGTCAGGAGCAAAGTCTGGACCCGGGCCGCGGCGCGCGCGATTGCATCCGTCAGGGCGCGGTGCGAACGGCTTGCCACCTCCCGGCCGGTATCAGCAGCGCCCGGCCGGCGCATTGGAAAGGTGAAGCGATGACTCGGTGGTTGATGTCTTCGGCAGTGGCGATCGCGCTCGCGGCGGCGGCCGCCCCTGTGGTCGCGGCGGATGTGCCGACGCACCCGCTCGACGCGCTGACCGGCGCCGAGATCAACCGCACGGTCGAGATACTGACCGCTGCGAAGCGGGTGAATGCCGAAACCCGCTACCCGATCATCACGCTTTTCGAGAATTCGAAACAATCGGTGCTCGCCTGGACTCCCGGCCAGAGGTTCGAGCGACTCGCCCGCGCGACCTATCTGCGCGGCGGTTCGATCCATGAAGCGGTCGTCGACCTCACCTCGGGCCAGATCCTGTCCGACGACGAAGTGAAGGACCGCCAGTCGCCGATCCTCTTCGAAGAATTCCTCGGTGCCAGCGAGATGGTCAAGGCCGACAAGCGCTGGCAGGCCGCGATGCGCAAGCGCGGCTACAGCAATTACGACAAGATCATCTGCGCCCCGCTCACCGTGGGCCCGGTGGTCGACGAGCGCTATCGCGGCCTTCGGCTTCTCAATGTGCCCTGCTTCGATACGGCGGGCGCGGTCAATCACATTTACGGCCGCCCGATCGAGAATGTCCTCGCCGTCGTCGACGTCCACAATCGCAAGGTGCTCGACGTGATCGACCTCGGCGTCGTGCCGGTTCCCGCCGAGGTGCCGTCGAGCGCCTACGACCCCGCGACGAGCACTCGCCGCGATACCAGGCCGGTCGAGATGGTGTCTCCCGCGGGCGACAATTTCACGATCAACGGGTCGATGATCAATTGGGACAAATGGAGCTTTCACCTTAGGGTCGACAAGCGCGTCGGCCCAATCATCTCGCGTGTGACCTATCGCGACGGCGACCGGGTCCGGCAGGTCGCCTATCAGATGAACACGTCCGAGATGTTCGTTCCTTATATGGAGCCAAGCAGGACCTGGGCATACCGCGCTTATATGGACATCGGCGAATATGGCTTCGGCGCGCTGTCGTCGCCGCTGAAGGCCGGGTCGGATTGCCCCGCCAACGCCAAATTCCTCGACGCGACGATCTCCGACGATCATGGCAAGCCGCTTACACTGAAGAATGTCGTCTGCGTGTTCGAGCGCGACACCGGCGACCCGCTGTGGCGCCATTATGAGGTGTTCACGCAGTCGCACGAGAGCCGTCCCAATGTCGAGCTGGTGGTCCGGATGGCGCCGGAGGTCGGCAATTACGATTATCTGCTCGACTGGGTGTTCAACCGTCGCGGCGAGATCGAGGTGCGCGTCGGCGCCTACGGGATCGACGCGACGAAGGCGGTCGCGGCGAAGACGATGCGCGATGCGACGGCAAAGGAAGATACGGCTTACGGTACGTTGATCGCGCCGAATCTGGTCGGCGTGAACCACGACCATTTCATGAGCTTCCGGGTCGACCTCGACGTCGACGGGCAGAACAATCGCATGGTCGTCGACAAGTTCGTTCCCAGGACATTGTCCAACAACCCGCTTCGCCGCAGCATCTGGCAGGTCGAGCGCTCGACCGTCGACACCGAGCGCGCCTTTGGACCGATGCACGAACCTGCTTATTTCCGCTTCGAGAGCGAGAAGCAGGTCAACGCGCTGGGCAATCCGACCAGCTTCCAGCTGGCGCCCGGCCATTCCGATATCTCGATCCTCAGCGACGACGAGCCGCAGCAGCAGCGCGCCGCTTTCTCGGGCGCGTCCTTCTGGGTCACCCGCTATCATCCCGACGAGCTATTCGCCGCCGGTGTCTACCCGAACCAGAACCGCAAGGTGGAAGGGCTGCCGGTGTTCGTTGCGAACCAGGAGTCCATCAAAAACCAGGACCTGGTGCTGTGGTTCACGTTGGGCTTCCACCACCAGACCCGCGCCGAGGATTGGCCGGTTATGCCCGGCCTCTGGCACTCCTTCAAGCTGAGGCCGTTCAACTTCTTCGACCGCAATCCGGGAATGGACGTGCCGCCGGCGGCGGAGCCACGAGCACAATGAGGGATTGGCGCGGCGCCCGAACATTGCCGTTCGAACTGGCGAGTTCGAGCCTGCTGAAAAGGCCGGCGGAACGGACGGACTCTTGAACATGGATCATGGAGCCGACCTGAAGCTCTTCATCGACGGCGTATGGAAGTCGGGCGAAGATCGCGAGCGCCTCACCGTCGTCAACCCCGTCGACGCGAAGCCGATCGCCGAGCTCCCGCTGGCGACGAAGGCCGACCTCGACGAAGCGCTCGCCGCCGCCGAACGGACCTGGCCCGAATGGCGCTCGACCGACGTCGAGAAGCGAGGCGCCATCCTGCACAGAACCGCCAAGCTCATCCGCGAGCGCGCCGACGCGATCGCCACGACCCTCACGCGCGAACAAGGCAAGGTCCTCGCCGAAGCCAGGGCCGAGGTGCTGGGCTCCGCCCAATTTTTCGATTGGTATGCCGAGGAAGCCAAGCGCGACTATGGCCGCACCCTCGTCCGCCCCGCGGGCCAGCTGTCGCGGGTGGTCCACGAACCGGTCGGGCCGGTCGCGACCTTTACCCCCTGGAACTTCCCCATCTACCTCCTTGCCAAGAAGGTCGCCGCGGCGCTCGCCGCCGGCTGCACGGTCATCTCGAAACCGCCGGAGGAAACGCCGGGCTGCGGCCAGGCGCTGGCCAAAGCGCTCGACGACGCGGGTCTGCCAAAGGGTGTGTTTCAAACGGTGTTCGGTGTTCCGGACCTCATCAGCCGCACGCTCATCGCCAGCCGCGTCATCCGCAAGGTCAGCTTCACCGGCTCGACCAACGTCGGCAAGCATTTGATGCGCCTCTGCGCCGACAGCATGACTCGCGTGACGATGGAATTGGGCGGCCACGCGCCGGTGCTGATCTTCGACGATTGCGACCTTGAAAAGACGCTCGACATGGTCGTCCCGCAGAAATTCCGGAACGCCGGCCAGGTCTGCGTCTCCCCCACCCGCTTCTACGTCCAGCGAGGCATTTACGACGCCTTCGTGCATGGCTTCGCCGAGCGCACGGCCAAGGTGAAGGTCGGCAATGGCCTCGAGGAAGGCACGAAGATGGGCCCGCTCGCCAACGCCCGGCGTCCCGAAGCGATCGAAAGCCTGGTCGCCGACGCCAAGGCCAAGGGTGCTCGCGTGATGGCCGGCGGCGAGCGCGGCGACAGCGGCTTCTTCTTCCAGCCGACGCTGCTCGCCGACGTTCCCAACGAAGCCAACATCATGAACGACGAGCCCTTCGGCCCGGTCGCCGTCTCACGCCCGTTCGACACGTTCGAGGAAGTAATCGAGCAAGCCAATCGCCTCCCCTACGGTCTCGCCGCCTTCGCCTTCACCGAAAACGGACGCCGCGGCAATCTCATCGGCGATCTCGTCGAAGCCGGCATGGTCGGCATCAACACCTTCGCGATCAGCGTCCCCGACGCGCCGTTCGGCGGCGTGAAAGACTCGGGGTTTGGCTCCGAGGGCGGCAAGGAAGGCCTGGAGAGCTATCAGGTCGTCAAGGCGGTTCATCACGCCTGAAAAGGCGGGACCGCGCCCGTTACCGGGACCGGACCCCGGCCGAACCGTCCGCCCTGGCCGGGCAGGCTGCGTTCCCCACCTCTGTCACGGCGGATTGCGGGATCATTGATTCGACGTTGGACCGAGGAGAGTCAAAGCCACTCCTCTACACCTCCGTGGTGACTGCACGTTCCCCGTCGATGTTGGCTAAAGCTGTAAGTCCCATCACGGCACCGGGCCGTTGCATCTTGCGGTGCAGATCGCGCGCGAGCGGGCCGGTGAACACACCTTCCATCCGAGTTGCGATAGTAATCCGCTCCGCACGTTGCGTGCTGCGTTGGGCGAGCCTCCGCTGTCGCATGTGAGAGCGTCGGCGTCAGCGTAGGAGCGTTGAACCCGAGGAGGGCGAAGCCGACGAGCGCGACGATGCTCCAGAACCTCATTGCTGCGCCCTCCCTAAGCCAATCATCGAAGGCTCACGTCGATCAACAAGGCGGGAGGTAGCACGTCGCCGAGGAGCCATTCCGGTTTGATGTCGATGAGTAAGGGCTGGAGTAGCCGTAAGAGGGATTGGTGTTCCCGTAAGAGCTATTCGAGTTACCGTAGCTGTTCGAACTGCCATAGGGGTTATAGGTGCTTCCGTACGAGTTTCCGTAGGAGCTGTATGGGCTGCTGTAGGGATTCCTCGTTCCGGCTTGGCCGGTGTAGGGGTTCACGTTCCCCTTCGTGGACCAATTGTTGTATGGATTGCCGTCCGGGTTCGAGCGGTAATGCGGAGCGACATGGGTGCCGTCCTTCTTCGTGTAGCCGTGGACGTAAACTTGCGCGGAGGCAGTCGCCGAAAGAGCGATCAAAGCGACACCGATAGCCAAGAAGCGCATGACTTTCTCCTTATCCACCCGAAGCGAGCGGAGCCGTTATCGACGACCGTTGTTAACTCGTAGCAATCGAACGCAGTTAACGGAATATAGCTTATCACTGCAGTTCAAGAGCACATCCGAACCGTCGCGATCCTGCCCGGTTCAAGACCGGCAAATTTCTATCGTCGCGCGCCTACTGGCCTTCACTGCGTTGAAGAAATTCATTAGCGGAGCGGGAGGTTTCCCAAACTCAACCGTAAACGGCTGTAATGATTAGACTTTCTACTTCCGCAATAATTCTGGCTCCACATTTAGCCCCACCAATCGCATCGGATTAGGTGAGACCCAATGGGTCGGTATCGGACGTGAACAGCTCCAGTCCGCGTCACATCGCGGGATCGCGCGTGGCGGAAAACTGCGACGACCCTCTTGGGCCTCCAACCGAACAGAGCCTAGGCGGTGGCCGGTTGCGCTAGCCAATCGAGGATCCAGTAATTGGCGCGCCCATCCTGCTCCCACAAGAATATCCCGCCCATCGCGAGCAGCCGCTCTAGGTGGCGATCGAGAACCAGGAAAGCTTCGGACGGCGGATAAGGATCACCGGGCACCCAGATATGGGCGAGATCGGAGCGCAGCAGCTCGAACCATCGGATCAAGTTGAGCTCGGAAAGCCGTGGATAGAGGCTAGCGAGGTTGCCTGATCCGGTGATCGCGGCCGCGGCGGCCTCTCCCGCCGTTGCCAGCACAGCAGCAACATGAAGGATCGCGGCGTTGAGCAAATCGTCGGCCAACTCCTGGCTAGAAAAACGGGCTTTGAGCGCTTTCAGCTTCTCCGGCATCTCTGCCAGCGCCTGAGGAAGCCACTCGACCGATTGTTGAGCGCCGGCTCCAGAGAAGTTTGAGTTCAGGCCGACGATGTAAGCGATCCAACAATGAACGGCCGCTGCGATCATCATCTGGTCGTGCGCTTCACCGACCCGTTCCTGGCCGTCGAACACCCGCTGCAATAGGGTCGAGGCGCCGATGTGCGCGAGCTGCGGCATGATCGTCGAAATGCCCTCCGTCATCGTCGGAATATCGTCGGATAACAGCAACTCGATGGTGCGCGGATGAAGAAGCATGTGAACGGCGCCATCCTCAAAGAAGACGTTGAAGGCGTCCCCTCCAAGGCCCTCCGAATCGCCCACTACGTCCATGCCAGTGGCCTCCTTGACCGCTACGGCATAATCTGACGGCGTATCGAACAGGCGACGAAGGTCGAAGCGATCGGACGAGATCGCGAGGAGACGTGCAAGCAGGCTGGCGAGCCGCTCGGCGCGTTCTTTCTCAAGCCAGTCAGAACGCAAGGTCGCGGACGGCCGGTCAATATCGGCTGGCCGAAAATCCGAGACGGCGGCGGCAATGTCGCCGGGTCGGTCGATATCCGCCCGGATCTCGGACGCCGCCTCGGCAAGCCCCTCTTCAATTCGCGTCAGTGCCGAACTTCCGATGGTAGTGGCAAGCCCTTCTAGTGCATCGCTAGATTGATTGGAGACGAACATTGTGAAGCAGAAAGGCGCCGCAACGTCGTTGAACCGCGAAAGGTCGAACGCGCCCTCCCCTTTTCGCCCAACCAGCATGCGCGACGGCGATAGCGGCATGTATGCGCCGGCAAGCTCTTCGCCGCCGATGTCGAACAGCGACCCCGCGCGCCCGTCCTGGTCAAAGCCGAGGCAGACATAGTCGGGCAGGATGAACGGCGCGTCGTTTCCCTCAACAATATGCCACTCAAGCGCGGACAAATAATCAAACCGGGCCGCGGGACTAAGCGACTGCGTGAGGCCTTTGACGTGAGCGTCTCGCGCGACCGTTGCGGCGGAGCCGATAAACTTGTCCGCGATCTTCGAAGCAGCCGAAGAAACCGTGCCAGCGATGTTTTCGCCATTCTCCCTCAGGAAGATGTGGCAGAGGCCGACTAATGCCGCGGGCGGTATCCCGATCGCGCTGAGTGACGAATCTTTCAGCTGCTCCAGCATCATCTCCTTGAACGCGGCGGTAGGACGCGGCTGATCCATCGCGAATTTTCCGCGCAGGAACTCACCATTGCCGAAGACCTGCTGGACTAGCTCGCCCATGGCGCTGGCGCCCGACTTGATCACGCCGCGCAGATGGTGAGTTCGTCCGACGAGGTGATTGATGACGCGCGCGGCCAGCGCCGCGTCGATCGCGCCTGCTGGCCGAGTGATCAGCAACTGCCAATCTCGGTTGAACGGGCCGTTCTCGAAGTCCGTCATGTCGTCATCGAGTGTCGGCGCGCCGTCCGGATGGGGCGACGAGAAGAAGTCGCGCTCGGCTGAGGCGCGGCCGATCGCCTGCGGGAAATCACTGTCGCGCCGGTAGACGTGGACCTGCTCACCGCGCACGCCTGCGATTTGAAATTCACGCAGAACGGCCCGCGGTATGCTGTGCTGATAACGGCCCGACACTCTGCTGCTCCCTTAATATGATACGCCCCGTCGAAAGCACGGCGCCCCCAGAATCTCCGCTGCTATTCCGAGGAATTCGAGAAAGAACAAAACGAATACGTTAGCACTGACCGATGTCGAGTGCTAAATGGAAAAGGGTCCAGAGAACGAGTGGGAAGGTGAATTATTTCATGGCAAAGAAAGAGGAGTATTTCATCGAGCGCCGCGACGACGGGAAGTACAAGGTTCTGAAACCTAACGCGGATCGAGCCAGCGCTGTCACCGATACGCAAAAGGAAGCGATTGATCGCGCAAAGGAAATGAACCCTGGCGCTACGCGTCACATCGAGCGCGTCCGGGACGTCGGGCCCGGCCGGGACAAATGGCGTCATGAATAACGTTCGATCGCAACCTCATGCAGTGGCTAGAGTGGTCGTCTAGGTAGTCGGGCAACTGATTACGGTCGCCGACCGGCCGAAGCCCAACTTGCGCGGTCCATGGCTGCGTGCGCCGGCTTTGAACGCCGAACCGGCCGCGCTGGCTCCCGCACGAGAATCTAACTCAGGCTGGCTCGTGCTTTTGCCACGTTCCGAGGGTCAGCGCTTCGTAGCCGTTGAAGAACGTCTCGAACTTAAAGATGTGGTGCTCGCCCTCGTCGTTGACGAGCGGGATCTCGGCCACGCCAAGGCTCCCGCCCCGCTGCGCTCCGGAGTAGCCGACGATGATCCCGAACAGGTCGATGTCGGCGAGGCGCCCAAAATTTTCTTTGAATAAGGGAGACTGGATACAATAGCGGCATGGACTAGCAGGATCGAAATCCTCCTTACGCCGGCTCGGATGGGGATGGCCGGTGACTAGCGCGACCATAGGCCTTCCATCCTCGGCTTCCTCGACATAGCGCCAGAGTGTCGTAGTGATCGTATTACCGAACTTCTTGGCGAGCGACGTCACCATTCCGATCGACGGCGGTGCGGATAGAGCCTCATCGCGGAAGCGATGGCCCAGGAACAGTAGCTGACCAGCTGCATAATTGGCCTCCGCTTCCATGATGTCGTGACATTCCGGCGTCAGCGTCTGACGGTCGTCGCCGAATAAGATGCCTTCATGCCAGGGAATGATCCCATGACCGATCTCGTGCGCCTCATTCCAGCGATGTTTGATCCGCGGCACATCTTGATCGATCAGGATTCGCCGTGAATCTGGCAGATAGAGCGCTTTGAGGCTGAGTTGCTGGATTGCCTCCTTCAAGAGGGTCGGGCGCAGAAAAACCTGCTTGCCGGCGATCTTCAGGCGGCTGAATACTTCGCGAACGAAGCCATCGTCATCGCCACTATAATATTGGCGGTCGAGTTTCAGGAGCTCGCGCACATGCTCGAGCTTCAGCGGAGGCTCGGGGTTGTCGAGGCCCTTCAGGATGCGATCAACCTGGTGGTCAATGTCTCCAATCGTCCGCGGGCCAAGGAGGATGTTCCTCACTAGGCCACCCGTTCGTTACGCTTTTCCAGCACAGCGACGATCGCATTCAGCAATACCAGCTCTTCATCGTCCAGGGCGCTCCGGCTTTCCGAACGGGCCGCATAGCGGAGCTGATCGGCGATCGGCTCGAAATCATTGGCGATGGTGACACCAGCGAAGGAATTCAGCTCGGCCTGGGGGACGTTGAATGCCTGGGCGATATAATAAACGGTCCGTGGCTCAGGCGAGTAGAATGGATCCTCCTCGATAAGCTGGGCTTCGGCCACATCGATGTGAACCAAGTCCGCGAAATCCTCGACCGACAGGCCTCGCTCCCGGCGCATGAGGTGAATGAATTGGCTGAAGTCCGCGGGCGCGTCGACGAGCTCTGGCTCGCCAGCTTCGCCCACAAACTTGCATGCATCTAGATCTTCTTCGTCGACGTCGGGAACGCCCGCTGCGATCGGGACGTCGGCTTCGGCCCGCGCGCGGGCAAGCCACCACTCCTTCGACCGTTTGAATTTCATCGCGTCGTCACTCCTCCCCCAAGCAGTCCTTGGCCTGCTCGGGTGTCATCTCAAAATAGCGCAAATTCTGGCATTTGGCGTCAGGGCCGAGATCCGTCATTCCTAGCTTGGCATAAAAGTCATTGGACTGCGGCAGGGAATGAAGCCCGATCCTGCCCTTGTAGCCCTCCTTGAGGCTGAGCCCGATGGCCGCCGTGATCAGAGCGGTACCGATGCCGCGGTATAAGACCGGCGAGCCATGGTACGAGCAATTCCACGGCGCCGCTTCGAGGTAATCGACATAGACGAGCGGCTTTCCTTTTTGGCCATCGATCCTCCCAACCTGGGAAATCTGACTGATGTCGGTCCGCATGAGGCCTTGCGTCACTTTGTTGAGGGTGATGCAGAAGGAGCGAAAATCGAGGAGACCGTCGACCTCGTCGATCTTCCGCGCCCAGTTCCAATGGCCACTTTGGGGCAGCTTCTCTTTCGCGATGCCGCGGGCAGTAAGCTCGGCACGGATTTTGGCCATCGCCGGCTGCCAAAGCCCCATCCAGTCGTTGATGTGGCATTCCTGGACTTCGCACAAGAGCTCGGCTTCGACGGCCTCGTCCGTCGAAACATCGAGTAGGAAGATGAGCGAACCGTCATCGCTCACAAGATCATGAGCTCGGCTTTTTCATTGGTATCATCATTCTCAAAGACGAGCTTGTCGCCCTTTTCCACGCGCGCATCGAGCCGCTGGTAAAGACGCAGCGCCTGCCGAAGGACCGCAGTCTTGCTGAGATCTTTCCGCTCCGAGAGGTCCTCAAGCACCCGCATTTCTGCATCGGTTAGGTTCAAGGTCATGGTGCGCTTCATTGTCTCGTCTCCGGTTCCCAATGTGGCGAAACCATTGTCTAATGTCAACAATAAATGGCTACGAGATATATATTGACTGGCTAAAAATTGGCTATTATATACCAATCATCAACGCGAGGGTTTCCATGAGCAAGGATTATGTCAGCCACACCGATCTAGCCCGCTTCGGCGATGAGCGCGTCAATCTGAAACGTGACGATGCGGTGAAGCTGCGCTCACAGGCGAACACCCTTCGCGATCGACTGTCGGCCTATTTGGATGAGCATCCGGATTTTGAGCTGAAGCGCCTGCTTCTATCTGGCAGCCTCGCCAAGGGGACGGCCCTCAAATCGACCAGCGACATTGATGTTGCCTGCTATGTCGCATCGGACACGGCACCACAGCAGATCGGTGAATTGATCGATTGGTTGGCAACGCGCCTCGAGCGCGCCTTTCCCAACTTCAAGCCATCGCAGATTGAGCGGAAGACTTACTCGGTCGCGGTCCACTTCATCGCTACCGGCAATGAGGTGGATATCGTTCCAATCCTATATGATGACGACCCGCAGTGGCGGGGAGACCTCATTTCGCAGAACGATGGCTCGCGGCTGATGACAAGCGTGCCTATGCACCTTGAGTTCATCAAACGCCGGAAGGACGCTGCCCCCAAGCATTTTGCGCAGGTCGTCCGGCTGGCCAAATATTGGGCTAGCCTTCAAAAGCAGACTGACAGCGACTTCCGCTTCAAATCCTTCATGATTGAGCTCATCCTTGCTCACCTCGCCGATAACGGCATGCGCCTCGACGATTATATCGAGGCGTTGTCGGGCTTTTTCACCTTTCTGGCTGGCGATGGGCTCGCCAAGATTATCACGTTTTCCGATTATTATTCGCCTGCCAATTGCGCCTCGACCTCCGATCCCGTGCGGATCTGGGACCCGGTCAATTGCGAGAACAATGTCGCCAAGCTCTATTCGCCAGAGAATCGCGCTCGAATTGCCGACGCGGCGCTAGATGCTGGGGATGCCGTTGACAGCGCGCTTCGCGCGATCACCAAGACCGAAACGATCCGCTACTGGCAAAAGGTCTTCGGACCGGCGTTCGATGTTTGAGGAACAAGATCAATGAGCAGCTACACCACGACATCGACGGAGACGTTTACGCTCACCCATGCGCGGCACATCGCGTCCAAGGTCGCGACCGATCTCAAACGGTTCCAGCGGTTCTACAATTATCCAAGCGACATGAAGATCGATCAGTTCGAAGCCGAGCTCGTTGGCCTGCTGAAGCATGAAGCGGTCGATTATGTGGTCTACGGTTTCAAGCGCAATGCTTTGTGGACTCCGGCCTCGGTGCGTTATCACGCCGTATCCGGCAAACTGATAGCTGACGACGATCCAGGCAAGATTCGGCCCGGCGTCAATATTGTCGGCGCAAGCTTCGCCTCGTTCCTGAGTTATTCGGCAAGCTGGTTTCTAAAGCCGCTCGCCGAGCGCGAACGGATTGAGGCCGAGCTTCCCTTCCAGCGGTCGACCGGCGACTCCCCCGGCCTTGAGCAGGGATATTGGGCCAATGACCTTGGCTATTCCGCCGGCGGACGCGGCCTCGGCCGAAGCAGCGTGAGGATTTGATGGACGAAGATGCCCTGACGCTAAACGACCTGTTCGATCGGCGCCTCGACTATCCGGACATGGATGCGGCGCGGCGGCTGTCGCGGCTGGTCGGTATCGATGAAGCGAAAGAGCAGCTGACAAAGATGCTCGGCATACTCGTCAATGCCGCAGGGCCGCGGCTGTGGGCGGACAAGTTCCACCCGCATGCCGAGGTGTTGCTCGACTACGTGGAGCGGCGGCCGCCGCTCGTAATCCTGGCCGGCGACGTCGGCTCGGGTAAGACGGAGCTTGCGGAGACCGTTGGCGATGCCGTCGCCCGCCAAGAGAAAATTCCCGTGACTCTCTTTCCGATGAGCCTTGCGGCGCGCGGCAAAGGCAGGGTTGGCGAAATCACCCGGCTCGTCTCAAAAGCGTTCGAACTTACGCACGATGCCGCCGCTAAGTTGAAGCGCGACGGCAAAGCGGCGGGTGCGATCATTTTGCTGGTCGACGAAGCCGACGCGCTGACCCAAAGTCGAGAAGACAGTCAGATGCATCATGAGGACCGGGCAGGGGTCAATGCCTTCATCCGGGGCGTTGACCGGCTCGCCGCCCAGCGACTTCCAGCCGCAGTCTTGCTTTGCACCAATCGAATGTCCGCGATCGATCCCGCCGTACTGAGGCGGGCCGCCGACATCTTCCGCTTCGACCGACCCACCGATGTGCAGCGCCACGCTGTCCTCCACGGACCGCTCGAGGAAGCGGGGTTCAGCAAGACTGAAGTGGATGCGCTGGTCGAAGCGACCGGGAGCAAGGCGAAGAAGTCGCCGGGATTTACCTTTTCCGACCTGACCCAGCGCCTGCTGCCGACGATTGTCCTTGACGCCTACCCCGATCGACAAATCACCTTCGAGCGGGCGTTGGAACTCGCGAAGAGCATCGCGCCGACGCCCCCGTTCCGCGACGGAGCGCAGTCGTAGGCATGCCCGGCTTTACCCTCGAAACGCTCCTTGAGGAGCTTCATAAATCCGTATCGGAGCAGCTAGCGCGAGCGCGGCGGTCGTGGGGACATTCGGTCGCGAAGGGCGATGCCGCGGAAAATGTTTGGGTTGAGCTTCTCAGCCATTATCTCCCGCAGCGCTACAAGGTGTCCCGCGCTTTCGTATGCGACAGCAAGGGCGAGTTCAGCGAGCAGCTAGACGTGGTTGTTTACGACCGCCAGTATACTCCTCCCATCTTTCATCATCAGGGTCAGATCGTTCTCCCGGCGGAAAGCATCTACGCGGTCTTCGAAGCCAAGCAGGCGGTTACAGCGAAGGAAATTCAATATGCCGGGAAGAAGATTGCCAGCGTCCGAAAGCTCCACCGCACCAGTCTTCCGATCCCGGATTCGAGAGGCTCCGCGCCGCCTAAGCTAGCAGGACCAATCCTTGGCGGGTTCTTGAGTTTCGAAAGTACCTGGTCGCCCCCTCTTGGAAAGTCGCTTACCAGTGCGCTGGGCAGACTTGAGGGCGACCAAAGGATCGATCTTGGCTGCGTTGCGGCGCACGGCTGGTTCAAATGCGATGAAGAGGGGTGCAATATCCTGGTCCCGGGTAACAAGCCTGCGACCGCCTTTTTGCTGGAACTCATAGCGAGACTCCAACGAATGGCGACGGTGCCAATGATCGACGTAGCGGCTTACGCAAGCTGGCTGGTGAGATAAGCCTCTTATGACGATTCTAGGCGCGCCATCGGACTATGCCAGGGGTGCCGCTTTCGCCACGAAGTGCGAACGGCCCGGTCGCCTCGCGAAGATCAGCAGCCGCCTTTTGGCCCAGCTGTGCCGTATTGTTTCAATGAAACCGTCTCACTTTAGCAATACCGGGGTCGCTACTTGGTGCCGGCTCTTTGCCGGCCAACCGGTCTGCCAGTTCGTCGATAAATGCCTCAAACGCTCTTAACGCGCTCGATTGCGCTGCGGTATCGGCCGGCGGCAAGCCCGCCCCGACGAGGAGCTGGTGCCGCAACATTCGCGCCAGCACTTCCCACTGAAGTCCCTGCTGGCGCCGCACGGCTTCGATGTGTCGCTCGAAGCGCGTCAGCCGCGCCCCAAGTGCTTCCTCCGCCGCCATAGGGTTGCGGCAGTTCAACCACGCTTCGAGCGCTTCTACCAGCAGTTCGGACCGCGCCCGTCCGGTCCCGCTGGCAATGCGATCCAGACGGGCGCTGAGCTCCTTGGTAAGAAAGAGCTGATGCCGAATTTTCTGCGTCTTCATGCCAGCCTTGCCGAAAGCGGGAATATCCCCTTCGTAGGCTCCTTCAGCCTGCCGACACGACTGCCTCTCCGACGCAGGGAGCAGCACTTCCGCGACACCGGTCAGCTTACATGCCGATTTCTGGCCCCTGACGCTCACGACCGAAGGTCCAGCTGATCGCACCCGAGCTCCGCACGATACCGGAAACTTCGCGGCCAAGCCGACGCTCGAGCACGGGCCGCCACGGCACAAGCGTAAACTCGTGCGAATTCTCCACCACCGCGAAGCTGCCCGACGAGAGGTTCACTCGTCGGCGCACCAGGCCGGAAATCTGCTCGCCCGGAACGGGTTCGCCGCTGAAGTCGAGGCCCAGCTCCTTGCTAAGCCGCGCAGCGGTGACTCGGAGCTCGCTGCGCCTCAGTCGCTGGTCCATGTCGCGGCGGTACAAGACCTGGTCGCCGCGCTGCTCAGCCAGCCCCTCCTCGATGAGCCACTGCTGGCGCCGATACAGTGCCTGCCGCATTTCGGTGCCGTAGCCGTACTTTGCGACCTCGACTTGGTCCTCGCCACGCAGCTGCGGGTCGAGCCAGCTCGGGGCGTACACAGTCGCCTCCTGCTCGAGCGACTGCATAGCAAGCACCTGGACCCGAACGGGGGCAGCACGCGCAGCGCGCTTTTCATACTCAAGCACATGGTCGGCATGATCAGTCGGAATGACCCACGTCCCGTCCGTTTGCCGCTCTACTCCCACGCCTCTCCGGCGAAGCGCCTCGAGCCTGCGCACGTGCGCCTTAACGTAGTCCTCAGTCGCGGAAGCGTCGTGGGCGAGATGATTCTCCGGACTGTACAGGCCGCCGTTCGCACGGGCGATCTCTTCGATCGTGCGGTCGGCTTGCCTTAACGCCGGCCGGACCTGCTGGACGCTGACCACGCTGCCGATCGGCGTCTCGTCCGCCCCACGCCCGACCTCCACATAATGGGTGCGGCCGTCGACACCGTCGATGACCAGGTAACGCCGGTCGTGGTGATCATCGGCAGCACCTCGATGCACCACCTTGCCCACTATGGGACCCGCATCAGTGTGGCGGTTAATCGCGTAAAGTTCGGGCCGGCGGTCCAGCTTGGCGGCAGTCATGACCCGGTTCATGGTTCGGATGATGTCGCCGCGCCGGCCAAGGTCCGCAAGCGTCTCTTCGAGCGCCGGGTCCAGTCGCCAACCGAGCGGTCCCTCACGCTCCGCCAAACCCATCCGCTCGAGCTCCCGCGCGCGGGCGATGACCAGCTGCTGATATGAGCCGTCTCCGTCCCAGCACGCCGATTGCCGAAGGTCGACGACGTGATCCTCCGCTCGAGCAACAATGTCGCGGTCGAGCTTGGTCAGGCGCTCGGCACCGACCTCGCGTTCGAGCTGCTCGCGGACCTCAAGCTCGCTTTGCGGTCCAAGCCACCGGGTCATGATCTCCGACGCGCGGCCGCGGATCCCGCTGGCAATATAGTCGCCGGCGATGTTGAGCACTTTCCCGTCCTCGGTCGCACCACGGACAAGCAGGTGGGTGTGTGGGTGCCCTGTGTCGAAATGATCGACGGCGACCCAGTCGAGCGTGGTCCCCAGGTCCTGCTCCATCTTCGCGACCAGCTCACGCGTAAATGACCGGAGCGTGTCGAACGAGGCTCCATCTTCCGGCGACACGATGAAGCGGAACTGGTGGCGATCGCCGGCGCCGCGTTCGAGGAATGCCTTCCCATCAACATCGTCGCCGAAGGTCGAATAGAAGCGACCGTGTTCGCCCTCGCGGCTGACACCATCTCGCTGCAGGTAACGCAGGTGCGCCTGCGCGGCGCTCGCGGCCTTCGCGCGGGAGAGCTTCACCACGCGCGCTTTGACCATCACCCGCCGCGCTCGCACGCGCATCCCGGAGACCCGGTCGACCGACCAGCCGGACGAGCCCGCACCGAGGCGCGACAATTTGCGACCGCGGCCACGCGCGTTGAATCGCCCGGTTTGGCGCGCAGGAGCGGGTGGAAAAGCAGCGCCTCGCCAATCCCCTCCGGCACGCGCGATGCGGCCGATCAATTGCGACTGTAATGAGCGTTGGCGGCCGCCGCGTCCCCTGCCGCCGCTACGTATCCGCCCGAGCCGTGGTTCGAACCTGTCGTCGTTGTCAGCCATCTGCGAGGATATGCGCCTGGCTGCCAGACGGCTAAAGTATCTCTCGAGCCAGCGGCGCAAATCAGCCGTTCCGTGCGTCGGAAAGGTCCCTCAGTCTCCTGGCGGCCTCAGCCCGGAGACAGACAATCTCGCCAAAAAACGATGTGCAGACAAAGACATAGCGTCAAAACTGCGTTAAGCCGGTTTGCGCTTTATCTTGCACTTCTAATACGGCCTCTTGAGGGGGATGTGCTTTCTCCCGGCCTTTTCCGATCTTTCGGCGGAGACGGCATGGTTTCGAGCGCCGTCCCGCGTCTCCAGCGACGTTGCACAGCGCGGCGCTCGCGGATCCTGGCTTCGTCC